>JAFVGK010000157.1 GCA_017475035.1 Blautia sp.
ATACGTCATTAACGCGAATAAGTCAATATTATAACGTATAATTATTTGCATTTAATAACTGCTCATATCATGTTAACATTGTCTAATCTGCTTAGAAAGAGCTGTTTCTTATCTCGCCAAAAATAATACGTAGAAAATTGTCCAAAATTCAGATTCATCAACTTGTCTCTCATTGATGATGTCACTCAGGTAAAATTCATTCTGCTTAAGATAGTCATCATCATAATAAAGCCTTCCGAAGATGTACCTGCCAACATTTCTCTGCACATACTTGCGTACGAAACGCAGACAGCATCTATCCACATATGCCAGCGCCTTCTCCGTCAGGAGATACTCCTCCCGCTTCCCATCCCAATAAACATATTCTGGTGTATTTCTGACCACGTGTCCATCGGCATAGATATATTTTTTACTCTCCATCAGGGTTCGAAGATCATCATTTTCTTTTCTGAGGACTTTTAACTTCACTAAATCAATGATGAACGTATGCTCACTGCTTCTCCAGGAATCCGGATCAAATGCAAAAGGATCGATCTCACTACGGTTCACCCGATTCATACAGCCTTTCGCCCGGATATGTCCAAGCTGGATCATCCTCTGCCGCACACGGAAATCAGGAACAGAGAGCCTCTTCACCATAGCTCGTCCAACTTTTTCATACAGTTCACCACTGTTCGAGTAGGTCTCTACTTTTTCATATTCTTCCCGGATCACATGCTGCGTATGAGTAGCTGGCATCATCAGCCCTATTGATCCGCGCTCAGCCTGGTTTTCTATGAAGTACAGTTCGTCTTTCACCTCTTCGTCTTTCCCAACTAATATTTTTTTCACTGGTACCTGACGACGGTCGTTGCTCGCCATTTCCTGAAGGGCATAAAACAAGTAATGCTCTGCATAATGATAGCATTCATGAAAAATATTTATATCTGAATATTCTCTTCTTATCCTGTTGGAATTAATCACAATCGTATCTGCAGGGATAACTGTCCTTTTCCCCTCCTCTGCTTTGACGGTCCTGATGACTTTGCCGTGCTCGTCTTTCACATTATAATCGTCGCCAAGCTCAAGCGCATCCTCTTTGAAAAAGACTATGCCATCCACTCCCTGGTGTTCAAACACAGGGCAGTGCATAATTTTCAGCTTCATCTCCTTTGCAAGATGTTCCGCATTTCTCTTCCGTGGGTCTGTCAGCGCCTCGGGACAATATGTCCTCCACAATTCTTCAGCAATCTCATCAATGCGTCTGTTGGTGGCACATGGAACGAGATATCGGCTTAACATATCGAGCCCTTCATGTTCAAAAGATTCAGAGAGATATTCGAATTCTACGGACAACTTAGGATCAAAACAGCACCAACAGACAAGGTATCCTTTCCAACTAAGAGTCCCTACCAGTGTAGTCAGTTTGAGGCTGACCTTCACGTCTGCGTAAAAATTCTCCCTGTCAATTCTCCAATATGAAACATCGGGAAAATCACATACTTCACGATTGATTGTCTTGTTTAAAACACGGCTTCCCACTATACGTGAAAGTTCTCCGCTACGAAGACACTTGTTAAGATACAGATACATCTGACCTTTGTACCCACTGAAAAGTACCTTCGTCATGGAAATGAGCTCAGGGATCTCGACCTCGCGTTTCCCTTGTATATCCGTCACATCATATAAGGCAGTGCTACCAGAACAGTCTGGATTATCATCCATTGTCAGGGCATTATCACCATCCGCCTCATCACTGTCACTTATAAATGTATTCTTTTTATCCTCAGATTCTGATTCATCTTCCTGCAGGAAATCATATTCAGTCATTCTACTTGCTCCTTTTCACACAGCCAGTCAGGCTGCGGTCACACAATTCTGATTAAAATCATGGTTACCTCTGGCGCATCGTCTATGCGCTCTTCTTTCTAATTCCCTCTATATTCCCACACCAGATGGTAGGGAAAAGCCATCTGGTGCTTGTGTAATGTTCCTGTATCTGATTTCATACATGAGCGACTGTTTAGCAAGTAACTAAAATTATATATTCTCTTAATATTTTCGTCAATACATTTATTTTTCATATTTAGTGATTTTTTATTGACAAACTCACCACAGGGCGGTATACTATCGGCAGAGGAGGTTTTTCGCCATGGAAAAACAGAATAAAAGCATTCTTTTCCCTCAGCACTACCGGGCAGATATTGCCAGACAGAATAATGTTATCGGGACAAAACTTTCTGAGGCCAGGAAGCTTGCCGGCCTGAAGCAATCGGATCTAAGCGAAAGGCTTACCCAATTTGGTATTGATGTGACCCCCCAGAATCTCAGTAAATGGGAAAAGGGAAATGTTATGCCGAATGCATATCAGCTTCTTGCCGTAAGTTATGCCCTCGGTATAAGCAATCCCCTGGAATATTTCACGGGTTCTACTCCTGCCGTAGCTCAGGAACTAAATAAAAAGGGGCTTGCCGTCTTACAGGAATTCAAGGAATTTCTTGTTTCAACCGGCAGATATGAGATCCACCAGGATACGCAGGAAATAAGGATGATCCCATTCCCTGTTGGTGATTTGCCGCTCTCTGCGGGTACTGGCACCTATATTGACGAAAGTAAGTTTGAGACAATGGATTTCCCGGAGAATCTGATCCCGGAAGATGCAGATTTTGCCCTGCGTGTTTCCGGCGACAGTATGGAACCGGCTTACCATGATGGGCAATATGTCTTTATTGAGAAGTGTGAGGAAGTCTCCCCCGGCAGCGTTGGAGCATTTGTCCTTGGTGATCAGGCGTATATCAAGGTATATGGGGAAAAAGAGCCAGATGATGATTTGAAAGAAGAGTATACTGACAGCTGCGGCTTCCTGCATCCTCAGAAGGTGCTGATCTCTTATAATAAGAACTATAATCCCATCATTGTAGATCCGGATACCGTATTTTTCGTCGTCGGGCGTGTTTTGAATTAAGTATCATATTTATTGGAGAAAATAACAGATGAGCAAAAAAAATCCACCCGGCCACTACTGCAAGATATGCGGCAGAATCCGGGCGAATGAGAACTTCTCCGGCAAGGGGCATGCCGCCCACATCTGTAAGGATTGTCAGAAGCTGCCAGTGGAGAAAAGAAATGAACTGCAGACCATCAACAAGATTATGAATCTGCCCTTCTGGTTATCTAAAGAGCAGATATCCTGGCTGAAGAAAATGACGAAAAGTCAGAACAAAGAAATTGCTGCAGTCGCCCAGGAAGCCTATACGGTCAGATTCCCACCAAAAGATCCCAGGGACGATTATAAAGAAGTGCCGTTTATCGCAGACGAGTTGGAAGAATTTATGGACAGTTTAATGGTGCTCTCCAAAGATGGGGAGTTGGAAGACATAAACACTCTTCTATCCATGGCTGCGGGAGATATAAAAAATGCCCTGGGATATTTATCGAAGGCAATGGAGGATTTGGCTGGAGAGTATATCTCACTCACACCGGAGGAAGAAGAAGAGTTATTTCCAATTGATGATATCGGTATTCTTCCTTTTCCGTAATAAAAATAGATCTGCCCTCAAAAAAAGCGACATATTTTGTCCTGGAGCACCCAAGCGCGGCAGGCTACAAGAATTTATAACCGGCGTTATTATAGGAGGAGGCCGTTAATATGTGTACCCGATATTACATGGATCTCTCCCCGGAGCTGAGGCCGTTCGTCAATCAGGTAAATAAAGCAAATTCTCCTCTTCGAGACCGAATGGTTGAAAAACTCGCCCGACCATTAAAGACAGATGGGGAAGTCCGTCCGACAGATATGGCTCCGGCGGTTGCCCTCTCTGCAAAGGGAAGGGAAATTACAACCTTCCCCATGATCTGGGGATTCACAAATCCGAGAGGTGGAGGCGCTCCCATCGTAAATTGCAGAGTAGAAACGGCGTCTTCAAACCAGTTCTGGAAAGAGTCATGGGAAAGAAGGCGGTGTGTCGTTCCGGCGAGTTACTACTTTGAATGGGAAAGATTGCACGGGGCCGATGGGAAGGTTGTGGCCGGCCAGAAGTATATGATGCAGCCAACCGGTTGCCGCATTATGTATATGGCCGGAATTTATCAGATTGAACAGTACAGGGACATCAGATACCCTGTCTTTGCAATCTTAACCAGGGAAGCAGCGGAGAGTATTTATTTTATCCACGACCGGATGCCTGTAATTCTCCCCCAAGAAACCGTGAAGGAATGGCTACAGATAGATAACAACAGTCCAGAGAAAATCCTAAAAGAATCCATCAGCGACATATATTTTGAAAAGGCGGTGTAAAAATAACATGGAAACAGCAGAGACACAATCACACTCAAAGAGGGCGGAGGAGGATGGAAAAGAAGCCCCCTCTCCCACCGTAGACTTTGAATATCTCTATCTCCTCATGGAGCAGAGGCAGATTGAGTTTATCAACAACAACTTGACTTCAGGGGAAGGTAGAGGGATTATAGGTCTGCGCCTGTCCCTCACTTCACCAACAGATAATTAAAAGCAACACCTTCAAATGAGCAACACCACTCTGATGAAAGGTAAGGAAAATGACCTATCACGTAACCGTTTCAGAAATCTTCAAAAAGACAATATCAATCGAGGCTGACGATGAAACCGAGGCGATCCAGAAAGCATCAGAACTCTGGAACAGCTTTTCAGATGAATTGGATTCACCGCCTCTTAAAGAGGTAAGGTTTGATGTGGGTTAAGCCCCTCCTGTGAAAAGAGCGAGGAGCCACTTTAATGTGGCTCCGTTTTTTTTCACCCTCCTACAAACTTCTGCTTCAAGGTGCTATCCACCGGCAGTCTGTCCAATGCTTTCCCAAGGTCGTAGCAGTAGGTATGGTTCCTACTCGTCCACTCGGTGCTTTTAATAGCTCTCCACAGGAGGTTCCCCTCTGATTTCGTAACGCTTTTCACCATTTTGGGATAGTGTGCGAAAGTGTTCTTATGGCACTCCCGGACACTGCTGACAACCGCGTAGATTTCTGAATCCGCCTTATGTATAAAACTCAAGGTGGTGAAGACTCCGTTATAAATCACGGTCCCAAAATGTCCGCAGTCCTCATATCCGGGAAAATTCGTTTTGATCATGCAGACTCTCAGGGTTTCGTTGCTCCAGGGCTTTCTCATCATCTCTGAATCCTCCGTGGTTTTCTTTTACACATATATCACTCTACTTGCCTGGAAAGTAAAGAGAATAATGTCTCATAAAATCACCAGAATAGAGATATGGAAATTGTCAAATATACATCGTGGACTTTTCCGCCGAAAAGAGTGATATATGTAGTTACAAAACCGAAAGGAGAAAAAAAACATGACAGAAAAGAAAAAGCTCTTAGCGCTTGCCAAGAAAACCGCCAAGAATATCCGGAAACGGACAAGCATCCCTGGATGGCACGCGGATGAAAGCAAATTCCCCGAATGTGACTTTGATGATATTGTGGCGATGCTGGAAGAAGCGATAGCAACAGAGCCTGGGAATCAGCACTGATTCCCACCACACGAAAGGAGACATCATAACAACATACAAAATAACCGTTTCAGAAATCTTCAAAAAGACAATATGACGATGAAACCGAGGCGATCCAGAAAGCCTCAGAGCTCAGGAGCAGTTTTTCAGATGACTTGGATTCACCGCCTCTTAAAGAAGTAAGATTTGAATCATGCACCCGATCCCAGTGCCTACAAGGTTAAGCACCACATCAACCAGATTACAGTGCCTGCCGGGGATAGGGATTTTTGTAACCTCGTCAAGGATGCTCCATGCTACCACCACGCCTACTCTCGCCCATAAAGATGTTTCTGGCCAGGAAAGATGAACTGTGAAGGATAGAATAGCGAATAAAACAACATGTGTTACCTTTCTCAGCAAACCCTCATTCACCCTGGTCACGGAGGACAGCCAGGCGCTCTGATTGATGGAGGTGTTTCCCGGTGTGTGCGATAGGACGACCTCCAGGATGAAAACGAGCCAAAACAGCATAGGGCACCTCCACCAAATCTGAAGCTTGATCTTTGTCAGATATACATCGTGGACTTTTCCGCCGGAAAGAGTGATTAATACAGTACAAAACAAAAACCACTCAACGGAGGATGGAAAAATGACACGAGAAAAGAAGGAAATCTTAAAGAAAATCGAGGAGATCGACAACTTCATAGAGGCAGATATGGCCCTCGGCTGCGGATTCGCCCCAGCGAGTTTTTACGATCCACTTTATGAAGAAATTTATGCGCTTGAAGAACAACTGGCGAAGCTCATGCATTATGAAAGTGTTGAAGCAATGCTTCATGATGAGAGGGGCTGCCACTATTGGGAAGAGGATCCGAACCTGCCTTTTAAATGAGATCCGCTCACACTCCCCCCGGTAAGGAAAAAAACCAGGTTTCCTTTTCCGGGGGAAATTTTTATTTATCCTCTATAAAAAATGTCTGATATATCCGGAATGACCTGTTTCATCTGCTCATCGTGCTTCCTTTTCGCTTCCTGCTCTTCAGGCGAAACATAGTCCTCTCCATGATCCATACGCCAGATTAGATCCAGCATCTCCCCATACATTCTCTCACCGGTGGTCTCTATCCGGGGGATGCCTCTCCGATCATTGTACCTGGGATTATCTGATCCATGCCACTTCCCATCTCGTAGATCGAATAAATGCCAAAAAATATCCTGTACAGCCATGCAGTATGGCAAATTGCCAAAATCGATTGCTGAGTTTTCTGTTTCTTCCCCGAAGTAACGAGCTTTGCAATCAGAAAAATACTCATCATACCGACCATCAGTCAGAGCAGAAAACTGCCCTTCCAACGCATCAAGGCATCTTTCCAGATCTGGAGCCTCGTCAAATGTCTTCTGGTCTTCAATCCAGTATTGAGACATAGACTCTTTCACCAGGTTGTCCTTCAGAAGGTGTATAAGGTATAGGACCCGATACATCTCATCAAAATGTCTCGTGACCAGATGGCCAGGAGAGGTTTCTTCAGATTTCAAGCCATAACGGGTAATATGGCTGTCTGTTATGTCAAAGTGGTATCCCTTCAGTCCAATAACAACAGTTTCCGTAACGAGTCGTTTTTCTTTCATCACATAAAACCCTGAAAATCTCCCCTTCAAAAGAATGTAGGTGACAAGAAATATAATAATCAGGTAATATTTACATCAACCCAGTCTTATCATCCTTCTCCCAGAACGGATATCCGTCAATCGCTTCCAGAACTGCTCTCCCCAACGGCTGCGGCCAGGCGATTTTATACTCTCTCGCAGCGTCATAGAGGTTATGAAGATCATCATCCATTATGTTTTCCTTATTCACCTGATAGAAAGCGTTACAGAGATCCAATGCTTTTCTTGCAGAAGCTTCATCCTCCGGATCCAGATTATCCAGAAAAATCCCGATCAGTTCAGGCTCATCTTTTTTCATCATGCCTATAACATATTTTATGAAGTCTTCTATGGAGGGAACCTCTCCTCCAAACTCCTTCTGCAGAATGTCCTCTGGTATCGTCTGGAGCAGTTCTTCTATAGAGGAGCTCACCTCATCAACTGACGCATCATGCATATCTGCCACTGTTCCTAGCAGATTCTCCAGATCACCAGGATCATTAAATAGCGAATCCGTCTTCTCTTGCATCCGCTTTGCTTCTTCCTCATTGACAAGACGGTTCGCTTCTCTGGAACCGAGAAGTCTGATGGGCTGTTTGATGTCTATGTCAGAGAAGATCTCCTCTGCCTCATCATAGCCATATCCAAGCTGATCCCCGACCGTGCTTTTTATCAGCTTTATTCCTTCAATAAACCCCTTCGACCAGAAGAAAGAATAATCATCGTCCCAGAAGAAAAGAGGAGAATCATTGATGCCCATTTTGTACAATCTGTGCAATTCCTGAGCAGTTTCCTCGGCTTCATCAGCTTCCATATCGTATCTATCAGAAAGGACCTTGATCGTCTGCTTTTCTTCTTCCTCGTCTAAGAAGTATAGACCATCTTCTTTAAGGTCCCGAGAAATACGAATCGCTTTAGCGAAAAGATACTCTTCCAGGAGATCAAAAACGTAAAATTCATTCTCATCCAGGAGCTTTTCCCTCATCCGGGTTACTTTCCTCGCCAGGATTTCTTTTCCTGCAGAGTCATCGTCTTGTGAAAAATACGCTCCTATTCCAGAGAAAAAGCCTGGAAATTCTGTTTCATAGATCATTTCAAACTGAGTTTCATCGAGCTCTCCTGTTTTGACGACAATTCCATAGATCAGCTCCAGCCCTTCCAGAATTGTTTTTGACTCTGAATTTTGAACAATTTTCTACGTATTATTTTTGGCGAGATAAGAAACAGCTCTTTCTAAGCAGATTAGACAATGTTAACATGATATGAGCAGTTATTAAATGCAAATAATTATACGTTATAATATTGACTTATTCGC
>JAFVGK010000158.1 GCA_017475035.1 Blautia sp.
ATAAAGTTTCAAGTGTAATATCGTCTTTTGTCTTCTTTGCCATAATCTCTATATCATTCTCTGATTGAGAATGCCTCCTATAAGAGATTATACAACGAAGTCGAATATAAGTCAAATTACCCTAAATAATTATGTACACCCGTTCGGAACAGTAATTTCTGATTCAATCTAAACAGTAAGATGGCGAGTCGGCGGTTATTGTATCATAGACAGTCGGTTTTTTCAATCAGACAGAGCATGACCTTTTGTCGCCTGAATCATCATATGCCTTGATTTCAGGTAAAGCGCAGGTTTATAATACAAAAGTGACCGCTGACTGACACCAGATCAGCATAGATTCATGTGGGGTAATTATTCAAAGGAGGTTAAAGGATGAAAAGAAGATTTTGTCTGGGCATAGCCGCTGCTGCTTTGGCTGTGACTTTATGCGCGGCTGGCTTCGTGTGTGGGGAGGAGCTGCCGGAAGAAGCTGTGACTGAGGAGGTCACGAATGAAGAAATGAGCTACATGAGCAGTGACGGTTGGCGGGTTCGCTATAATGCGCTGAAGATAGAAGGCTCGGAAATTGACGAGCATACGGCACAGTTTGTATATCTTGGGGATTCTGCGGGAACCAGCATGGTTACGATCAGTTATATACCTGACCGGTATCCGCAGGAAGTGCTGTATGAGGTTACAAATCCCTGGGGGCAGGATGATAAAACTCTGAGGACAGAAGGGTTTTTCCCCGGGACGGATGATAAATGGGGATATTGGAGAACCCTGTATGCGGATGTGGAGAGCTCCGGCCTTTCGCTTGGAGCGATTGCCGGGGAGTATAACGGCGGCGTGCTGCTGTTTGAGATCACGGCGCATCTGTGCGGGGATGACGGGATCGATGTCCCGATGAATGATGCCCTGTCCGGAGTGATCGATTCCGTGGAATATGAAAACTTTGAGCCGCAGACAGAATTCAGTTATGTGCCCGGAACCTATACCTGTGAGTTTACGGATGAACTGGACGGACAGGAAGTGACCGCCGTTTATCAGGTTGTGCTGAATGAAGATCATACGGGAACCCTTTCCATTCAGGATGAGGTTCCGATGATGTGGGGTTCTAATGAGCTGATGGCGTATGATTTAAGCTTCCGGTACGAATATACCGTTGAAGGCGACAGCCTGATGGTCAATTTTGACGGAATGTGGCAGACATTTACCAGGGAAGATGCCGCATCTGAAGAAGAGTCATCCGGTGAAACAGAACCTGAAGAAGAGTCATCCGATGAAACAGCACCTGATGAAGTGTCTGTCGATGAAACAGCACCAGAAAATGAACTGCCGGCCGAAGAATATTCTAAAGAAGTCTCAGCCGAAGAATCCGATGTCATGCATTCTGATGATTCCTCTGATTTTGTCCTGCTGAGCGAAGCCGTGCCTGACGCAATTCTGGAGATCCGCTATTACTCGACCTACAATTTTGTGGGTGACCGTATCGACGGTTATGAGGAGCCTCTGGCTTTTCTGACTAAAGAAGCTGCGGCAGCTCTTAAAGAGGTCAGCGATGACCTGGTGGAAAAGGGATACCGTCTGAAAATCTACGACGCGTATCGTCCGCAGATGGCAGTGACGAATTTTATGAACTGGGCGCTTGATTCCGATGATACGCGGATGAAGGAATACTTTTATCCGGAACTGGAGAAAGACGTTCTCTTCCCCCAGGGATATATCGCGGAATTTTCCGGCCACAGCCGCGGCAGTACGGTAGACCTGACCTTGTTTGACATGAAAACGGAAAAAGAAGTGGATATGGGCGGCACCTTCGATTATTTCGGTGAGTTGAGCCATCCGGATTATACGGACATTACAGAGGAACAGTATGAAAACCGTATGCTCCTCCGTGAAACGATGATGGCACACGGATTCAGGCCTCTGCCGGAGGAATGGTGGCATTTTACTCTGGATGAGGAACCTTACCCTGACACGTATTTTACCTTCCCGATCAACAGTGACTCGCTGATGCCGGAAGCGATCGGTTAAGAAGCTGGCTGCTGACTGAAATAAAGAGAGCCTGAGCGGCGGCTCAGGCTCTCTTTATCCTGTCGGCACGCCTTCTGCCCTGTTTGCGGTTATTATGGCAGAAGACGCAGCTTTGCTTCTCTTTACATGGTCAGAATTTGTACTTCATCACGTTAAACAGGCTCTTCCAGCTGCTCACGCCGAAAGTGACCTTGCCTCCGTTAACCGCCGCGTATCCATATCCGTTCGTCGATGTATAGGATCCGCCGTTGACAGTCATTTTTGCGTTGTTCGCAATCAGGCAGGCGTCTCCCCAGCCGGGTCCCTGATGCGGAGGATTGCTCTGCGTTACGGTAAATTTATTTATGGTAACGGTTGCTCCCGGTTCCGCAACAACATGATGGGTTGTTTTTCCGCCGTTCAGCGTCGCGTTTCCGTGCAGGGAGAGTCCGCCCTTGAAGGTGCCTCCGCTGATCGTTGCCGCGCGTTTGAACTGTACGCCCGGTCCTCCATCCTGCGTTCTCGTAAAAGTGCCTCCGGTGATGATGACCGATGCATTTTCCGCGTCTACAACGGAAATGGTTTTACTTTTGAAAGTGCCGCCATTGACGACCAGCTTTCCTTTGCCGGCAATGACGGACTGGAATTTTCCTGACGAGAAGGATCCGCCGTTGATTACTGTAGTACCGCCGGTGTTGCTGAGAATACTGTGTCCGCCATTGTAGGTAAAGGTACCTCCGTTAATCGTCATTTTTTTGCTGCTTCTGATATCCGCCGCTGTACTGAAGGTACCGCCGGTAATTTTCAGAGTCCCGTAATTATCCAGCCATGGTCCTTCATCCTGCTTTTTCGTGATATTGAAGGTTCCGTTTTGGATGATGAGCTTCCCGGCTGTAGTCTTATCCGTGTCGACAGTGATATAGCCGCTGGACATGGCCCCGCTGACAATCTTCATTGTTCCGCCGACACGAAAGGCTTTGTAGGCTGCCATTTTCAGATTTTTGACTGTAACGGTGGTTCCGGGCGCGACAGTAAAAGCATAATCGTCTGCGGAACAGGTATATTGCTTATTTGCGAAATTAAGGATGAATGTTTTCCCGTTCCGGATACTGATCTGACCGGTGGTTTTGATCGGCTGCAGTATGGTAATGGTCTGTCCGTCCTTAACGGCTGCGATAGCTTTTTTCAGAGAAGTGTAGTTTTTGCTTCCGATCTTACAGACGTCAGCGGCAAAAACAGGTGCGCATGACAAGATGGTTAATAAGGCAATCAGGCTGATCAGGAATATTGTTTTTCTTTTCATCATGGGCCTCCTTTTAGAATGCAATCCTATAGTAACATACTGTCGCCGGATGACGGTTCTGCCTCTTTCCGTTAAAAGAAAATTTGTGTATTTCGTGCGGCTGTCATGCGGAAAGTGCAGGAAAAATTTAAAATGTTCCCAAAATACATGAAAAACAAAAGGCTTTCTTATACAATTAGTATATGACAGCCTGTAACTTTTGTCAAGGAAACTGAATTTGAAGACTTCATTATAGAAGGAGGGTTAAATATGAAGCATTCTTTTGGTTTAAAAAATATCCTGTCAATGGCTTTTTTACTTGCCGGACTGACGCTGACCTGTTCTTCTCCGGTCCGGGCGGAGGATTTTACCTTTGCCGATCTTAAGGATGTGGAGTTTGTTTTCGCAAGCGGCGCCGGCGGATGGAGTACCGAACTGAAAATCGCTGAAGACGGTACCTTCTCCGGCTATTTCCATGATTCGGAAATGGGCCTTTCCGGGGATGATTATCCCTATGGCACTGTATATGTCTGTGACTTTAGCGGAAGCTTTTCCGGACCGGAAAAAGTAGATGATCATACCTATACCTTTTACATCGAGGATATGAGCCAGGAAAGAAACATGGATGAAGAGGAAATCCGTGACGGGATTCGTTACGTTTACAGTTTTCCTTATGGCCTGGACAACGCGATCGATTTTTACCTCTATCTCCCCGGCACGCCGCTGGATGAACTTCCGGAGGAATTTGTCAGCTGGGGAAGAGGAACGGTTTTATATGAAGAAGGTTACACGGCTCTGCCGAGTTATGGTCTGTATAATGCAAATATGGAGGAAGGCTTCTTTGGCTATACAGATACAGCACAGGAGCTGTATTCGGACGATTCGTACATGGATGACCTGATCCGGGACGCTGCAGAAAAAGCAGCCGAAATAGAAGAAGAGATCAACCGGGGAGATCTCCCTCAGCAGCAGATGAATCTCAAAGCCCGGGATCTTTACACAGTATGGGATGACTGCTTAAATGAAATCTGGGCTTATTTAAAGCAGATCCTTGATCCGGAGACAATGGATGCGCTGACACAGGAAGAGCTTCAATGGATCAATGAAAAGGAAACAAAAGCGGATCAGGCAGGGAAAGAATTTGAGGGAGGATCCCTTCAGCCCTTTATAGAGCAGACAACTGCCGCAGACATGACAGAAAAACGGGTTTATGAGCTGGGACAGCGGTATCCGCTTGGGGGAAACTAAGGGAGAGACTTGACTTTTCTGGACCATGATGCTATAGTATGGCCTTGACATCTGAAAACCCTTGCGTTTGGTGTTGCGAAAATTATGAAAACAAGGAGGATGTTTCATGGAAAACAGAAAATTCAAGAAGAGATTTACGGGCTTTGCCGCGCTGGCTGCTGCCCTTATGCTGGCCTTTAACCCGCCGGTTATGGCGGAAGCCGCAGTGAAGACAAAGACAACTACCCAGGTGTTTTATTGCCTGGATGGTCTGTCAAAGAAGCTGCCGGTCAAGGTATACGGAAAAGATACGTTAGCCCTGACCTGGAATATTTCGACGAAAAATATAGTTTCTGTGAAAGGAAAACAGACACCGAAAAACATCGCCGGAGTGAACATGATCGAAAAAGGCGGCATGAAGGTACAAAAGGTTTCGGCAAAGGTATGGAAGGTCACCGCGACATGGTACCTTAACACGAAGCCGCTGAAGGACAGCAAGGTAGGAAGCGCTGTCTGCAGGCTGATTCCGCAGCTGAAGACGATCGCCGGCTATGGCAGATTTCTCAGGGTAAGAGAAGTATACACCCTGAAAGGAAACGGGACCATCAGGAAGACATCTCAGAAATACTCTGTGGTGCTTCCGGAAAAACTGCAGAATACGATTGAGGATCTGCTGATATTGCTTGAACTGAAATAAAAATCCATAAAGGCATTTCATAGAGCAGAAGGAGATGAAGCTTCCTTCTGCCCTCCTCCCCAAGCCGTCCGCCGCCGACAGGTGACATCTTCCTTTGGGCGGCTCAGGGACAAAAACAGAACCGTGAAGAAGGTGGAATCTTCTTCACGGTTCTGTTTTTATGCCGGCATTGTATTTTTTCGCCGGATCTGCTAATATGGTTCAAGACCAGATGAAGAAATCAGGCGATTAGGAGGTCTTTGGCATGCCGGGCAGATTATTTGAACTGGACGAAAACACACTTCCCATTATTGAGGAAATAGGCGGGCATATGCCTGGCGGCTTCTTTGTGTATCAGGCAGAGGGGGAAGGGAAGCTGATCTATGCTAATCAGGCGACGGCAGATATTTTTGGCTGCGCAGATCTGGACGAATTTAAACAGCTGACAGGCTTTACCTTCAAAGGCATGGTTCACCATGACGATTACCGACAGATTGCTGCTTCCATCAATCAGCAGATCGGAGACAGCCGGGAGAATATGGACTACGTGGAATACCGCATTATCCGGAAAGACGGAAGCGTGCGCTGGGTGGATGATTACGGACATTTTGTAAACACGAGGTCTCATGGAGGCGTCTACGTCGTTTTTATTTCTGATATTACGGAAAAAAGAGAAAAGCGGGAGGCTGACACTGCGATACGCGATGCTGTTATTTCGACCCTGACGAGTACTTACAATACGGTATGGCTGATCAATGATGTGGACACAGAATCCTGTTCGCTGTATTTCACGGACAAGGATGAGGAACATGCGGAGGCGATCCGCAATGCCCTCAGCCATGCCCGTTATACGGATACCAAAACAGAATATGTCGCTACGATGGTTGCCGGTGAGGATCAGGAGCGGATGCAGGAACAGATTTCTCTTCCATATATCCTGAAGCAGTTCGAAACGAGCAGCCAGTTTTCCGTTACGTTTCTCCGCACGCTTCACAGCGGTCCAAGATATTACAGGATTGATTTTGGCAAGGTCAGAATGCCCGGAGGCAGGACGGGCGTCATGATGGGGTTCAAAGATGTTGAAAACAGCGTCCGCCGGATTCAGGAAACACAGAAAGCTCTGGCAGAGGGAAAAAAAGCGGAAGAAGAGAACGCCGCTTTACATGGGCATCTGTTAGAACAGAAAAAACAGCAAAAAGAACTGAACAGCATGATCACCGCCCTGGCTTCCGACTATCGCAGCGTGTATCATGTGGATCTTGACGAGGACGACGCGGTTTGCTACCGCGCGGATCCGAATGACAAAAAACAGACGCCGGAAGGGATACATTTTCCGTTCTATGCCAGATTTAAAGAATACTGCGAACGCTATGTTGACGAAGAATTTCAGGAAGGCTTCATGGATTTTATCGATCCGGACAATATACGGACTGCTCTGGCACATAAGGATATTGTCGCGTACCGGTATCTGGCAAGACGGAATGGGATGGAATACTATGAGATGTTCCGGATGGCAGGCGTACGCCATCCGGCGGAGCGCAATGACCATAAGGTTCATGCGATAGGCATTGGTTTTACCAGCATTGACGCGGAAATGCGGGAGACCATGAACAGAAATCATGAGCTGGCAGAGGCTCTCTCAGCCGCGGAGGATGCAAACCGGGCAAAGACCGCTTTTCTTTCTAATATGAGCCATGAAATCCGTACGCCTATGAACGCCATTATAGGACTGGATAACATTGCCCTGTCAGACCCGGCGATTTCGGAAAGCACAAGGGATTATCTGAGTAAGATCGGGACGTCCGCGAACCATCTGCTGAGCATTATCAATGACATCCTGGACATGTCACGCATCGAATCCGGACGCATGGTCATCAAAAGTGAGGAATTTTCCTTTGCAAAAACACTGGAGCAGGTGAACACGATGATCAGCGGACAATGCCAGGACAAGGGAGTGAAATATACCTGCAGGATCAAGGGGAAAGTCCAGGACTATTATATCGGAGACGATATGAAGCTGAGACAGATTATGGTAAATATCCTGGGGAATGCAGTGAAATTTACGCCAAAGGGCGGCACGGTTACATTTCTTGTGGAAACCGTGGCAGAGTTTGACGGAAAATCAACGCTTCGCTTTACGATCAGTGACACAGGGATCGGTATGAGCCGGGAATACCTGCCGAAGCTGTTCGAGGCATTTTCACAGGAGGACTCGTCCTCTACCAGTAAATACGGAAGCACCGGACTGGGAATGCCGATCACAAAAAGCATTGTCGAACTGATGAACGGCCGGATCTCGGTTGAAAGCGAAAAAGGAAAGGGCACGACCTTTGTGGTTACCCTGACCCTGGCGGATTCGGACAGGAAGGCTGAAATGGAAGAGGAAGGCATGCCCCATCCGAGTGAAATGTGTGTTCTTGTCATCGACGATGATCCCATAGCCTGCGAACACGCCCAGGTTGTCCTGGGACAGGCAGGAATCGCCTGTGAAACGGCATTGTCCGGAAAGGAAGGTCTTGATATGGTGAAGCTTCGCCATATTCGAAGAGAACCCTATCATCTGATCCTGGTAGACTGGCGGATGCCGGAGCTGGACGGCCTGGAAACAACCCGCCGTATCCGTGCCGAGGCAGGAGACGAAACTCCCGTCATTATCCTGACTTCATACAGCTGGGATGATATCGCGGACGAAGCGAAAAAAGCCGGGGTGGACACCTTTGTGGCGAAGCCCTTATTTGTCGGCAGCGTCATGGATGAATTCCGGGAAGCATTTAAGAAAAAGAACGTGCGCCTGGAACGCAGAACTGCGGATTTAAAAGGGCGCAGGGTTCTGCTGGCAGAGGATATGCCGGTAAACGCGGAGATTATGATGATGGTTCTGGCTATGCGGGAAATAGACGCGGAGCTGGCGGAAAACGGACAGATAGCCGTAGAACGGTTTGCCGGGCATGAGGAAGGCTATTATGACGCGATCCTGATGGATATGAGGATGCCGGTGATGGACGGGCTGGAAGCGTCAAGGACAATCCGCGCGATGGACCGGGAGGACGCAAAGACGATACCGATTATTGCCCTGACAGCCAATGCCTTTGACGAAGATGTCCAGCGGAGCATGCAGGCAGGTCTGAATGCCCATCTGAGCAAGCCCGTTGTACCGGAGGCGTTGTTTGAGACTCTGGAAGGGCTTGTGAAATGAAAGCTTAACGACAGAAAAAACTGTTCTTTCTTGTGAAACGACACAAAAGCGATTATAATAGAACTGTTATATTGACCCCGTAAAGATGCATTTAAGAGGAGGACAACATGATTTACGATTATACTATCACAACCGGCAAAGGCGAAAAGTTGAATCTTGCGGATTACAAAGGAAAAGTAATCATGGTTGTTAATACAGCCACCGGCTGCGGCTTTACCCCGCAGTATGCGCCGATCGAGCAGATGTACAAGGATTACCATGATCAGGGACTGGAGATCCTCGATATTCCCTGCAATCAATTCGGCGGTCAGGCGCCCGGCACAGATGATGAGATTCATGAGTTCTGTACGATGCATTTCAACACGACCTTCCCGCAGATGAAAAAAGCGGATGTAAACGGCGCAAATGAACTGCCCTTATATACCTATCTGAAATCCCAGAAGGGCTTTGAAGGATTCGGAGAACATGAATATAAGGCGCTCCTGGAGGAGATGTTCGCGAAGGCGGATCCCGACTGGGCGAAAAAGCCGGATATCAAATGGAATTTCACGAAATTCATTATTGACAGGGAAGGAAACGTAGTCGCCCGTTTTGAACCGACAGCTGACATGGCAGAAGTGGAAGCGTGCGTAAAAGCCTTGCTGTAAAGCCGGAAAAATCCGGTGCCGCGAACCGGATCAGAAAGAAAATGACTGCATCGACAAAAGACGGGAACTATAACAGCCGGCTTTTGCCGATGCAGTCATACGTGAACCAGAGGAAGAATCATGAAAAGAAAAACTTTTGTTTTTCCGCTCCTGCTTTGCCTGATACTGACGGCAAACCTGAGCGGATGCGCAGTGATGAAAAGCGGGATCCACGATCTTCACGGATCCATCATCGGAAATTCATACACGATTGACACCTTTGACAACTTTGGTCAGCGCACCATGAAGGTTACTGGAAAGAGGATCGATATCGATCCGAACATTGTCGCGGAATACTCCTATAACTCTGAGGGAGGCTGGATAAAAACCGAATCCCTGAGTTCCGTCGTCACAATAACGATCGACGGGAAGCAGCTGATTACCTGCGGCGATACCTGTATCTTTTACGAGAACGGGCTGACGCCGGATTATGAGTTTTATCTCGACAACATTCAAAGCACAACGACAGGCGCCATCAGCGAAACGACCCTGATAGCCGGAAAGGTGAACGAGATCAAAAACAAGTTCGGAAAGCCCATGGTCGTGGTGATCAAATCCCAGACCGGCGCGCCGATCTACGCGTTTTCAGGCAGCAAAGTATATTGGGAAATTCCGGAAGATCTACCGAGATTTACGAAATTGATGATAGACGGAAAAGCTCTTTATATCCATCGGGCCAATTTCCAGATCGTGGACAGAGCTCTTTTATAAATGTAATAAACGAATAAAACGCCTGTATTTTGATTCGTTTACTGTGCCGGATTTACGCCCCTGAAAGCGGCATGATGCCGCAGTAAATTCGTGCGCATATACAAAAACACAAAAGCACAGAAAAAGAGCAGCCGCTGACGGGACGGCTGCTCTTCCCTTTTTTCTTTTCTGAAATAAGATCTGCCGGATCTCAACCATTGAGCTTATTGACTGCCTGGCTGATACGGGAAACCTTTCTGGCACAGTTATTTTTATGATAAACACCCTTGGATGTCGCCTTGCTGATCGTGGAGATCGCCTCACGAAGCGCGGTCTCGGCTGCAGCTTTGTCACCTGCGGCTACGGCAGCGTCAACCTTCTTGATGGAAGTCTTGACTGCAGAGCGGATGGATTTATTTCTGGCGGCCTTGGTGCGGTTTACCAGGATTCTTTTCTTAGCGGACTTGATATTTGCCAATGTAGTACACCTCCCCTCGGTAATAGTTGGATACGTGTCCGTGGGGAGTTGACACGGCTCCCTGGAACATACTGCGTTATCATAGCCCATTACGGAGGAATTGTCAAGAGATAAATTTTTAAAGTTGTCATAGATAAATCCTTATGCTATAATGCATGAAGTTTAAAGAAGACAGGGAGCAACATCTTATGGCAGATCAGAATAAAATAAGAAATTTTTGTATCATTGCGCACATTGACCACGGAAAATCCACACTTGCCGACCGGATCATCGAGATGACCGGTCTTCTGACCGAACGGGAGATGCAGGCGCAGATTTTGGATAATATGGAGCTGGAGCGTGAGCGGGGGATTACCATCAAGTCCCAGGCTGTCCGCATTATATATAAAAGCCTGGACGGTGAGGAATACATCTTCAATCTCATCGATACCCCCGGTCATGTTGACTTCAACTATGAAGTATCAAGAAGCCTTGCTGCCTGTGATGGGGCTGTACTGGTAGTGGACGCGGCCCAGGGGATCGAGGCGCAGACGCTGGCAAACGTCTATATGGCTCTGGACCATGATCTGGAAGTCATTCCCGTGATCAACAAGATCGATCTGCCCAGCGCGGAGCCGAAGCGGGTGATTTCCGAGATCGAGGATGTCATCGGACTGGAGGCAGAGGATGCCCCCCTGATTTCTGCAAAGACGGGAGAAAACGTCCGCGACGTATTGGAGGCGATTGTCCACAGAATCCCGGCGCCGGCCGGAGATCCGGATGCTCCTCTGAAGGCATTGATTTTTGATTCGATTTATGACTCATACAAGGGTGTCATCGTTTTTTTACGCATGGTGGACGGGACATTCCGCAAGGGTACAAAAATCCGTATGATGGCTACCGGTTTTTCCGCCGAAGTAGTGGAAGTCGGTTATTTCGGCCCGGGACAGTTCATCCCCTGCGACGAACTCAGCCCGGGCATGGTCGGATATTTTACCGCCAGCATCAAGAACGTGCGGGATACCAGAGTGGGCGATACCGTTACCGAAGATGCGAGACCCTGTGCCGAAGCCCTGCCGGGTTATAAAAAGGTGCAGCCCATGGTTTACTGCGGCGTGTACCCCGCAGACGGCGCAAAGTATCCTGACCTTCGGGACGCACTGGAGAAGCTGCAGCTGAATGATGCTTCGCTTTTCTATGAGCCTGAGACCTCGGTGGCCTTAGGTTTTGGCTTTCGCTGCGGCTTTCTGGGGCTTTTGCATCTGGAGATCATTCAGGAAAGACTGGAACGGGAATACGCTCTTGACCTGGTGACCACGGCGCCCAGTGTTATCTATAAAGTGCATAAGACCAACGGAGAAGTCGTTGACCTGACAAATCCTACCAATCTGCCGGATCCTTCGGAGATCGAATACATGGAGGAGCCGATTGTCGCCGCGGAAATCATGGTGACGACAGAGTACATCGGCTCAATCATGGATCTGTGTCAGGAAAGACGCGGACAATATCAGGGTATGGAATACATGGAGGAAACGAGAGCTCTGCTGAAATACCGGCTTCCGCTGAACGAGATCATCTACGATTTCTTCGATGCTCTGAAATCGCGTTCCCGGGGATACGCCTCTTTGGATTATGACCTTGCCGGATATGAGAGAAGCGACCTGGTGAAGCTGGATATCCTTGTAAATAAGGAAGAGGTGGACGCCCTTTCCTTTATCGTTCACGGCGGAACCGCCTACGAGCGGGGGCGCAAGATGTGTGAAAAGCTGAAGGACGAGATCCCGAGGCAGTTGTTCGAGATTCCGATCCAGGCAGCGATCGGGAGCAAGATTATTGCAAGGGAAACAGTCAAGGCGCTGCGCAAGGATGTGCTGGCGAAGTGCTATGGAGGAGATATTACGAGAAAGAAAAAGCTTTTGGAAAAGCAAAAAGAGGGCAAGAAGAGAATGCGTCAGATCGGCAATGTCGAGATTCCGCAAAAAGCTTTCATGAGCGTTCTGAAGCTGGACGAAAATTAGGATACGGACGTAGACATTGAGTCGATGTACAAAACCGCGTTAATGGAGTGTGATATGTAATGGAAGAAATATTAGAACGAATACAGGATGCCTTGTACACAGCAGGCGATTTTTTAGCCTTTCTCTGGACGAAGATTATCGAAGACCGCCGGAGATTGCTGTATGCTTTGGGCGGGGCGGCAGGTATTGCCGTGATTATTGCCGCCGCATGGGGGATTGCGCACTGGTCGCCGGCGCCAAAAGCACCGCTGGATCCGGAAGCAACCCATGTGCTTGAGATATCCCTTGCGCCGACGGAAGCGCCGGAGTCGACGACGGTGGTGATGCAGACAGCAGGCGGGCAGGGAATAGCCGCATCCACGACGAACAGCCAGGGGATCACGGTTATCAATGAGTATATCAACAAAAACGGTACCCCGCAGACGACGGCGTCCGGGCAGAACCCTTCCGGCACCGGTACGTCAGCAGGCAGCGGGGCATCGGGTACGACAGATACATCGGACGCTCCTGATTATGGTTACGAAGACTATTATGGTGACGACACGGAGTATGACGACGAAGAATATTATTATGACGATTATTCCGACGACGATTATTCCGAAGACGATTATTCTGATGACGAATACTCCTACGAATATTCCGAAGACGATTATTCAGACGACGAATATTCCGACGATGAGTACTATGAAGAAGAGTATTATGATGACGGATACTCTGAGGATGAGTATTACGAGGATGAGGAATATTGAAGCCTCCTATGATGCTTTATATCCATATTCCCTTCTGCGCGAGAAAATGCCTGTACTGTGATTTCCTTTCGGGATATGGTTCTGAGGAGGAAAAAGAAAGCTATGTCCGGTCACTTTTGCAGGAGATCAGCCTTGTAAAAGAACCCGTGGGAAGATATATCTCTTCCGTTTATATCGGCGGGGGGACGCCGACCGTGATCCCGGCAAAAGCTCTGGCATCCGTTCTTGCCTCTGTCCGGGAACGTTTCGTTCTGACGCCGGACTGCGAGGTCTCCCTGGAGGTGAATCCGGGTACGGTTTCAGAGAAGGAGCTTTTCCTGCTGAGGGAGGCGGGAGTCAACCGATTAAGCATAGGTCTTCAATCGCCCCGGGAACAGGAGCTTCGGGTACTGGGACGGATTCATGGCTGGGAGGATTTCCTGCGGGTATATGGCGAAGCACGGGATGCGGGATTTTCTGATCTGAACGTGGATCTTATGTACGCTTTACCCGGGCAGACGCCTGAAAAGTGGCGGCAGAACCTTGAAACCGTCGCTGCATTGCAGCCGGAGCATATCTCTGCATACAGCCTGATCATAGAAGAAGGGACCCCTTTTTCCCGGATGCAGCTTTCCCTTCCCGGTGAGGAAGAGGAATATACGATGATGGAAGAAACCCAGGATGTGTTATCCGCCCGTGGCTATCTGCGCTATGAAATATCAAACTATGCAAAGCCGGGATACGAGTGCCGGCACAACCTGGGCTATTGGGAACGGAAGGAATATCTTGGCCTGGGACTGGGAGCCGCGTCTTATATCGGGCATCGGCGCTTTTCCAATGTCAGAGACCTGAAAACGTATCTGGGAAGGAAGGGCAGACCTTCGGAAATCCGGGAAAATATCCGGACGCTGGACCTGCAGGATGAGATGGCTGAGTTTATGTTTCTCGGATTGAGAAAAACAGAGGGAATCCGGGAGGAGGATTTTTTCGGCTGTTTTCACCGCTCCATCTGGGAGGTATACGAAAAACCTCTGACCAGATACCTGGATCTGGGTCTGATGTACCATCGTGACGGCAGGCTCTTTCTGTCCCGTCACGGCTTGCAGGTCAGCAATGTGATTATGGCGGATTTTGTATGAATCGATCCATAATACGGCTTTTTTGATGGACGCATGAACCGTCTGAAGGAGACATTTTCTGTCCCGGAGCGCGAAGCGCGACAGGCAACAAAATAGTCATCCGGACGATATGTCGATATTCAAATATAGTAAACGAATAAAATGCATGCGTTTTGATTCGTTTACTGCGCCGAATTTACGCCGCTGCAAGCGGCATGATTCCGCAGTAAATTCGTGCGCATACTATAGCATGATTCAGGCGACAAAAGGTCATGCAAAAAGGAGCTCGCTCATTTTTGCATGAGATTGGGTCGCCCACAGACACGAGGAAGCAGCCATTTTGCACTATATACACTTGATTTTACAAATCTTTCTGTGCAAAATGAGCGTA
>JAFVGK010000159.1 GCA_017475035.1 Blautia sp.
AGCGGATTCCGAGTGGCTGTAGGTTGCTGCATGCCAGTGGCATGCGTTTAGCAACGACCGAGCCGGGAGGCGAGACGCGAGAGCAGCTCCGCTGCGAAGCGATCCGTAGAATCAGGCTTTTGTCGATGCAATCATATGATTCCGCAGTAAATTCGTGCGCATACTATAAATGCTTCTGCGAATACCGTTGGTATCGTTCACTTAAGTGATCGCACAGGTCGAACTTTTTTCAGGAACTTTTTTCAGGAACTTTTTTACAGAAACAGAAAGGAATACGACATGAATCACTGGACCAGATTTCAATATCTTCCTTGTCTGCCATTAGGGAAAAACGGGCAGAGAGTAACAGGCAGCGCGGAGCACATCGCTCTTTCCCGCAGGGCGGCTGCAGAGGGAATGGTTTTGCTGAAGAACGATCATAAGATACTTCCATTGGCAAGAGGCCGGAAGGTTGCTTTGTTCGGCAAGGGCAGCGCAGACTATGTCAAAGGCGGCGGAGGCAGCGGTGATGTTACGGTGGCTTATGTGCATAACCTGATCGACGGTATGCGCCGGAAGGCATCCGAGGGGAAAGTGGAGATTTATGAGCCGCTGGCTGAATTTTATGAAGAGAATGTCAGGCAGCAGGGAGCTGATCCGGGGCTGACGGTGGAGCCTGCTGTTCCGGAGGAACTATTGAACGGCGCAGCTGCTTTTACGGATACGGCCGTAATTTCGATCTGCCGTTTCTCCGGGGAAAACTGGGACCGTGTGATCGAAGGACACGAGATCAATGCTTCGAGGGAGGAAACCTTCCAGTCTTTTGGGAGTGAACAGCTGGATCGCTCTGAGCAGATTTTTAAGAGAAGTGACTTTTACCTGACTTTGGAGGAAGAAGAGCTGGTATCCCTGGTAAAGGATCGTTTTGCCCATGTAACCGTTGTGCTGAATGTGGGAGGGGTTGTTGATACATCCTGGTTTATCAGTGACGACCGGATTTCAGCCGCCCTGCTTTCGTGGCAGGCAGGGATGGAAGGCGGACTGGCGGCGGCAGATGTTCTCTGCGGGGATGCCGAGCCCTCAGGAAGGCTCGTGGATACGTTTGCGAAGAGGCTGGAAGACTATCCTTCCACTGAGCATTTCCATGATTCCATCTATTATGTGAACTACAGTGAAGATATTTATGTCGGATATCGATATTTTGAGACAATCCCCGGTGCCGGTGATAAAGTGAATTATCCTTTTGGCTTCGGACTGAGTTATACGGAGTTTCGGATTAAGGATGCGGAAGTCATCTGGAACGATGAAGGAGCCAGAGTCTTCTGCACGGTAGTGAATGTCGGTGACAGATCAGGCAAAGAGGTAGTACAGCTCTATGTCGGGGCACCCCAGGGGAAGCTCGGAAAGCCTGCCAGACAGCTGGCCGCATTTAAGAAAACCGGCCTTCTTGAGCCCGGACAGATGCAGGCGGTTGCTTTGGAAATACCCATGGAACGGCTTGCGTCCTATGATGACCTTGGAAAGATCGCAAAATCAGCTTATGTTCTGGAAAAAGGGGAGTATTCCCTTTACCTGGGTGAAAATGTACGGGAAGCAAAAAAACTGTCTCAGACAAAGATTCTGGAAAAGGATCTTGTGATCTGTCAGCTGACGAGTAAATGTGCTCCTCATATGCTGCCGGAGAGAATGATGTCTGACGGTTCCTTTGAAGCGCTTCCCATGGATCCGGCAAAAACGGATATATCTCCATACAGCAAAGCCGATCATGACTTTTTTGCTCCTGACCAGCTGTTCGTAAAGGGAAGCATGATGAATGCGGGGCAGACTGCTTTCGTTCAGGTCGCTGAGGGAAAACAGACCCTGGATGCGTTTATGGATGATCTATCGATTGAGGATATGATCGGGCTGCTGGGAGGACATCCAAACACCGGCGTGGCAAATACGTATGGCTTTGGATGTCTTCCGGAGCATGGCGTGCCGAATGTTATGACGGCGGACGGACCTGCGGGTTTAAGAATCAGGCCGGAGTGCGGGATCCATACCACGGCTTTTCCGTGCGCAACCTTGCTGGCCTGTACCTGGAATCCGGATCTTCTTGAGGAAATCGGCGCGGCAGGCGCAAAAGAGGTAAAAGAAAATAATATCGGCGTCTGGCTGACGCCGGCGATGAATATTCACCGCAGTCCTCTGTGCGGCAGAAACTTTGAATACTATTCCGAAGACCCGTTGATTGCCGGTAAAATGGGCGCGGCTATGGTAAGAGGGATTCAGTCTCAGAAAATCGCTGCGTCTGTAAAGCATTTTTGCGTAAATAACAAGGAAACCTGCCGTTTTGAGAGCGATTCCAGAGTGTCGGAGCGGGCTTTGCGCGAGATTTACTTAAAGGGTTTTGAAATCGTTGTCAAGGAAGCGGATCCCTGGACGATTATGTCTTCTTATAATATTCTGAACGGATGCCGTGATTCGGAAAAGAAAGAATTGCTGACCGGCATTCTGCGTGAAGAATGGGGATTTAAAGGTATGGTTACCACGGACTGGTGGAATCATGCTGTCCAGTATCGGGAGATTAAGGCAGGCAACGATGTGAAGATGGCGTGCGGATACCCGGAAGAGGTACTGGAAGATTATCGCCGGGGCCGGGTTTCAGAAGAGGAGATCAGAACCTGCGCCAGGAGAGTACTGGAACTGATCCTGAAACTATAAAGACAGAGGCAGGCTTTTGCCGATACGGCAAAATCGTCATCCGAAGATATCAGCGTACAGAACTTCGTTATGGGAGGAGCAGAAAATGAAGACGAGACCACCGGAATCGTCAGTGTCGGAATCAAAGCCATGGCATCATTCTTTAAAAAACCAGCTGACGGTTATTTTTATCGGACTGGTTTTTTTGTCGATCCTTACGATCACCTTCATCAATTCTGTTTTTCTGGAGAGATATTATATATCCAGAAAGACAGATATTCTGGTTGAAACAATGGAATTGCTCTCAGCGATGAATCTCAAAAAGATGGTTGAGACCGTGAAAGAAGAGGGGATCGGAGTAGAGGATTTCTATTGGTATGATTCAGAGGATGAAGATGATTACGACAGCTTTGCGGAGGATGAAAACGATGCTGTTCTGGATTCTTACACCAGTCCGATCCGGCGGGGAAGCTCAAGGCAGAACCTTTCCTGGGTCATCATGGAACCGGAGAGCGGCGTCACCTTTTGCTATCCGGTGGATGACGTTATCTTAAAGAGTAAGGTTTTCGGCTATGCTTATAATGTGGACTCGGATCGGCACAATAGTAAAATTATCCGGAAGGACAGCAGTTACATTGTCCAGATGGTGAGGGATTCTTATGCCCGGATGGATTATCTGGAGTGTTGGGGAAGATTTGATAACGGCTGCTTTTTCCTGATTCGTACTCCCATGGAGAGCATAAAGGACAGCGTTTCGATTTCCAATACTTTTTATCTGTTTGTCGGTGTGGTTATCATTATTTTAAGCGGAATTGTTATCTGGATCGTGACAAAAAGAATCACAAAACCAATCATAGAACTGACAGATCAGTCAAAAAAGATGTCGGAGCTGGACTTCGAAGCACGTTATACATCCCAGGCAAATAATGAAATCGATGAGCTTGGGGCAAATTTCAATGCGATGTCCGCTCAGCTGGAACGTACGATTTCCGAATTGAAATCAGCCAATCTGAAGCTGACCAGGGATATCGAGGATAAAGTCAAGATTGACGAGATGCGGAAGGAATTTCTGGATAACGTATCCCATGAACTGAAAACCCCGATTGCCATTGTACAAGGATATGCGGAGGGACTGAGGGATGAGATCAGCGAAGATCCGGAAACCATGAAAATGTATTGTGACGTTATTATCGATGAATCCAGAAAGATGAATCGTCTGGTACAAAGCCTCCTCCATCTGAATCAGCTGGAATCGGGAAATGAAGTCCCGGATATGACACGCTTTAACATTATACCGTTGATTCGGGGCGTGATTGCGTCAATGGAAGTCCTTTTTTCTCAGAGTGAGGTACAGATTGATTTTGATGACAGCCGGAATATATACGTCTGGGCAGACGAGTTTAATACGGAACGGGTTGTGACGAACTATCTGAGCAATGCCTGTCATCATGTGGACGGTGAGAAAAGAATCAAGGTTCAGCTGGAACAACTGGAAGACCTTGGCAAGGTAAGAATTTCGGTCTTTAATACGGGGCAGCCGATACCGGAAGAATCTCTGCAGCATCTGTGGGAGAAATTCTACAAAGTAGACAAAGCCCGTACCCGTGAATACGGAGGAAGCGGGATCGGCCTGTCGATTGTAAAGGCGATTCTCGATGGTATGCAGCAGCAGTACGGCGTTATCAATCATGAAGACGGGGTGGAGTTCTGGTTCACTTTAGATATGAAATAAGGATCCATTAATTTCAGTAGAAAGAGATATATTTTGTCCTGGAGCGCCAAAGCGCGATAGGGTACAAAATAGTCATCCGGACAGTAAGTCACAGTTTATAACCTGCATTATAGGAGGAGGTAAACATGTTAGCGATAATTGACTATGATGCCGGAAATATTAAAAGTGTTGAAAAAGCAGTCACTTTTTTGGGAGAAACGCCGGTCATTTCCTCGGATCCGAATGTATTGCTTCAGGCAGACCATGTGATTCTGCCGGGTGTCGGCAATTTTGGAGATGCGATGGGAAATCTTCAAAAGTATGGCCTGGTTCCTGTGATTCATGACATCATTGAGAAAAGAACTCCGTTTCTCGGAATTTGCGTAGGTTTACAGCTTCTGTTTGAGGAAAGCGAAGAGAGTCCGGGGATTGCCGGATTGGGAATTCTGAAAGGAAAGATCAGAAAAATACCTGAAGGAGAAGGAAGAAAGATCCCGCATATGGGGTGGAATTCCCTCCATTTTCCAAAGCAGGACCGGCTTTTTGCGGGAATTTCTGAAGGTGCATATGTTTACTTTGTCCATTCCTATTATCTGGATGCCGCGGATAAGGAAATTGTGACTGCGAAGACAGAGTATGGCGTCACAATTGACGCATCCGTCGCCCGGGAGAATATTCACGCCTGCCAGTTCCACCCGGAAAAAAGCGGGGAAGTAGGACTTGCGATTCTGAAGAACTTCCTGTTTATGTGATGATGAAGGGGAAAACCTATGTTTACGAAAAGAATTATTCCCTGTCTGGATGTGAATCGCGGGCGGGTGGTTAAAGGAGTCAATTTTGTAGACCTGAAGGATGCGGGAGACCCGGTTGAAATCGCAAAAGCGTATGATGCAGCCGGAGCGGATGAACTCGTTTTTCTGGATATTACGGCATCAAATGAAGGACGGGATACCGTGATTGATATGGTCCGCCGCGTGGCAGAGTGCGTTTTTATCCCGTTTACCGTGGGGGGCGGGATCCGCACGGTAGAAGATTTTCGCCGTTTGCTGCGGGAAGGGGCAGACAAAATTTCCGTGAATTCCGCTGCCATCGACAGACCGCAGCTGATCCGTGAGGCGGCGGACAAATTTGGAAGCCAGTGTGTCGTCCTGGCGATTGACGCGAAGCGAAGGCCGGATGGAGGCTGGAATATATATAAACACGGAGGGCGGCTGGATACCGGTATAGATGCTTTGGAATGGGCAGTACGAGGCGTGTCTCTCGGAGCAGGGGAGATTCTTCTCACCAGTATGGACTGTGACGGAACCAAGGCTGGCTATGATATGGAACTCACCAGGGCGGTGGCTCAGGCCGTACCGGTACCTGTTATCGCTTCCGGCGGCGCCGGAGAGCTTTCCCATTTTTATGATGTATTGACCGAAGGAAAGGCAGATGCGGCACTTGCGGCTTCGTTGTTTCATTATAAAGAGCTGGAGATTGCAGAAGTGAAGGAATACCTTGCGAAGCGGGGCGTGTCTGTGA
Organism: Blautia sp.; assembly: GCA_017475035.1. Classification (GTDB taxonomy): domain Bacteria; phylum Bacillota; class Clostridia; order Lachnospirales; family Lachnospiraceae; genus Blautia_A. Next base: position 5,894 of record JAFVGK010000159.1, read on the forward strand.
GAAGATCCTGATCCGGGCTGCTTTCCGGGGTTTTTGAAGTTTGTGTCTAACAGGTGACAGGTTTTGCTGCTTCGGCAGCTCAACTGCCGAAGCAGCAAAATCTTTACCCGAATGATTTGAGTCAACGTACAAAGCTGTGTTATGGGAGGAGGTTCTGCGATGCCCATTGTTGCTGCGTTTATGGTTCCCCATCCTCCGATGATCGTCCCGGAGGTGGGGAGGGGAAGTGAAAAACAAATCCTTCAGACTACGAAAGCATATGAAAGAGTGGCTGAGGAGGTGGCTGCGCTCAATCCGGAAACCATTATCATTTCCTCTCCTCATTCGGTGCTTTATTCCGATTATTTCCACATTTCTCCCGGTAAAGGTGCAGGCGGTTCTTTCGAAGATTTTCGTGCTCCTTCCGTCCGGTTTTCGGAAACCTATGATACAGAGCTGGTGGATGAGATCAGTTCCCTGGCAAAGGAGAAAGGCTTTCCTGCGGGAAAGATGGGAGAGAGGGAACGGAGGCTGGATCACGGCGTGATGGTGCCTTTGTATTTTATCCGTAAGAAATACCGGGATTTTAAGCTGGTTCGCATAGGTCTTTCCGGACTTCCGCTGACAGATCACTATGTGCTGGGACAGTTGATTCAAAAGTCCGTGAACCGGTTGAATCGCCGCGTTGTCTATATCGCCAGCGGAGATCTTTCCCATAAGCTTCAGGATTACGGACCTTATGGTTTTGCTCCGGAAGGACCGGAGTATGACCGGCGTATTATGGATGTTTGTTCCCGGGGCGCTTTTGGGGAGCTGTTTGATTTTGAAGAAAGCTTTTGCGAAAAGGCGGCAGAGTGCGGTCATCGCTCCTTCGTGATCATGGCGGGAGCTCTCGACGGCGTCTCGGTGAAGGCAGAACAATTTTCCCATGAGGATGTGACCGGAGTCGGTTATGGGATCTGCAGTTTTTATCCCGGGGAAGAAAGCCCTGAAAGGCAGTTCTTAAAAGATTATCTGAGAAAAGAAGAGTCCCGTCTGCAGGAAGCAAAGGAAAAAGAAGATTCCTATGTCCGTCTTGCCAGGGAAGTAATTGATCATTATATATCTGAAGGGAGACGGATCGGTGTTCCCGCAGATATTCCAAAGGATATGAGGGAACAAAGGGCAGGCGTTTTTGTTTCCATTCATAAGCAGGGGAAGCTCCGAGGATGCATCGGCACAATTCAGCCTGTGACAGGCTCTGTCGCCCAGGAGATTATCGAAAACGCGATCAGTGCTTCTGTAAGAGATCCCAGATTTTCTCCGATTACGCCGGAGGAACTGCCCTGGCTGGAGCTGCACGTGGATGTCCTTGGCGTGCCTGAAGATATTGCTTCCGGTGAAGAACTGGATGTAAAACGTTATGGCGTCATCGTTTCCAGGGGAGGCAGAAGAGGTCTTCTTCTCCCGGATCTGGACGGAGTAGATACGGTAGAGCAGCAGATTGCCATCGCCAGACAAAAAGCCGGCATTTCCCCGCAGGAGCCAGTGAAGCTGCAGAGATTTGAAGTGATCAGACATTGAGGCTGATTTTACCTTTGGCAGCATAACTGCCGAAGCCGGAAAAATCATCGTCAGAAAACATTGAGTCAACGTACAGAACTTCGTTTCAGGAGGAGGCGGGTACATGGCGAAGTGTGAAGTGTGCTTTCGACATTGTGAAATCAAAGAGGGAGAGACCGGGTTTTGCGGAGGAAGAACCTGCACAGAAGGGAAAGTCTGTGCGGACAATTATGGGAGGATTACTTCCCTTGCCCTGGATCCGATCGAAAAGAAACCCTTGCGGCGCTTTCATCCTCACAGTATGATTTTGTCCGTGGGGAGCTACGGCTGCAACCTTCGTTGTCCTTTCTGCCAGAACTATGAGATATCCTGGTCGGAACAGGCGATGAGGCTCCGGAACAAAACGGAACAGGTGCTGCCCCGCAGGCTGGCTGATATGGCAGCAAACACCCAAAGACAAGGAAACATCGGTCTTGCCTTTACCTACAACGAGCCGCTGATCGGTTATGAATTTGTCCGGGATACAGCAAAGCTGATCCATGAGCAGGGTATGGCGAATGTGCTGGTTACAAACGGCATGGCGGAATTACCTGTTCTGGAAGAGCTTCTTCCCTGGATAGACGCTATGAATATCGACCTGAAGGGTTTTACGGATCATTATTATGAGGATATACTTGGCGGTAAAAGAGATATGGTCATGCGGTTTATCGAACGCTGCGTCGGACATTGTCATGTGGAACTGACAACCCTGATTGTTCCGGGTGAGAATGATACGGAAGATGAAATGCGGGCCTTAAGCGGATACATCGCAGAGCTGGATCCTGAGATTCCCCTGCATATTTCCCGGTTCTTTCCGAGGTTTCACATGAAAGACCGCGGAGCGACGGAAGTGAGCAGGATTTACAGACTTGCCGGGATTGCAAAAGAAAACCTGAGATATGTATATACAGGCAATTGCTGAGACGGTTGCCGGAAATCACAGAAAGGCGTATACATGACAAAATACGAGGTCTTAAAGACATACTTCGGATATGAGAGCTTTCGTCCGGGACAGGAGGAACTGATTGACGGACTGATGGAGGGGCGGGATGTCCTTGGCATTATGCCTACCGGCGCCGGAAAATCGATCTGTTACCAGATACCGGCGTTGCTGCTTCCCGGAATAACCCTCGTGATTTCCCCTCTGATTTCTCTGATGAACGATCAGGTGCGGGCATTAAATGAAGCGGGGATCCATGCCGCTTACATTAACAGCTCCCTCTCGGAAAGGCAGATCTCTTTTGCTTTGGACCTGGCGAGGAAGGGGAAATACAAAATTATCTATGTTGCGCCTGAACGGCTGCTTACGCCGTTGTTTCAGATGTTTGTCCGGGATGTGACGATCTCCCTGGCTGCGGTGGATGAGGCTCATTGTGTGTCCCAATGGGGGCAGGATTTCAGGAAAAGCTATCTGCAGATCAGTGATTTTGTGGACGGTCTGAAAGAGCGTCCGCCGGTTGGCGCTTTTACAGCCACGGCAACGATATTAGTGCAGAAGGATATCCTGCAGTATTTAAAGCTGAATCATCCGCTGGAGTTAGTGGCAGGGTGCGACCGCCCGAACCTGTATTTCGCTGTCAGACAGGTGAGAAACCGTCTGCAGGAAGTCGTAAAATACACGGAAAACCACAAAGAAGATACAGGGATCATCTATTGTTCCACAAGAAAAAATGTGGATAAGCTTTATGAAGCGCTCCTTGAAGCGGGGATCCGGGCAGGCCGTTATCACGCCGGACTTTCCGGTCAGGAAAGAACGAAGACGCAGGATGATTTTGTCTATGACCGAATCCAGGTGATAGTTGCGACGAACGCTTTCGGTATGGGGATTGATAAATCGAATGTCCGTTATGTGCTGCATTACAACATGCCCCAGAGCATGGAAAATTACTACCAGGAAGCCGGCCGCGCGGGACGTGACGGAGAGCCTTCGGAATGTATTCTGTTCTACAGCCCTCAGGATATTGTGATCAACAGGCTTTTGCTCTCCCACAAAGGAGAGCCGGAAGATGGAGGGGGTGATTACGGATATTCTGACTACGATATGAGTCAGGAGGAGCAGAAAGAAGAGATTGATTCTCATGATGAGTATCGTCTGCAGCAGATGATTCGCTATGCCAATGCGTCCCACTGCCTCAGGGGACAGCTCCTGAAATATTTTGGCCAGGAGCCGGAAACGGAAAACTGCGGCTTTTGTATGAACTGCGTAGAAGAGTTTGAAGAAAAGGATATTACCGAGGAAGCAAAACAGCTCATAAATTGTGTCTATGAGACGAGGCAGCGTTATGGCGTCATGGCTGTGATCGGAATTCTGCTGGGCAGTACGGCAAAAAAGATGGAACAGATCCATGCTTCGTCATATAAATGTTACGGGAGGCTTTCCGGCAGCACAGAAGCTCTTTTGCGGCAGACGGCGGACAAGATGGTCTATGAGGGGTATTTAAAGACGACGATGGACCGTTACCAGATCCTGAAGCTGGGAGATCGCTTCAGAGAATTATCACAGACGTCTTTAATGCTCAGAATACCCAAAAAGCCGGGAAAAGCTGAAAAGAAAGAAAATACGGCAGAAGCGGGCGCAACGAAAGCCGGTTTTTCTTCAGGCGGGAAATCGTCATCAAAAAAGAAAACCGCAGGACTATATGAGTTGAATACGTCCGGAAAAGAAATGTTTGAACATCTCCGCAGTCTCAGGAGAGAATTGGCGGAGGAAGCGCATATGCCTCCTTATATCATCTTTTCGGACGCGACACTGGTTCAGATGTGTGTGCTTCAGCCTTCAGATGAAGAAGAGATGCTTTCGGTGAGCGGTGTCGGGAAACATAAATACGAACAATACGGGGAACGCTTCCTTACGGCAATCCGGGAAATGAATCACGGAGAAAAAACGGATAACGGAACGGTAGTGCCGGATGAAGAGCTGATCCCTGAAAAGGAAAAAGAAGACTTTTACCTGACAGAAGAGAAAGCTGGGCAGTTTGCGCCGGAAAAAGACTGTTCGCTGGGGGATCTGGTTAACCGACTGAATCTGCTCAGAGACGCGATTCATGTGAAAAAGCTGCTGCAGAAGGATATCAGGGCATATCTGGAAGAAAAGGGCGAAATACGAGAGATCAGAAAACCGGGTATATGGGATACCGTGATTACCGAAAAAGGAAAACAAAACGGAATCTCAGGCGTGGACTATACCAGAAGAGACGGAACTCCTTATCTGGGACTTATATTTTCTGAAGAAGCGCAGATGAGGATTGCGGAACATTATCGCAGAGATAAGTAAAATTCTGTACCGGAGCACAACAGGCTATATAAAATTTTCATCCGGACAGTATTCCGGAAAACTTCGTTTTGGAAGGAGGAGAAAAAATGAGTACGGTTTATGACAGGGAAAAAGAGTTTCATTTACAGATTACGCCGGATCAGGTGGGAAAATATGTGCTTCTATGTGGTGATCCCGCCCGATGCGAAAAGATTGCGGCCTGTTTTGATGAAGCGCATTTTGTTCATTCCAACAGGGAATATACGATCTTTACCGGCAAAATGGAGGGAGAGGACGTAACGGTATGCAGTCACGGAATTGGCGGTCCTTCGACGGCCATCTGTCTGGAGGAACTGGTACATTGCGGCTGCCATACCTTTATCCGTGTCGGAACCTCCGGGGGAATGGCAGTGGATGTCATGGGAGGCGATGTAGTCATAGGCACAGGCGCGATCCGAATGGAAGGAACCTCCAAGGAATATGCGCCGATCGAGTATCCTGCGGTGGCGGATTACAAAGTAGTGGACGCACTTGTCCGCGCGGCAAAGGAGTTTCCTGTAAATGCCCATGTTGGCGTCCTTCAGTGTAAAGACAGCTTTTATGGGCAGCATGATCCTTCTTCGATGCCTGTAGCATATGAACTCAAAGCAAAGTGGGATGCCTTTTTAAACTGTGGAGCCCTGGCCAGCGAGATGGAGTCGGCAGCGTTATTTATCATTGCCGGGGTCCGCAAGGTGAGGGCAGGCTCCATCATGGCTGTGTTTGCGAATCAGACCAGGCGGGAACTGGGACTGGAGGATCCGATGGATAAGGATTCCGGCAAAGCAGTAAGGATCGCGGTTGAAGCAATGCGTATCCTGATAAGGGAAGACAGGAATCTGTCCTGATATACGGAATGCGCATGAAACGTATGCTGCTGTAAAGCGTGGCTGCCGGTCATGGAGGGTCTGGCAGAATAAAGGCCTTCGATGTCCGGCAGCCGGATCTTTCGTAAATACAGGGAACAGAAATGATCAGAAATGTTGGAATAGAGGAGATATGGGATGGCCGGTTTTACGGTTATCAGGATATGGTGAGAGTCGGATGCCATGACTGTGAGGGCTGTTCAGCCTGCTGTCATGGCATGGAGGAAACCATTCAATTGGATCCTCTCGATATTTTCCGTCTTAGCATTGCGACAGGCAAGAGCTTTTATGATATGGTGGAACATGAGATTGAGCTTCGCCTGATTGACGGTATCATTCTTCCGAACCTGCGAATGGCTGCAGAAAGCCCAACCGGCAGTAAAGCCTGTTTCTTTTTGGGCAAAGACGGCAGATGCGGGATTCATCCATACCGCCCGGGAATCTGCAGACTTTTTCCACTGGGGCGTTATTACGAAAACGGAAGCTTTCGCTACTTTCTGCAGAAAGGGGAATGCCGCAGAACAGACCGTTATAAAATAAAACTGCGGGATTGGATTGATGTGGAAAAGCCGCTGCAATATGATACGTACATCTGTGACTGGCATTATTTTGTTAAGGGAATCAGTCAAAGCCTTGCTTATCTGGATGAGAACGAAAAGCGGCAGGCATATTTATATATACTGAAGCAGTTTTACGGCCTGCCTTATGAGACAGACCGGGATTTCTACGAACAGTTCTATCGTCGTCTGGAAGAAGCCCGACGGGAATTGCTGTGCCCGTAGCTTAATGTTTGCCGACTCACTCGATTGCCTTTCATGCCGCATCTGTGTTATACTGTCAAAAAACATTGTTTTTACCGGCATAACAACGCAGCCTGGGCGGATTCAGACGCGCCGGATGAAAAGGTTATTTATGCACAGATCATAAGGGGGAGTAAACATGGCTAAACCATATAAGGAGGCAACGAAGACGGAGGATATGGATTTCGATCAACGCTGGGAGATCATGCATAAGGAAAAAAAGAAGCTTCGCGCTCTGCAGCAAAGGGAGAAAAGCCTGTCCATCCGGCGTGTTTTTACATACTCACTGGAAGTACTGGCGGTCTCGCTGTCCTATCTGGAGCGGAGCCGCATTGTCCGGTTTATTACGGCAAAGCTGACTCTGGATACCGTGGTAGAGGTGACAGCCCATTTTGGCAGAGATGCCGGGCATCGTCTGTCTACCGTGCTTGCGATGCTTACTGCGGAGCCGTATCTGATCGCGGTCGTATTAACCGGTATTTTTCTTGTGCTGAACTTTGTCGGTTTTCTTTCAGACCGAAGCAGAAGGAAAAAACTGAGAAAACTGGCCGAGAAAACAGGAATGCATTGAGGAACGAAAGGGAGCGGCATGGGCGGAATGTCATATGAAACACAAAAAAAGCATATCTGCATCGGCCTGCTTGCTCACGTCGATGCCGGTAAGACGACACTCTCGGAAGGTTTTGCCTATCGATGCGGTATTACAAGGGAACTGGGCCGGGTAGATCATAAAAACTCATATCTGGATACAAACGAGCTGGAGCGGGAACGGGGCATTACGATTTTTTCCAAGATGGCACAGCTGAAATGGAAGGACTGTGAGATCGCTCTTCTGGATACGCCGGGGCATGTGGATTTTTCCGCCGAAATGGAACGTACGCTGCAGGTGCTGGATTACGCTGTTCTGATCGTGAGCGGCGCGGATGGCGTGCAGGGACATACGATTACATTGTTTCGTCTTTTAGAGCACTATCATATCCCGACCTTTGTATTTTTTAACAAAATGGATCAGCCTGACACGGATCCGCAGGCTTTGCTGGATGAGATCAGGAAAAGACTGGGAGAAGGGTTTGTGGATTTTTCCAGTCTGCGCAGCCGTGAGGAAAAAGAGTCTGCCCCGGTATTGCTGTCGCAGACTGCGACATATGAAAAAGACCTTCCGGAAAATATCGCGGTCTGCGATGAGGCGGTGCTGGAGGATTATCTGGAGACAGGGGAGCTTACTCTATTTCAGATTAATTGGCTGATGAGAAAGAGAAAGCTGTTCCCCTGTTTCTTTGGGTCTGCCTTGAAATTGGAAGGAGTTACGGAACTGCTTGACGGGATTGAGATTCTTTCGGTTCAGCCGGAAAGTGATTCTTCCTTTGGCGCAAAGTTTTTCAAGATTTCCCGGGATGATGCCGGAAACCGTCTCACATTCTTAAAGGTAACAGGCGGAATCCTGAAGGTGAAGGAAACTTTGCAGGGAGGTACCGGTGATGCCTCCTGGACGGAAAAGATCGATCAGATCCGACTGTATTCCGGAGATAAATATCAGCTGCTGAAAGAAGCCAAAGCCGGTATGGTTGTTGCAGTGACCGGACTGTCCGCGACGCATCCGGGAGAAGGGCTGGGAGAGGAGCCCGATTCCCCGCTGCCCGTTCTGGAACCTGTATTGACATATCAGCTGCTTTTGCCTGCGGATGTACAGGTAACCCTTATGCTGCGCCAGATGAGGGAGCTTGAGGAAGAGGATCCTCAGCTTCATGTGGTCTGGCGGGAAGACCTGAAAGAAATCCATGTGATGCTGATGGGCGAAGTGCAGACACAGGTGCTGAAAAGTGTGATATGGGACAGGTTTCATGTGGCTGTGGACTTTGATGAAGGCAGCGTGGTTTATAAAGAGACGATCGCGTCTCCTGCGATCGGAATCGGTCATTTTGAGCCTTTGCGCCATTATGCCGAGGTTCATCTGTTATTGGAACCCGCCGAACGTGGAAGCGGGATAAATTGTTACACTGCTCTGAGCGAAGACGTTCTGGACAGGAACTGGCAGCGCCTCATCTTTACTCATCTGATGGAGAAAGAGCATCTTGGCGTACTGACCGGCTCTCCGGTAACAGATCTGGCGATTACACTGATTAACGGCCGCGCTCATATCAAACATACGGAAGGCGGGGATTTCCGCCAGGCGACGTACCGGGCAGTCCGAAACGGACTGAAAAAGGCAAAATCCATCCTTCTGGAGCCATATTATGCTTTCCGGCTGGAGCTTCCCCCCCATCTTGTCGGCAGGGCGCTGACAGATATTCAGCAGATGGGAGGCAGATTTTCTCCGCCGGAAGTTCAGGATGATTTTACGGTGATATCCGGTGAAGCACCGGTAGGAGCAATGCGTTCCTACCCGAGAGAGCTGCTTTCCTATTCCTCCGGACAGGGGAGGATTACCCTGACGCTGTCCGGGTATGAACCCTGCAGGGAACAGGAACGGATTGTAGAAGAGCTGGGCTATGATTCGGAACGTGACCTGGAAAATCCTGCCGGGTCGGTTTTCTGCGCTCATGGGGCAGGGTTCATTGTTCCGTGGGACGAAGTGGAAGAATACATGCACCTTTCGGATGCCGTGAGCTTTACTGCCCTCAGCGGTCAGGGAGAAGAAAGCAATGCAGATTCCGTGCAGAGCGGCTTTTCGTCCGGAGGCACTTCTTCTGACCACGGAAATGGTGCTGCTTATCATGGTAATTCCATTTCGTCCGGAACACGACAATCGCAGACGGGAACAAAGAGAAATGACCATTCTATGGGCAGCTATGAACAGGACAAAGAACTGCAGGCGATTTTTGAAAGAACCTTTGGTCCTGTAAAGACACGTCTGGAGAGAATGCCCTTTGCCAGAGAAATCACGGCTGTGGAAAAAGAATATAAGTATTCCCCGAAGAAACGGCTGGATGGCGAAGAATACCTGCTGGTGGATGGTTATAATGTTATTTTTGCCTGGCCGGAGCTGTCGGAAATGGCAAAGACAGATATTTACGCCGCGCAGCAGGAACTGATGGATGTCCTGTGCAACTACCAGGGAGTGACCGGTCAGACTCTGATCCTGGTGTTTGACGCATACAAGATGGAAGGACATCCGGAGGAGGTCAGGAAGGTAGCGAATATCTATGTGGTTTATACGAAAGAAGCGGAAACCGCCGATATGTATATAGAAAGAACAGTCCATAAACTGGCGAAAAACCACAAGGTTACGGTAGCCACTTCAGACGGACTGGAACAGATCATCATTCTGGGACAGGGTGCCGCCCGGATTTCGGCGGCAGGACTGAAGGAAGAGGTAAAACGGGCCGCCGGACAGATCCGTGAAACGATCCGGACGCCAATGCCCGGAGCAAAAAGTTATTTATTTGATCATGCATCCGAGGAAGTGGCGAAATGGATCGAAGAGCTGCGCCTCGGAAAAAAGAAATGAAGGATAAAAGAAACTCATGGGAGAGAAACTGACAAAAAGAGATGTAGAGAAAATTGAACAGGAACTGGATCACAGAAAAAACGTAGTACGAAGAGAAGCGATCGCCGCCGTGCAGGAAGCAAGGGCACAAGGCGATTTAAGCGAAAACTTTGAGTATTATGCGGCAAAACAGCATAAAAACCAGAATGAAAGCCGTATACGCTATCTGGAAAACATGCTGAAAAATGCAACGATTATTTCTGATCACTCAAAGGATGACGAAGTAGGGCTGGATGATCTTGTAGAAGTTTATTTCGAAGATGAGGACATAACGGAAACATATAAGCTGGTTACCTCGATCCGCGGCGATTCCCTGGAAAACCGCATCAGTATCGAATCCCCGCTGGGAAAAGCAATGAGAGGCCATCGCGTGGGCGACCAGGTGGAAGTAAAACTCGAGAACGGAGCGTCCTTCTTTGTGGAAATCAAAGGAATCACGAAAACAGGGGAGGAAGACGAAGCAATCCGGTCTTTTTAACAATAAGATGATTCAGGCGACAAAAGGTCATGCAAAAATGAGCCTGCTCATTTTGCATAAGATTGGGTCGCCCGCAGAATCAGGCTTTTGTCGATGCAATCATGAATATAAGAAAAGAGGGAAAAAAGCATGTCTGTTACAAAAAAGCCTGCGTTGGTAGTTATGGCTGCCGGTATGGGAAGCCGGTACGGTGGATTAAAGCAGATAGACCCGGTGGATGAACAGGGGCACATCATCATGGATTTTTCCGTATATGATGCGGTCCGGGCCGGGTTCGGCAAGGTTATCTTCATCATAAAAAGAGAAAATGAGCAGGATTTCCGTAAGGCAATCGGCGACCGGATCCAGGAAAAAATCCCTGTGGAATATGTTTTCCAGGAGCTGCAAAACCTGCCGGAAGGCTTTAGTGTCCCGGAAGGACGAGTCAAACCCTGGGGAACCGCCCACGCCGTGCTTTCCTGCATCGATGTCATTGATACGCCATTTGCCGTAATAAACGCGGACGATTATTATGGAAGCCATGCCTTTGCTCTCGCCGCGGAATATCTGGCGAATCATACAGATGAAGAAGGCCTCTATCGCTATATGATGGTAGGATACCGGCTGGAAAATACATTGACGGAAAACGGTCATGTATCCCGCGGCATCTGCACACTCGATGCCGAAGACAGACTTGTGGATATCGTAGAGCGGACTCACATAGAACCGGGACAGGACGAAGCGGTATATACGGAAGATGATGGAAAAACGTATCATCCCATTCCCTTCGACGCAACAGTCTCCATGAACATGTGGGGCTTCACGCCGGGATTCTTACAGGAACTCAAAAAGGGATTCCCGGCCTTCCTGAGTGAAAACCTGGAAAAAAATCCTCTGAAATGTGAATACTATCTCCCCTACGCCGTGGATGTCCTTCTTAAAGACAGAAAATGTACAGTCCAGGTACTTAAATCGCCGGACCGCTGGTTCGGCGTAACCTATAAAGAAGACAAACCCCAGGTCGTCGCAAAAATAAAAGAACTGAAGAAAGCAGGCTTATATCCTGAAGAATTCTGATGGAGCCGCCTGCGCCGGCTTTAAAGCCGGGCGTCAGGTTTTCGCTGTCCCAAAAATTATGAATCAATTTGTCCATGAAAATCATCGCTGTAACCATAGACATTTCCGCAAGAATTCGATATAATCCAAAAGAAACCAGAGAACTTGGTGATATACAGGAGGGTAAAAATGGCTATCTTAGTGACAGGCGGTGCTGGTTATATCGGAAGCCATACTGTAGTGGAGCTTCAGAATGCCGGCTACGATGTTGTCGTGCTCGATAATCTTTCCAATTCCAGCGAGAAAGCACTTGACCGTGTAGAAAAGCTTACAGGAAAGCACGTCCCTTTCTATAAAACAGATATCAGGGACAGAGCCGGGCTGGAAGAGATCTTCGCAAAAGAAACAATAGATTCCTGCATTCACTTTGCGGGCTTGAAGGCAGTCGGTGAATCTGTGGCAAAACCGTGGGAATATTATGAAAATAATATTTCGGGGACACTTGTTCTGGTTGACGTCATGCGCTCCCACGGTGTTAAGAATATCATTTTCTCTTCTTCTGCCACGGTTTATGGAGATCCGGCGATGATTCCGATTACCGAAGAATGTCCGAAAGGTCAGTGCACGAATCCCTACGGCTGGACGAAATCCATGCTCGAGCAGATCCTCAGTGATATCCAGAAGGCAGATCCGGAATGGAACGTGGTACTGCTTCGGTACTTCAATCCGATCGGCGCCCATAAGAGCGGAACGATCGGGGAAAATCCCAACGGTATTCCGAACAATCTGATGCCCTACATTACACAGGTGGCTGTAGGCAAACTGAAAGAGCTTGGCGTTTTCGGGAATGATTATGATACGCCGGACGGAACAGGCGTCCGTGATTATATTCATGTCGTAGATCTTGCTGTCGGCCATGTGAAAGCCCTGAAGAAGATCGAGGAAAAAGCCGGGCTTTGCATCTATAATCTTGGTACGGGCAAAGGATACAGCGTACTGGATATCGTAAAGAATTTTGAAGCCGCTACCGGCGTCAGGATCCCGTATCAGATTAAGCCACGGCGTCCGGGCGACATCGCGACCTGTTACGCGGATCCGTCCAAAGCAGAGCGGGAGCTCGGCTGGAAAGCACAGTATGATATCAAAGACATGTGCGAGGATTCCTGGAGATGGCAGTCAAATAATCCGAACGGATATGAAGAAGGCTGAGTGGGAGGAGAAGCGGGAAGATAGAAAGACAGAATCTTTCCTGTCAGTATCTATGACACTCATGCGAAGATGCGTGAATATGAATTGAATAAATAAAGAAAAAAGGATGACACAAGAGCAGCTCTTTCGTCATCCTTTTTTATATCCGCAAAGCTGCACGTCCGCCCCAAAAGCAGACTCGCAGCCGTCGGCAGAGCAGATCATCTCCTTAATGATAGATCCTGTGCTTTTCGAATTTCGGCTCGCAGGTAACGTCGATGCCAAGCTTTCGGAAGGCAAGAAGGTCTACGGAGGTCAGCATGACACTGGAATGTGCCTGGCAGCCTTTCAGGCGGGACAGCTGATCGAGCGCTTTACGCGCCAGCGGTTTTTCCGATGCGCTGACAGAAAGCGCGATCATGGTTTCATCCATATGGAGCCTCGGGTTTTTGCTGCCAAGATAACGGATTTTTAATTCCTGGATAGGACGGATGGCATCCGGTGAGATGACATGAATCTCATGAGGAATGCCGGCGAGCTCCTTCAGAGAATTCAAAAGCAGAGCGGAAGACGGACCCAGAAGGTCTGATGTCTTTCCTGTAATGATCCTGCCGTCCGGAAGCTCTATAGCTGCTGCAGGCATCCCGGTCTGCTTTTCCATGGTAAGGGCGGCAGGCACGACCTTACGGTCGTCTACCGTCACATGCGCCTGCTTCAGGAGGAGCTCAATCTTAAAAACCTCATCCTCTTTGGCGCTTCCGATGACTTCAGCGGCAAGACTCCGGTAATATCTGCGTATGATTTCCTGACGGGAAGCCTCCTGACAGGCTTCGTCATCTATGATACAGTTGCCCACCATATTGACGCCCATATCCGTCGGAGATTTATAACGGCAGGTGCCCATGATCTTCTCGAATATGGCCTGAAGGACGGGAAAGATCTCAACGTCACGATTATAATTAACCGTTGTCTCTCCATAGGCTTCCAGATGGAAGGGATCGATCATATTGACATCATTCAGGTCCGCGGTTGCGGCCTCATAGGCGAGATTGACAGGATGCTTGAGCGGGATATTCCAGATCGGGAAGGTTTCAAATTTGGCGTAGCCGGCGCTGATTCCTCTTTTGTACTCGTGATATAGCTGTGACAGGCAGGTTGCCATCTTACCGCTTCCGGGTCCCGGGGCGGTCACAACGATCAGGGGCTTTGACGTCTCGATATAATCGTTTTTTCCGTATCCCTCATCGCTGACAATCATGGAAATATTATGTGGATACCCGCTGATCGGATAATGAAGATAAACCTTGATGCCTTCTCTTTCGAGATAAGCTTTAAAATTATCAGCGCTTTCCTGCCCGGCGTATCGGGTGATGCAGACACTGCCCACATACAGGCCGCGGCTGGTAAAGGCATCAATCAGGCGAAGTACATCTTCGTCATAAGTGATCCCAAGGTCTTCTCTTTTTTTGTTTTTGTCGATATCGGAAGCACTGATTACGATGACAATCTCAGCCTGGTCAGACAACTGCATCAGCATCCTCAGCTTACTGTCCGGTTCAAAACCCGGGAGAACACGGGCAGCGTGATAGTCATCAAACAGTTTTCCGCCAAACTCCAGATAAAGCTTGTTGCCGAACTCTTCGATTCTTTCTCTTATGCGCTTTGACTGCATTCTCAGGTATTTCTCGTTGTCAAATCCGATTTTCATCTTGTCAGAATTCCTCCTCTTATCGAATGTAACGGATGGATAGCCGAAAAAAAAACAATCCGCTACAGTATACCTCAAAAAGGGAAAGAAGAGAAGCTTTTTTTTCAGGGTTTGATATGAAAAAATACCCAAAATTCATTCAAAAAATCCTTTGCCTTAAATCAGCATTTATTTGACTTCTTTTTGTTTTATATTTATAATGTAAAGGCTGACTGTATCATAACAGTTTATCCACATCTGAAGAAAGGATGTATGTATGGACAATAATCAGGATAATAACCCTTTCGGCGGCGGTTCCGGCCCTGAGGGAAACGGAAACAAAAATCGACAATCGATTTTGCTTTTCCTTGTCTGTCTTCTGGTCATCCTTACAGTGTTCAGTTTTGTCACAAACTCGCTGAAGGAGGACCGGAACGAGATAACCTATGACAAATTTATCGATATGGTGAACAAAGACCAGATCCGTTCTGTGACGCTTCAGTCTCAGATTTTGAAGATTGTGCCGAAGAATTCTCTGGGGCTGTCCGGGGATACCACCTATTATACCAATCAGGTGGAGGATGAGAATGCCCTGACCGAAAGACTGGAGGGAAGCGGCATTATCTTTAAGTCCGAGCCGCCGGATCCCATGGGAGAATTCATTTCCATGATGGTTTCCGTCCTTCTGCCTAGTGTACTGCTTTTTGCGATGCTGATGTACTTTATGCGGAGGATGAGGGACAGCGGCGGTGGTATTATGGGTTTCGGAAAAAGCCGCGCGAGAAATTATGTGACCAAGGAAACCGGCATCACCTTCCAGGACGTGGCAGGAGAGGAGGAAGCAAAAGAGTCTTTGCAGGAGATGGTGGACTTCCTGCATAATCCGGGAAAGTATACATCCATCGGAGCAAAGCTTCCCAAAGGAGCCCTTCTGGTGGGGCCTCCCGGTACAGGTAAGACTCTCCTTGCAAAAGCCGTCGCAGGTGAGGCTCACGTTCCCTTCTTTTCCCTCTCCGGATCGGAGTTTGTAGAGATGTTTGTCGGTGTCGGCGCTTCCCGTGTCAGGGATCTTTTTGAAGAAGCTAAAAAGAATGCTCCCTGCATCGTATTTATTGATGAGATCGATGCCATCGGAAAAAGCCGTGATTCCCGTTTCGGCGGAGGAAATGACGAGAGGGAGCAGACGCTGAACCAGCTTCTGGCAGAGATGGACGGTTTTGATACCTCCAAAGGCCTTCTGATTCTCGCCGCAACCAACCGCCCGGAAATTCTGGATCCGGCTCTGCTTCGCCCCGGCAGATTTGACCGCAGGGTCATTGTAGACCGGCCTGACCTGAAAGGCCGGGTAGAGATCCTGAAAGTACACGCAAAGAATGTAAACCTGGATGAGACGGTTGATCTGGACGCCATCGCCCTGGCTACTTCAGGCGCGGTAGGCTCCGATCTGGCAAATATGGTCAATGAAGCGGCGATCCTTGCCATTAAACATAATCGGAATGCCGTTTCCCAGAAAGATTTATTTGAATCCGTAGAGGTGGTCCTTGTCGGCAAGGAAAAGAAAGATCGTATCTTAAGTGAAAACGAACGGAAGATCGTTTCCTATCACGAAGTAGGACATGCGCTGCTCGGCGCCCTGCAGAAAGACGCGGAGCCTGTACAGAAGATCACGATTATTCCCAGAACGATGGGCGCTTTGGGTTATGTCATGCAGGTTCCGGAGGAAGAAAAGTATCTCAATACCCAGGCAGAGCTGGAAGCCATGCTGGTAGGACTGCTCGGGGGCAGAGCCGCAGAGGAACTGGTGTTTGACACCGTGACGACAGGCGCCTCCAATGATATTGAGAAGGCGACTAAAATTGCCAAAGCGATGATTACCCAATATGGAATGTCTGATAAATTCGGTCTGATGGCTCTGGCAACGGTTGAAGAACAATACTTAAACGGTAGGGCTGTCCTGAACTGCGGCGATGACACAGCCACGGAAATCGATCATGAGGTGATGGAGCTTCTTGACCGCTCTTATAAAGAAGCAAAGAAGCTTCTGTCCGAGCACCGTGAGGCGCTTGACAAGATTGCGGCTTATCTGATCCGCCATGAGACCATCACGGGCAAGGAATTTATGAAAATATTCCGGGCTGTTGAGATGGGGCTGGAGATTCCGGATGATTTAAAGGATCTGGTATTGCCGGACAGCGAGGCGGCTGAAGAAAAAAAGACCGGTGCTCCGATAGAGGAGACGAAAGCCGGTGTTTCGATAGAAGAGATGAATGCCGGTGCTTCTGTGAAAGAAACGGATACCGATGTTTCCGGGGCAGCGGATGATGCTTCTTCCAAAGAAAAATCAGATGTTGACGTTTCCGCAGAAGAAACAGGTTCAGGCGCCATTGCGGAACAGGCCGGCGAAGGTGCTTCTGAGGAATCAGATCAATTATAATCGTCATACAACAAGGAGAGCGGCGGTTGCACAGACTGTAAAGCAGGGCAATCACCGCTCTTTGCTTTTATTTGATGATTCGGGCGACAAAAGGTCATGTAAAAATGTTTAATATCGAAGAAGAATTAAAAAAACTGCCGGATAAACCGGGCGTCTACATTATGCATGGAGAACAGGATGAAATCATCTATGTGGGAAAGGCTGTTGTTTTGAAGAATCGTGTAAGGCAGTATTTTCAGAGCAGCAGGAACAAAGGTCCCAAAATTGAGCAGATGGTTACACATATCCGGAGATTCGAATATATTATTACGGATTCCGAACTGGAAGCTTTGGTTCTGGAAAATAATCTGATTAAAGAGCATCGTCCGAAGTACAACACGATGCTGAAAGACGACAAGACCTATCCGTTCATGAAAGTAACGGTGCAGGAAGCCTATCCGAGACTTCTTTTCACCAGGGAGATGAAAAAGGATAAGGCAAAATATTTCGGTCCCTATACAAGCTCGGAAGCCGTTAAGAACGTGATGGAGCTGGTACGGAAGGTTTATCGGGTACGCAGCTGCGCGAGGGTTCTGCCCAGAGATATCGGAAAAGAACGGCCTTGTCTGTATCATCAGATGAAACAATGTGATGCCCCCTGTCAGGGCTTGATCTCGCAGGAAGCTTATGAGAAAAAAATGGAGCAGGTTTTGCGTTTCCTGAACGGTGACGCGAAAGAAACTCTTTCTGAGCTGGAAGAAAAAATGCAGAAGGCTTCAGAGGAAATGCGTTTTGAAGAAGCGGCGCAGTACAGAGATCTGATCGGTGATATCAGAAGGATACAGGAAAGACAGAAAATTACTGCCTATGGGGAAGAGGACCGGGATATTATCGCGCTTGCGATGGACGATCAGGAAAATCTGCAGGAAATTGACGCCGTTGTCCAGGTGTTTTTTATGAGAGAAGGAAGGATCATCGGCAGGGACCACTTTTTCCTGCGTGTGGCGAAGGGAGATTCACCTTCTACAGTCCTGTCCAGCTTTCTGAAACAGTTTTACGCAGGGACTCCGCTGATTCCGAAAGAAATCATGCTGCCGGAGGAAATCGAGGACGCGGCTCTGATCGAAGAATGGCTTTCTTCCCGCCGGAAGCAGAAGGTTCATCTTGCGGTACCAAAGCGCGGGCAGAAAGAAAAACTTGTGGAGCTGGCAAGGGAAAACGCGCAGATGGTTCTTGACAAGGATCGTGAACGGATCAAGAGAGAAGAAGGACGGACGATCGGAGCCGTTCATGAGATAGAAGGCTGGCTCGGACTGCATGACCTCATTCGCATGGAAGCTTATGATATATCCAATATCAGCGGTTTTGCTTCTGTGGGATCCATGGTTGTCTATGAGAAAGGAAAACCGAAAAGAAGCGATTACCGGAAGTTCAAATTGAAATGGGTTGAAGGACCGAATGATTATGCCAGTATGGAGGAGGTTCTGACACGGCGTTTCACACATGATTCCGGCGGTGAATTTGACAGCTTTGCTCGAATGCCTGACCTGATCTTAATGGATGGCGGAAGAGGCCAGGTAAATATCTGCCTTGGCGTGCTCGCGAAGCTGGGACTGGACATTCCCGTTTGTGGGATGGTGAAGGATGACCATCACCGGACCAGAGGCTTATACTATAATAACGTAGAAATCCCGATCAATACAACCGGCGAGGGATTTCACCTGATTACACGAATCCAGGATGAAGCGCACCGTTTCGCAATAGAGTTTCACCGTTCCCTTCGCGGCAAAGCCCAGGTTCATTCTTTGCTGGATGATATTCCGGGAATCGGTGAAACACGACGGAAAGCCTTGATACGACGTTTCCTTTCCATAGATAAGATCCGTGATGCAAGTCTCGAAGAACTGGAACAGACAGAATCCATGAACGCGCGAAGTGCCAGACAGGTCTATGACTTCTTTCATAAAGTATCAGAGGAAGGGCAGTGAGATGCTTACTCCTTCCATAATAAAGTTCTGTATGTTGACGCAATGCTTTCGGATGAAGGCTTCACTGATCCGCCAGCCGGACTGCCGAAGACAAAATCAGTCTCCTGTCTGTGCAACTTTTCATATTTTTACTTGTGCGTATAGTAAGAAAGAGGTATAATTAACACATATATAAGAGGGGGAGCATTTATGAAAGGAGTACAACTTTCTGATCTGGCACAGGAATTAAACCTGACAAATCTCACACCTGATATCGATCTGACGGAGATTTATATTCGCACAGCGGAAATCAACCGGCCGGCTCTGCAGCTTACAGGTTATCTGGAGCACTTTGCCAATGAAAGGGTACAGATTATCGGGTATGTGGAGTATACTTATCTGATGCAGCTGAATCCGGACGAGAGGGCATTTAAGTATGAACGTTTTATCTCAAGCAAGATTCCCTGTGTTGTATTCAGCACGATGACGAGACCCTCACAGGATATGATCGAGATGGCGATGAAATATCATGTCCCTACTTTCGTGACGGAGCGTACGACATCGAGCTTTATGGCTGAGATTATCCGATGGCTGGGCGTTCAGCTTGCTCCCTGTATATCCATTCACGGAGTACTGGTGGATGTTTACGGAGAAGGCGTTCTGATCACTGGTGAGAGCGGTATCGGTAAGAGCGAAGCGGCTTTGGAGCTGATAAAGAGAGGACACCGTCTCGTCAGCGACGATGTTGTCGAGCTTCGAAAGGTGAGCGATGTTACTCTTGTCGGTTCGGCTCCGGATATTACGAGGCATTTTATTGAACTGCGCGGCATCGGCATCATAGATGTAAAGACTCTTTTCGGCGTGGAGAGTGTAAAAAATACACAGTCTGTTGATCTGGTGATCAAACTGGAAGAATGGGACAGAGACAAAGAGTATGATCGTCTGGGATTAAAGGAGGAGTATACAGAGTATCTGGGAAATAAGCTCGTATGCCATTCCCTTCCGATTCGTCCGGGCAGAAATCTGGCCGTGATTGTGGAAGCAGCAGCCGTAAACCATCGTCAGAAGAAGATGGGATATAACGCTGCGGAGGAGCTTTATAAGAGAGTTCAGGCAAATATTACCAGAAAGCGTCAGGAATGAAGCAACGATCAGGATACTTGTGCAGAAGCGCAGGCTCATTGATAAAAGAGTGAATGTGGATTGAATAAAGGCGAAAGGAGTTTTGGCCATGGGTATGTATTGCTTTGGAATTGATGTCGGCGGAACAACCGTCAAATGCGGATTGTTTACAACGGACGGCACCTTGGTGGAGAAGTGGGAGATTCCTACTCGGACTGAAAATGAAGGATCCTCCATTTTGCCGGACGTGGCTCAGACGATCAAGCAGAAGATCGAAGAAATGGGACTCGATATGGCGAATATAGATGGCGTCGGCATTGGCATACCCGGACCGGTAAATGAAAAAGGAGAAGTACCTGTTGCCGTAAATCTGCATTGGAGCTTTAAAGCGGTAGCCAGTGAGCTTGCCGCATTGACCGGACTTCCGGCCAAGGCAGGAAATGACGCAAATGTTGCGGCGCTCGGTGAAGCCTGGAAGGGTGCCGCTGCGGGATCGCGATCCGTTCTGATGCTCACGCTGGGTACCGGTGTAGGCGGAGGCGTGATTGTAGACGGAAAGATTGTTTCAGGAGCACATGGTTCTGCCGGAGAGGTGGGACACGCGCATGTAAACAGAGAGGAAACGATCGCCTGCAACTGCGGCAACTTCGGCTGCCTTGAACAGTACTGTTCAGCGACAGGGATTGCCCGCCTGGCACGGGAGCGGGTGAAAGATTATGCGGGAGAAACCGTGTTGAAACAGTTTTACGAAGACGGCACCCTGGATGCAAAAGCTGTCTTTGACGCATATAAAGATGAGGATCCGGCAGCCATTGAGATTGTAGAGAAAGCCGCGGATATCCTTGGGAACGCGGTTGCCGTGTTCTGTGCGGTACTTGATCCTGAGACGATTGTCATAGGCGGCGGCGTGTCGCGTGCCGGTAAAGTGCTTACGGATATCATACAAAAAGCTTATGTTAAGTATGCATTCACCCCCTGCAAAACTACGCCGATCGTGATAGCCAGCCTGGGCAACAATGCAGGTATTTATGGAGCAGCGCGCATGGTGTTAAATGATTAACGGCATCATTTTGCTGTTAATCCGTGATCATTCTACAAATGAAATAAAAGCGCTTCGCGTTTTGGATATAATCTAAACGCGAAGCGCTCTTTTTATCCCAGAGCCGCCCAAAGGAAAATGCCGCCTGCCGGTGACATTTTCCTAAAGAAACGGTTTTGTTTAACTTTGTCTGTTACCCGATCGGAATAATGTCTTCATCTGAATTGCTCAGAATCCAATCCTCATCATCAGGAATTCCTTCCATGATATAATCCCAGTCATCCAGATTATCACGATCATTCTGGTTGTTCTGAGATCCGTTCTGGCTGCTGTCGTTGTAATCAACATAGCTGTCCAGGTCATCATCCTCATCGTAACTGTATCCGTGCCCGTAACAATGCTCTGTCGGGATATCCGCTCCTTCAAAATATTCCGTGATCTCCGGACAGTCATAGGTGGGCAGAAGCCCGGTGATTTCGCAGACTGTCGCCTGCTGTACGGATAAGGGGCAGGTGAAGCTGACCGGGGTGAGATTTGCATGAATCCTGGTCATGACTTTTTTCCAAAGACCCTGGTGGAAATTGCGGGCGTATTCCGGCATTTCAGCGTTATCATCAAACCCGGACCAGACGGCGCAGGTGTAATACGGAGTGAAGCCGACGAACCAGAGGTCGTTATAATCCTCCGTCGTACCTGTTTTTCCGGCCACGGGCATATTGTCAAGCTTACAGGAAGTGCCGGTACCCTTTTCCACTACGTCGAGCATTGCGCTGGTCAGCAGATATGCCGTACTGTCACGGATCACGGTACGTTCCACAGAGGCATTCTCAATAAGGGTGTTGCCGTTGTGATCGATGATCCTTGTATAATAAATCGGTTTAATATAACGTCCTTCATTGGCGATGCAGGCATAAGCAGCGCAGAGCTCAACATTCGTTACGCCATAAGAAATACCGCCAAGGGAAGTCGCCAATGTGGCGTCTGTATAAACGTTGCCATATGCATCGGTATCCGCTTCCGTACCATGAGCCAATGTCGTGAAGCCGAAATTATCGAGATACTTTAAGCCAAGCTCGGGAGTGATATCCTGCATGACCTGGAAAGCTACCGTATTGACGGAGTTCTGGATTGCTTTACGGATGGTGGTTGTGCCGCTGAAGGACATCCAGGCATTATTTACGGGTTCCCCGCTGGGATAGTAAACGAGCTTGTCTTCATAGGTTGTGGCAAGGGTAATTCTTTTTTCATTTAAAGCAGGCGCGTAAGTTGAGACAATCTTGAAGGTGGATCCGGGCTGCCTGGTGGAATTGGTTGCCCGGTTCAGGGTAAGGCTGGCTGTCTTTTCTCCGCGGCCGCCGACGATAGCCTTGACATAGCCTGTATGCTGGTCAATGACACTCATGGAGGACTGTGGCTGGGGGATAAAGTTTACCCGTTCTGAGATAACGGTGCCGCCGTCGGCGAGAATAGCCTCGCGATAACGGTCGACATAGGCCTGCCCTGCTTCAGGAGTGTCAAACAGAAGAGAAAAAGAAGGATCTGTATTCTGGAAATACAGCTGCAGCATCTCTTTGCTGTAGCTTGCGTATTCTCCTTCTTTCGTCTCGATCGTAAGAGCATAATCAAGTTCATACTGAACTGTGGAAGGATAGTTGGCCGGATCGGAATATTCTTCATCCATAATTTTCTGGATAGCCGGATCCTGTGTGGTATAAATCTGAAGCCCCCCACTGTAAAGAAGGTTTTGTGCCTGCGTACGGGTATAGCCTTTGATGCTCATCAGATCGTTTATTACCTGCTCTGTGAGCTCATCCTCGAAATAAGAATAAATGTTGCTGTCTTCCGAAGCGGTAGCTTCCTGAGCCTGTGCGATCCTGGTATAAACATCATCCGCCATCGCGCGTTTATATTGTTTTGAAGTGATATACCCCTGTTCAAGCATATGGGAGAGGACCATTTCACGGCGTTCCGCGTTCTTTTCAGGATAAAGAATAGGATTGTAGCCGGTCGGATTTTGTGTGATTCCGGCCAGAACGGCGCATTCCGATAAATTGAGGTCCCAGACATCCTTATTAAAATATTGTCTGGAAGCTGCCTGGACGCCATAGGCGCCTGCGCCGAGATTGATTGTATTCAGATAATTTTCGAGTATGACATTTTTGTTATTTATTTTTTTCTCGATCTGGACGGCAAGGTACTGTTCCTGCAGCTTTCTGGTAAATCGTTCAATCAGGGTCGATTCGTTCGTCCAGTTTGTAAAGACGTTGTTCTTTAAAAGCTGCTGGGTAATCGTACTGGCGCCCTGGTCGAAGCCCCGTGAGGTAAAAGCATGTACGCCGGCACGGAGAATGCCTCTGATGTCGATTCCGTTATGCTCGTAAAAACGTTCATCCTCAATTGCAACAACGGCATGCTGCAGCTCCAGCGGGATCTGAGAGATGGAGACAGGGAGGCGATTGGCATCCGGCGCCGCAAGCTTTCGGATCTGATTCCCATGATCGTCGTAAAGAAAGGTTGCGTATCCAAGCGGCATGATATCCACATCCTCGGCGTTCGGGGCATTTGCGATGACACCTCTTGCTGATCCGATAATACCGCAGATTCCCATTGTTGCGAGAGCAATGAGAGAAATCAAAAGGATACGTATTATGGACACGTTGGCTCGATTTCCCAGCATGGAAGTTCTGGAGATCAGAGCATTGCGCTTTTGGTCAATCGCTTTTCTACTGTAATTCATTGTTGATCCTCCATAAAGCAGGAATGATACACTGCGCGGCCGCCAGGCAGCCGCGGCTCCATTGTACTTTGATATTATCTGAGACTGTGTCCGACACAAGAACGGAAGAGTCATTTTTTATGCTGGGCACTGTGTTTTTACATCAGACATCTGCTGGTGCGTTGATTCAGATTCAGGATCGCGGACAGTTTCCTTTGGAACGATCCTCAGAACCGGATTTAATGCCATCATTATAGCAGATCCGGAAGGTCAAATCAAGTTGCTGTTCAGGTCCCGTTCTCTTGACAACCCTGAAAAACTCTTCTATAATCATTCATGCAGCAGCCCTTTCGGGGCTGTTTGTATGAAAAGATGATGGGGGGTAAAACGTGGCTGATAGAAGAAAAAAGTCGGCTTCGCCGGATCGGAAGACCCTGGAGAGGACACGTGCATTAAACTCTGCTCCCAGAAACAGCAGAGGGAGAAGAAAAAAGAAAAGAAAATCAGATTTTTTACTGACATTTATTCTTGTGATTGCAATCGGAGTTTTTCTTTTTGCGGCATATAATCTTTATCACATTTACACAGAGTATAAAAAAGGATCCGATGAGTACAATGCGATCGCGCAGATGGTGGTGACAGAGAGGACGCCCGACGGGGAACGGGAGGCGCAGACTCCGAATACACAGACAGAGCCTTCCGTGGCGGTACCTATGTCGATTGATTTTGCCGCATTAAAACAGGTAAATGATGATGTAATCGGCTGGATTTACATTGAAGCCCTGGATGGGATCAGCTATCCGATTGTGCGAGGTATAGATAACAGCTACTATCTGCATATGACCTACCAGAAAAATTATAATTTCGCCGGTACGATTTTCGCGGATTACGAAAACAGTGATGATTTTAATGACTGCAACACTATCGTTTATGGCCACAATATGAAAAACGGCTCCATGTTCGGACAGCTGCGCAGATTCAGCACGAATGCAGATGCTTATAACAAAAGTAAGTATTTCTGGATTTTTACCCCGGATAAAGATTATCGCTATGAGATTATCTCCGCCTATGTTACCGGTGTGACTTCGGATACCTATACGTTATTTAAAGGACCGGGAGAAGAATTCGTGGAATATATGAAAAAAATCGTGGAACGTTCCGAAATTCTTACCACTCCGGGAGAACTTACGGTGCAGGATCATATCGTTACGTTATCTACCTGTACGGGAGATGACACGACCCGTTATGTTGTTCAGGGAAAAAGAGTGGATGTTGTACGTAAATAGGTGAGCGGGCAGTCAGGATTTGTCTCCTGATGTTCCGGATCCGCATGCAGGAGAGGGATATTATGGAAAATTTTGTAAACTATACCCCGACAAAAGTAGTTTTCGGTAAGGATACCCAGAAGGAGACCGGGAGACTGATCAGGGAAGCCGGCGGGAGCCGGGTATTGATTGTTTACGGAGGCGGAAGCGCTGTTCGCAGCGGTCTGCTTTCTGCTGTTGAGGCGTCGGTTTCTGATGCGGGATTGGCTTATGAAAGCTTTGGCGGAGTAAAAGCAAATCCTACGCTTGCTCACGCCAGAGAAGGGGTAAAGCGCGCGACAGACTTTGGAGCTGATTTTATCCTCGGCATCGGGGGCGGCAGCGTCATCGATACGGCAAAAGCGATTGCGCATGGTACAGCGATGGCGGGGTCTGATTTGTGGGAGATCTGGCTTGGCAAAATTGCGCTGACCCGCTCCCTCCCTGTGGGAGTCGTGCTTACGATTCCGGCAGCAGGAAGTGAAATGAGTGATTCCGCTGTTCTGACCAATGAAGAAACAAAGCAGAAACGTGGAATTAATACGGATTTTAATCGCTGCCGGTTTGCGGTGATGAATCCCTGTCTGGCTATGACCCTGCCGAAGGTTCAGCTTTCCAACGGCATTACGGATATTATGATGCATACGATGGAGCGTTATTTTATTCCTGACAGCCATTGTGACCTGACTGATGAGATTGCGGAGGGGCTGCTGCGTACGGTAATCAAAAACGGGCGGAAGCTCATGAAGGATCAGACGGATTACGATGCGATGGCTGAAATCATGTGGTGTTCCTCTATTTCACACAATGGGCTGACAGGCCTTGGCAGAAACAGGGATTTTTCCGTACATGCCTTAGGACAGGCTCTTGGCGGGCGATATGATTTTACCCATGGCGCAACACTTTCTGCTGTCTGGGAAGCCTGGGCGAAATATCTGTACCTGGAAGACGGCGCCTTGCCGAGGTTTGCGCAATTTGCCAGGAAGGTATGGGGCGTGGATTATGAAGACGACAGGAAAGCTGCCGAAGCCGGGATTGAAAAGACGACGGCTTTCTTCAGAGAATTGGATATGCCGGTAACGATCTCCATGTTGGGCGCGGCTCCCAGTGATGAGGAGTGTATGGAGCTTGCCCGGGAAGCAACAAGAGAAGGTAAAAGACCTCTGACCCGGATCCGTCCGTTGGGAATCGAGGAGACTGCTGAGATCTTCAGGCTTGCCAGATAAGAGCATCTTTCTTTGGACGGCCTTGCCATCATAACAGGGCAGAGGGAGTTGAAGCCTCCGCTCTGCCTTGTTCCCTGCCGCCGTCACCGACAGGTGATATCTTCCTCTGGGCGGCTCTGGGAAAATAAAAAGGCGGGAGCTGCGTCGATAGCAGTTCCCGCCTTCTGCTATGGCACAGAACCGGTCAAAGTGTGCTGCCGTTTTGATCTTATGATAGTGAGATATGCTTTTTGATAGCTGTGAAGCTTTCCGGACTGATCACGTGTTCGATCCGGCAGGCATCTTCTGTTGCGACTTTAGGATCAACCCCCAACTGAATCAGCCACTGGGAAAGGAATTGATGCCGTTCGTAGATCATATCGGCAATCTCCTGGCCGCTTTGTGTCAGATAAATATATCCTTCCGGCGTAACATAAATATGATTCTTTTCGCGAAGGTTTTTCATGGCAACGCTTACGCTGGATTTTTTGAAACCAAGTTCATCCGCGATGTCAACGGAGCGGACAACGGGTTTTTTCTTGCTAAGGATCAGGATCGTCTCCAGGTAGTTTTCAGCAGATTCATTTGATTTCATTTCTATCACCTCGTGTTTCTTGGGCTGAACTGTTAAATTCAAGTATAACATATATTCCCTTTTCAGGCAATAAGGAATCGAATGGGAGAAAATGATGTGAGGAGACTGATTCTGCTGCTTCGGCAGCAGGGCTTACGAAGCAGCAGAATCATCATGAGTCAACGTGCGCGCTTCGTTATGGGAGGAGAGGGCTTTGAAAATGGAAAATTATCGACATGGGGTAAAAGACGGCATCCCCATTGGGCTGGGATATTTTGCCGTCTCTTTTACTTTTGGCATGATGGCCGTTTCCGGAGGACTGACGATCTGCCAGGCTGTTCTGATCTCCCTGACAAATCTGACTTCGGCAGGACAGTTTGCCGGCCTGGATATTATTCTCGCCGCAGGTTCCTATTGGGAAATAGCGTTGACTGAGCTGGTGATCAATATGCGCTATTGTCTGATGTCCTTTTCTCTTTCTCAGAAATTACGCAGGGATGAAGCCTGGGGACATCGCTTCGCTGTTGCTTTCGGCGTCACGGATGAAATATTCGGCGTAAGCGCCAGTCAGCCGGGAAAGGTCAGTGCGTGGTATAATTATGGACTGATGACAGCGGCGATTCCGGGATGGACGATAGGAACCGCTGTCGGGGCGGTTTCAGGAAGCATTCTTCCGGATTTTATCGTCAGCGCATTGAGTGTGGCGATTTACGGGATGTTTCTTGCGATTATTATACCGCCGGCAAAAAAAGAACGTCCTGTTTTGTGTGTGGTGATCCTTGCCATGTTTTTAAGCTCTCTTTTTGCTTATGTACCGATGCTGAAGAATGTATCATCCGGATTTGCGATTATCATTATTACACTTGTGACCGCGTCTGCAGCCGCGTGGCTTTTCCCGATCCGGGATACGGATGAGAGAGAAAAGGCTGATCTGGGGGAAAAGAGATGAAGGGTAATGTCTATATTTATATTCTGGTTATGGCGGGTGTGACATATCTGATCCGTATGTTTCCGTTGGTTCTTGTGAAAAAGGAAATTACCAGTTCCTGGGTGAAATCATTTCTTTATTACGTGCCGTATGCATGTCTGGCCGCCATGACGTTTCCGGCGATTTTATCTGCGACTGCCAGCGTGGCTTCGGCTGTTGTCGGTTTCGCTGTTGCCCTGGCAGCGGCGTATTATGAGAAGAGTTTATTGCAGGTTGCGCTGCTTGCCTGCCTGGCAGTATTTATAGCAGAGAGGATTCTTGCTTTTATATAGCAGAAAGTGAAGCCGAAATCGTCATCTGAAGTACAAAACCGCGTTATGGGAAACATATTTTTCCCGGAGCCCGACAGGCAGCAGAATAACCATCCGGACGGTATGTCGGCTTGCAGTCACTAAACAAATAAAATGCCTGCATTTTGATTCGTTTACTGACTGCAAGCGATCCGTAGAATCAGGCTTTTGTCGATGTAATCATATTATATCATTGCGAAGGAGGAGGAAAAAATGAGCAGCTGTATTGTTTGCAATCAGGCCGCCGGCAGAAAACTGCTTACATTTCGTGCGCTGGAGGTACAGACCCTTCC
The DNA here is from genome assembly GCA_017475035.1 of Blautia sp. GTDB lineage: Bacteria > Bacillota > Clostridia > Lachnospirales > Lachnospiraceae > Blautia_A. Next base: position 34,198 of record JAFVGK010000159.1, read on the forward strand.
GATTCGTGATATCGGAGGAGAAAGAAAAGTGCAGGCACTGGGATCATTTCATGAGTTTTGTGTCTGTGAAAACTGCGCGAAGGCACGAAAGGAAAGAAACCTTGATGTCGGGAAAACAATCCGGAAAAAGATGATGTGCTTTGGGGCTGTCAGTGTCGCAGGGATCCTTCTGATTGTCGCGGATATTCTGCTTTTGCGCAGGGACAGAGTTTTTTTTATGCTTGGTCTGTTTGCTGTCCTGTGCGGCATTCTCGGCTGCGTACAGTCATATCGGGAGGCAAAACAGAAAAGAGATTCCCTGAACAGGATGAAGGAAGAAGAAGCCGTGCTTGATTCTGCGTGGGAGCTGGTCGTGGAACATGCGCCTAAGAAGGACGGAGACCAGGATCTTACATATATCCCGGTAACTAAGAAAACTCTTTCCTATAAAAACGGGGATATCATGATTGCTTATAACCTCTTGCCGGAAATTGCCGTGGAGGCACATAAGAGAATTCATTCCTGAAGCCGAAGGGATACAAAAGGTCTGAAGCGGCTCCGGCTCTTTCGGAGACACTTCAGACCTTATGTCTTTCAAGGGGAATGGCCAGGCTGTAGTTTTATTCCTGTTTTTCTTATCCCAGGATTCCGCTTTTCTTTACAGCGGCCAGAGCCTGTTTTATCTGATCCGGCGGAAGAACCAGCGCAAACCGGACATATCCTTCTCCATGAGGACCAAAACTGCTGCCGGGTGTACACAGAACCCCTGCTTTGTTCAGAAGATCCATACAAAAATCCATGCTGGAGCCTGATTTTGTCTTCGGCAGCCCGGCTGCCGGAGCAGCAGAATCGCCATCAGAAGGCCTTGAGTCAACGTTCAGAGCTGTGTTATGGGAGGCGGCATAGGATTCGGGAATCGGTGCCCAGACAAACATGCTTCCGTCAGCATCCGGAATATTCCATCCGATCTCTCTGGCTCCGCCGCAGAGAGCGTCGCGCCGCTCTTCATAATCCTTGCATTGTTGTTTAACCTGTTCAAGGGATCCCTTGAGGGCTGCGACCGCTGCTTTCTGGATAGGAAGAAACATTCCGAAATCGATCTGGCTCCTCAGGAGCTTTACGGCCTGGATGACATCCCTTCGGCCGATCAGGAAGCTGATCCGTGCACCGGTAACATTAAATGATTTGGAGAGGCTGAAAAACTCAACTCCCACATCCATAGCCTCAGGGGTGCCAAGGAAGCTTTTTCCCTCCGTGCCGGAGAAGATAATATCACTGTAAGCGTTGTCATGAATGATCAGGATATCATTTGCCTTTGCCCAGGCAACGAGCTTTTCATAGAAGGCAGGGGTTGCTATGGAACCGACCGGATTGGCAGGAAGATTGACGATCATTGCTTTGGCTTTCTTTGCGACTTCCTCCGGTATCCCCTCCAGCCAGGGCAGAAAACCATGTTCCTTTGTCAGGGGATAATACCAGGGCTCTGCTTCCGCCAGAAAAACGCCTGCCTGGAATACGGGATAGCACGGATCCGGAAGAAGGATCGTATCGCCCGGGTTTAATAACGCCAGGCACAAATGTCCCGTGCCTTCCTGCGTTCCGTAACAGCTCATGATCTGATCCGGTGAAATCGCAACACCGAAACGTTTTTGATAATATTCACATACCGCGTCCAGCAGCTCCGGTATATCCCTGAGAGAATATTTCCAGGATGCGGGATCTTTAGCGCTTTCGATTAAAGCCTCCATGATATGTTCCGGTGGTGTGAAATCCGGTGTGCCGATGCTGAGATTATAAATCTTTTTTCCCTGTCTTTCCAATTCCAGTCTTTTCTCGTTCAGTGAAGCGAAAATTTCATCGCCGAACCTCTGTATCCGGTTTGCAAATTCCATAGTGAACCTCCTGAGGGTGTGCTGTTTTGATAAAAAAGTATAGCAGAAGAAAAACCTGCTGGCAAGCTTTTGACAGTTTTTCCGCTTTGATTGTTAAACAATCCACAATATTTTTATTACTTTCTTAAGTGGTAAAATACTTACAGATACTTTACGGATTAAAAAAAATGCTGTATAATGTGACTATCGTTTTGCCTGAGGGCAATGCATACATGGTCACTATATACAAAATGACAGAGGGATACGAAGCGATGCCTGACAGTGTTAAGGCTTGTTTTCCCTCAGGACTCAGAAGAGGAGGAAAAAAGATGAATTACGCAGAAGAATCCTTAAGGCTTCATGGAGAATGGAAGGGCAAGATCGAGGTGATCTCCCGTGTACCGGTTAAGACGAAGGACGATCTCTCCCTTGCTTATACGCCTGGTGTAGCAGAGCCGTGTCTTGAGATTCAGAAGGACGTAAATAAGTCTTATGAGCTGACTCGCCGTCATAATCTTTGCGCCGTTATTACTGACGGGACAGCTGTACTCGGACTTGGCGACATCGGACCGGAGGCAGGTATGCCTGTCATGGAAGGTAAATGTGTCCTGTTTAAGTCCTTTGGTGATGTGGATGCATTCCCTCTCTGTGTCAAGACAAAGGATGTAGATGAGTTTGTCCGGACAGTCGCTTTGATTTCCGGTTCCTTCGGCGGCATTAACCTGGAGGATATCGCGGCTCCCCGGTGCTTCGAGATCGAGCGCAAGCTGAAGGAATGCACGGATATTCCTATTTTCCATGACGATCAGCATGGTACCGCGGTTATTACGCTGGCAGGTCTTTTAAATGCATTGAAAGTTGTCGGAAAGAAGAAAGAGGAAGTAAAGATCGTTACCTCCGGCGCCGGCGCTGCTGCGATCGCTATCGTAAAGCTTCTCCTCTCCGCAGGTTTTCAGAATGTCGTTATGTGTGACCGTAAAGGCGCGATTTATGAGGGCAGAGATGGTCTGAACTGGATCAAGGAAGAGATGGCCCTGGTTACGAATAAGGAAAAGAAGGCAGGCAGCCTTGCGGATATGCTGGTTGGAGCAGATGTCTTCATCGGCGTTTCCGCTCCCGGTACGGTTACGACGGAAATGGTTAAGACCATGAATAAGGATGCCATCGTATTTGCCTGCGCAAATCCGACCCCGGAGATTTTCCCGGATGACGCAAAGGCTGGCGGAGCTGCCGTTATTTCTACGGGACGCAGCGATTTCCCGAACCAGATCAATAACGTCCTTGCTTTCCCGGGCATTTTCAGAGGCGCCTTTGACGTCCGTGCAAAGGATATCAATGAAGAGATGAAGATGGCGGCAGCCAAGGCTCTTGCTGATCTCATTTCTGATGATGAGTTGAGCGCCGATTATATTATTCCTTACGCCTTCGATCCGAAGGTCGGTCCTGCGGTAGCAAAGGCCGTCGCCCAGGCTGCCATTGACAGCGGAGTTGCAAGAATCTGATGAGGCAGAATCAGGCTTCTGTCGATGCTGTCATAAATATGTGAAAGGACGAAAACAATGGAGAAAAAAGAATTCAGACTCTTTAATATGCCGTGGAAAATGTTTGCATTTATCTCGGTCATTATTCTGATTGCGACTTATATCGGAGTTCTTCCTGTCGGCATGACCGGATGCTTTGCGTTTATGATCGTGGTAGGCACCTGGCTTGACCTGATCGGCAATAAGACGCCGATTATCAAGGATTTCTTTGGCGGCGGCGCGATCGTCGTTCTCTTTGGTGTTGCTGCGCTGCATTATTTCCATCTGCTTCCGGAAACCATCACGGACGCGGAGGGAAACGCTGTCGCTTATATGCAGCTCTGGAAGAGCTATGATCTTGTAGGCAGCATCAATTCCTTCTTTAAGCCGACAGGCGCATTCCTGGATTGGTATATTGCGGCTTTGATCACAGGCTCAATTCTTGGTATGAACCGTAAGCTCCTGATCAAGGCTGCGGCAAGATATTTCCCGGCTATCTTTGGCGGACTGGTTCTGGCCTTTGGTCTTTGCATGGGTGTTGCCCATGTGATGGAATATGGCGATATCAAGGCTCTCCTTCTGATTGCTCTGCCGATCATGGGCGGCGGTATGGGCGCCGGCGCGTCACCATTGTCCAAGATTTTTGACGCTTCAGGTACTATGACCGCTTCGGAGGCATTGTCTGTCATGACGCCTGCGGTTGCCATCGGCAATGCGATTTCGATTGTATTGGGCGGTCTGCTCGTAAAGATCCTCCGCGGCAAATGGTGGAACGGCAACGGCCAGTTGATGCAGTCTTCTGCCATGGATCCTGCTGAGCTGGAGATCAGCCCGGAGATGCAGGCAAAGAGAGACGCGGTCACTGTGACGAATCTTGGTATCGGTCTTTTGATTTCAGGAGCATTCTTCAGCTGGGGTTACATTCTGTCCAGTATCTGGAGCCTTCTGGTTCCGAGCGTGACGATCCATGCTTATGCGTTTATGATCATCACGGTTGCTGTCTTTAAGATCGGCAACTTTATGCCGGAGTGGGCTGAGATCGCATGCTATCAGTGGTTCCAGTTTATCATGAAAAACCTTACAAATGTTCTTTTGTTCGGTATCGGTCTTTGCTATCTGGATCTGGGACAGGTCATCAGCAGCTTCTCCTGGACATACCTGGCTCTTTGCGGTGTCACTGTTATCGGCGCATTCTTTGGCGCTGCTCTTGTCGGTAAGATTGTAGGCTTCTATCCTGTTGAAGCAGGTGTTACTGCAGGTCTTTGCATGTCCAACATGGGCGGAACCGGTGACGTAGCCGTTCTTTCCGCCGCGGATCGTATGGAACTGATGCCTTTTGCACAGATTTCGTCCCGACTCGGCGGAGCGATCATTCTGCTTCTGGGCTCATTGCTTCTTTCAACACTGGGCGGCATGCTTTGATGTTTATGAACAGAAATCAGTGCAACATTTGATATAGGGAAGGAAAGGCAAAGGCTGTCATGGGGAGATTCCCATGGCAGCCTTTGTTCTATGGCAGGGGGCAGGACGCCTTCCTCTGCCCTGTTTTAACTGTTATGGGCGGCGGCCGGGATTATTATCTTGAAGTGAAGAGAAAGGGGTGTGTCATGTACCGAACGATCATCATTGAGGATGACCCGATGGTTGCATCGATCAACAGGCAATACCTGCAGTCGGATTCCCGTTTTGTTCTGGATGCCATTTTCGGGAACGGGGGCGAAGCGATTGAATATATGGAAGGAAATAAAGTAGATCTGGCAATTGTGGATTATTATATGCCGCTTATGAATGGAATGGAGTTTATCCAGACATGCCATATGAAAGGATTTTCGGTGGCAATGATCATGATTACCGCAGCCAGTTCTGCCGGGGAGATTGCGGAATTATTTTCTCTGGGGATTTTGGATTACATTGTAAAACCCTTTACGTTTGAGAGATTTCGGGAATCCTTGAATAAGTTTATTATGGTGCAGGAACTGCGGTCCAGTGATTCCAGACTTTCACAGGAAGAGATTGACAGTCTGATCGCAGGAAGAATCCCTTCGCTCACGACGGTACATAATATGGATAAAGCGCAGGTAAAGGGGATACAGGCGCAGACTCTGGAGCTTCTGAGAGATCATTTAAGAGCGCATAAAGAAATATTTCTGAGCAGTGATGATATATCCAAAGAAGTCTCTCTGTCCCGCATCACAATCCGCAGATACTTAAACTATCTGCTGGAAATGGGAGAAATACAAAGCATGGTGGATTATTCTACCGGAGGAAGGCCGTCCATCCGGTACCGGCTGATCTGAGTTTTCTGATTCAGGCAGCATAAGGATTATGTCAGAAATTGCTGTCCCGAATTACTTGTCTGTTTGTCCGGGAGTATACCTCAGAAATCAGTTACATAGCAATCGGGCTTTTGTCGATGTAAAGAGGAAATCCAAATGAAACAGAAAAAACGGCTGACTATTTCAGGAAGGATGTACATCTCTGTCCTTCTCCTGATTGTTTTAACGATTTTGTCTACGGGTGGTATCTGCCTGAATTACGCGCTCAAGATAAAAAACGCAGATCAGGATGTCGTGATTACGGATTTTGCGGAAATGGTCGCGTGCATGCCGGAAGTAAGAGACATGCTGAAAAAGGGGAAATCGGACCCGCAGCTGTGCGCGCAGCTGGATATGCTGACCTCCTGCATTTCCAACCTGGATATTATTGTAATCTGTGACGGCCAGAGCAGGCGCTTTTATCATACAAAACATGACAGGATCGGAGATACCTTCATCGGCAATGATGAAACAGAAATTCTGAAAGGAGCGCTTCCTTATATTTCTGTTGCGACAGGTACACTTGGCCTCCAGAGAAGAGCCTTTCATGGAGTGACCGGGGAAGACGGGGAGATTCTTGGCTTTGTGATGGCTTCTGTGCTTCAGGGGAATATCAAGCTGTTTCGCCGTCGGATCATCAGTTCCTTTTTCATTGCCCTTTCTGTAATGATCGGCCTGGGTATCCTGATTGCGGATCTTTATCGAAAAAGGCTGGAAAAAATACTTCTGGGCTACCGTCCCGAAGAGTTTGTGGATCTTTATATAGAACGGGAAGAAGTGATGAATGCCCTGGATGAGGGGCTTTTTGCCATTGACACCGAGGGCAGGGTTATTCTGATGAACTATTCTGCAAAAAGAATGCTGGATCTGAATCCGGAAGAAAACACGGAAGGAAAACTACTCTCGGGTTATTATCCGGAAACCAGGCTGGTAAATACTGTACATACTGGCATTGCGGAACATGATATTCATTTTACGATCAAAGGCAGGAATATTATTTCCTCCCGTATCCCTGTAAAAAGAAACGGAAAGATCATCGGAGCGGTTTCAATCTTCCGCAATAAGACAGAAATGACGAAGCTGGCAGAGGAATTAACCGGCGCAAAATATATGGTAGATACTTTGCGGGCCGTAAATCATGAGTTTATGAATAAGCTTCATGTGATTCTGGGGCTGCTGGAAATGCAGGAGATCGAACAGGCCAAAGATTATATTCTGCATACAAGCCTTGCGTCCAGCCAGGCTGTGAGCGATATACACCACCGGGTTCCGATTGCTTCGCTGGCGGCTCTCCTGATCGGAAAGCTTCTCAGAGCGAATGAACTGGGGATTACCTTCGTTGTGAAGCAGGACAGTTATTTTGAATCCAAAATAGAAGCGCTTCCGGTGGATTCTTTCATTACACTCGTGGGAAATCTGGTTGAGAATGCCATGGATGAGTTAAACAGTCATGATTATCCGGTTAAGCGTATTGAACTCGGGATATATACGGAAGAAGGCCATACAACCATTGTCTGTGATGATACCGGAGGCGGGATTTCCGATGAAATACTGTTTTCCATCTATGATCCTCATACCACGACGAAAGGCGAGGGGCATGGAAACGGTTATGCGTTGATGAAAAAAATTATTGACAGGTACGAGGGCACCATCCATATCGATACCGAACCCGGAATGGGAACTTCGGTGGAGATCATTCTGCCGGTTTGAGAAAGCCTTTTTTTGATTCGTACTTGTCAGATTTCATCATAAATGTTATCATAAAGAAGAATTTTTTTCATCAGGTTGGATAAAGGGTTTTCCTGAACTCCTTTCCTGCGTGGAAAAAGAGAATTAAGTATATTAAGGAGGATGAGATCATGAAGCTAAGAAAAGTCGTTGCTCTGTCACTTGCCGCGGTAATGTCTCTCAGCGCTTTTTCATCAGTATGGGCAGAAGAAGCCGCTGCAGAAGGAGATGATATCCCGCTGGTCGTAGGTATCGATTATTTTTCAGAGAAGTACAGTCCTTTCTTTGCTGAAAATGTTTCCGATCAGACGATCGTGGACCTGACGCAGGTGGGCATGATCGGCAATGACCGATCCGGCGGCCTTATCTATAACGGGATTGAAGGCGAGGACAGGGAGTATAATGGTACCATGTATCATTATAATGGCATTGCCGATGTTACGGTGACAGAGGGAGATACCGAGACGGTATACAATTTTAAGCTTCGTGATGATATTGTCTATGAGGATGGGGAACCACTGACTGCGGATGATGTGATTTTCTCTTTCTATGTCCTGGCTGATACGGATTATGACGGAAACGCAACCTTCTATGGCACAAACGTCAAGGGATTAAAGAACTATCGTCTGAATTCCACAGCGGCAGAGGATATTTCTGAGGAAGATATTTCAGCAGTCCTGGAGGAAATGCCCGAGGCGCTGGCAGACCAGATTAAAAACGATGTTGTAGAGCCACTGCTTGCTTCTGAATATTCCTGGTGTGAGGGAGCCTGGGAGGATTACGCGGAGGATTTTGGCGTATCCAGCGCGGATGAGTTTTTTGTAACTCTGTACAGTACCGACGCAGACTATGACGGAACCGGAAAATCTGCCGAAGAGCTGATCGCTGATCTTACCGAAATGTATGGGGCAGACTATGCGGGACTTGCGGCTGCTTACGGGGATGCCGCTTACCTGGACGCGGATGCGGAAAATGCCGCGCAGGCTTTCCTTGTTGAGCAGAAGACAGCGGAGGGTGAAGGCGAAGAGGTACCGAATATAGAAGGAATCAGGAAACTGGGCGATTACGAAGTGGAGTTTACCACAAACGGCTTTGACGCGACTACGATTTATCAGCTTGCTCAGCCCATCGGAGCGATGCATTATTACGGCGACCCGGCCTTGTATGATTATGATAACAACATGTTTGGCTTCACAAGGGGCGATCTTTCCTCTGTCCGTTCAAAGAGCGCGAAGCCGCTGGCGGCAGGTCCCTATAAGTTTGTGAAATATGAAAACAAAACCGTTTATCTGGAAGCAAATGACAATTATTATGACGGCGTGCCGAAGATCAGACATCTTCAGTTCAGAGAGACTTCTGAGCCGGATAAGATTTCCGGTATTACCACAGGAACGATCGATCTGGCAGATCCCAGCGGCAGCAAAGAGAATTTTGAGCAGATCCGCAGCTTTAACTCCAATGGTGAACTGACTGGCGACGTTCTTGGCACCAGCCTTGTAGATAATCTGGGTTATGGTTATATAGGCATTAACGCGAATACGGTAAATGTCGGCGGAGAGCCGGATTCAGATGCTTCCAGAAATCTTCGAAAAGCACTGGCGACCATTTTGGCTGTATACCGTGACGTGGCAGTTGACTCTTACTATGGGGATGCCGCTTCCGTAATCAACTATCCGATCTCCAATACGTCCTGGGCTGCTCCGCAGAAATCTGATTCCGATTATGCCGTTGCATATTCCAGGGATGTGGATGGAAACCCGATTTATACCGATGATATGACAGATGAAGAGAAATTCGCGGCTGCTTCCGAGGCGGCGCTTGGTTTCTTTGAGGCTGCCGGATATACGGTAGAAAACGGAGTCCTGACGGCTGCTCCGGATGGAGCGAAGCTTTCTTATGAGATATTCATCGGCGGGGCAGGCACCGGTGATCATCCGAGCTTTGCGATCCTGACTGATGCCAAGGCAGCGCTTTCTGAGCTTGGTTTTTCTCTTGAGATCAATGATATTACAGATACCAATATTATGTGGGATGCTTTGAATGCCGGAACGGCTGAACTCTGGACCGCCGCATGGCAGCAGACCATCGACCCGGATATGTATCAGATTTATCATACAGAAGCGGTAAGCAGTAATTATTATCACATCAGCGATCCGACTTTGGATGCCGATATTATTGACGCCCGCTCGACTTCCGATCAGGAGTACCGTAAGTCTGTATATAAGGAGTGCCTGGAGATCATCCTTGACTGGGGTGTCGAAGTACCGGTTTATCAGAGACAGAACTGCATCCTCTATAGTACCGAACGGATCAAAGCAGATACCTTTACTCCGGACGTGACCACTTATTATAACTGGTATGCAGAGATCAACGGGATGGAGATGAACTGACCATATACCGATTCATTTACAGCAAACGAACAAAATGCTGCGTTTTTTCGTTTAAGATGCCGAATTTACGCTCATAGGCGGCATCTTTCCGCAGACAAATCGTGCGCATAAAAAAATCTTTGAAAAAGGGGAGGGGAGCCGTCCTTCCCCTTTTTACTATGGCAGAGGCGGCACAATGTAATATTTCGCCTGTCAGCGAAGGCCGCCCTCTGCGAGTATAGAAAACGGAAGGGATAAATTCATGAAGAAATTTATTATCCGGCGTCTTTTGCTCTCCATTCTGATTTTGTTTTTCGTTTCCCTGATTATATATTGCGTTGAGAGAGCGCTGCCAACCTCCTATGTGGAAGGCCGGGCGAGAACAATGTCACAGAAACAGGGAGCAAAGTCCTATGAAGAGCTCCTCTCAGAGCTCAATGCTTCTTATGGCCTTGACAAGCCTGTTTTGCATGGATATTTCCTCTGGCTGAAGGATGCCGTGCGCGGCAGGTTTGGAGAATCCTGGGTCTGGCATCAGCCTGTGACGGAAAAGTTTAAAAGTGTTATCTGGTATAGTTTTGCGCTGGGATTGGTATCCTTTATTCTGGAGATTGCCATCGCGATCCCTTTGGGAATTCTCTCGGCAACGAAGCAGTACAGCAAGACGGATTATGCCGTGACGGTTCTGGCTCTGATCGGTATTTCCCTGCCCAGCTTCTTTTTTGCCACGATCCTGAAATGGGTCTTTGCAATTCACCTGGGATGGTTTGATCTGTATGGCATCGTGGGAAGGATGCATGAAAGATACAGTTCCTGGGGTAAGCTTCTGGATATCGCTAAGCACCTTGTACTGCCGTCTCTGACGCTGACCATTGTGAGCGTCGGCTCTCTGATGCGTTACACGCGTACAAATATGCTGGAAGTATTGAATGCGGATTACATCCGGACAGCAAGGGCAAAAGGTCTTTCTGAAAAGAAGGTCATTTATCATCATGCGTTTCGCAATACCCTGATTCCTGTAGTGACGATTCTGGGCAATTCACTTCCCGGGCTTTTTGCCGGCGCAATGATTACCGAAACCTTGTTTCAGATTCCGGGGATAGGGTACACTTCTTATCAGAGTCTGATACAGGGCGATATCCCCTTCACCATGTTCTATATGACGTTTTTGGCCGTGCTGACCCTCTTGGGAAATCTGATCGCAGATATCCTGTATGCTGTGGTGGATCCGAGAGTACGTGTGAACTAAGGAGGGGAAGGCAATATGGATAAAGAAAAAATGACACAGGAAAACAGCATGCCGGGCGATGACGGCCTTGCCCTGGATGATGAGCAGCGAGTCAAAGTCCTTTCGCCGGGAATGCTGGTAGCAAAACGATTCTTCCGAAACAAGCTTGCCATGGCAGGGTTGATCATTCTGATTACGATGTTTGTCTTTTCTTTTGTGGGCGGCGTGGTGAGTCCCTATCGGGAGACACAGGTATTTCGTGTTACGGAGGAATTCTGGAAGGACTATGCCGGAGCGGCCATCAACACGAACTGGATTTTTGAGACAAGAGAAGGCGCGGAATTGTCCAATGCGGCAAGGCAGCGGTTCATTCTGGTCAGCACAAAAGGCGGAGGCGCTTTTGAGGCGGATGGACAGATGCTTCAGGCTGAAGAGAGAGGACTTTGCTTTGTCCTGTATGAGAATGCTCCGGTCGCGACAGTCATGACCTTGAAGGGCAAAAGCTCTTTCAGACCGGCAGAGGGCTTTGAAGTGACGGAAGAAATGAAGGCCGCGTTTCAAAAAGCGGTTGAAGCCGGAGAAGACGGTTTTGAACTGGATGGCACCGCATATTCTGTTACGCAGTCCGGGCGTGAAATGACGATCAGCAGTTCTGAAGAGATTGGGATGGCGACCAAGAAGGTATTTAATACGCCGGCCTCGGATCAGGAGATCGGCTATGAAGTGCAGCTTGCCGCTCTGGAAGCCCTTGCGCAGGCGGAGGCGACAGGAGAAGATCAGAAAACCTTTACTGTCGACAATAAGGAATACATGCTTTCGGCGGCTGCAAATACAAGCGGCATGGAGATTTTTGCTGACGGAGAGCTGATCGGGACGATTTCCGACCTGCTTGTTTCCTCGCAGACAAAGGGGAACTTTTTATCTCTGAATTTTAAAGAGGAAGTAGAGAAAGCGATTGCTGAAAAGACGGATACTTTTACCGCAGAGAATTCTTCAGGTGAAGAGGAAACTTATCAGCTGCTTTCCCGCAATACGCAGTACGTCATCCGTAACCGCAAGAATACGATCGTAAACGCAACCTATCAGAGTCCCAGCTATGCGCATCCGCTTGGAACGGACGGAAATGGGATGGATATGCTGACCAGGCTGATGTATGGCGGCAGGATATCCCTTCTGATCGGTTTTGTGGTTATTTTGATTGAAACGCTGATCGGCATTGTGATCGGCGGTCTTTCCGGTTATTTTGGCGGATGGACGGATACCGCGCTTATGCGTATCGTGGATGTGGTGATCTGTATTCCCGCGATGCCGTTATATATCATCATCGGCGCGGTTATGGATTACTACCAGGTAGATCCGAGAATCCGTATTTATCTTCTGTGTGTAATCCTGGGACTTCTGGGATGGCCGGGGATTGCGCGTATGGTACGCGGACAGATTCTATCCTTGAGAGAGCAGGAATTTATGATTGCCGCAGAAGCGACAGGGGTGCGGATTTCCCGGAGAATTTTCAGGCATCTGATCCCGAACGTCATTCCTCAGCTGATTGTTATCGCAACCATGGGGCTGGGTGATGTTATTCTGACGGAAGCTACGTTGAGCTTTCTGGGACTTGGCGTAAAATTCCCCTTTGCATCCTGGGGCAATATCGTGAACGCGGTTAATGACGCTTATGTGCTGACAAATTATTGGTTTGTCTGGATTCCTGCGGGATTTTTGATCCTGATTACGGTGCTGGGCTTTAATTTTGTCGGAGACGGACTTCGCGACGCCTTCGATCCTAAGATGAAACGGTAGGTGATTGGCATGGCTATATTCGGAAAGAAAAATGAGAATTATATCTCAGGGAAAGAGACTCGCCGTATTTCCCGAGAAAACCGGAAAATTACCGCCGAGATGGAAAAAAAGAAAAACCGTAAAAATGTGCCGGAATCAGAATATATCGTAAAGATGAAAGACCCGGCGAATGTGGTCGAGTTTGACAACGTTCATACCTATTTCTTTACGGATATCGGTACGGTCAAGGCTGTGGATGGGGTTTCCTTTGATGTTCCTTTGGGGAAGACCGTGGGAATCGTGGGAGAATCCGGCTGCGGTAAATCGGTAACCAGTCTGTCCCTCATGCAGCTGGTCCAGCGCCCCCAGGGTCAGACCGTGGAAGGACAGATCCGCTTTAACGCGGGAAATAAGGCCTATAATATCGTAAATACACCGACAGAGATCATGCAGCACTTGCGCGGCAATGAAATGTCCATGATTTTTCAGGAACCGATGACTTCTCTGAATCCGGTATTCCGGATCGGAGAGCAGGTGGATGAGATCATAGAGCTTCATAATCCGTCATTCAGCAAAGCGCAGATTAAAGAACGCACGATAGAAATGTTAAAAATGGTAGGGATTGCCAACAGTGAAGGCGTATACCGGATGTATCCACATGAGCTTTCCGGAGGCATGAGACAGAGAATCTGTATTGCCATAGGTCTTGCATGTAATCCGAGACTGATTATCGCCGACGAACCGACAACGGCCCTGGATGTGACGATCCAGGCTCAGATCCTGGACCTGATGCGTGAACTGAAGGATAAGATCCATTCTTCGATTATGCTGATCACCCATGATCTGGGCGTGATTGCGGAAATGGCAGACTATGTTGTCGTCATGTATGCGGGACGTGTTGTAGAGAAAGGAACGGCGACGGAGATATTTAAAAACCCTTCCCACCCCTATACGATCGGTCTGATGCGTTCAAAGCCGGTGGTTGGAAGGCAGGTGGACAAGCTTTACAGTATACCCGGCAAGGTACCGAATCCCATTGACATGCCTGATTACTGTTATTTCCGTGACCGTTGTGAAATGAGGTGTCCGGCCTGCCAGGGCGCTTATCCGGGGATCGTTCACTTAAGTCCGACACATGAAGTGAGCTGTTATCGATATGCCGAAGGAAAGGAGACGGATTCCGTCTTCGACAGCCCAACTGCCGAAGCGGCAAAATCGTCATCCGAAGAAAATGAGTCAACGTACAATCTTTCATCCGGGGAGGAGGGAAATACGGATGCAGCAGACAGGAACTGAGATTCACGGGAAAGATCAGGCAGAGTCTTATGATATCCTGCGTGTTTCCCATCTGAAAAAATACTTTCCGATTAAGGGCGGAGTCTTTTCCCATCAGGTCGGGCAGGTGAAGGCCGTGGATGATGTCAGCTTTACGATCAGAAAGGGAACCACCATGGGACTGGTTGGAGAATCCGGCTGCGGAAAATCCACAACAGGCCGTACGATCCTTCGGCTGATGGAAAAGACCGACGGTGAAGTGATTTTTGACGGGCAGGATGTTCATGCATTGTCCCCAAAAGAACTCCGCAGGCTTCGTACCAGGATGCAGATTGTCTTTCAGGATCCTTATTCCTCTCTATCGCCCCGACTTCCCGTAGGCGAGATCATCGGCGAGGCAGTACGGGAGCACGGGCTGGTTTCCAAAGCGGAATATCAGGACTATCTGACAAAGGTGATGAATGACTGCGGACTGCAGTCTTACCATAAGGATCGTTATCCCCATGAGTTTTCCGGAGGCCAGAGGCAGAGGATCTGCATTGCCAGGGCTCTGGCGCTGAACCCGGACTTTGTGGTCTGCGATGAACCGGTTTCCGCCCTGGATGTTTCGGTGCAGGCGCAGATCATCAATTTGCTGCGGGAGCTGCAGGAAAAGAGAGGTCTGACCTATCTCTTCATATCCCATGATCTGTCCGTCGTGGAGCATATTTCCGATACGATCGGAGTAATGTATCTGGGCGGCCTGGTGGAAACCGGTTCGACCCGGGAGATATTCGCGAATCCGCTGCACCCTTATACGCAGGCTTTGTTTTCCGCGATCCCCATGCCGGATCCGGAGATCAAGAGAAACCGTATTATTCTCGAGGGGAGTATTCCTTCTCCGGCTAATCCGCCCAAGGGCTGCAAGTTCCATACCCGGTGCCGCATGTGCCGGGAGGAATGCAAAACCGTCGAACCGAAAGAAAAAGATATGGGCAGCGGACATATGGTCAGGTGTCATCTGTATGACTAGGAAAAAGGAAATACTTCCGGAATATACGGTGGCGGATATGGATCTGGAAGGAATGCCCTGGAACAGCAGAAGACTGTGGGATATCCGGCCCGGCGGAAGACAATATCGGAAAGAACGTCCGTGGGATGTGAAAAAGGAAGAACAGGAAAGCGCTGAAGAGAATGTCTGTCCGGAGAAAGAGCCGCTTCGGGTTGATGAAGAGGCGGAAGCCTGGACAGAAGAAGAACGGAAGCTGATCGCCCTGGGAGCCCTGAAAGCCGCTCTGCTGATCGGTGGAGTCTTTGCTCTTGCGGCATTTCTGTTCCTGTTGTTCTGCGTCTTTGTCTGGCTGAAATAGGTATAGAAAAAGGCCATGGAAAATGCGGCGGTGCATTTTTCATGGCCTTTTTCTGAAGAATGTATTTCTCTGATTGCATAGACGAAAGCCTGCTTCTGCGGATCGATACGCAGAAGAGCTGCTTTCTTAAAGACGTTTTACTTCTGAGTAAACGATGGGGATGCATAAAACAACAGATAAAAGATCGGCGCAGGCCTGGGTAATCTCAACCCCGAAAAGTCCGAATGCCTTTGGAAGGATCAGGATCAACGGGATAAAAAATATCCCGCTTCTTGCTGCGGATGTAACGGACGCTTTCATGCCTTTCCCGATGGACTGCAGGAGCATGTTGGTCATGACAATGATGGCCTGTAGAGGCAGAAAGAGAGTCTGTGCCCGGAGAGCAACCTTCCCTACTTCTATGACATTCGGGTCATCACGGAAGAAGCCTACGATAGGCTCGGCAAAGACAAACAGGAAAACAGCGCCGGCAGTCAGGATGATCGTCGCATATTTCAGGCAGAAAAAGAATCCTTCTTTTACCCTTTTTGTCAGTCCGGCGCCGTAATTAAAGCTGGAAACCGGCTGGAATCCCTGACCGAAACCGATGATCGCGGAATAAATCAGCATGATGGGACGCGTGACAACAGACATGCCGGCAATGGCGGCATCCCCACCGTACTTTGCCGCTGAAAGATTCAGAAGCAGGGTAGCAACGGCGGCAAGGCCTTGCCGGAAAAGGGAAGGCAGTCCTCCGTTTACCAATTGCCTGAGATAATAACCGTTGATGCGCACATGGGAAAGCGACGGATGAATATTACCGCCACGTAAGCTGCCAGACATCAGCACGATGAAGCTGACAATCTGTCCGGAAATGGTAGCGATGGCGGCACCCGCTATCCCCAGTCTGAAGCCGAACATAAGAATCGGATCCAGAGCGATGTTTAAAATGGCGCCGCAAAGCAGACCGATCATGGAATAAAAAGCGCTTCCCTGATAACGCAGCTGATTGTTCAGGACGAACTGTCCTGTCATGAACGGGGCTCCGAGAAGGATGATCCGCATATAAATCAGGGTGTCATGTATGGTTGTTTCGGTAGAACCGATCGCGATGGCGAGCGGATGAGCAAAAAGATTGCCGAAGACGGCGATGAGGATGCCGATGAAGAGGGATACAACAAAGCCCGTGGAAGACATTTCCTTTGCTTTGTCAAGATCGCCGGCTCCCATCATACGGGAGAGAAAGGTTCCCGAACCTTGCCCGCAGAAAAAGCCGAGTGCCTGAATGACAGCCATAACTGAAAAAACAAGTCCGACGGCCGCGGTTGCCTGGGTGGAAATACGCCCGACAAAAAAGGTATCGGCAGTATTATATATACCTGTTACCAGCATGCTGATGATTGTCGGTATCGCGAGCGTTGTAATGAGCTTTGGGACAGGGGTCCCGGTCAGATAAGCAAAACGGTCTTCTCCCTGCCCCGGAGTACGCAGTACTGATTTCATAGAGAGGTTCTTCCTTTCAAATAGTGATTTCATCATACCATATTACGGACAAGAATTCCAGAGGGCGATCTTTGCGCCTTTCAAAGAAAGGAAACCGCTCATATAATTTGTAAGTGACATTCGAAGATAAATGTGTTATATTTGTTTATAGCCTGATTCAGGCTGTAAAAGATGACGCTGAAATGAATTTGCATATTATGATTCAGGCGACAAAAGGGCATGCAAAAATGAGCTCGCTCATTTTTGCATGAGATTGGGTCGCCCACAGACACGAGGAAGTAGCCATTTTGCACTATTTATACTTGACTTTGCAAATCTTTCTGTGCAAAATGAGCGGATTCCGAGTGGCTGTAGGTTGC
>JAFVGK010000160.1 GCA_017475035.1 Blautia sp.
CCGTGCAGAACGGCAGAAAGATTTCAGATTATGTCGAGGCAGGCGGCGTGGCTGCGGCCATTCTTTCCTCTTCTGGCAGGATTTAGCATAACTGTGTGGCCATTGTCATTAAGCTGACGAGTTCAGCCCGGGTATATCCCTCGGCACCTGATAAATACGCACCTTTTGCCACTAAAAGGAGTAAAGCGCTTTATGATAAAAATACTATTCGTCTGCCGCGGCAGTTTTTGCCAGGCGGCGAATAGCGGCTTAAATGGGGATAAATGGCAATTCGTATTTTTTGTACCAACATTCAGAGACAAAACCCTGGCATAGAAGTAAAAACAAAAGTAGAGAAAGCAATGCTTTTTGCATTGCTTTTTTTGACTGTAGTGATATATTTGATTCAGATAGTGAGGTGGAAAATAAAACTGCAGTTTGAATGGGACGAAGAAAAGGAAAAAATCAATATCTATAAACATGGTATCGATTTTGAAACGGCGAACCGTGTATTCCTGGATCCGAATCGTTTGGAATATTATGATGAAGTTCACAGCTTTGCCGGGGAAGAACAATATATCACGATTGGGTCTGTCAAAGGGGTATTGACAGTTGTATACACGGAACGGACAAAATCATTACGGATTATCTCTGCAAGAGTGGCAACTAAGAAAGAAAGTGCGGTATTATGGCAATCAGGAAATATGAAATAAGCGCTGAGCAAAAGCTTACGGAAGAACAGGCCAATATGGTTAGGGAGGCGGCAAAACGTCCGGTTGTTACGGACGATGACAACCCGGAATTGACAGACGAGCAGTTGGCTTTATTCCGCAGGGTTCATGAGAACAGGCAGACGAGAGGGAGCTGGGCTTTGGCTTGGCTCCCTTTTTTGTTTTGCTTAGAGGCCTTTTACTGAGTCCAACACCTGAAAACACTGATGCTGTGATCGTCTTTGTTGACTATGTACTACAATGCCATGAGGGAGACCATCCAGGACTGAATGTGGGAGACCTGACCTATTTTTATTAAATACTTCATGGGTTTGCTGGTCCAGACGAATGTGTGTTAGCTCTGGCTTTGTTTTGCCACGATTTGCCGCGTTTTGCAGTCACCTATTCATCTGCCATGGAATAAACGGTTTTCATGGAAGTAAAACGTCGGTTTCTCAGATACTCATGACTACGATTTGCCCCGTTTTGCCAACAGTAGTAAAACCACCCTGTTTTTACTACGTTTTGACTACGAATCATTGCAACACAGCTGAAAGCAAAAGTCAGAAACCTTTCTGGAGGTGACAGCACAAAAGTGCAAACTCTGATCCGCAATTTCATCATGGAACGCTTCCTTGAGCGCATTGCTCTGTCCCAGTACCGTAATAACTTCATTCTGAAGGGCGGGATGCTGGTTTCTGCTGTCTTTGGTCTGGATACGCGGGCAACGATGGACATTGACACTACTGTGAAATCCCTGGAGCTTTCCAAAGAAAATGCGGTGAAGATCGTTGAAGAGATAATCGCTGTAGAGATTCCGGATGGCGTTCATTTTTGTTTTTCAGGCTTTCACGATTCTTTATTGTTCCAGCCACAAAATTCCTCTTGCAATGAAGCTGGAAAAGACGTATAATAACAAACGAGAAAAGCAAATTTCTAAAAAGTTTTTGGAGGAGGTGAGAGCAATGGCGATGATCGATACTGTTTATGAGTTCCTGCGCAAGAATTATCAGGAGAACGAGCCTATCTTCCTGGCTGAAATCATCATTCCGGGAGTGAAAGAAGGGACAGTCCGTCAGCAAATGAAAAAACTGACAGAGGATGGCAGAATTAAGCGGTTTGATACCGGGATTTATTATATCCCAAAGAAATCCATATTCCGTTTTGGCTCTATGCTGTCGGTAGATGATGTCATCCGAAAGAAGTACCTGATGGAAGACGGAAGCCGTTGTGGTTATCTGAGCGGGATGCTGTTTGCAAATCAACTCGGGCTGACTACGCAGGTCCCGATGGTTTATGAAGTATACAGCAACAAGGCTACGACTGATTACCGCGATACGACCATCGGGAATCTCCGCGTGATCATAAGGCGCCCATATGTAGAAGTAGATGATAAGAATGCCAGAGTTCTTCAGTTCCTTGATCTGATGAAAGAGGTCAGCGACATTTCGGAACTCTATGGAACAGAACTTACAGATCGGCTTCTCGGCTATATGAAAGCTAATGACATGGGCTTTGACACCATGAAACCTTATCTTCCGTATTATCCGGATCGGATTTACAGAAATATGTACGAGGTGGGATTGTTAAATGGCGTGGCTACATGAAAACAAAGAGGAATTCAAGAACGCTGTTCTTTTTGCAGCGGATCAGAATCGGCTTACTCCTGCCGCAGTTGAGAAAGATTACTATGTGACACTCATTCTGAGGGGTCTGAAAGAGAGACTGCCTTTTATCGTTTTCAAAGGTGGAACCTCGCTTTCAAAGTGCTACAAGGTGATAAACCGCTTTTCCGAGGACATCGATGTGACCATAGACACCAAACTGTCACAGAGGCAGATGGGCAAAGTCAAGGATGCAATAAAGGAGGTTGCTGAGGAACTGGGTATTACCATTCCGAACATCGACGAAACCCGGAGCCGCAGAAGCTACAACAAGTACCTGCTGGCCTACGAAGCGGTCACTGAAAAGCTGAACGATGATCTTCAACCGATGGTTATTCTGGAGACTTCATTTGCAGAGGTTTCCTTTCCAACGGTGATGCTCCCAGTCCACAGCTACATTGGTGATATGATGCAGTCTGAGGCACCGGAAATGGTTGAGCCCTGCGGCCTGTCGCCCTATGAGATGAAGGTACAAGGAATTGACAGGACAATGATCGACAAGGTGTTCGCCATATGCGATTATCACATGAAGGGCGATGTCCGCAGGCATTCAAGGCACATCTACGACATTTATAAGCTGCTCCCCCTGGTTCCCTTGGACGGTGAATTTGGAAACCTCGTCAGGGAGGTGCGGGAGGTCAGAGCAAAAAACGTTACCATCTGCCACTCGGCACAGCCAGGTGTAGATGTTCCTGCGGTCCTAAAAAAGATCATTGAGCAGGACGTGTACAAATCTGACTATGAGAATGTTACATCAAGGATTCTGGAAGAACAGATTCCATACGACGTAGCAATTGAAGCGTTGAGGAGAATCGCTGAGTCTGGATTGTTTGAGGAGTGATGAGGCTGCAATGACCTACATTCACTACGGCTCGGATCATTTCGACCCGGCACTGTTCGTCCCTGTGCGTAACGGAGGATTGGAGTACGGCTTCCGACCCAAGCCAGCCGATGGTATGGGATTGTGGGCCAGCAGAGAGGGAGATCCGAACGGCTGGGAAGTATGGTGCCGGGGAGCAAGGTTCCATCTTGACGCACTCAATCAGTCTTACCGGATCACCAGGACGTCCAAAAGGATCTAAAAATAAGAAAACAATTAGCCGAGAAGCAGAGATGGCTGCACAAGGAATAGATCCTAATAAGCCCAAAAGAGGAAGAGGTCGTCCATTTGGAGCCAAGGATTCAAAACCCAGAAAAAGGCGAAAAAAGGGAGACACTACCGCTTCTCTTGTGAATTAGATATTGTTAACATAGACGAATGGGCAATGCTTAACATCACTCATTGCCCATATAAAAATAAGCAAAATATTC
>JAFVGK010000161.1 GCA_017475035.1 Blautia sp.
AAATGAGTGGATTCCGAGTGGCTGTAGGTTGCTGCATGCCAGTGGCATGCGTTTAGCAACGACCGAGCCGGGAGGCGAGACGCGAGAGCAGCTCCGCTGCGAAGCGATCCGTAGAATCAGGCTTTTGTCGATGCAATCATAATATCTGTAAGGGAGGCAGGAGGATCAATCCTTTCTGGCTCCCTTATGGTGTATGTAAAGAAGAGGAGAGGTGTTGAATTGAAAGGTCTGACAATAGGGATGATCATCAAAGCCTGCCATGGACAGGCGCATGGATGTGATAAGAAGCTTTTGGACTTTGAGGTGAGCTCTGTCACCACAGACAGCAGAAAAACAGAGGAAGGCTGTCTGTTTGTACCGATCGTGGGCACAAGGGCTGACGGCCATGATTATATAGAAGATGTTATTTCCAAAGGAGCCGCTGCATCGCTTTCTGAAAAAGAGCTGCCGGACGCCGCGTTTCCTTATATTCAGGTTGCTTCCACGCTGCAGGCAGTGAAAGATATCGCGGCGGCTTACCTGGACCTGACAGGGATTCCGGTGGTTGCGGTGACGGGCAGTGTGGGAAAAACCAGTACAAAAGAAGCGATCGCCAGCGTCCTTTCGCAAAAATACCGCACATTAAAGACCCTGGGCAATTATAACAATGAGCTGGGACTTCCGCTGACGATCTTTCGGATCAGGGAGGAAGAAATCGCCGTTCTTGAGCTTGGCATCAACCATTTCGGCGAGATGACAAGACTTGGCAGGATTGCCAGACCGGATACCGCAGTCATTACCAATATCGGCACCTGTCATCTGGAATTCCTCGGCGACAGAGACGGCGTTCTTCGTGCCAAAACCGAACTTCTGCCCTTTGTCCGTGAGAACGGCCACGTGATCCTCAACGGAAATGATGACAAGCTCCTTACCGTCACGGAAGAACGGGGCATCAAGCCTGTCTTTTACGGAATATACGATGAAGGAACAAAGGATCAAGGGAAGCCTTCTCTTCAGGTATGGGCTGAAAAACTCGTTGACAAAGGGTTCTCCGGCACCGATGCGGTGATTCATGTCGGAGAAGAGGCTTTCACTGCCCATATCCCGGTTCCCGGCAGACATATGGTGATGAATGCGCTCGCTGCCTGTGCTGTGGGGCAGGTATACGGACTTTCCGTGGATGAAATGAAAAAGGGGCTGGAAACCCTGCAGACGATCGACGGCAGATTTCATATCATAGATACCAATCATCTTCATATTGTGGACGACTGCTACAATGCAAGCGCCCTTTCCATGAAGGCTTCCCTGGAAATCCTGAAAAGCGCTTCGGGACGCCGTGCGGCGATTCTCGGCGACATGGGCGAGCTGGGAGATCAGGCCGTTTCCCTTCATCAGGAGGTGGGAACCTATGCCGCCGGGACCGGGATCGAAGTCCTGATTTTTGTGGGAGAGCTTGCGGTTCATATGTACGAAGCCGCGAAAGCCTGTTCGGAAAGAAATGAGTTCTCCGGAACGCAGAAAATCATTTACGTACCGGATGCAGCTTCTTTAGAGGAAAAACTGACATATTATCTGGAAAAAGAAGATACCGTACTCGTCAAGGCCTCCCATTTTATGCATTTCGAGAAGATTGTGGAAATCCTGAAGAGTATGGCCTGGTGAAACAGAAAGGAACATAAAAGATGGCGATCAATCCTGCTCAGATTGTAAAACTGATGACTGCCAAACGGGAATTCGAAGAGAGGCATCCGCGTATTGTCTCTTTTGTCAGGCATGAGCTTCGTCCTCCGCTGGAAGAAGGCACCATATTGGAAGTCACACTGACAAAGCCGGGAAAAGAACCGATTACGTCTAACCTGAAGATCATGGCTGAAGACATTGAACTGATCAAAAGCCTGATGGAATGAGACGGATGATCCGGAAAAGGGTAATTGTCTGAACGCTTCATCACAATTTTTACATTCACCGACTTGTTTTTTTTGTAAAATATTGCTATACTGAATCCACATAATGAATGACAGCTCTTGTACTTTTGTAAAAATATGATTCAGGCGACAAAGGTCATGCAAAAAGAAGCTCATTTTTGCGTGAGATTGGATTGCAGAATCATGCTTTTGCCGATGCAATCAAAATACCGATCAGATAATCCGAAAGGATCCTGAAGACAGGAGGTTTTTATGGCTGAGATGTATGATGTCTGTCTTGATATAGGCGGGACAAAGATTCTGGGTGTGATATTTGACGAAAAGAAAAAGATCATTTACCGGTTGAAGAAAAAGACCAAAAAGGACGGCGATGATTCACAGAATGTAGAAAAGGTAATCGTGAGCGTTATCGAAGAGATGATCAAGAACGCCGGCATTAAGAAAAACCAGATCCATGCCATTGGCGTCGGCGCCCCGGGCGTAATTGACCAGGACGACGGCATCGTACTTTTCTCTCCGAATCTTCCCTGGCGTGATTATGACATCAAAACACCGATGGAAAAGAAGTTCGGCGTACCGTTCTATATCGGAAACGATGTAAACGTCGGTGTCCTTGGGGAATACAAATACGGCGCGGCAAAGGGTTACAAAAATGTTGTCGGCTTTTTTGTCGGTACCGGCATGGGAGGCGGCCTGATTCTGGACGGCAGGCTTTTTACGGGCAACAAATTTAAAGCCGCCGAATACGGTCATATGATCCTCGATCCGGAAGGACCGATGTGCAACTGCGGACAGAGAGGATGTCTGGAAGCCTTTTCCAGTAAGAAAGGGATGTCAGCCTATATCATGCAGCAGGCATCCAGAGGACGCAAGAGCCAGCTGGCTGATGTGATCGAAAACGGTGTCTTCCGGAGCAAATTCTTAAAGAAAGCGCTGGAGGAAAAGGATGTGGTTGCCACAGAGGCGGTGGACCGGGCGTGTCATTATCTGGCCGTGGCTACGGGCAATATGATCAACACGATCAGTCCGGATGTCGTGATCTATGGCGGCGGCGTGATCGAAGCGGTCGGGGACATCTTCCTGAAAAAGATCTCGGCGGAAGTGGACAAGTATTGCATGCCTTCGATCCGTACGACGGTAGAGCTCAAAAACGCGTCTCTTGGAGATGACTCTGTGATCTATGGCGCGCTGGCTATGATCCGCGATATCAGAAAAGAGAAAAAATAAGCTTTATGGGGCGGGCTTCTTTTAAGGTTGAAAGAGGCCTGCTTTTTTTCGCCTCTTGCCGTTTTCGGCTTCGTTTGATATACTGTATACTGATTCAGGCGGCGAAAGTTCATTTGAAAATAAGCGGATCTTGACCAGCTGCGGAACCGCGAGAGCAGCTCCTGTGAGAAACGACTCACAGAATCAGGCTTTTGTCGATGGATCATAGTCATCAGGAGCCGGACGAAAATAAATGGAACAGGCCGCTGAAGATTTTCTTCGGCAGATCCTTACGTTATCGAGTAAAAATATCTGATGTTTCCGGCCATTCATTTGTGGTACGATCCCAATGCTTTTAAATTAGCATAATCGGATGAATAATTGGTAAGGTAAATACAATTATTGGTCAGAAAGTTTAAGGATCCTGAACTTGTTACAAAAGGATTAAATGTGCTCATAAGTGACAGCACACTACAATTTATCGGA
>JAFVGK010000162.1 GCA_017475035.1 Blautia sp.
GAGATTTGCCTGCGATCACATTGACCAGATTGCGGATCAGCTGAGCATGGTGGGAACAGGTATTTGAACAGGCTGAGAGAATGCGGTTGATGTTCAATAGCAACACCTGGCAATCGGCTTCGGCGACCACGCTCACATTCAGCACACTCCCCATGGAGGCGGCGAATACCTCCCCACAGGAATCTCCGGGAGAAAGAATGTCCAGAATATTCCGATGTCCCCACACATCCTCCTGAACAATGACTGCGGAGCCGGATAGGACAATTCCCATGACCTCGGTGCTGTTTCCAGCTCTCAGGATATAGCTACCCTTGGGATAGGGTGTTACAACAGCGCTCATACACTGAAGGATCGACAGGATCTCCTCATCTGACATGGCCATAAAAAAGGGGGTATGCTTCAAAAGCGATAAATATGCTTTCATTTTCAGTCTCCTTGTTTGAAATCAAACAGACTTGTTGCTTAAATTTTAGTATCATTCAAGTACGGTGTCAACCGGAACAACAAATGGAGGTGGAATGAACATGATTCGGAGAATCATTGAAATTGATAGAGACGCCTGTACCGGCTGCGGTATTTGCGTGGAAGCCTGCCACGAAGGGGCTATCGGTCTGGAAAATGGGAAAGCAATTTTGCTCCGGGACGATTACTGCGACGGTCTTGGGGATTGTCTGCCTGCTTGTCCGGCGGGAGCGATCTCTTTTACAGAGCGGGAAGCCGCTGCTTACGACCATGCAGCAGTTCTGGCAAAGAAACAGGAGCATCCGCTCCCCTGTGGCTGTCCGGGGACAGAAGCACGAAGCATTCCCCGTCAAAGCTGCGACTGTTATGCAGCGCAGACCGAAAGCCGGCTGTCTCAATGGCCCGTCCAAATCAAACTGGCCCCTATCCAGGCCCCTTACTTTCAGGGGGCGTCCCTGCTGATCGCCGCCAGCTGCACGGCCTATGCTTATGCCTCTTTCCATGAGGATTTTATCGTCGGCCGCATCACTCTCATCGGCTGCCCCAAGCTGGACGGTGTGGACTATTCGGAAAAGCTGTCTCAGATCCTCAAAGGAAATGACATTCGGGACATTCTTCTGGTTCGGATGGAAGTCCCCTGCTGCGGCGGGCTGGAAAAAGCGGTTGAACGAGCGCTTGACAGCAGCGGGAAGGAAATCCCCTTCCGAACGCTTACGATTACCACTGATGGAAAAATGAAATAAAAAATGATATAAGGAGAACCCCAAATGGATCCTCAAATGTTTTGCTTTCAATGCGAACAGACCGCTGGGTGCAGCGGCTGTACCGGCAAGGCCGGTGTCTGCGGAAAAACTGCCGCTGACGCTGCGCTTCAGGATGCGCTGACCGGGGCCCTGATCGGCCTGGCCAGAGCAACAGACGGCGGCACTACCGGCTCCGCAGATGATAAGCTGGTGCAGGAAAGCCTGTTCTCCACCCTGACCAATGTGAACTTCGACGACGAGGCTCTTCGGGGTCTGATCGACCGGGTCCATGCCGAAAAGCAGCGGATGGTTCCTGACTGTGCCACCTGCGAAAATGCCTGCGGCCGTACCGCCGACTACGACATGAAGAAACTGTGGAACGCCCAGGAGGATATTCGGTCGCTGAAATCCCTGATCCTCTTCGGCATCCGGGGTATCGCCGCTTACGCCTACCACGCAAGCGTCCTGGGTTACCGGGACGAAGCCGTGAATCAGTTCCTGTACAAGGCGCTGTTTGCCCTGGGCGAGGACTGGGGGATGGAGGAGCTGCTGCCCATTATCATGGAGGCGGGCGAAAAGAACCTGACCATCATGGCATTGCTGGATCGGGCCAATACGGAAACCTACGGCACACCCGCTCCTGTTACCGTGTCTCTGACCATCGAGAAGGGCCCCTTCATCGTTATCACCGGCCACGACCTCTACGACCTGAAGTGCCTGCTGGAGCAGACGGAAGGAAAGGGCATCAACATCTACACCCACGGCGAAATGCTGTCCGCTCACGCCTATCCGGAGCTGAAGAAGTACCCCCACCTGAAGGGTAACTTCGGCACCGCATGGCAGAACCAGCAGAAGGAGTTTGCAGAGCTTCCCGCTCCCATCCTCTACACCACCAACTGCCTGATGCCGCCCAAGGCCAGCTACGCAGACCGTGTTTTTACCAGCGAGGCTGTGTCCTTTCCCAATTCCGTCCATATCGGTGAGGATCGTGACCTCACGCCCGTCATTGAAAAGGCACTGGAGCTGGGTGGTTACGCCGAAGACCGCCCCATGACAGGCATCAACGGCGGTGCCACCGTCATAACCGGCTTTGCCCGTGGCACTGTCCTGGGCGTGGCGGATAAGGTCATCGAGGCTGTGAAGGCCGGCGCCATCCGCCACTTCTTCCTGGTGGGCGGCTGTGACGGCATCCGCTCCGGCCGGGACTACTACACCGAATTCGTGAAGAAAACCCCTGCCGATACCGTCGTCCTGACCCTTGGCTGCGGCAAGTACCGCTTCAACGATCTGGATCTGGGTACCATCGGCGGTTTGCCCCGGCTGATGGATATGGGCCAGTGCAACGATGCCTACAGCGCCATTCAAGTGGCTGTGGCTCTGGCAAATGCATTTGACTGCGGCGTCAATGAGCTGCCCCTGTCTCTGGTGCTGAGCTGGTACGAGCAGAAAGCCGTCAGCATCCTGCTGACATTGCTGCACCTGGGCATCAAGAACATCCGCCTTGGCCCCACACTGCCTGCCTTTGTGTCTCCCAATGTGCTTTCCTTTCTGGTGGAACAGTACAATATTGCACCGATCACAACGCCGGACGAAGATATGAAGGCGATTCTGGGATGATGCAACTGTTTCGAAGCAGTTACAGACAAAGTGTCTTGGATGTAGACTTCCTGTCCTAAATTCTGTCACTTGCATGAAGCCCGCTGGCCGGAGTTACTCTGGGTATGCTGGTTCCGTTCGTCATCTACCGATTTGTGGCTAACGTTACGATTGTAGAATGATTGAAAAAATAGAACCAGAGAAAAAGCCGCCTGTACGAGCATTTAGTATGCCCGCACAGGCGGCTTGCTTTATCTCTGGCCATCAATCCAGAGGTTTATATTCTGTTACGGTTTTCAGGTATGCTGCCGGATCGTTGTAAATCAGATCGTCGAGCTCTGACCGCTGGTACATATTGTCGGCCACCTCGCTTTGGGCGGCGGTGCAGTCTATAGAAATCATACTGCCGTCAGCGAAGCACAGCTCCACACAGGCGGTATCGATATTAAATTCGCAGCTCAATAAATGCCTCATTGTGCTGATCTCCTTATGTGTTGTATTGATTTGTTCCTCCTGTCCTATATATATTTTGATGCTGTCTTATGACATTCTCATTTTATCAGAATCCAAAGAATCATCAAGTGAAGGGCAAAGGGACTCCGTTGAAAATGCAATATGGATACTGCTCCCACATTTTCGTGGGAGCTTTCTTTTGCCCAAAACAACGAAGGAGGAAATCAAAATGAAACAATCTGACAAACGCTTCCACACCATCGACGGCGAGACGCTGATGAGCCAGCCGCTCCAGCCGCTGAACTTTGTGGTGGACTCTCTGCTCTCTCGGGGCCTGCACATCCTTTCCCGTTCTGAATTTATCGGCACTCCCACGGAGCTGTCCCAGAAGATCGACCCCGACGGACGGGAGGGTATCACGCCGAAGAAGGTGTCCCGCATGATTCTGCAAAGTGTTGACGCTCTAAGCAAAAACGGTATTTTAGTGTCCGTTCGGCGCAGCAACGGAAAGCGAATCATCGAGCTGCGCCGTGCCTATAGTGACGATTCTCAGGGTGCCCCGGAAATCGACCCTTGCGACCCTGTTCCCGCCTGTGAGCCGATTTGAGCGGCTTTGCAGAGCGGGAGGCGTAACCACCCGGCCGCGAGAAATAAACGGCGCTGAAGCGGGATTTACCCCGAAAAGCAGGGGGATCTCGCCTAAAAATTAAAGATGTGGAGGTACATCAAAAATTATGAAGCAAACCAGTCAATGGGACTTTTTCCGTACGCCCAGCGGGCATGTTTCCTATAACAAAATCTGTCTGCGGTGCAAACATCCCTGTAAACAGAGTTACCGGGTAACGCTCCTGGCCTGCCCGTATTTTGAGCGGAAGCGGTAGAGCGAAAATTCCTCCCTTTTGGGAGGGCCAGCATCGCAATTGTCTGGTCGTCGGCACAGCCGCCGCCCGCCTTCCGCATAATTTCCGGGCAGTTGCCCGGACCCACTTTATCTACGACTTGGAGGATCTAAATGAAAAAAGATATTAAATTCAGTACCCGGATGGCTTCCGCTGACCGGGAGGTCATCAAGGAATTGGCAAAGCGCTCCGGAATGTCCATGAGCGACTATGTGACTGCATGCTGTCTGGGTAAGCAGGTCGTCATCATCGACGGGCTGAAGGAAGTGCTGAAGGAGCTGAAGTCCATCGGCAGAAATCTGAATCAGCTCGTCACTCTGGCGCACATGGGACGAGTCGCTGTTATCAATCTGGACAGCGTGCTTCAGGTGTTCTCTGAACTGCGTGATGCCGTCCGGATGATCCTGGAACGAAAGCGGTGGTGAACACAATGGCTATCGTATCGTTCACCAACTACAAGCGTGGCCAAAGCAGCGGCTGCATGGGCGCCGTGATGCGCTACACCATGCAGGACAAGAAAACACAGTTCGAGGGGCAGCGCTTGGTCACAGGGATCAACTGTCAGCCGGAAAGTGTCTACTCCGAGTTCATGATGACCAAGCGGCTCTACCACAAAACCGACGGTGTGATGTTCTACCACATGGTGCAGAGCTTCCCAAAAGACGAAGCGGTCGATCCGGCCACCGCTCATGCCGCCGCGCTGAAGCTGGCCGAGTACTACGAGGGCTGTGAGGTTCTGGTTTGTACCCACACTGACCGTGAGCATATACACTCACATTTCCTGATCAACTCTGTCAACTTCGACTCTGGCCGTAAACTGCACATCGCCAAGGAGCAGCTTCAGGAACTGCGGCAGCGCAACGATCAGGTGTGCATGGAATTTTCTCTTCCTGTGTTCGAACCCAGGGAGCAGAAGCAGAAAACAAAAACCATGACCATTGGCGAGTATCACACGGCGGCCCGTGGTCAGAGCAAAAAACTGCAGCTCATGAATATCATCAACGACTGTATGCGC
This sequence comes from Blautia sp., assembly GCA_017475035.1. GTDB lineage: Bacteria > Bacillota > Clostridia > Lachnospirales > Lachnospiraceae > Blautia_A. Next base: position 5,169 of record JAFVGK010000162.1, read on the forward strand.
CACGCCTCCAGCCGGAATGAGTTCATTGCCTTGATGGAGAGCGAGGGTTTCAAAGTCCGCTGGGAGAAGTCCCGGAAAAACATCACCTACACCACACCCAGCGGTTGGCAGTGCCGTGACCGCCTGCTGTTCGGGGACAAATATCTGAAGGAGAATATGGAATATGAATTCAGGATCAGAGAAGAAATTATCCATGGACGAGCTCATGGCACTGAACCAGCCCGTTCAGACGGCACAGTCTACACCACAGCCGACAGCGCAGGAGCCGACGCCTCCGCCCGAAGCGTATCCCACGAAAGAGGAATGGGAGGATCTGGTGGAGTACCTCTACACGCTGGGGTATCACGCGGAGAGACAGGCCGGCCACCAGAAGAAGATCAGCGAGTCGCTGGCGCAGCTCCCGACACGGGCGCAGATGGACGAACTGCTGAAAGCGGTGAAGCGTCTGGAGGAGATGGCAGAACAGGCTGGGAAGAAGAAAGAGAAGCGTTTCTCCATCCCCAGCATCAGACTGCCCAAACTGCATCTTCCGGAATCGGACTGGCCGACGGTGGTGACCATTTTGATGGCGCTGGCAGTGTTGTTCCTGATGTGGTGGGCCTGGGGCGGAGACTGGAGCAGTCTCAGTCTGCTGGACCTGTGATGGACAGCACCACCATGCGTCATCACGCAGACAGCAAAACGCTCCGCAAAGAAAAGGAAAAGAAAATCGCCCTCGGTCAGAAAGAGGACGATCACGAAGATGAACAGACTTATCAGCAGATCATGTACTGAGCATGAGGAAGGAGACTATATGGCATATCGCTACAACTACAATGAACGAAGCTGTTTTGAAGGTGAGGATCACCGTGACAACTGGGACATTCCCTCCGCCAAGGCGGTGCAGGATACGCTGGTGGAGGAATGCGACGGAAAGATCGTCAAGAGCCGCCGCCAGCAGGTCGCGGGCAGAGAGTACATTGTCTGCGCTGAGTTTGGCACCAGAGGAAGGGCCAAGCTCTCCGATCTGATGAAGCAGGTCATCGACTTGACCGAGGACGCGAAAAATCTTTCCGCCTGATCACGGGTTCCAATAGACTTCCGAGCCGATTGAGAGTATTGTATCCTTACAATCTCTCAATCGGTTTGGCAAATCGAAGGAGGTCAAAATGTTACAGCCAAACCAGAAATACACAGCACTATACTGCCGTCTCTCCCGTGATGATAATCTGGAGGGCGACTCTAACAGCATTCAGAATCAGAAACTCATCCTCAAAAAATATGCGGATGACAATGGTTTCTCAAACACCCGGTTCTTCATTGACGACGGGTACTCCGGCGCCAACTTCAACCGTCCCGCCTTCGAGGAGATGATGGAGGAAGTGGAAAACGGCAATGTGGCCGTCATCATCACCAAGGACTTGTCCCGTCTGGGCAGAAACCAGCTCCACACCGGGCTCTACATTGAGGAGATCTTCCCGTCCAACAATGTGCGGTACATCGCCGTCAACGACAGTGTGGACACCCTGTACGAAACCAGCAGCGAGCTGATGCCGTTCAAAAACCTGTTCAACGAGTGGCACGTTCGGGACTGCAGCCGCAAGGTACGGGCAGTCTTAAACGCTAAGGCGCAGCGGGGCGTCCGGGTCGGGACCCGCGCTCCCTACGGTTACCGCAAGGGAGAGGAAAAGGAATCTCCGCTTGTGGTAGACGAGGAAGCGGCCATGGTCGTGAAACGCATCTTCGCCATGTGCGCCAGCGGCATGGGACCGTCCCAGATCGCAAAACAGCTCAAGAACGAAAGCATTTACTCTCCGTCCATGTACGCCTGCACCAAGTACGGGATCTCCCACTCCGGTCTGAACACGGAACACCCGTATAACTGGACCAGTGATATGGTGGCGGATATGCTTCAGAACATGGTTTACCTTGGGCACACGGTCAATATGCGGTACAGCTCTAAGTCCTATAAGGATAAGAGGAAGTGGGAGCGTCCCAAGTCCGATTGGCTCGTATTTGAGAACACTCACGAGGCCCTGGTGGACCAGGAGACATGGGACATCGTGCAGGAGGTGCGTTCCCACAAGCGCCGCCGCACCAACATGGACGAGCAGGATATGTTCTCCGGCCTGGTGTACTGCGCCGACTGCGGAAAGCCCATGGTACTGCACCGCGCCCACACCATGAAGCCGGAACAGAACAACTTCACCTGCCGCACCTATAAGAAAGACGGCGCCGAAGCCTGTACAGGGCATTATATCCGTGAGGTCGCGCTCACGGAGATCGTACTGGAAACCATCCGCAGAGCCGCCGCGTTCGCCAGAAGCCATCCAGAGCAGTTCGCGGAATACATTCAGCAGAAGCAGTCCTCCGAGGTGGCGAAAGAGATCAAGCTGGTGGAACGGGAGCTGTCCGCGATGAAGAAGCGGGCCGGGGAACTGGATACGGTGTTCAAGCGGATGTACGAGGACAGTGCCCTGGGGCGGGTGACCAGCGAACAGTTCCGAATGCTCTCCGCCGCCTACACCGAGGAGAAGAAACAGCTGGCCGAATCCATCCCTGAAAAGGCGGAACGACTGGAGAAGCTGCGGAGCAGCGTCGCAAACGCCAGGAACTTCATCGCCAAGGCCAAGCGCTTCACCGACATGGACGCGCTGACCCCGGAACTGCTCCATACCTTCGTCGCCAAGATCATCGTCTATGAAAAGGAAGTCAAATACTCCAAGCACTCCCCGCAGAAGGTGCGCATCCAGTTCCGGGACTTCGACTTAACTGAGGATACGGCAGATATCATCGAAGAAGAAACTGCGAAAACAACAGAAAAGGCAGACAGTGCAATCGCACTGTCTGCCTAATCCGAGACACATTTTCAAGATACCCCTATCAGGAGTAGCCCAAGCGCCTCTTTGTGCAAGATACGAAGAATAATTTCCATTGCCACACGCAATATCCAAAATGTAATCCGCAGGATTAGGAGATAGAAGTTCCGTTACTTTGGGACGCACTACCTCTCTGTGAAATTCATTAGATTCGTCA
>JAFVGK010000163.1 GCA_017475035.1 Blautia sp.
CGCTCATTTTGCACAGAAAGATTTGCAAAGTCAAGTATAAATAGTGCAAAATGGCTACTTCCTCGTGTCTGTGGGCGACCCAATCTCATGCAAAAATGAGCGAGCTCATTTTTGCATGACCTTTTGTCGCCTGAATCATAATAATAACACTTGAAAGAATCAGTAGGCAAGTGGCAATCAGAGAAAGCGCAAAACGAGATCTTTGTCTTACGCATAGTATAATTCAGGCGGCAAAAGGTCATGCAAAACTGAGCTTGCATATTTCTTTCATGAGATGATGGGATGATACCGTTTACGAAATGCAAAATCGACGCAGTAAAAGAATCAAAATGAAGCATTTCACTACACAGCTCGGCTCATAACCTTGAGGCGGACGGGTCGATGTCACAATGAGCGACGCATTGGAAAAATAATTGACGAGACTGAAACCGATGGGAGACTTGAGGTCTGAGGTGGCTCCGGCTCGTCCGGAGACATTTCAGACCTTTAGTCTCCCACGGGAGATGGCTCGGCTGTTATTTTTCGGCAGAGCGAATGTGACATCGATCCGGGAGCCAGCGCAGGCCCTGAAGCCGAGCGTCAGTTACCAAAGCTTATACTTTTCAGCTCAGCTCATCCTCCTCGGAAGGCGGACGGGTCGATGTCACAATGAACGACGTATTAGATAATGACGGGAGAAGACTCGCTGTTATTTTTCGGCAGAGCGAATGTGACATCGATCCGGGAGCCGGCGCAGGCTCTGAAGCCGAGCGTCATGTTAAGCTATATTTAAGAAAAATGCATAAAAAAGAAAAAAAAGTACATCTTTTCATCCCACAGAAAAGATCCGGTCGCAAAAGACCCAAAAATATTACATTTTCATAAGACCTTCCCAAAGATATAATGATTGCATCATAAATCTTTAAGGAGGATTCCATCATGAAAAAGAGATTCTTCAGTGCAGTTCTTACAGCCGCTATGATTGCGGGTTCATTGACCTCTGCGTTTACCGCGCAGGCAGAAGAGCAGGTGACATTAAAATGGGCTCTCTGGGATATTGCCAGCACCGTATATTATGAGCCGCTGATTGAAGCCTATGAAGCCCAGCATCCGGAAATCAAGATCGAGATGGTAGATCTTGGCTCTACCGATTACAGTACCGTTCTCGGAACACAGCTGTCCGGTTCCGGTTCCGATTTCGATGTCGTAACCATCAAGGACGTTCCCGGATACGTCACGCTTGTAAACAAGGGCGTTTTGGAGCCATTGGGAGAAAAAATCGAGCAGGACGGCATTGATCTTGGACAGTACAGCGGCATTACGGACCAGGTTACCATTGACGGCGCTCTTTACGAATTGCCTTTCCGTTCTGATATCTGGGTTCTGTACTACAATAAAGACGTTTTTGACAATGCAGGCGTTGACTACCCGACCAATGATATGACCTGGGAAGAATACGATGCCCTTGCAAGATCCGTGACCAATACCACTCCGGGCGAGGAAGTCTATGGCGCCCACTATCATACCTGGAGATCCACGATTCAGCTGGACGGTATCCTGGATGGACAGCATACAGCCCTGGACGGCGATTACGAATTCACAAAGCCTTACTATGAAATGGTTCTCGCACAGCAGACGGATGAAGTCTGCCAGGACTATGCAACGCTGAAAACCCAGGGTCTCCATTATTCAGATGCCTTCGCGCAGGGAAATGTCGCTATGATGAATCAGGGCTCCTGGTTTATCGGCACACTGATCAATAAGATTGCTTCCGGAGAATATACCGATTGTGCAAACTGGGGCATGGTCAAATATCCTCATGCTGAGGGAGTAGACGCAGGCTCTACTCTGGCTACCATCACCGCTTTAGCTCTTCCTGTTTCCGCTCCTCATAAGGATGAAGCCTGGGATTTCATTAAGTTCGTAACCGGTGCCGAAGGCGCGGAGATACTTGCGGCTACCGGAACGATTCCGGCAATGACCAATGATGCAGTCATCGAACTGATTTCCTCCATGGAGGGATATCCCCAGGACGAAAACTCCAGGACAGCTCTGGAGACCAGCCATACCTATCTGGAAATGCCCGCCAGCGACAAGTCCTCTGAGATTGAAACAGTGCTGAACGAGCAGCATGACCTGATCATGACGGAATCCGTAAGCATTGAAGAAGGAATCGAAGCGATGAACGAAGGCGTTCAGGCGATCCTGAATCAGTAAGGAATCATTTCCGAGTAAAAAGCCTGCCATACAATCAGGCTTTTTCCGATAACAGAATATATACTCGGTAACGGAAATGTCTGCCGATCTGCCCAACGTATAACGAGTGAACGCGCTCCCTTTTCAATCCGAAAGCGGCAGTTAAATGCGTTCACGAGTATAAGCGGAATCTCATCAAGGAGGCGCTGATCACAGCACAGGCGGCTGCGACAGGCGCCTCCTTTTCAGGGTATAGACCGGAGACTGATTTTGTCTCCGGCAGTCCAACTGCCGAAGCGGCAAAATCGTCATCCGAAGACATTGAGTCAACCTGCAAAACTGCGTTTTGGGAGGAGAAATAATCATGTCATCCGAAAATCTAAAGCAGGCGGAAAAAAACCACAGGAGACGCAAGAGAAAGCAGGCATTGGTCGCATACTCCTTTATAGCGCCAAACTTCATAGGGTTTGCCATTTTTACCCTGGGGCCGATTATCCTGGCTTTTATCATAGCCTTCATGGAGTGGGACGGCAACAATGCCATGAAATTTGTGGGATTACAGAATTTCACAACGATTTTCTCGGAGGATCGCTTTGTGTCTTCTTTACGGAATACGCTGGTTTACAGTGTATTCACGGTACCCATTACATTGATCATTGCTCTTGGACTTGCGATTTTGCTGAATCAGAAGATCTGGGGCCGCAATTTCTTCCGTACCGTGACCTTTTTCCCCTATGTGGCATCTCTGGTAGCTGTAACGGCGGTCTGGAATATGCTGTTTACCCCTGCCAAGGGTGGTATTATGAATCAGTTTTTGATGAATGTGCTTCATATGGCGCCTTCCAAATGGGCTGCTTCACCCAAAACAGTCATGCTTACGATCATCATGTTTTCCGTCTGGAAAAATATGGGATACTACATGGTTATCTATCTGGCCGGGCTGCAGGGGATCAGTGAGGATCTTTATGAAGCGGCGAGCCTGGACGGGGCAAACGCGCTGCAGCGTTTTTGGTATGTCACTGTTCCCCAGCTGCGTCCGACCACGTTTTTTGTCTCCATCATGCTGACAATCAATTGCTTTAAGGTGTATGATATCGTATATATGCTGGCTGGCGGCTCCAATGGCGTCATCAACAAGAGCGCGATTGTTATCGTTTATTATATCTATGAAGAGGCGTTCCGCAACTGGAAGCTGGGCAAAGCTTCTGCTTCCGCCATTATACTGTTTGCGATTGTACTCGTTATCACCCTGATCCAGTTCCGGGGCGAGAGAAACTATGCAAACGATTAAGGGGGTGGGAAAGATGAGGAGCAAAACGTTTCACAGGCGGCTGGGAAAGTTTGTTGTGTATGCGCTGCTGATCCTGCTGGCCGTAATTATGCTGATTCCTTTTATCTGGATGCTTTCGGCGTCTCTCAAATTCAACAAGGATATCTTTGTCATTCCCTTTGCCTGGATTCCAAAGAATCCGCAGTTTCGGAACTACGTGGATATCTGGAAAAAGATACCTTTGGCAAGGTTCACCTTGAATACGGCAAAGCTGACTGTGATTGTCACGCTGCTGCAGCTGTTTACTTCCAGCTTCGCAGCCTATGCTTTCGCGAAGCTGCAGTTTAGAGGAAGGAATGTTCTCTTTCTTGCCTATGTTGCTACCATCGCTGTACCGTGGCAGGTATACATGGTACCCCAGTTCATGTTCATGAGAAGCCTGGGGCTTGCGGATACCCATCTGGCTATTATTATCCTGCAGGCATTCTCTGCTTTTGGCGTGTTCCTGATGAGGCAGTTCTATGAAGGAATACCGGATTCCCTTTGTGAAGCAGCCAGAATCGACGGGATGAATGAATACCAGATTTACGCACAGATCATGCTGCCCCTGTCAAAGCCTGCATTATCAACGCTGATCATTTTTACTTTTGTAAATACATGGAATGATTTTTTAGGACCATTGATTTACCTGACTTCAGAGTCCAAGAAGACCTTGCAGATCGGATTAAAAATGTTTATTTCACAGTATTCGGCAGAGTACGGGCTGATTATGGCAGCCTCGGTGCTGTCCCTGATTCCGGTGCTGGTCGTTTTTCTTGCTTTGCAGAAGTATTTTGTTGCCGGCATAACCACCGGGGCCGTAAAAGGATAAGACGAGAAAAAGAGGAAAAAATGGAAATCAGAAAATGGATTACCGAAAAAGAGTTTGCCACATATCCGGAGATCACCATGGCTGAGGCAAAGAAGTCCATGGCAGTCTGTGTAGATAAAGTGGATGCGATGCTGAAGGACTTTACCGATGCCTTTCCGGGTCCCGCAAGTGAAAACAATTATTATGTTCCGGGTCCGAATCGGAGCTGGACCAGCGGATTCTGGACGGGTGAAGTATGGCTGGCCTATGAAAACGCCGCTTCGCCGGCACAGAAAGATCGATTTCTGGAGGCGGGACAGCGTCAGATGGCTTCTTTTCTGGAAAGAATCCGCACGCACAATGATGTAGATCATCATGACATGGGCTTTATGTTCTCTCCTTCCTGTGTCGCAGGTTACAAGCTGACAGGAGCTTTGACGGGAAGGGAAGCCGCGATTCTTGCGGCGGATCAGCTGCTGACACGGTTTCAGCCGATCGGCGGCTTTCTGCAGGCGTGGGGAGAGATGGGAGCGCCGGACAATTATCGTTTTATTATCGATTGCCTGTGCAATCTTCCTCTGTTATATTGGGCGTCAGAGGAGACAGGAGATCCAGGATACAGAGAGATTGCAGAAAAACACTTACATACAGCGATGTCCTATGTCATACGGGAGGATGATTCTACGTGGCATACGGTATTTATGAATCCCGCAACAGGAGAGTTTGACCATGGCGCCACCTGTCAGGGCTTCCGTGACGGATCAGCCTGGGCGAGGGGGCAGGCCTGGGGCGTGTACGGAACCGCGATGGCATATCGCTATACCCGCAAAGAAGAGTATCTTCTGGCCTTTCGCAGAGTGACGGGCTATTTTTTGCGGCATCTTCCGAAAGACCTCTGCCCGTTCTGGGATCTTACGTTCGGAAACGGAGATGAGAAGACGCAGCCCAGGGATTCCTCTTCGGCTGTGATAGCAGCCTGCGGCCTTTTACAGATGAGCAGGTTACTGGAGGATGATGAAGCCGCCTGGTGTATTTCCGGCGCGGCTAAGCTTTTAAAAGCAATGGCTGATGGTTATCAGTCCGTGGATTCTTCCAAAAGCAGCGGACAGCTTCTGCACGGCACGTATTCCAGGAAGAGCCCCTACAACACCTGTACACAGGAGGGAGTAGATGAGTGTGTGATCTGGGGGGATTACTATTTTATGGAAGGCCTCCAGAGGTTCCTTAGCCCGGAATGGAAGATCTACTGGTGACGGAATGGACCGGATTGAATAAAACAGGTACGAAACGATGAAATTCGAAAACAGAGATTATGTTCTCAGTCCCTATACGGGTCTGACACGGGAACACTGGATATCAGCGGGCAGGACGCTCCTTGAGGGAATCTTCCGGCATATTCCGGATGAAGACGCCCCGGTGATCGTGGCACGGAAGGAAATGAAAGTGACATATCCGCACCTCGATGCACCGGAAAATGTGCGGCAGGCAGAGCAGAAGGCGGAAATCTTTGAAGGATTGACGCGCTCCTTCCTGATTGCTTCGGTACTGCTTCATGAAGACCCGGAACTGAAGGTACACGGCATCAGTCTGGCAGAATATTACCGGAAGCATATTCTTCGCAGCTGCTGTGAAATAGATCATCCGGAGTATGTAGGCACCTATGATGAGATGCAGGAGCTGACCGCTCATAAGGATCCTTTTCGCCCGTTTCAGCAGACGGTGGAAACCTGTGCTTTGGTAATCGGTCTTTGGGCCAGCAGGAGCGAAGTCTGGGAGAAATATACCCGAGAGGAAAAAGACAGGATAGCAGGGTTTTTGTCCGGGTATGCCAAAGCGAATACGGTACCCCAGAACTGGCGGCTTTTCAACATGCTGGACATGGCTTTTTTATATCAGGAAGGCTATGAAACAGACAGAAATATCATGCGGGAGCATGCGCAGGCTATTCTGGCTTATGATGCATGCGACGGCTGGTATCGTGACGGACATTCCTTTGATTATTATTCCTGCTGGGCGTTTCAGTTTTACACTCCTTTGTGGAATCTGTGGTATGGTTATGAAAAGGAACCCTATCTGGCTGCCAGGTTTGAAGAGAATTCCAATCTGCTGATGGAAAATTACCCTTTCTTCTTTGACAGGGAAGGGTTTACCAATATGTGGGGGCGTTCCGGAATTTACCGAAATGCTTCCACGAGCGCTCTTGACGCGAATTTTCTGCTGCGTAATCCGACGCTGAATCCCGGTCTTGCCCGGCGTATCTGTTCCGGCAGTCTGCTGCAGTTTTTTGAACGGGATGATTTTCTTTGGGAAGGAGTGCCTGTCCTGGGTTTTTACAGGCAGTTTACCCCTCTGGTCCAGGCTTATTCCTGCGCAGAGTCGGTCTTTTGGCTTGGCAAGGCCTTTTTTTGCCTGCATCTGCCGGCTGATCATCCCTTCTGGACCAGCACGGAAGAGAACGGAATCTGGGGAAAGCTTCAGCCCCGGGAGGTACATGAAACGATCCTGGACGGTCCGGCGCTTGCGGTTACCAATCATGAGGCCAACGGCGCAACTATCCTTCGTACCGGCAAGGCTGTGAAACAGGCGGATGATCAGCATGGGATGTGGGCCTACGCGAAGCTTTGTTATCATACCAAGCTTCCCTGGGAAGCGGCTCCCGCGGTTCTGAAAGAGACAGAGCCTGTCTTTGGCAGCCCGGCTGCGGAAGCAGCAGAATCGTCAACCGAAAATATGAAGTCAACGGACAATAAAGCGTCTTTAATCCGTCAGGATGTGGAATCCCAGCAATATGTGCTGGAAGATCTGTCAATCCCCGGTTTTCAGCGTGGAAATGCTGTGTTCTGGCATGGAACTTCAGAAGGCGTTCTGTACCGGCGGCAGTTTTTTGACTATGTGCCGGAAAAAGAATGTCATTGGCTGCATGCTGTCAATCTTGCTGACTTCCCTGTCCCCTACGGACTTATGCGGGCTGATAAACTCCGCCTTTACAAAAGACCTATGCGGATCACCCTGGGGGCCTATGGCTTTCCGGATAATGGGACAAAAATCAGCCGCCTGAAATGTGGGAAAGCCAGCGCGATTTTATTGGAGGGGAGAAATCACTGTCAAATCCCGTTTTCCATGGCCATGACTATTTATGATGGCTGGGACAGACTGGAATATCTGCACAGCGTCGGCAGTAATCCGGATTCCGAAAGGTCTGTTCTGGTATATGCCTCGGCAGACCGGCTGAGACAATATGATGCCTCAGAGCCATATGTCATGATTTCGCAGGTGATCACCCGTACGGATGGAAATGACTTTACGGAAGATGATATTTTCCCGATTCGGGAGATCAGATATACAGATGATACGCATACGGGAGCGTATGGCCCCATTACAATCATCCTGAAGGACGGGACAGAGCGCAGGATCAGTTTTGATAAAATAGAAGGCAGAATGCTGCTTTAAGACGGCGTGGGACGTACGAAATCATGGATCAGGAGAATAAACAGGAAAAGAAGAAAAAGACGTTTGTCCATTCCATCCGCACCTATGTGCTTTTGTGGGCTGTTGGCTTTGCCACAGCCCTTGCTTTGCTGGTGTCGGGCATCAGTTACGGTCTGACGCAGAAATATCTGAAGCAGACCCAGCGGCAGACGGCCATAAACAGTGTTCAGCTGCTGGGCAGTGAGATCGGGGCGGATCTGGATGATGTCATAAAGCTGGCTAACTGGATCTGCCTGGATCATACAATCAGTGATTGCCTCAGACAGATGGGACAGGCAAAAGGAGCAGACCGATCTGCCGACAGCCTGCGTACGCAGTCGGTGGAAGCATGGAATCATCTGAGCGCGGAGCTGAATGCTTCCAGCATCCGGAGCCTGCTGCGGCGTGTGATTGTATCCGTCCCGGACGGAAGCAGCTTTTTGCAGATCATTCCGGTTTATGACTCGGTGAATCTGAAACAGGGTGCCCGTCTTCTGACGGAACAGGGTTATTTTTCTCAGCTGCTGACAGCCCGGGATTTTACCTGGATCGGATTGACAGAATGTATTCTGAGTCCTTTTTATCCGAAAAAAATCATCCCTGTGTTCCGCCCGATCCAGAGCAGTACCTCTACCCAGGTGGTAGGATGGGTTTATCTGGAAATATCACAGGACCTGGCCGGAAGGCGGCTGGAAAATTATACAATCGCCGAAGATGAAAGCCTTTACCTTACGATAGGGGAAGGCGGAACGTATCGGTATGAAAAGGGAGAATTTACAAAGGAGGAGCTGCCCCGGGAGGTGGTTTCCTATCAACTGCCTTCCTGCGGATGGCAGGTATCTCTTCTTCCTTCGCGTCTGGAGCTGAGGGAGCGAAGCCGTTATGATCTGCTGATGATCTCGGTCATCTTTTTTGCGATTCTGATGGCGGGAGCATGGATGGCACATTCTTTGCGAAGGGTGATAACCCGTCCGGTAACGGCGCTGCTGGAAAAGCTGGACAGGATCGGGCAGGGGGATTTTTCTGCTGATCCCTCGATAGAATGGGATAATGAACTGGGAGAAATCGGCAGGGGGATCAATCATCTGTCCGAAAATGTTTCTGCCCTGATGGAAAAAAAGGTGCAGGATGAAAAGACGCGTCAGGAGCTGGAATATCGCGTTCTGCAGTCTCAGATCAATCCCCATTTCATGTATAATACCCTGAATACCATCAAATGGATGGCGACGATCCAGGGGGCCGAAGGGATTGCGGATATGTCCACGGCTCTTTCCCGTCTGCTGAAGAATGTTTCCAAAGAAACAGCCGGCCTGATTCCGGTCAGGAAAGAGTTCAGCCTTTTGGATGATTATTTTACAATCATGAAGTATCGGTATGGCGGAACGATATCGCTGGAGTATGAGATTGAAGATCCTGACCTGCTCTGCTGCCTTGTGAATCGCTTTTGCCTGCAGCCTATTGTGGAGAACGCCATTTTCCATGGGATTGAACCGAAGGGCGGGGCCGGAACCATCCTGGTTCATCTGTATCAGAAGGAAAGGATGTTGATGCTGGAAGTGAAGGACAATGGAGTCGGAATGGATGAGGCTACCATTCATCGTGTCCTTGCGGGCAGTGCGGAGGACCCTAATGATTTTTTCAGGCAGCTCGGGATCGCGAATGTGGATCAGAGAATCCGCCATTCCTTTGGAGATGCTTATGGGATCGTGATTGAAAGTGAACCGGGAAATTATACGATGATGCGTCTGCGCTTTCCGGTGATCAGGGAGGCTGAAGCATTATGATATACAAAGTTCTGATCGTGGATGATGAGCCTCTGGTGCAGATCGGGCTGAAATCCATACTCTCTCAGGGAATTTCACAGGTGGAAGTGACAGGTACCGCTTCTAACGGCGAGGATGCTCTGGATCAGATCGGCAGACTGCAGCCGGATATTGTGATTGCCGATATCAGGATGCCTTTGATGTCCGGCCTGGAGCTGCTGAAAGAATCCCGCAGGAAGTATGGGGCGGTTCCTGTTTTTATTATGCTGACTGCCTACGAAGAATTTGAAATGGCAAGACAGGCACTTTCCGGCCAGGCTGTGGATTATCTGGTTAAAATCGAATTGACGAAGGAACTGCTGAACCGTTCCCTGGAAAAGGCAATCGTGCGCCTGGATGAGGTGAGGCCGAAAAAGGAGCGGGAAGATAACGGGACATCTACACTGGAAGATCTTCAGCAGAAATTTATGGTACGGTTATTGAATGGACAGCTGCAAAACAGGGAAGGGCTGATCAACCAGGCAAAAGAATTAAACCTGGATTTTCATTATGACCGTTATGTTGCTGCGTATGGCAAAATAGATGGCGGAAATACATCGGGGAATGCTTTCGTCCTGTATACTTCCTGCCTGAATATGACCAGGGAGATTGTGAGACGGTATCTTCCCTGTCACGTGGTTTCCAATGATCTTCAGCATTTTACACTGATCTTTCTCTTTGAAGCAAGCCGGGCTATGGCTGATATGATGACCTTGATTCAGGAAGCGGTCGATAACACAAGGGATATGGTGGACCGTTATTTCAACGTTTCCCTGTATTTCGGCATCGGCGTAGCCGTAACGGATCCCATGGATATCCCGGACGCTTTTAAGGAGGCAGTTGCGGCACAGGAGCATGCGGACGATAACAGTCCGGTACGCCTGTTCAGCCATATCGTAGGGGCAAACCGCCGTTCCGGTAAGGATCGGCTGATTGCCTCGATCCAGGATTATATCAATGAAAACCTTGGGGGAAAGCTTCAGCTGAACGAAGTGGCAGAGGTTTTTGGCCTTTCTCCGGCATATCTTTCGGTTATTTTTAAAAAGAACACCGAGATTGGCTTTTCGGAATATGTCTATACACAGAAAATCGAAAAAGCCAAAGAAATGCTTTTAAGCGGCGACATGAAAATATATGAAGTGGCAGATGCCCTGGGGTTTGAATCCGCTTTTTATTTTTCAAAGGTATTTAAAAAGGTTGACGGCAAGAGCCCCAGAGAATATATCCAGAGCAAGGAAGGGCAAGGAGACTGATTCTGTCTTCGGCAGCCTGCTGCCGAAGCAGCAAAATGCTTGCATTGACAAAAAGAGATGAAAAGAGATTTATTTAAAACCCTGTTGTCAGGGAAGAAAGCAGAAGAGATCGATAAGATGGCCCTGGAAGACTGGCTGGCATTTCCGGACGTGGAGAAGCGGACAGTCTGGGAAAATCTGGAACCGGAACTTACGGAAGAGCTCATCAGGGCAGGGAGGAAGGCGAAGGAAACGGATTTTCCTCAATTGCTGCTCAGCGATTACCGGGAGCTTTCCCGGAACGGCTGCCGCGTTCATTTTGAAGACAAATATTTCCTCCGCCGCAGACTGGTCACCAGGCTGACTGTGGCGGAATGCGTGGCGGATAACGGAGAATTTCTCGGAAAAATAACAGACGGTCTGTGGATGATTCTGGAAGAAACCTCCTGGTGTCTTCCGGCGCACAACAGCTATATACGTGACACGCCTTTTTTGCCGGTTCCCGATCCTGCAAGGCCGGTGATCGACCTGTTTGCCGCGGAGTCGGCGGCGATCCTGGGGTTAAGCGAATATCTTTTACGTTCCCGTATGGAGAAGGTCAGTCCGGTAATCAGAAAATATCTGGATCAGGAGATAAGGATCAGGATATTGGAACCTTATCTTTCCTATCCCTTCTGGTGGAAAGGGGACGGGGTACAAAAGCTCCTGAACTGGACGCCCTGGATTACGCAGAACATCCTGACAGCCCTGTTTTCCCGGACTCCTGATTTCTGGAGGGAAGGAGAAAAAAAGGCTGTTCTTTGCCAGGCGGCGCGCTCACTGGATTATTATCTGGACATATATGGTGATGATGGATGCTGCGATGAAGGCGCTCAATACTTCAGCCATGCCGGACTCTGTCTTTTTGGGTGCATGGACATTCTGGAACGTATTATGATAAGCATCTCTATGGCTTCGGAACAGGTACGTTCTGCAGCTATGTCTTTGCCGAAAAGCCGGGACAGGAGCAGAATAAAGGCAGATATGAGAGAGGAGCCTTTCATATCTGCCTTAATGGCTCCTGCACCTGCGCGCGGAGCCGGAAGCGGGGAATGCATGAACGATTTGTGGAGGGAACCTCTGATCAGGAATATAGCCGCCTATATTTCCAAGATGTATGTCGGGAACGGATATTACCTGAACTTTGCTGACTGTTCGCCTTTTCCGGGACATCGTACTGCCAGAGATTTTCTGTTTGGTCTGCGGACAGGAAATGAAAAACTGGCGGCCTTTGCCGCCAGGGACTATCGGGAGCAGGAATGGCCGGACAGGCTGATGGAGGGAGAAGAAAACCTTTACTATCACATCCTGCAGATTTTTTCTCACCGGAAGCTGATGCAGCAGCCGAACTCTGAGCTCGTTCCGGAAGATTCCTGGTTTGAGAGTACCGGCCTGTTTGTTGTTCGGGATACCCGTTTTTGTCTTGCTGTAAAAGCAGGCTCGAACGCCGACAATCATAATCATAATGATGTGGGCTCTGTGATACTGTACCATGACAACAGGCCTTATCTGATCGACCTTGGTGTCGAGACCTATACCGCAAAAACGTTTTCGGAACGGCGGTACGAAATCTGGACAATGCAGTCTGCCTACCATAATCTTCCCACCTTTTATGACGGGGAAAAGGCTGTGATGCAGAAAGACGGAGCGGAGTATCATGCTGTCATAGCAGAAAAATCATCAGGCAGGGAAAAAGCATGGATTGCAATGGAGCTTTCCAAAGCGTATCCTGATCCCCGTATCATCAGCTATCACAGAAAAGTGACCCTCTATAAAGGCAGCAGAGTAGAAATAGAGGATGATTATCGGGGATCGCTTTCCTGTGTTCTTTCCCTCATGACCTATGAAGAACCCGTCTGCGAGGAATCAGATATACGTGTGGGGGAAATCGGAACCGTTAAATTGGAAGGCGCGGAAAGGATAGAAATCGAACGCTGCCCCATAAGGGATCCCAGATTGGCTGCCGCATGGAAACACGATTGCTTTCGCATCCGGATCTTCTTTAAACAGGGAAAGCTTCTGGCTGCTTTTTACGGTTCCTGAGTGTCTTGTGTTTTTAAAACCTTCAGAAGGATATCCCGGGCTTTCTGCGTACGCAGAATACCAAACCAGGATAGTTCCGGATGAGCGCCGGATCTGTTTTCAACAATCCTTATGATGTCCCCGTAACGCAGCGGGGAAGATAACTTTGCAGGCTCACTGCTTTTATTCAGATAAACGAAAAACCCGGAGAGGCAGCTGGTTCTATAGATTAAAACGAAATCGAGTACCGTAGATCCCATCGGGATTTCCAGGCGTTCCGTAGGTCTTTCTTTTAAGTAGACATAAGTGGGAGGAGCCGATGATTCCGCCCGTGTTTCCAGCCAGCGGGACAGGACGTGGACAGCCTCCCGCGTATGCAGATATTCAAACCATCGGATCGTAGCGTGCGGGATATCCTCTTTGTCCGGTTCACGGAAGTGATCCGAACGGATCACAACGACATCCCCCGCGTTCAGTCTTGTGTGGATAGGAAACACGCAATGGCTACCGTTTATCATGGCGCCTTTACAGCATAATCCCATATCAGGATTGAGCTTAAAAGCCAGATCAAGGACGGTGGCGCCCTTTTCGATCATGGTTAACTGTCCGTCTTCCAGATACACATGGATTTTGGGACGCTCCGGTTCGTCCGGTTCCGCAAGATTCAGATAGGGCAGATTCACCGTAGGAGTATTGGACCTGCCGTTCAGACCGAAACCGAAGGTACGCTGCATCAGATCGGATTCCGTGGAGATAAACAGACGGTAGCGATTATGAAAACGGTCTTCCAGCAGCAAAAAAGGAGAGGCTGTAGTTTTTGCCTTTCCGAATCCTTTAATGAGGGTACGAAAACGACTGTGATACAATCTGGGATAGAGCTTCATGAAGATGCGGTATTCTTCTCCCTGGTATTCATTACTTACCGTAAAATGAATATTCATCAGCGGTACATGCTGTTTATCGATCAATCCCGCGATTTCACCGTGAGTCTGAGTGACCGGAAGATTACGGTATATACTGTCCGCACAGCGTTTGTTGAAATGCAGAGACAGAATGCCTTCCCGCTCCTCGGGCTTGGCCACAGCCAACACGTCCCGGAAAAACGACATGAAACCTTCCGGACCTGCAATGCTGTAATAATTGTCATTCAGGAGCTTCTGGTACCTGTCTGTGATAATGTTAAACAAGGGCTCATTCGTAATCTTCATGCACTGAGTTTCCAACTGCTCGGCAAGAACATAGACACCCAATTTATAAGCGGCAGGAAGCAATACATGGAGCGTATGCTGCACTTTGGCTTTTTGCTTCTCTTCCGAAACACAATCAATGGTATCGAGATTGTGCATACGGTCAGCCAATTTAACAAAAAGAGCGCGCAGATTATGATGTTCTAAGATTTCCTTCAGAAATTTATTATCAGACAGGGCATCCACATCAGCCTTCTGCATTTCAGGATCGGAAGTCTCCTGGGCAGTGATCTGTGTTACTCCGTAAACGGTTGCCGCTATGACAGGCCCAAAGGCAGCGTTTATCTCTTCAATCGTACAGTCACAGTCTTCTACGGTATCATGGAGAAGAGCCGCGGCGACGAGCTCACTGTCCAGGCCTAAATCTGCCAGGATATAGGCGACTTCAAGCGGATGTGTAAGAAAAGGATCTCCACCTTGTCTTCTCTGCCCGTCATGCTTGATATAAGCAAAATCATATGCTTTTTTTAACAGATCTGTATTAGGTCCCGTTCCTTTTTTCATAGCATTCAGAACATCCCTGAAACGTTTGTCACAGCTATACTGCTCGGAACGGGAAAGATCGGTATTTTTTCTGTATTCATTATATGGATGGCTCATTCACATTTCCCTCCTCCCCTCAAAACGAAGTTTTGTACGTTGACTCAATGTCTTCGGATGATGGTTTTGTTCCTTTCTTCCCTAATGACACCTTCGCAAGGATGCGCGGATCATGAAAAAGGAAAGCTGCTTCCTGCAGCATTAATCTGCGGCAGAGGCGGGCGATTTGGGATGGAACTGACGAATGTAATGGTAAAAGGCATCATCGTCATTAAGGGTCGCTACCCTGGTGCGGTAGAGATTTTTTTCGAGAGTGTCATTGATCACGGATTCGATCTGATCCCGAAGAATCGTCCGCTTCTGCTCCTCAGGAATCAAAGAAGCTATGCCGCTCTCCGCATTGCTATACAGATCTGCTGCCGTATTAACAAGTCCGTCCAGGTACTCATAGACATGGAGCTTCGGGTATCCGGGAATGAGAGCCTCTGCGATTTCATCCTTTGAAGATGGAAGGGACGCCCTGGAAAATCCGATGTATTCCATACATGGCTTCGGCTGGTTGCCGATCGTTGTGGATAACATCAAGCCTAAGCCGCCATAATACATTGCGTTGGTTCCTGTTTCGCGGTGAAGGATAATATAGGCACGGTCCAGGTCTTCAAAAGAAAATTGAAAGTAAATCTGCTGAAGGGTAATCTCCATAACGCCCCGGTAAAGACGGCGCTCTTCACTGCCTGATTCTTCCATTCGTTTCTGGGCGACGTACATTCCTCCTTCATCATATGCTTCACGAATATCCTGGTAGATCTGGTCGGACTCTTCTTTGGGAAGATTGAAGAGGGCGAGACATTCATAATACTGCCTCTTATTCGGATTCTGGTAGATATAAACGAGACCGGTGGTAAGCGCCATACTGTGAGGCCCTCTTTCCCTTCCGCGGAAAGCCCCGTTTGTCTGAAAAAAATACACCTCATAAAGACCGACGTACTTTTTACGGACGGCTTCAGAAAACATAGGATTGTCAAGGCCGCCGTTTTCCGCCTCTCTCAGATTGGTGTAAAGCATGTCATCCATATTATAGCCAAACCTGTCACGGACGTTCGTGAAGAAAGGAATCACGGAAGGAATCGTGCCCTTCGTCAGAATCCGGCTCAAGGAAGGCTCCGAGATGCCCACTTTAGCGGCCATTTCCTTGTTGCTTTTCAAATGAAACTTCTGCATAAGATAGCTGGTGTTTTTACTTAAATTCGACTGGATAATCGCATCGCTAAGCATTTGAGTACCTTCCTTTCTAAATTAAATGAATAGATTTAAATGCAACAGATCATCTGATAATATGATTCAGGCGACAGAAGGTCATGCAAAAATGAGCTCGCTCATTTTTGCATGAGATTGGGTCGCCCACAGACACGAGGAAGCAGCCATTTTGCACTATTTATTCTTGACTTTGCAAATCTTTCTGTGCAAAATGAGCGGATTCCGAGTGGCTGTAGGATCGCGAGAGCAGCTCCGCTGCGAAGCGATCCGTAGAATCAGGCTTTTGTCGATGCAATCATAATATGTTAATGTGTCGTCCAACAGAAAAAATCTGATCTGTGAATCGATACTGTCCAACAAAAAGATGATGAAATAATAAAACCTGAACCACTTGCATGAGAAAACTTTGCCCGGCGATGAGGCTGGCAGGACCGACTCGCCGGGAACAACAGCATAAGGGGTTTGCTGGACAAAAACCCGACAATAGAAAAATAATACAAATATTATGTGATAAAACGAGACAAACGAGATAATTGGTTGATATTTTGACAGTATATACATTGCAAAGAAATTTGTCAACCCCTAAAACCGGCTTTCAATATTAAATTTGAAATTTCAACAAAGAAATTTCAGATCTGAAATGTCATGTCGTTTTTTGACGGTTAAACCAATACCCGTGAACACAGACATCCGTTGTGGGAAATAATAAACCACAGATCAGCTTTCAAATACAGCCCGGCTGTTATTTTTAGCAGAGCGAATGTGACATCGATCCGGAAGCCGGTGAAAGCCCTGCAGCTTATCGTCAAGCTACTGCACATTCCGATGTTCTCTAAGAAAACAGATTGAAAATACCCCGAAAGGGTGCTATCATAACAAGGAAACAAACGACATCATCCCACATCAGATATATAACACTTTTTATTACGCGATCAGAAGGGAGGAAAAAGGTGAAACAACTGACCCTGGGAAAAACCGGCATCACAGTGCCGAAAAATGCGTTCGGCGCATTACCCGTTCAACGAGTGGACATGGAGACAGCCGTAAAGCTTCTGCGCCATGCCTGTGATGGCGGAATGCGCTACTTTGATACGGCCAGAGATTACTCCGACAGTGAAGAAAAGCTGGGTGAAGCCTTTGATGGAATGAGAGACAGACTCTACATTGCCACAAAGACACACGCAAAGACACCCGAAGGCTTTTGGAAGGATCTGGAGACCTCCCTGCGAAATCTGAGGACAGATTATATCGATGTATATCAGTTCCATTGCGCGGATCAATGCTACAAGCCTGATGACGGAACCGGAATGTATGAATGCATGTTAAAGGCAAAAGAGCAAGGAAAGATCAGACACATCGGTATCACGGCCCACAAACTTCAGGTTGCCTTTGACAGTGTCGAAAGCGGCCTTTATGAGACCCTGCAGTTCCCGTTCTCCTACCTTTCTTCAGAGAAAGAGATTCGCCTGACAAAAGCCTGCCGGGATGCGGAAGTAGGATTTATCGCAATGAAAGGTCTGGCCGGAGGCCTGATCACCCGGTCGGAAGTCGCGATGGCATTTATGATGCAGTATGACAACGTATTGCCGATCTGGGGCGTACAGCGCATGAAAGAGCTGGAGGAATGGCTTTCCTATATGGATGAGACTCCTTCGATGACGCCGGAGATTGCCTCATACATCGAGAAAGAGAAAGCTGAACTGTCCGGAGAATTCTGCCGTGGCTGCGGCTACTGCATGCCCTGCCCTGCCGGCATCGAGATCAATAACTGCGCGAGGATGTCCCTGATGCTGCGGCGCGCCCCGTCTAAGGCATGGCTTACCCCTGCCTGGCAGGAAAAAATGAAAAAAATTGAAGGCTGCCTGAACTGCCGTAAATGTACAAAAGCATGTCCCTATGAGCTTTCGACGCCGGAGCTTCTGAAAAAGAACTACGAGGATTATAAGAGAGTACTTGCCGGAGAAGTATCAGTATAAAACTGTATTTTAAGAGGAGAAAAGTATGAAACTGTCAGTAAAAACAATTGTAGCGATCGGTATCGGCGCCGCTCTGTTTTTTGTCTGCGGGCGGTTTATCTCGATTCCAAGCCCTGTGCCGAATACAACCATTACGATCCAATATGGTATTCTTGCATTTATGGCTGCTCTGTTTGGACCGGCAGCCGGCGTATTGATCGGGTTGATCGGTCACGCCCTGATAGATTTTTCCTATGGCTGGGGAATCTGGTGGAGCTGGGTGATCGCTTCCGGTGTGTTCGGTCTCCTGGTCGGCTTTCTGACAATGAAGCTCGGACTGGAAGACGGTGTGTTTGCCAGAAGAGAACTCATCCGCTTTAATGGTTCCCAGATCGTCAGCCATTGTCTGTGCTGGGGACTGCTCGCTCCTGCCCTGGATATCTGGATGTATCAGGAGCCTGCCAATAAGGTATTTCTTCAGGGGTTGATCTCCGGTGTCTCGAACTGTGTGACCACAGCAATAATAGGAAGCGCTCTTTGTCTGGCATATGCGGCCTCCAGGCCAAAGAAAGGTTCCCTAAAGAAAGAAATGTAAAAAATCGGTGATCAAAAGCATCCCTTTAGGAATCTGCGAAGACAGACAGTATCCCATTGGGGTGCTTTTTGATGCATGGCACATTGGTTTAGGCTGTATGGATTGTAAGAATAATGAAAAAACCAATTATCGAATTTCATGATTTTTCCTGGCAATATCTTGCACAATCGGAACCGACTCTTCATAATCTGAATTTCACGATCCGGGAAGGAGAGAAGATTCTGATTGCCGGTCCGTCAGGCTGCGGGAAATCGACGATGGCGCATGTGATCAATGGGTTGATTCCTTTTTCATACCGGGGAGAGATGAAGGGAGAAGTTCGGATCTGCGGAAAAAAAACATCGGAATTAAGCCTTTTTGATATTTCCCATATGGTTGGTACCGTTCTGCAGGATTCTGACGCACAGTTTGTGGGACTGACGGTAGCGGAGGATATCGCCTTTGCTTTGGAAAATGAAAATGTGCCGGCAAAAGACCTTTTTCCGAGGGTACGGCATGCTGCCGAGGAGGTCGGAGTGGAGGGAGTGCTTCATCACGCGCCCAGCGAGATATCCGGAGGACAGAAGCAGAGAGTCTCGCTTGCAGGTGTACTGGCGGAGAATGTTCCGATTTTGCTTTTTGATGAACCATTGGCGAATCTTGATCCGGAAACAGGGAAACAGGCTGTTAAAATGATCGATGAGATTCAAAAAAAGAGATCCGTCACGGTCATTATCATTGAGCATCGGATTGAAGATGTCCTGTACAGAGATGTGGATCGTATTCTTCTGCTGCAGGAAGGCAGACTGCAGGCCGATCTTTCTCCGGATAAACTTTTGTCATCAGATCTGTTGTTGTCTGCGGGGATCCGGGAGCCTCTTTATATTGCCGCATTAAAACAGGCAGGGGTTTCGATCCATGCTGACATGCATCCACGCAGTATGGAGACAATCATTCTCTCGGAAACGGATAAGGAAAAAGTGCGTTCATGGTTTTTTTCTTTTGTGGAACAAAAAGATGCTGCTCCGTCGGAAGAACTGCTGGAATGCCGGGATGTCTGTTTTGCTTATGAAAAAGGAACACAGGCTTTGCAGGGGATTACGCTGACGATCCGACGAGGCGAGATGCTTGCGGTTGTGGGAACAAATGGCGCCGGAAAGAGTACATTTGCCAAAGTGATCTGTGGGTTTGAACGACAGCAGGAAGGTACTCTTTTCATGACCCGCAGAAACGGAGAAAAGGTTTCCCTGATGGATCTTTCCGTGAAAGAGAGGGCGGAAGAGATCGGCTATGTGATGCAGAATCCGAATCAGATGATTTCCCGGGTCGTTGTTTTTGACGAAACCGCGTTGGGGCTTCGTGTAAGACGAGAGGCTGCGAAACGTGCACAGAAAGAGGGAAAGCTTTCCGAAACCATGAAGGAATATCTCTCATTGGAAGACGAGGAGATCAAAAGGCGCACAGAAGACGCGTTGAGGATCTGCGGACTCTATGAGATGCGGAACTGGCCGGTCAGCGCCTTGAGTTATGGACAGAAAAAAAGAGTTACGATCGCGTCTATCCTGGTATTGGATCCGGAAATGATTATACTGGACGAACCGACAGCGGGACAGGATTATCGTCATTATACGGAAATCATGGATTTTCTGGGAAAGATAAACAACAGCGGGAAAACCATTGTGATGGTTACGCATGATATGCATCTGATGCTGGAATATTGTACCAGGGCGTTTGTTTTTTCAGAAGGACATCTGCTCCGGGACGATGCTCCCGAGATCATACTTACCGACCCTGATGTGGTGAGAAAAGCTTCTTTGAGACGGACATCTCTTTATGATCTTTCCATAATGTGCGGGATCGACGATGCCGCAGGCTTTGTACGGGTTTTTGTTCAAAAGGAGCAGGAAAAGAGAGTGCCATGACGAATCTGTTCAATTATATAGAACGCTCATCTCCGATTCACCGGCTGACAGGTGCGACAAAGCTTATCTGCCTTTTGCTTTGGACATTTGCGGCTATGATCACCTATGATACGAGACTGCTGGCACTGCTTTTCATCGGAGCGCTGGTATTGTTTAAGCTTTCCGGAATACGTCCGGGAGAAATAAAGTTCATGCTGTATGCGACATTTGCATTCTGCCTGCTGAATAATATCACGATTTTTATGCTTTCACCGCAGCATGGCGTGGATATTTATGGATCAAAAACGATTCTTTTTTCTCTGGGGGGACCTTATGTTGTTACGGCTCAGCAGCTGTTTTATCATTTAAATCTTTTTTTGAAATATCTTGGCACGATTCCGCTGGTCATCCTGTTTGTCTGTACGACCAATCCCAGTGAATTTGCCGCTTCCTTAAACAGGATCGGAGTAAACTACAAAATAGCCTATTCGGTAGCCCTGGCTTTGCGTTATATTCCGGACATTCAGAGAGAATTCCACGATATTTCCCTGTCGCAGCAGGCAAGAGGGATCGAGATGTCAAAAAAGGAGACTTTGATCAAGCGCCTGCAGGCTGCTTCCGGGATTCTGATTCCCCTGATCATGTCCTCCATGGATCATATTACCGTGATATCCAACGCAATGGAGCTCCGCGGTTTTGGGAAGGAAAAGAAACGTACCTGGTATATGGGAAAACGGTACGAAACATCGGATTATATATGTATAGCCATCTGTATTGCATTGCTTGGGTTTACAATGTGGCTTCTCTATTCTGCGGGAACCAGGTTTTACAATCCTTTTTTATAATGTGATTCAGGCGCCAAAAGGTCATGTTTAAAGGAGACATATTCTGTCCCGGAGCGTGAAGCGCGACAGGCAGAAAAATAGTCATCCGGACGATATATCGGTTTACAATTAACATTGTAAGAGGAGAAATATGCCGTGTACGATGGATGATCAATTCGGCGCGGTAAACAGAAGAAAGAGATTTTTCAGCATAGAAAATGGAAGATAAGAGTATAACAGACGATTTTCAAAAGATAAAAGAGCGTTTACAGCAGCTGCTCCTTCTCGCAAAGGAGCAGAACATGAGCCTCAGGGGGGAGCAGCTTCGGGAGGCATTCAAAGACATGCCGCTGGATGCGGAACAACTGTCGGCTTTGATTGTGTCTCTGCAGAAAAACGCCATCAGGGTAGAGTCGATGCTGCCTCCGACGGAACAGGACCAGAGCGCCCGGATTGACCCGGACCTATGTGCGCGGCATGAGCAGCAGTCTGGGACTCCTGTGTCGCTGACCTCCCGGGAGGAGGCATTTGTCAGGGAATATCTGTCGAACCTTCGCCGGTCAGCCGAAAGGGAAAATACAATGCTTTCTTCCTGGCTGGTTCGTGCGGCAGAGCTTGCGGTTTCCATGAATTGCGAAGAGCTGCCCATCCAGGACCTTTTGTCAGAAGCCAGTGTGGCGATCCTGACGATTCTCAGTGAGAATGATCCTGATCTGATCGGAGAGAAACAGATCCTATCCATGCTGAGAACTGCCCTGAACGATTCCATTCAAAGCCAGATCAGTGTCAAAGAATCAGATCAGGCATTGGTTCAGAAGGTTGCAAAACTGGAAGAAGCAGTGCGGGAGGTGAATGACGGAGAGGGAGAGAATTTTTCGATAGCGGAGCTGGCGGTCCTGCTCGATATGGATGCAGAGGAAATCCACAGAATATTGAAATTGACAGGGGATGAATGAGATTGAAGAATAAGAAAGAAGAGGCGTCCGTCAGCTTTCGCGAAGAAACGATGCAAAGACGCGGACGATATGTCCTGGTTTTTTTCTTTCTTTTGTCTGCGCTGTGTGTCATGGCAATTCTGAATCTTTATATCGGCAGCGTTTCGATCTCGGCCGGGGATTTGCTTCGGGTTTTACTGCTGCGGGAAGAGACGGATGGGTATTATGCGATTATCTGGAAGATCCGTTTTCCCCGTATGCTGATGGCAGGGATGCTCGGCGGCGCCCTTTCGGTATCCGGCTTTCTGCTTCAGACTTTTTTCCACAACCCTATTGCCGGACCTTATGTCCTGGGTATTTCCTCCGGGGCCAAAATGGCGGTTGCCCTGACCATGGTACTTTATCTGCGGCATTTTTCTTCCGTATCTTCCTGTACATTGGTTGCGGCGGCTTTTGCGGGATCTTTAATCAGCGTGGGCTTTATTCTCTTATTCAGCCGGAAAACCCGGAATATGGCTTCTCTTTTGGTTGCCGGGATTATGATGGGCTATATCTGCTCAGCCGTGACGGATTTTGTGGTCACTTTTGCGGAGGATGCGGATATTGTCAATCTGCACGGCTGGTCGTTAGGCAGTTTTTCCGGTATGAACTGGAATCATGTGAAGGTCTGTGTGTGGATTGTCGGGATCAGCGTCGGATTTGTATTTTGCATGTCCAAGCCGATCAGCGCTTACCAGCTTGGAGAAACCTATGCCAGGAGCGTTGGCGTGAACATTCCGCTGTTCCGGATTTTCCTGATTTTGATGTCCAGTATCCTTTCGGCTTGCGTTACGGCTTTTGCCGGAGCTGTTTCTTTCGTTGGAATCGCTGTTCCTCATCTGATGAAAAGAGGGCTGGAAACGGAAAAACCGTTGATAGTGATACCGGCTGCCTTTTTGGGCGGAGCTTTGTTTTGCATGGCCTGTGATCTGATTGCCCGGACTGTGTTTTCACCGATGGAACTGAGCATCAGTACGGTGACTTCGATTCTGGGAGCGCCGGTGGTGATCGCCATGATGCTTGGAAGGATTCATAGATCGGGATCAGGAGGATAAGCAGATGGGCGAGGGATACCTGCGCACAGAGGATCTGAGCGTCGGATATGACAGAAGGGCTTTGATCCGGGATATTTGCCTGGATATCCGCAAAGGCGAGATTATCGTTCTGGCGGGCCCGAACGGATCCGGAAAATCTACGATATTAAAGAGCCTTACCCGGCAGCTTTCACTCATTTCCGGATCGGTGGTGCTTGACGGAAAAGATCTTGAACGGATGAACGGAAAGCTGTTGTCGAAAAAGCTGGCGGTTGTCCTGACACAGCAGATCCGGCCTGAGCTGATGACCTGCTTTGAGATGGTAGCCGCGGGACGTTACCCTCACACGGGATGTCTCGGGATCCTTACGGAAGAAGACCGGCAAAAGGTGGAAGAAGCGCTCAGAATTGTCCATGCCGGGGAATTGGGATCACATTTTTTTCATGAACTGAGTGATGGGCAGAGACAGAGGATCCTGCTGGCACGGGCAATCTGCCAGGAACCGGAGATGATTGTGTTGGATGAACCGACATCTTTTCTGGATATCCGATATAAGCTGGAACTGCTATCTATTCTCAGAAGCATGTCAAGAGAAAAAAAGATTACGGTCATCTTATCCTTACATGAGATTGAGCTGGCGCAGAAGTTTGCCGACCGGGTATTGTGTGTGAAGGGTGAGACGATTTTCATGTTCGGACCGCCTGAGGAGGTGTTTGAGGAAAAACGGATCTGTGAGCTGTACGGGCTTACATCCGGGAGCTATGATCCCTTGTTTGGGAATCTGGAGCTGCCGTCGCCGCAGGGAAAGCCTGAGATTTTTGTAATTTCCGGCGCGGGGACGGGCATCCGGGTATTTCGCAGACTGCAGAGGGAGCAAAAGCCCTTTCGATGCGGAATTCTGTATACAAATGATGTTGACTATGCCCTGGCGAGGCATCTGGCTGATCAGGTCGTCACGGAGGAACCCTTTATGGAGATTTCGGATCAGGCTGTCGCCCTGGCCATGAAAGAAATCCATGCTTCCCGCCAGGTCATATGTACCTCTTTTCCCATCGGCAGGATGAACCGCAGAGTTCTTTCCCTGATAAAAGAAGCGGAAAAGCAAAAAAAATTAAAAATGGAGACAGATTCTGTCTTCGACAGCCAAACTGCCGAAGCGGCAAAATGGTCATCCGAAGACATGGAGTCAACGTACAAAACTTTGTTAAAAGAGGAGGAATAACAATGAAGAACACATCTTTAAAGCTTTTGATCGGAATGCTTTCGGCAATGGTATTCGTAAATGGCTGTCATATCGTCAGCGCAGAGGAAGAATACGAAGATACGGGCATACCGACAGAGACGGCCCAGACGGTATATGAGCCCGGAGTGGATCCGGATGCCGTGAAGGATCAGGCGATCCTGGTTGTCTCCTTTGGCACCAGCTATAATGACAGCCGCGCTCTGACGATCCAGGCTATCGAAGATGCGATTGTTGAGAAATATCCGGAGTACGATGTGAGACGGGCGTTCACGGCTCAGATTATCATTGACAAGCTTTATGCCCGCGACGGCGTCATGATTGACAATTTTGGAGAAGCGCTGAACCGGGCGATCGACGATGGAGTGAAAACCTTAATCGTACAGCCGACTCATCTGATGGATGGTTTTGAGTACAATGATATGATGGATGAACTGGCGGGCTATGCGGATTCCTTTGACCGGATAGCCGTAGCACAGCCCTTGCTGACATCAGACGAGGATTTTGAGGCAGTTATTGCTGCAATTACTGACCGGACTGCCGAGTTTGACGATGGCAAGACTGCGATCTGCTTTATGGGGCATGGCACCGAGGCAGAATCCAATCAGGTCTATGAAAAGATGCAGGGCGTACTGACGGCAGAAGGCCTGGCGAACTATTATATAGGTACGGTTGAGGCAGAACCGACGCTGGAGGATGTGCTTCAGGCTGTCGGCGAAGGAGAATATACCAGGGTTGTCCTGGAACCGTTGATGGTAGTTGCGGGTGATCACGCGAATAATGATATGGCAGGCGATGAAGAGGATTCCTGGAAATCCATATTTGAAGCTGCCGGATATGAGGTTGACTGTCAGCTGGTGGGACTCGGACAGATTCCGGCGATACGGGACATCTATCTGGCGCATACCCAGGCCGCGATCGATTCCCTTACAGAATAATCATGATGCTTCAGGCAGCAGAAGGTCATTCCAAAATGAGCGGATTCCGAGCGGCTGCAGCTGCTGCATGACGTCGGCACACTGAAGTCGTCCTTCAGGATATGTTCAGCAACGACTGTTTCTGGTTCCCGGCGGGTATCGTTTCGCAACGACCGGCCCGGAAGGCGGGACACGGAAAGCAAAACCCTGGAGCAGTCCCGCTGCGAAGCGTTATGCCTGAAAAAACAGGAAAGGAAGATATGATACATAATAAAAAATTGTTTCTCATGATGCTGTCATGCGCTGTACTTTCAGGAAATCCGGTTTTTGCGCAGGAGACGGGTTCGAAGGTGGCAGGCGCGGCGGATATGGCCCCGGTGCAGGAGGTGACGGACGAAGGTCTGGAACCGGTTTTAGCCTCCGCGATTGAACCGGGAGAATATGATATTGATGTGGATTGTTCCTCCTCCATGTTCCCGATCGACAATTGTCTTTTGCGCGTAACAGACAATGGCATGACAGTCACTCTGACGATGGGTGGAGAGGGTTATCTTTATGTTTATCCGGGAACGGCAGAGGAGGCCGCCAAGGCCGACAAAGAAGAGTATATCAGCTTTGTTCCGGATGAAGAGGGACGCCAGACCTGCTCCTTTGAAATCCATGCGCTTGATGAGTGCATGGATCTGGCTGCTTTCAGCCGGCGCAAAGAAATGTGGTATGACAGAACCCTCCTGTTTCACGCGTCAGGCCTTCCGGCTGCGGCTCTGAAAGGGGTTGAGGAGGTTACCGTTGAAACACTTGGACTGACGGACGGCAGTTATCTGGCGGAAGTGACGCTTAAAGGGGGCTCCGGGAGAACCTGTGTGGAAAGCCCCTGCCGTCTGACAGTAGAGAATCGGCAGGCTTTTGCGGAAATAATCTGGCCGAACAACAATTATGATTATATGATTGTCGGAGACCGGACGTTTACCTATGACGGAACGAAAGAGAAGGCTGTGTTTTATATCCCTGTTCAAAGCTTTGACGTTCCCTTACCGGTCACGGTCGATACTACAGCCTTGGGCAGACAGACGGAGATCGGCTATACGCTGACCTTTGACTCGGAAACCATTGCGGAAGAAGGACAGGGAAACTGATTTACGCCAGGAAGGAATAGAGATGAAGATCATTCATTCGGATCATTATAAAGAAACCATGGAAACATTGGTGCTGCCATATCTTGCGAAGAGAAAGCAGACGGGTTTTTTCTCCCGTATACAGGACCAGAATCTTTTTTATCAGCATTTTACCGCAGATCAGGAAAGAGCGATCCTGGTGATGCTGCATGGCTTTACGGAAGGGGTAGACAAATTTGCGGAGAGCGTTTATTACCTTTTACAGGATGGAATTTCCGTCTGGCAGCTGCAGCAGAGGGAACATGGAGAATCCTATCGAAGCACGCGGGATCCTGCTCTGATCTATATAGAAAACTATAATGATCTGATCGAAGATGTTCACGCCTTTTTCCATACCGTCGTATTTCCTGCAGAAAAATCAAAGGGTTTCCCCTTCTTTCTTTATGGACATTCCATGGGAGGAGGTGTCAGCAGCTGTTATCTGGAGAGATACCCCGATGATTTTGCCAGAGCGGTCTTAAGCTCCCCCATGCTGGAGATGAAAAGCGGAAAGGTACCTGTACCCGTTACCACTGCTTTTGTGAAATTCCTTCTCCTGTTAGGAAAAGGAAAAGACTATCTTCCCGGAAGCGTACCCTTCAACGGGATTGCGGACTTTGCTGACAGCTGTTCAAATTGTGAGCCGCGCTATCTGTATTGGTTTCAGGAAACAGCGGCAAATGTGAAAAATCAGATGTGCGTGCCCGCCCTCCGTACAACCCTGGAATTTCTCCGGATCACACAGGAGGCCACGAAACCGGAGAACTGCAGAAAGGTCAGGGCAAAAGTACTGATGATGCAGGCCGGCAAAGATCTGCTTGTGGGAGCGGGAGGACAGGAGGCTTTTATCAGCCGGATCTCAGATGGACGGATTGTCCGATTTCCGGAAGCGAAGCATGAAATATATATGGGAAAAGATGAGGATCTGGAGAAGTATTGGACGGAAATCCTTGCTTTCTTCAGATAAGACAACAACGCAGCCTGGGGGGATTCAGACGCTCCGGACGTAAAGGTCATTTATGCCCGGATCCCAGGAAGCATCGCGCATACGATGCCTGTTTGGGAACCCTTGCCTGAACAGGAAGTATTTTGGAGAACACAATAATATGATTCGAATTACCCAGCTGAAGCTGCCGGTCACACATACGGAGCGCGACCTGGAGAACAGACTTCGTTCGCGTCTGCGCCTTATGGAAGCACCCATGTCCTATGAGATACGAAGGCAATCCCTGGACGCCCGGGAAAAGCAGCAGAAGCTTTTTGTATATACGGTTGATGTTGCTTTGCCCCAGGGAGAGGAAAAACTTGTCCGACGCTTACGGGATAAGGAAGTCAGCATTGTTGCGGAAAAACCCTACCGGTTCCCTTCCAACGGAGAGCTTCCCCTGAAGGAACGACCGGTCATCGTGGGGAGCGGACCTGCGGGTTTGTTTTGCGCCTGGTATCTGGCCAGGGCAGGTTTTGCCCCTGTCATCCTGGAACGGGGTGAAGAAGCGGAAAAACGGAAAAAGGCAGTGGAAAGCTTCTGGAAGGGCGGAGTTCTTGATCCCGATACCAATGTACAGTTTGGAGAAGGCGGAGCCGGAACCTTTTCAGATGGAAAGCTGAACACTTTGGTTAAGGATGCTTCCGGAAGAAACCTTGAGGTATTACGCCGTTTTGTGGAAGCCGGAGCCCCGGCGGAAATCCTGTATCAGCAAAAGCCGCATCTGGGGACGGACCGATTGATCCGTATTGTAACGGCCTTAAGAAAACAGATTGAAGAGATGGGCGGTGCTTTTTGCTTTCGTTCTCAGGCGACGGCTCTGCGCTTTGAGGATGACGGGATATGCCGGGTGAGGGTAAACGGAAGCAATGAGATCCCGGCGGGAGTCTGTGTCCTTGCGATCGGACACAGCGCGAGGGATACTTTCCGTTATCTTTATGACCTCGGGCTTTCGATGGAAGCGAAAGCATTTGCGGTGGGAGTCCGTGTGCTCCATCCGCAGTCGGTTATCAATCAGTCTTTATATGGAGAAAAGGAGAACCCGCCGCTTTTAGGTCCGGCGAGCTATAAGGTGACGCATACCTGCGGGGATGGCAGAGGGGTTTACTCGTTCTGTATGTGCCCCGGCGGATATGTCGTGAATGCTTCCTCGGAGGATGGCTGCCTGTGCGTAAATGGGATGAGCTACGCCGACAGAGCTTCTCTTTCGGCTAACAGTGCCGTGATTGTTACGGTTCGTCCGGAAGACTTTCCGGGAACTCACCCATTGAAGGGAGTGGATTTCCAAAGAGAATTAGAGCGCAAGGCTTTCGAAGTATCCGGAGGAAAAATACCCGTGCAGAGGTTTGGGGATTTCTGCGAAAAAAGGCAGGGAATCAAAGAGCTTCCGGAAGATCTCTGCATCAAAGGGTTATATGCTCCGGCGGACGTACGGGGTATTCTGCCGGAAATGATCGCTGCAGACATCGAGGAAGGCATGCTGGCCTTTGGCCGTAAAATCCAGGGCTTTTCCGATCCGGATACCTTGCTTTGCGGGGTGGAAAGCCGTACCTCTTCTCCGGTTCGCCTCCTGCGCGGCCGTGATTTTGCCAGTTTGTCCCATCCTCTCGTTTATCCCTGCGGAGAAGGCGCCGGTTACGCAGGCGGCATTACCTCTGCCGCTATGGACGGCCTGAAAACTGCCGAAGCGATCGCCGCAAGGTACAGGCCGGATTTTCGATCAACGGGGTGACCGTAAGGCTGCGATGCCGGGACCGGATTTATCCGGACAGGATATAAAGCATACGAGGCACAGGACGGAATTTTTCTCGGAATTAGAGTATACACTTCTCCGGTTTTGTGCTAAACTAAATGGATACTGCCGCTTTTTGTTTCTGTGATATGATGATCCGGGCAATCAGGCTTCTGTCGATACAGTCGCGGCATCTGAACAGGATGACAGGATAAAAAGAAAACACTGGGGGAAATTTATGTGGTTTTATGCGGGGAGCGGCCGGTAAAATGAATGAAAGAAAAAAAAGACATCAGGATGAAAGATCTGCCGGAGAGTGACAGACCATATGAAAAAGCTTTGCGGCAAGGTGTTCAGATCCTTTCGGATCAGGAGCTGCTGGCGGTAATCCTCAGGAGCGGGATGCCCGGTTTCAGCTCTCTGGATCTTGCCGCCGCATTGATGCGGCTCAGCAAAAGCACCTCTTATCCGGGTCTTACGGGGATTCTGCATCTGTCTGTTACGGATCTCATGGAGATTCCCGGCATCGGCAAGGTCAAAGCGCTTCAGATCAAGTGTATCGGGGAATTATCCAAACGTATTTCACAGTCTGCCGCCAGGCGGCAGCTTTCCTTTACGGATGCCGCTTCCATAGGGGCTTTCTATATGGAACAGCTCCGGCATGAGGAGCAGGAGCATCTGATCGCGATGATGCTGGACTGCAAGAATAATCTGATCACGGACATCGCTTTGGCAAAGGGCACCGCGAATACGGCATTTATCACACCGAGAGAGATTTTTGTCGAAGCGCTTCGCCAGCATGCGGCACATCTGATTCTTGTGCATAATCATCCGAGCGGGGATCCGACGCCCAGCAGGGCAGACATACAATTTACGCAGCAGGTAGCCCGGACCGGCGAGCTGGTGGGGATTCATCTCCTGGATCATGTGATCATAGGAGATCAACGCTATTACAGCTTTGTGGAAGAAGGAACTTTCGGAAAATGGGAACCATGTTGATTCAGGCGGCGACAGGCCATGCAAAAATGGGCCCGCTCAGTTTTACATGAGATCGGAGCCGCAGAATCAGGCTTTTGCCAATGCATGAACAAAGAAAACAGGATTTCGTGGGTGGGCCATGATATTTGAAAAAAAATATGGAATTGACCTTGGCAGCGATACCGTGAAGATTTATTCTCAGTTTCGCAATAAAGTTTATAAGGCAAGAAATCTGGTAGCTGCTTCAGACCATACGATCATCGCCGTCGGAAATGAGGCTTTTGAGATGTGGGAGAAAACCCCCGCCGAGATTCAGGTGTTTTCGCCGATGGAAATGGGCAACATCGCGAATCTCGAGCTGCAGGAGATTTTAATCTACCGGATGATGCTGGGGCTGGATCGATTCTGGAGAACCGGATCCAAAGTTTATTTTTCCGTCCCTCCGGATATGAGCGCGATTGAGCGCCGGGCGTTTCATCAGGTGGTAAACGGTCATTGGATCAGGCGAGGGAAGACATTTCTGGTTGAAGCGGCCTTTTGTGATGCCCTGGGCATGGATTTAGACCCGGACCGGGAAGAAGGCATGATGCTGGTCAATATGGGAGATCAGACAACAAGGTTTTCCATTATCAGCGCCGGACGCATTTTAATGAGCAGAGTGATCCCGATAGGCGGCGCGAAAATAGATGCCGCGATTGCGCAGGAGATCCGCAGGAGATATCAGATCCAGTCAGGCTACCGCACGGCTTCCAGGCTGAAGCTGGAGATGGGCAGATTATCTGATCAGAAGAAGGAGACACGCCGTATCGTGGGAATCGATATGGTCTCTGGCCTGCCCAGGGAGGAAGAAGTATCTTCTTATGTCGTGAATGCGGGTATTATGAACTGTATCAATGAACTGGCGGATCAGATCAGGATTTTTATGGAAAGGATACCGCCCTCGATGTCTTACCGGATTTCCAGCGAAGGGATTTTTTTATGTGGAGGATGCGCCAGGATTCCATATCTGGAAACCTATCTCGGCAGCAGTACAGGGTATACGTTTAACCTGTCTGAACGCTATGAAGATACTACCGTCGTAGGTCTTGAAAAAGTCATTCATGAGAAAGCTTACCGGAAATGGGTTATGTAACGATCCGGATGAGTCCTGAAATGATCGAGGCAATCAAAATATGAAGAAAAAAAAGAAATGGAATATCAGCTTTCATCTTAAAAGCAGGCATCTGATTGCCGTGATGACGATTTTTTTGCTAAGCGCGGCGGTAGGAACCCTGGCTGCCGGGATCAGTACTTCTCCGTTGAAGGAAACGGCAGGGATGCTGCTGGTTCCTTTTGAACAGAGCATCTACCGCATCAGTGCGGTATTTACGAATATGAAGGATCATCTTCGGTCAACGGAGGAACTGCTGCTGGAAAATGAACAGCTTAAAGCGGAAGTGGCAGGTCTGACCAGCCAGAACAACAAGCTTCTCCAGGACCAGCAGGAATATGAAAGGCTTCGTGAGCTTTATGAACTGGATCAGGAATATACCCAGTATCCGAAGGTTGCGGCCCAGATCATAGCAAAGGACCCGGGGAACTGGTATGATACCTTTATGATCAATCGCGGCGCGAAAGACGGGATCCGGATCAATAATAACGTCATTGCCGGACGGGGCCTGATCGGTATCGTTACGTCCGTAGGACAGAACTGGGCGACGGTCCGTACGATCATTGACGACAGCAGTTCCGTGAGTGCCATGACAGTGAGTACGCAGGACAATTTTATCGTGCATGGGGATCTTGAGCTGATCGATCAGGGGAAACTCAGATTCGAGCAGCTGTACGATCTGGACGATGTTGTGACCGCCGGTGAGCGTGTTGTGACCTCAAACATCAGTGAAAATTATGTAGAGGGTATTTTTATCGGGTATATCAACGAGGTCTATCAGGATTCCAACAATCTTACGAAAGCCGGTACGATCGTTTCTCCGATCGATTTTGCCCATTTAAAGGATGTCCTGGTGATTACGGTTAATAAAGAAGACAGCATCCTCGCGCAGTCACCGGAAAGCGAAGAGGTGGGGGATATCAGTGAAGAGTAAAATCATACAGTTATGTCAGATTCTTCTGTGCTTTTTGCTCCAGTGTACGGTACTGTCCGGGATTTCCATCGGCCACATCAAGCCGAACCTCATGCTTGTGCTGTGCGTGAGCATGGGCTTGCTGCGAGGCAGGAAGTGCGGACTGTGGACCGGCTTTTTTTCAGGTTTGCTGACGGACCTGTTTTTCGGTTCGGTTTTTGGGTTTTATGCCCTGGTCTATATGTATGTCGGATATCTCAGCGGATATGCGCATATGATCTATTATGATAATGACATCAAGGTTCCCACGGTGATGACCGCCATTGCGGACCTGGGATACAACGCCGCGGTATACGCGCTTCAGTTTCTGTTAAGGGGACGTCTGGGACTGGACCGGTACCTGCTGCGGATCATGCTTCCGGAAATGTTTTATACAACGTTTTTTACACTTATAACCTATCGCCTGTTTCGCTGGATCAATTATAGATTTTTAGTGTCTTCATGGAGGGAAAGTGAATCGATTTGGGTAATCAAGTAAAAACAATGGCTAAAAGGCTGAAATTTGGCAGAGGTACGGTGCTGATCCTTGCGTTTCTTGTCATGTCTTTTATTCTTTTACATGAGCTGTACCAGCTTCAGATTATTGAAGGACAGGATTTTATAGACAGCTTCCAGGTAAGGACGACAAAAACAAGGACACTCAAGAGTACCAGGGGAAAGATTTATGACCGCAATGGCAAGCTGATCGCTTATAACAAGCTGGCTTATTCTGTCACATTGGAGGATAACGGGTCATATGAGTCCTCGAGGCAGAAGCAATTGTCCTTAAATTCCATTGCCTATCGGATTATCAATATCCTGGAAAAAAATGGGGATTCCCTTTCCATTTCATTTCATATTGTCGTGGATGAAAACGGGAATTATGTTTTCGACGTGGATCCCGGTTTTACCTTGAGCCGTTTCAGGGCGGATATTTACGGACATCCTTATATTGACGAGCTTACGGAGGAAGAAAAAAACGCCACGGCTGCCGAAATGATCAATTTCCTTGCGGGAACCGACGGTTTCTTTATTACCCCGGAGGGAAACAGCGCCTATTCCAGGCTGGAACTGTCCAGATATCATCTGCCGGAACAGTTTACGCCGGAAGAGATACTGAAAATCGCAATGATCCGGTATGAACTGAATACGAACAGCTTTAAAAAGTATATGCCTGTCACGATTGCGAGAAATGTCAGTGAAGAGTCTGTTGCTGCTTTGATGGAAAACCAGGCGATTCTGACAGGAATCGATATCGTGGAGGATACGACCCGCGTCTATGTTGACGAGATCAGTATGGGTCCGATCCTCGGATACATCGGCCAGGCATCTGCGGAAGAGCTTGCCGAGCTCAGGCAGCAGCGCCCGGAATATACCAATGATGCCATCATCGGCAAGGCGGGGATTGAGCAGTCCATGGAGCTGATCCTGCAGGGTACCAACGGGGAAGAGACGGTGACGGTGGACAACCTGGGCAAGGTTCTGAGCATCGATGAAGAAACACGGATCGAACCCGTAGCCGGAAACGATATCCAGCTGACAATTGACACAGAGATCCAGGCAGGGATCTATGAGATTCTGAAGCAGAGGGTGGCAGGAATCCTGCTTGCCAAGATCGAAGCGACGAAAACCTTTGATTTTGATTACATTATTGATTCCGGACAGATTAATATCCCGATTTATGATGTATATTTTGCGCTGGTGGATAACGGCGTGATTGATATCCGGCTGTTTGACAGGGCAGATGCTTCACAGATCGAAAAAGTACTGTATGGGAAGTTCCAGAAGAAGCAGGAACTGATTTTCAGCCTCATCCGTGAGAGGCTGACCGGATTTAACCCGCTGCCTTACAAGGAGGAGAGCGAAGAAATCCAGACTTATCTGTCCTATATCTGCAATGACCTTCTCCGGGATACGCTGAAGATCATTTCCAGTGATGCCGTCGATACGGGTGATGCGACTTTTAAAGCCTGGAATGATGAACAGAGCATCAGCCTGAAGGAATATCTTACCTATGCGGCAAGCCAGAACTGGCTGAATACATCGGACATTGATCTGACCGGAGAATACCTGGATTCCATGGAGGTCTATGAGGCTCTGACGGACTATATGATCGAGTATCTTCGGACAGACTATGGTTTCTCAAAGCTGTTGTACAAATATATGCTTCTGGAGGATACCGTATCCGGCTCTGAGCTTTGTCAGGTCTGCTATGAGCAGGGCGTGCTGGATAAGGAAGACGGGATGTACGAAGCCCTGCAGAACGGGGCGATCGGCGGATATGATTTTATGGTTTCCAAAATCGCTACTCTGGAAATCGAGCCGGCCATGCTCGCGTTAATGCCCTGTTCCGCTTCCGCAGAGGTAATTGACGTCGCGACCGGTGATGTCATTGCGGTTGTAACGTATCCGGGTTATTACAGCAATCCGCTGACCAATGATATGGACGTGGATTATTTCATAAAGCTGGCGCTGGATAAATCCAGTCCCTTCTTCAATAAGGCAACCCAGCAGCGCACCGCGCCGGGATCTACCATGAAGCTTTTGTCTACGATCGCGGGTATGAGTGAAGGAGCGATTAATGACGGTACTTATATCGACTGTACCGGCTCCTTTGATCTTGTACAGCCGCCGATCAATTGCTGGAATACCTATGGACATGGGCCGATCGAGGTGACGGAAGCATTGGAGCAGTCCTGCAACTATTTCTTCAATATGGTTGGCTTCCTTTTGGGAAGAGTCGGTGACGGAGAGTTTTCCGAGAGCCTGAGTCTTTCCATGCTGCAGAAATATGCCGCCATGGTTGGGCTGGATCGGGAAACCGGGATAGAGATTATCGAAGCAACGCCCCATGTATCGGATTCCCTGGCTGTTCCTTCTTATATGGGACAGGGTACGCATTTGTATACGACCAGCCAGCTGGGGCGATATGCTCTTGTCATGGCGACCAGGGGAAAGGTTTATAAACTCACGCTGATCGACAAAATCCTGAAGCCTTCGGGTGAGATTCTGGAGGATAATCAGCCTGTGATCGAGAACACTCTCACCAACATTTCTGAAAATGTCTGGGACGACATCCACGCCGGCATGAGGCGTGTGGTTCTGACACATCGCATGTTTGACAGCGTTAACCTTGAGGTTTCCGCAAAAACCGGTACGGCCCAGGTAGATCTGTACCATCCGGATCATGGGCTGTTTGTCGGCTTTGCCCCGTCTTATGACCCGCAGTATGCGATATCCTGCCGGGTGGAGAACGGGTACTCATCAGGAAACGCCTGCCTGGTCGCGGCGGATATTGTGAAATACATATTTGGCTTAAAAGAGCCGAATGAGATTATTACAGGTTATGCGTCGGGAGACGTCAGTGATACTTCAAACGATTAAGGAGGCGTATTTTGTCCACGGCTGCGGTTTTTGCAGACGTGGCTGCAAAATAATCATCCGTGATCATTGAGTCAACGTATAAATTTCGTTTTGGGGAGGAAACTGATTTTCCGCTTCGGCAGCCCGGCTGCCGAAGCAGCAGAATCGTTATCCCAAGACATTGAGTCAACATGCAAAACTAAGTCTGGGAGGAGCAAAAGAGCGGATGTTTCGACAGTACAAGCTGAAAGACTATAATTTTCGTCTTTTATTTTATCTGCTTCTGATCTGCGGCATCGGAGTGCGTCTGGTTGGAACTGCGATGCCTTCGCTTCGGACAAGGCAGATACTGGGAGATGCTTTGGGAATTGCAGTGATGCTCATTCTTTCGTTTATTGACTATTCCTGGATTCTGAATTTTCAATGGCTGATCTATTTCTTTAACATTCTGATGCTCCTGGCCGTGTATGCCTTCGGCGACAGTGCAAATGGGGCGGCAAGGTGGATGGATCTGGGATTTATCCGGTTTCAGCCTACAGAACTGTCCAAAATCCTTCTGATTATGTTTTTCGCGAAATTTTTTATGGATCACGAGGATGATCTGAACAAGATCAGGACATTGTTTTTGTCGGTGGTATATCTTGGTATTCCGCTGTTTCTGATTTATCAGCAGCCGGATCTGAAAAATACCATTACGATTCTGCTGATTTTCTGTATTCTTTATTATATTTCCGGACTCAGTTACCGTGTTATAATAACGATTGTACTGACAATGATACCGCTTCTTCTGGTTTTCCTTGCTATCGTAATTCAGCCTGACCAGAAATTGATCAGAGATTATCAGAGAGACAGGATCATGTCTTTCCTTTATCCCGAGGATGACGAATATTCGGATGAAATAGAACAACAGAGTAATTCCCGGACCGCAATCGCATCCGGAGAATTGCTGGGACGCAGGCTGGGGCAGAGGGAAGATGTCTATTCCGTAAATGAGGGCAACTTCGTGGCGGAAAATCAGACAGACTTTATTTTTGCCGTGGCAGGAGAGGAATATGGCTTTGTCGGCTGCGCCACGATTATTTTTCTTCTGTTCGGGATTGCGATCGAATGTATCCTTACAAGCTTCCGGGCAAAGGATCTGGCCGGAAAGGTTCTCTGCTGCGGCGTAGGAAGTGTGGTGGCGATTCAGAGCTTTATGAATATCTGCGTGGCAACAGGTATCGCGCCGAATACGGGTACACCTCTCCCATTTGTAAGTTACGGACTGACTTCTATTGTATCTTTGTTTATCGGCATGGGATTGGTGCTGAATGTCGGCATGCAAAGCAGCACATATTATCGTGAGCTGCGGTTAACCGAGCATGAGTTGAAGGAAGAGTATCTATGAGTGATCAGCGGGAAGACGGGGCGGATTTTTCTTTTATGGATGGTCTGGAGGATAAAATTCTCTCTCAGATAGATCCTGAGGAATTATCGAAAGTAAAACAAGAAGAAGAGAGAAAAAAAAGAGAAGAAAAGAAAGAGAAAATGGAAGAGGCCAGGCGCCGGAAAGCGGTGGAGACGGAAAGAAAGCGAAAAAAAATGAGGGCGAGGCAGAGAAAGAAAGCCCGCATACGCAGAAAGATCCTTTCCGGCGCCCTGATCGTTCTGCTTCTTGCCATGGTATCCGGTGTCGGGACGTTCATATTTATGCTCCGCGGGGGCAGCTTTTCCGAATTTATTCAGCCATACTCCACGGCAAGGGAATATCCCGGACGCGTGGAAGAAAAGGAAATTCTGCGTCTGGAACCATTCGCGGAGAAGCTGTGCATTGTTGAGGGAGATGTGCCTCTTGAAGGCATCGAACTGCCGGATTATCAGGAAGGTCTTCTCATGGATATCAGCTCCCGGAAAACCGTATTTGCCCAGGATGCTCTGAACCGGGTATATCCGGCGAGCATTACCAAGCTTGTGACGGCGATCCTTGCTCTTGAGCATGGAGGACTGGATGAAACGGTTACGATTACCGAGGAGGATCTGGATCTGGAATGGGGCTCCCAGGTATGCGGATTTATGGTGGGAGACAAACTGACGATGAATCAGCTGTTGCATTGCCTGCTCGTATATTCCGGAAACGACGCCGCGAATGCCATCGCCACCCATGTGGGCGGCAGTATCCCTGCTTTTGTGGACATGATGAACGAATACGCGAAAAGCCTTGGCTGTACGGGAACACATTTTGTCAATCCTCACGGCCTTCAGGATGAGAATCATTACACGACGCCCTACGATATTTATCTTCTGCTGAAAGAGGCGGCGAAATATCCTTCCTTTACGGAGATATCTCAGATGCCTTCCTATACGGTAGAGTATAACCGGGCGGACGGTACAAGGATCATCACCTACCTGGAAGCGACGGATCATTACCTGACAGGTGAGGCAACACTTCCCAGAAATGTTACGGTACTGGGAGGCAAAACCGGCACCACCAACGAAGCCGGAAACTGTCTTGCCCTTTTGAGCCAGAATGCTTTTGGAAAGCCGTTTGTTTCGATCATACTCGGCGCATGGGAGAAGGAGGAGCTGTACGAGCAGATGAATCAGCTGCTGCAGCATATCAATGATTAAATATACAGTCTGCAGGGGCAGGTCTTTTTTAGCCGACAGCACAAAAAAAGATCAATTACATAATAAGAGGTGTGAACATCCGGACCGTGATGATTCACGATTTTGAAACAAAAATTTAAGTTGTCAGCATTAGAGAAATAGTGTACAATTAAACTGCCAAGGTGAATAAGTATTCCGCATTCGACAGTTGTGTTGGGCCGGCTTTGCTTTTGTATGCCGGAGACAACAGGCTGGTTCGTTGTGTATACCGCGGCATGACAGATCTTTAAGGCTTATGGTTTTTATTTGCAGTATAGATGAGGATATGCGCCATGGTTCTGGAGCTTTAATATTAAGGAGGATTACGATATGCTTGAGCTGATAGTGGGAAATAAAGGTAAAGGAAAGACAAAGATTCTGCTGGACAGAGTTAACTCTGCGATTAAAGAGGCAAACGGGACGATCGTTTACCTTGATAAGAGTACGAAACATATGTTCGAGCTGAACAACCGCGTTCGTCTGATTGACGCTTCTGCCTATCCTTTAAAAAACGCGGATGAGTTCATCGGCTTTATCTGTGGTATCATTTCTCAGGATCATGACTTAGAGCAGATTTATCTTGACAGCTTTCTGAAGATCGCAAAGCTTGAGGATAAAGACGTTACATCCACATTGGAGCAGCTGAATGATATCGGCCAGAAGTATAAAGTGACAATTATTGTCAGCATTTCTCTGGACAAAGAGTTTATCCCTGCTTCTGTGCAAAATAATATCACTGTGGCACTTTAAAAACACGGATTGGCCGGAAAGCGGCAGCTGTGACCCGTATTGTATGGGGGAACAGGATCAGAAAAAGCAGAAACGTGTTGCGTAAGGAAAGGAGGGTGCTTTCATGATTGCGCCCTCTTTTTTTATGGCAGCAAAATTGTCATCCGAAGAAATTGAGTCAGATAAAGGAGGGGTACTTTGCCGGACAGGAAAAATAAAAAACCGGGCTTAGGGGCAAAAATCCTCTGGCAGGTTCGCCGCATATTCGGATTAAATATTGGCACCATGATTTTCGGCGTACTCTTTTTATATATGATCTTTACTGCTGTCGTATATCTGACTTCTTCCCATATAGAAGCTTATCAGGTTACGGTAAGTCCGCTTTCCCGAAATGAAACCTACACCGGGCTGGCGATTCATGATGAGATTGTCTGCCAGGCTCCCAACAGCGGATATGTAAATTATTACGCCAGGGAATGCGGAAAAGTAAACGCGGGAGGGGTTGTATACGGACTGTCTCAGACGCAGATTCCTGTTGGGGAAGTTACTCTTTCCGAAGAGCAGATGGCAAAAGTAAAAAGCGATATGCTGAGCTTTGCGAGAAATTTCTCTTCAAGCCGGTTCAATACAGCCTACAGCTTTAAATATCAGCTTGAGGGCAGCGTTCTGCAATATGCCGGGGTAATCGATGAGATGCTGCCGGCAGGGAACACAAGCACGGGAGCAGCGAATGCTTCCACAGCCACAGCCGCTCTCCTCGGTAATCAGACGTTGTGCAAGGCTCCGGCTGACGGGATCGTTCTGTATTCAAAAGACGGCTATGCCGGAAAGACACTGGAAACACTCAACCTTTCCGATTTTAATCAGAATTCCTATCATGAAACGGATCTGAAAACAAATAAATCCGTTCATGCAGGGCAGGATATTTATACCTTGATCACGGATGAAGACTGGAGTCTTCTGATTCCTCTTTCTGATAAACAGATTGTCCGTCTGAAGGATCGTACCGCGATCCGCGTAAAGTTTCTGAAGGATGATATGACGCAGGTGGGGGATTTTTCTGTTATTCAGATCCAGGGAGCCAATTATGGAAAACTGGATTTCAGCAGAGGACTCGTGCGGTATGCCCAGGATCGCTTTCTGGATATTGAATTGGTTACAAATACCTCGACGGGATTGAAAATCCCGCTTTCCGCGATTGTGACAAAAGAGTTTTATACGATACCGGCCAGCTTCGCCACGCAGGATGACGAATATGGTTTTTTCCTTGAACAAAGAGCCATAGACGGATCCTACGAGAAAAAAAGCGTTTACCCGACGATATACGCAAGCATTTCCGACAACATGACGACATATCTTTCGACGGACGCGACAAGGTCGGCAAATACACGGCTTTATGTAGATAAAAGCGTATTCAGAAAGGGAGACGTTCTTGTAAAAGAAGACGGAGAAGAGAGATTTGTAATCGGGGATACGGATGTGCTGGAAGGCGTCTACAGCATGAATCAGGGATATGCCGTATTCCGCCGGATTATCGTTCTGGATCAGAACGAAGAGTTTGCCATTGTGGAAAAGGATACCGACTATGGCCTGGTACGCTATGATCATATAGTCTGGGACGCAAAGGATGTCAGCGAAAAGGATATTTTATATTGAAAAAAAGGGGGAGTGCGATGATTGCGGAGAATATCAGGCAGGTCAGGGAGAGGATCCGAGAAGCCTGCCGGATGGCGGGAAGAGATCCGGGTGAGGTTACTTTGATAGCCGTAACCAAAACCATGCCATGTGAAGCTGTGATGGAGGCTTATGCTGCCGGAGAGCGTATTTTCGGGGAAAACCGGGTGCAGGAAATCCTGGAAAAGCAGCCGAAACTGCCTTCGGATGTACGATGGCATATGATCGGTCACCTGCAAAGAAACAAAGTGAAGGATGTA
Organism: Blautia sp.; assembly: GCA_017475035.1. GTDB lineage: Bacteria > Bacillota > Clostridia > Lachnospirales > Lachnospiraceae > Blautia_A. The sequence goes on from JAFVGK010000163.1 coordinate 40,924, forward strand.
ATTGACAGAGCAGAGATGATTCATTCTGTCGATTCATTGCGTCTTGCACAGGAGATTGAAACACAAGCACAAAAGGCGGATCTTATCGCGAAGATCCTGCTTGAAGTAAATGTTGCCGGGGAAGCGAGCAAGTTTGGACTGAAAGCAGAAGAGGTGGCTTCCGTTTGTGAAGAGCTGAGTTGTCTGCCGCATATCCGGGTGTGCGGATTGATGACGGTAGCGCCATATACACCGATACCGGAAGAAAATCGCGAGGTTTTTCGGAAATTAAAAAAATTAAGTGTTGACATTCGCCTGAAAAACATAAATAATATAAATATGAATGTCCTGAGTATGGGTATGACAAATGATTATGAAATAGCCATACAGGAAGGCGCAACGATGATCAGGGTAGGCACTGGCATTTTTGGAGAGAGGATCTGAAGAGGCAGCCCTTTCCGCAGGGGAGCGATCGAACTGCTTCCGAAGCGTTGTGTCTGCAGCACGATAAAAGTACCGTATTTTTTTGTAGAAGGGCGAAAAAATATGATCTTCTGACAGCAGAAGGAGAGCGGTCAGAAGAGCGGGTACGGGATGCATCTGCCTGATGCGGATGTGTACGGATGCTGCAGCAAGATATGCTTTGATATATATGGCAGAGAGATCAAGGAGAAGGAACGTGCTGGATCTTCGACCGAAGATGAAAGGAATGGAGTAGAGGGTTATGTTCGATATTTTTCACTCGATGATGGACGCGATGAAGCTTAATGACTATGATGACGACAGCTTTCTCGATGAAGATGACGTCGATGATTATGAAGACGAGTTCATAGACGACATTGATGAAGTAGAGGAACGAGAAAAGGAAAAGCGGGGAAGTCTTTTTGAAAAACTGGCCAAACGCAAAAATACCCGTAAGTCCAGAAAAGAGTCCGCAGATTATGAATCTGAGTCGGATGACAGGGATGACTCCTATGATGACAGTTACGCGGATATTGAAAATTATGCGAGCGGTGGTACAAGAGCCAGATCCGGATCCGTTTCCGCGGATTATTCCGCCGACAGGACACAGTCTAAGACATTTAAGGCTCGTGAAGAGCAGCCTGCAAGAGAACCAAAGACATCTTCAAAGGTGACTCCTATGAGAAGTTCTGCAAAAAGGAGGGATACATATATGGGACCGGCGGGTGTGAATTTTCAGCGGCCCAAAACGATGGAAGATGCTGAAATGGTTGCCGAGGAATTGATGCACGGTAATGTTGTGGTCCTTAACCTCGAAGGATTGGATATGGAAGTTGCGCAGAGGATTGTGGATTTTACTGCCGGCTGCTGCTTTGCATTGGATGGTACGTGTACGGAAGTCACGAGTTATGTCTTTGCTTTTACGCCGAGTGATATTCCTGTATCCGGTGATCAGATGGATACAAGGGGAGGCAGTATTCCGTATGTAAATGCAGGATATTAAATCTTTTTGTCTGCTTTTCGTGTAAGAATCAGGTGAAAACGTGGAGCATAAAGATATATTCAGTAATAGGATCCGGGAATTGGCGGCCCTCTCCTGGCGAAGAGGGATTGCCATTTTCTCGGATTTTCTTGATTTGTATGAACAGGATCTGGCCCAGGCGCAGAAACCGGAAAGTCTGGGAGTGACGGTGACCAGATTCGGAGGTTTTTCGTCCGCCGAAAGATGTGTGATGGGCTTTTCTCCTGACGGACCTGTAAAAGGATCGGATTTCCCTGTTGATTGTATTCAGATATCACCGACATCGGAGAAATTCGCCCAGACCCTTTCCCATCGGGATTATCTGGGCGCTGTGCTGAATCTGGGCATAGAACGCCAGGTGACCGGTGATATTCTGGTGGAAGACAAGATGGCATATCTGTTCTGCCTTTCCAAGGTTTCGGATTATATCTGTGAGTATCTGGAGCAGGTCAGTCATACAAAGGTAAAGGCAGTGAAGATTACCTCGCCGGAAAGACTGCCCTCGCCTCGATTCAGCCAAAAGACCGGCTCTGTTGCATCAGTCAGACTGGACAGTCTTTTAAGCCTTGCGTTTGGACAGTCAAGAAGCTCTCTTGTGGGAGAGATAGAACAGGGACAGGTTTTTGTGAATGGAAGACTGATTACTTCCCCGGCCTTTACACCAAAAGAAAATGACCTGATTTCCGTCCGACACAAAGGCAAATTCCGGTTTGACGAGATCGGACAGCGGTCAAAAAAAGGACGGATTTACGTCACGATATCAAAATATGAATGATTCCGGCGGCAAAAGGCTGTTTACACAGGCTTTTTGACGACGCGGTCATAGTTATTATGGTAAACGAATAAAATGCCTGCATTCTGATTCGTTTACTGCGCCGGATGTACGTTGCAAGAGGCATGATTCCGCAGTAAATTCGTGCGCATACTACAAAAAGGAAAGTAAGTATCAGAGGAGTTTTGAGGGAAATAGCATGCAGCGAATAGAAGTGCGGTCAAAACTACAGGAGGAAGGCTTCTCCTATCCGATTTACTTTACAAAAGGGTTTTCGGATCTTCTTATTGCACTTAAGGAAACGGGGCTGACAGGACGCAGGTTTTGCGTGGTTACGGATTCAAATGTCGCTCCGTTGTATCTGAAGGCACTGGAAATGGTTTTAAGTAAAGCCGGTGTGGTGTGCGCGTCTTTTGTTTTAGAAGCGGGAGAAGAGCATAAAACACTATCTGCCGTACAACAGCTGTATGAACATCTGATCCGGGAGGGAATGGATCGGAAAGGGATGCTTTGCGCGTTAGGCGGAGGTGTGACCGGTGATCTGACCGGATTCGCTGCGGCTACCTACTTAAGGGGAATTGATTTCATTCAGATTCCCACGACTTTGCTCGCCCAGGTAGATTCCAGCGTGGGCGGGAAAACAGGGGTTGATTTTCTGCAATATAAAAATATGGTCGGGGCTTTTCATCAGCCCAGGCTGGTGTACATGAATATGGATACGCTTGCCACTCTTGACGAGGATCAGTTTTCCTGCGGGATGGGTGAAGTGCTGAAGACCGGTCTGCTCGCCGACGGGGCTTTTTACCGGGATATCTGCGGACAGACGACAGCTGTAAGGAAAAGAGACCCGGATTTGCTGCAGATGATCATCAGGGGCTGCTGCCATATCAAGGCTGAGATTGTCGAAGAGGATCCGAAAGAACAGGGTAAAAGGGCATTGCTGAATCTGGGACATACTGTCGGACATGCTGTGGAGAAGCTGAAAGACTTTACATTGCTTCACGGGCAATGCGTCGCGATCGGCCTGGTCGCTGCCGCCAGGATTTCCCTGAACCGGGATCTGCTTACCCGGACGGAATTTGATGAGATCCGGTCAGGTCTTGTTTCCTTTGGCCTGCCTGTTAAGGTGGAAGGCCTTACAAGGGAGGAGATCCTTGCTGCGATGAAGAAAGATAAGAAAAAGGAGAACGGAAGGATCAAATTCATTTTGCCGGACGGGATCGGAAAAGCCATTATGGAAACAGGTCTCAGCGAGGAAGAGCTGGCTGCCGGGATAGACGAGATCCTGGAAAACTGAATACCCGGGGGGTTGGCTTTTTCATGAAAACAAATAAACAACATCTGCTTTTGATCTGTCTTGCCTTATCTGCATTATGCCTGCTTCTGGATCAGTGGTCCAAGCACCTGGCGGCTGCATCTCTGAAGGGGAAACCTCCCATCAGTCTGATTCCCGGTGTTCTGGAGCTGACTTACGTGGAAAATACGGGCGTTGCTTTCGGCATGCTGCATCGTACCTCGATTTTTCCTTTGATATTGGGAATCATCCTGCTTTGCGCGCTTTTGGGTTTTTGTGTGCATCTGAGGAAAATTCTGGACCGGATATCGGTTTGTTTTCTTTCCTTGTTGTTATCCGGCGCTGTGGGCAATCTCGTGGACCGGATTCGGCTGGGCTTTGTCGTGGACTTTATTTATATAAGGCTCATACGCTTTCCGGTATTCAACATTGCCGATTGCTGTGTTGTGCTTGGTACCTTCGGACTGGGTTTTTGGCTGTGGACAAAAGGAGATGGAAAATAGACAATAACGTAAATGAGGAATCACGAAATGGATTTTGATGATGAACTTCGGTTAATTGTCACGGAAGACCAGAACGGAATGCGTCTGGACCGCTGTCTGGCAGAACTCGATGAAGAACATTCCAGGTCGTTTTTACAGAAGCTGATCGAGCAGGGAGAAGTGTATCTCAACGGAAAGAACGTAAAGGCAAAAGACCAGGTAAAAACAGGAGATGAAGTGTATGTCTGTCTGCCGCCTGTAAAAGAACTGGTGGCTGAGCCTGAGAATATTCCTCTTGATATCCTTTATGAAGATGAGGATCTGCTGGTTGTGAACAAGGGAAAGGGAATGGTCGTTCATCCGGCGCCCGGACATCCTTCCGGGACATTGGTAAACGCTGTTTTATTTCACTGCGGGGGACAGCTTTCCGGTATAAACGGGATACTCAGGCCTGGTATTGTACATCGTATAGACCAGGATACGACCGGCGCGATTGTTGTCTGCAAAAATGATATGTCTCATCATGCCCTTGCCGAACAATTGGCAGTTCATTCCATTACCAGGAGATATCATGCCATTGTGCAGGGCGGCTTTGCTTCTGACGAAGGCACCGTGGATAAGCCCATCGGAAGGAATCCGGCAGACCGCAAGAAAATGGCGGTAAATGAAAAAAACGGACGAAGAGCGGTGACGCATTATCGGGTGCTTCAAAGATTTTCCGGCGCGACATATGTGGAATGCAGTCTGGAGACGGGCAGGACACATCAGATCCGCGTGCATATGGCAAGTATCGGTCATCCGCTGCTCGGAGACCTGGTATACGGCAGCGGGAAAAATCCCTATCATTTGCAGGGACAGGCGCTGCACGCAAAGATACTTGGTTTTATTCACCCAGGAACCGGTAAATACATGGAGTTTGACGCGCCTTTGCCGGATTACTTTGTGGAGCTGCTTGAAAAGCTTGCATAGCAGAGGCGGATTTTGTTCCTGTCGTACCGGATTTTGCACAGAAAGATTCATGATATCGATTTCTGAAAAGGTTATCGATGAAACTTGCGTTTTAAAAGAAATAAGCGTGACGCCGAAAAACCGCGGATATGTCGGTTTGGGCGGGAAGTTCTTTCAAAGAGAAGAGATCATGGAAGGTGGAAGAAAAATGAGTGAAACGACATCTATTATTTCAATCGGCAGAGAATTTGGAAGCGGGGGGCGTCAGATCGGAGAAGAGCTTGCAAAGAAGCTTGGCATAAAATATTATGATAAGGAATTGCTGGATCATGCGGCAGAGCACAGCGGGTTGTGCAAAGAGCTTTTCGAAAATCATGATGAAAAACCGACAAACAGTTTTCTGTATTCCCTGGTTATGGATTCTTATTCGCTTGGATATTCAGCGGCGGGTTTTACGGAGATGCCGATGAACCATAAAGTATTTCTGGCACAGTTTGAAACCATCCGTCATCTTGCTGAGGAAGGCCCCTGCGTGATGGTTGGCCGCTGTGCGGACTATGCGCTTGCGGATAACCCAAATCTTTTCAGCGTGTTTATCCATGCTGGTCTTGACAGCAGGATAGCCCGTATCTCCGCAAAGTATTTAAAATCACCAAAAGAGAGCCGGGATGCCATCCAGAAAATGGATAAGAGCCGTTCCAGCTATTATAATTACTACACGAACAAAAAATGGGGCAGTGCGCAGAGTTATGATCTGTGTATCGATTCCTCGAAACTAGGCATCGACGGGTCGGTAGATACGATCATATGCGCGCTGAAGATTTTTGAAGAAAAGAAAAATGCCGGAAAAACTGATAAGTGAGACATAATTCAGGAATGAAAGGATTCCTTTCCGAAAAATGAAATTTTCTTGGAATGATGAAAAAAAACACATTACAGTTGGCGTGACGGCATTCCTTGTAATAGCCGCCAGCATGATTTTGTATATCATACTGTTTCATGGCGGAGGCGTAAAACAAAATCTGAGACATGTGACATCCGTGCTTGCTCCTTTAATCTATGGCCTTGCCATCGCGTTCTTATTGAATCCTATGGTGAGATTTCTGGAAGAACAGGTGGTTGGCACGGTCTTATTCAAACTCCGGCTGAATCCGGCCAGGAAATGGAAAACACTGATAAGATGGATTTGCGCGGTAGCATCTTTGTTTTTGTTTCTGGTTGTGATTTTTGCGCTGCTGGCCATGATCGTACCGGAGCTGATCACCAGTATCATGAGCCTGATTACCAATATCCCTGTATACGCCGAAAATATTACAAAATTCCTCCAGAAGGAAGTGGAAAGCGGAACCTGGATCAACGAGGACATGGTTGAAACCTTCAACGAGTATTACACGAAGCTCTGGGACTATGTTTCGACGAACGTGGTGCCGCAATTCCAGGATATGGTCCGGAATATTACCTCGGGTGTTGTTGATCTTGTTAATTTCTTTAAAAATTTTATAGTCGGTTCCTTAATATCACTTTATGTGATGGCGGGAATCGAAAAATACGTCGCGAAGGCAAAACAGCTCGTATATGCGGTGATTCCTTTAAAATGGGCGGATATCCTGATTCGCTCGGCGAGGTATACGGGTAAAACCTTTGGAGGATTTATCAGCGGAAAGCTGGTGGATTCCATAATTATCGGCGCGATCTGTTATGTCGGCTGTACATTTTTGGAAATGCCTTATACCTTGCTGGTCAGTGTGGTGATCGGAGCAACCAATGTGATCCCGTTCTTCGGGCCTTTTTTGGGAGCGCTCCCCTGCACTTTGCTGATTTTGATTGTTGATCCGATTAAAAGTATTTATTTTGTGATTTTTATTCTGATTCTGCAGCAGTTTGACGGAAACATCCTGGGACCCAAAATACTGGGAGATTCAACGGGCTTGTCCAGCCTCATGGTTATTGTGGCAATTATTATCGGGGGCGGATTCTTCGGCTGGTTCGGAATGCTTGTCGGCGTGCCTGCTTTTGCGGTGGGCTCGACTGCGATTGAGTATCTTATGAAACGGTCTTTGGGAATCAGGAATTATCCGTTGGAGGAAGAAGCTTATTATGAGATTGACAGACTGGATCCTGTGGATCATAAGCCGATTCCGCTGGATCCTGATACGGCAAGAGGCGTGGAGCCATTGCGGGAGCCTCCGAAACGGAAGTCGCTGTTCAGCAGGGTTTTTATGTTCTTCTGGAATATCATTACGGGATTTGTGATCACTACGATCAAGTTTATTTTCGGGCTGATCGTAATGGTATTTAATGATATCCGGGAACGGATCCATCAATATAAGAAAAATCATCCAAAAATCAACAAGCCGGGAAAGCTGACACTCAGGCAGCGTCTTGCGGACCGCAGACGACGTATCCGTGAAAAATACAGCAGGAACAGTGACGAATAGGGCAGACGATAAGACTGTTCCTGCAGCCTGCCTTCTTCGCAGGCTGCCACTTACCGACAGGTGCCTGTTTTCTTTGGACTGCTTTGTGAGATTGTGACAGGCGGCAATCACTTATTCTGCCGTCCAGGGAAAAAACATGGGATAAAAACAGGACTGACAGAAAATTGTCAGCCCTGTTTTTTTTGTTCTCTCAGCCTTACCGCCTGGGCGGCGCTTCTTCGGCGATCTTCCTCCATTGCAGCGTAATGCTTGCGGGTTGTATTGACATCCTTATGCCCGAGGACATCGGCAACCAGATAGATGTCCCCGGTCTCCTGATAGAGGGCGGTTCCGTAAGTACTGCGGAGCTTGTGGGGAGTGATTTTTTTTGACGTGGTTATTTCAGAGGCATATTTTTTAACCAGATTTTCAACAGCCTGTACTCCGATGCGCTTGCGCTGGGTAGAATAGAACAGTGCATGCTCATGGCCCGCAAGAGGCGTAATGCCTTTTCGGACTTCCAGATAATCTCTGAGAGCTTTTTCAACTTCCTCGCCAAAATACACCGTCATCTGGTTTCCGCCCTTTCGGGTGACAGTGATTCCGTTATTGCGGAAATCCACATCCTCAACATCCAGGCCGACACATTCGGAGACACGGATGCCGGTACCCAACAACAGGGTAATCAACGCAAGATCCCTCTCCCTCGTTTTTTCATAATAACGCTTCTTCTGTCCGGTGAGCGCATCTCCCGCATGCTCGATGTAATCCAGCAGCATTGCCACTTCTCCGGCGTCAAGCCGGATAATGGTTTTATCATGAATCTTTGGAACATCGATCAGAACGGAGGGATTTGTTCTGATGAGCTCATGTCTGTAGTAATAAGCATAAAAACTGCGCAGAGAGCATATCTTCCTTTTTAATCCCCGCTCTTCGTTGGTCTGCAGTTCCCCTTTATGATAATAGGCCTTTAAATACTCCTCATATTCTTCCAGATCGACGGCCTGAACCTCGTCCAGATTCTCGATGCTGATTTCTTTCAGGGTTTTTTCTTTCAGTGAAGGAAGGCAGGTAAGCAAAAAGGTAAAAAACACCCGCAGGTCATAGGCGTAGGAGATGCGTGTTTTCGCAGAGGTATTCGGATCAATGGCCCGGAAAAAATCCCGGCAGAAATCCGGGAGTGTATCCAGAACTTCACGAAGCTGGAAGGTATACTCCACCTTCATCTGGTCATGATAGGTGACTCGATTCATATTTTCTCATCCTCAGTTTCGATCCTGACAGCAGGCAAAGGCGCGGCGGCATAATTATAATGTCTCAAAGCCTTTAGCGGCCAGGCAGGCCTCTACCTCGTAGATATCCGCGGTATGGACAATCATGATCGGCATGCCGCTGTCACGGTTAAAAGAAAGATAAAGGTAATCCGCGTTGATGTTGCTGTCAAGCATAGCCTGAAGAAGCTTGTTGAGATTTCCTACCTCATCTTTGACTTCGATGCCCAGGACATCTGTCTGCTTGCAGATATATCCGGCCTTCTGCAAAGCCTTGATGGCCCCATCCGTGTCGGAAACAACCATTCTGATAATCCCGTATTCGGCGCTGTCATTCGTTACGGATCCAAGGATATTGATTTTCTCTGCGGCAAGTACGCTGGTGATTGTGTAAAAGGTTCCTTTTTTATTTTCGGCAAAAATAGAGATTTGCTTTAACATCGAAGTTTAATTCCTCCTCCCAAAAACGAAGTTTTGTACGTTGACTCAATGATAACGGATGACTATTTTGCAGCCACGCCTTCAAAAAACGCAGCAGTGAGAAAAATATGTCTCCTCATAAAAAGATAAAAAGCAAATTATAAATTGATATACCGTTCAGATGACGATTTTGCTGCTGTTATACTCGTGAACGCATTTAACTGCCGCTTTCGGATTGAAAAGGGAGCGCGTTCACTTGTTATACGTTGAGCAGATCGGAAGGCATTTCCGTTACCGGGTATAAGTAACGGAGTTTATTATAGCACAATTGAGCGGGTAAGAGAAAGAGCAGAAAAAGAAAAAAAATACTTGCATTCCCCAAAAAGATGTGGTAAACTGTCTTGCGTTGGGGCATTAGCGCAGCTGGGAGCGCGCCACACTGGCAGTGTGGAGGCCGTGGGTTCGAGTCCCATATGCTCCACTGACAAGGTCATGTTTGAACCATACCGGTTCGAATATGACCTTTTTTTTATGGCGAGGGCGACGAAATGGATCTTGTCACCTGAAGGTGACCGGTACCCGCATTCCCGCTCTTCTCCGCAGTTTTCATAACCGGCTCGGCTCATCATATCCTTAGCAGGCGGACGGATCGATGTCACAATGAGCGATGCATTTAGAAAAATAACAGACTCCCACGGGAGATGGCTCGGCAGTTATTTTTCTGCAGAGCGAATGTGACATCGATGCCGGGAGCCGGTGCAGGCCCATAAGCCGAGAGTCAAGCTTAATCTCAATAAAAAAAGCCCGCCGGCTATAAAAACCAGCGGGCATCATAATTAATTCCTTAATACCCCTGCCCGATATACTCCGTAGTCTCGCGCTGATAAAGCACAGGCATAATCACCTGATGCCTGATTTCAAGCGGCTCCTGAGGATGCTCCTTTTTCTGCCGGATCAACTCCACAAGGAGTTTGACGGCAGTCCTGGCGATGACATCGATCTGCTGTCCTACAGTGCTGATGGGAAAAACGGCTGTTTCCGCGATCGGAGAATTATCAAAGCCAACGATACGATAGGAATCCGGAAGAGTGCCGTATTGGCGTACCAGAAGATTTAAAAACTCGTTTGCCCTGGTATCGTCCGAGAAAAAGATTCCCTTTCGTTCATAGGGATAACGCTCCTCGATTTCCGTCAGGATGCGTCGCATTGCGGGTGAGACAGTACTATGTGTAACGCCCATATTTTTTACAATGATCTCATGTCGGATGCTGTTCTCCCTGCAGAAATCCCGGAAGCCCTGGATACGCTGAAAAGCGGGGGTGTTTTCGGAAGTAGGGGAATTCACATGTATGAGAACATCGCAGCCGTGACGAACCAGCAGACGGGTAGCCTGAATCGCGCCCATATAATTATCACAGTTCACACTGCTGATATATTCATCCTCCCGCTCAATACTGACGATGGGGCAGGGCAGTTCTTTTAATTCGGCAGAAGGAATCGTATGACTCATGATGATCAGCCCTTCAATCTGATAGGACATCAACTCTTCGAGATATCGTTTCTCTACCTCTTCGTTCTCATTCCCGACAAATACAAGAAATTTGTAACCGAATTCTTCATATGTGAGAAGAATCTGATTCAGCATTTCAGAGAAATAGTGCTGATAAAGATTCGGCACGAGAATGCCGACAAATTCTGTCTGTCCTTTGGCCAGAATTTTGGCGACTTTATTTTCCTTATAATTCAGATCAATGAGCGCCTGGCGGATTCGCTCCTGATTCTCAGGCGTCAGGGAATCCGGGCGGTTAAAGTACCGCGAAATGGTGGTCTTCGAAAAATTAGTATACCTGGCGATATCGCTAAAGGTAACATGTTGTTTTCCCATCGCTGCCTCCGGTACGATTTTCTGGTATTACAATTGTTACACATTTATTATAACAGAGCAGTCAAAGCTTGGCAAGGAATAACCGGTTACCCTTTATTGCATTTGTGAAATATAAACAAAATATTATGATTGATTTTGTAAGAATTACCGAAGTTTTAAAATTCCCTTGACGTAAGTTATTGTAAGGTGTAATATGAAACTATCGTTAAGTAACCGGTTACTTGTACCGGCTGCACACGTATTACTAAAAGACGCGGCTTGGCCTGAGGCTTCTGATACCTTTGAGAATTCCTGTCGGCAGGCTCCGGTAAAGGTTTGCGTCAACCAACTACTTTTATTCATGTTAAGGAGGACAAAAACATGAAGAAAGCCTTATCATTGGCTCTGGCGGCAGCTCTGGCTGTCTCCATGATTCCTGCTGTACCGGCAAGCGCCGCAGATGTATCCATCACCATCTTCAACTCCAAGATGGAGATCCAAAGCCAGCTCGAAGAGATGGCTGCACAGTATTCCACAGAAAAGGGCGTAGATGTTGCGGTATACTATTCCAGCGACACGGTAGCGGCTCATATGTCCACCAGATATGCTTCCAACGCTCCTTATACCATTTCCATGGTTGATGCGAAAGACATCTATTCCCTGGCTCCGGAGCATGGCGCAGACCTTTCCGATCAGGACTGGGTAAACGATACAGCTCAGGCTATCGCCATTGACGGCGTCGTTTATGGATTCCCGGTCTGTGTGGAAGCCCGCGGCATCATCTATAACAAGACTGCGATCGAGGATACACTCGGCGAGGAGTTTAATCCTGCTGACTATGCCACCTACGATGCTTTCGCAGAGCTCCTTGAGAAGCTGAAAGAGAACGGCATGGAAACCCCGACCGGCGTTATGAAAGAAGACTGGTCCTTAGGCGCTCATTATCTGCAGCAGGTTTATGAGATGAGAGACGACGTGGAAGGCTGCATCGCTGCTCTTCATGCAGGAGAGCTCGACCTTGCAAATGATGAGAGATACAACTCCCTGATGGATACCTTTGATCTTCTGAAAGAGAATAACTATGCGAAGGACTCCGCTGTCGCCGCAGTTCGTGAAGATACCGAAATGTATCTTGCCGACGGCGATATCGCCTTCATGTTCGGCGGCAACTGGGATTGGTCCGTTCTGAATGAGTATGATCCTGAGGGCGAAATGGGCATGATGCCTGTACCGCAGAACGATGACGCTTACAATGGCAAGCTGGTTGGCGGCGGTTCCAAGTATTTCTTCATTGACAATTCTGATCAGACTTCCGAAGAGCAGGCTGCTGCTGCGAAGGATTTCCTGAACTGGCTTGTTTATGACGCTGAAGGACAGGATTTCCTGGTAAATACCTGTGCGCTGGTACCGGCATTCTCAAACATCGACCTTCCGGTTTCTGATCCGCTCGGTGTTTCCGTTAAGGCTTATGCTGATTCTGATAACCTGGTAGCTGACTATCGTTATGCTCCGGATGATCATTATGCAAAGAACGGTGCTTCCTTCCAGAAGTATCTTGCAGACCAGATCGACCGTGCAGGCCTTGCCGCTGAGATCGAAGCTTACTGGCAGGCTACTACGCCGGTAGAGCACTGATTGTAAAAAGACATCGGGTGTTTTCGACAACAAAGAGCAAACAGGATTGTTTGTTTAGGATCCTTTCGTTTCTGCTGAATGACAGTTTTTGAAGACGCCTGAGCATAGCTGATTAAGAAAAGCTTTTTGCAGGAGCGCCGGGGAACAGAATATTCTTTGACGCTCCTGTTTCATGAGGACTGATTCATGGATAGAAATAAAATGTCTTATAAGGTCAGTCAGTTCCTGATGTTTGGCGGTGTTGCGACTTTACTTTTCATTGGTGTCGTCATTCTTCCTTTCATCTATGGTCTGTATCTTACCTTTACCAGCTGGGACGGTGTTTCACGTTCCAAACCTTTTGTCGGCATTGCCAATTATACGGCAGCTTTTGCTGACACTGCCTTCTGGCAGGCTCTCGGACGTACGGCGATCTATTCGATTTTTGCCGTTGTCTTGATCAATGTGGTAGCATTTATCCTTGCTTACCTTGTCACGAGCGGTGTCAAGGGGCAGAATTTCTTCCGTGCGGGCTTCTTCATTCCTAACCTGATCGGCGGTATCGTTTTAGGTTATGTATGGCAGTTCGTGTTTAACCGCGCATTCCCGGCTATCTTTAAGGGAACGACTTCCATGCTTGGCACGACAAACGGAGCTATGGCAGCCTTGATCATCGTTTCCGTATGGCAGTTTGCCGGTTATATGATGTTGATTTATGTCGCAGGCTTCATGAGTGTATCCAAGACCCTGATGGAAGCCGCTCAGATTGACGGATGTACGCCCTCCCAGTCCACCTGGTACGTGACGGTTCCGTTGATGCGTTCCTCCTTCGTGCAGTGTCTGTTCCTTTCTATTACAAGATGCTTCATGGTATACGATGTCAACTTGTCCTTGACGAAAGGCGAACCGTTCGGTTCCTCCGTCATGGCAGCCATGCACGTGTACAATCAGGCCTTCACGTACAAGAACTATGGTATCGGCCAGGCACAGGCGCTGATTCTGTTCGTCGTCTGCGCAATCGTCGGCGTAACACAGGTTTACATTGGTAAGAAAGGGGAGGTGGCAGCATGATCCAGGACAGCGAAAAAGCTCTGGCAAGGAAGAAAAGAATTCATGCGATCATGATGGTTTTCCTCATCATTGTGTTTATCGCCTTTATCTTCCCCTTCTTATTGGTTGTGATTAACGTATTCAAGCAGAAGAGCGATATCATGAGAGATCCTCTTGCCCTTATCGGATCGAAGGGCTTCACGCTTGAGAACTTCCCGAATGCCATGGAAAAAATGGGATTCTGGAGATCCTTCGCGAACTCTCTGATTATCACGGTATCTTCTACGGTATTGACCCTGTTGTTCTCTTCCATGACGGCTTTTGTTATCGTGAGAAACAAATGGAAAGCCTGCGCTCTTCTTTTCGCCGCCATGATCGCTTCCATGGTCATTCCGTTCCAGGTTCTTATGGTTCCGCTGGTATCTCTTTACGGCGGTATCTTTGGCGTATTGAACCATCGTATTACCTTGATTCTGATGCATACAGGCTTCTCTCTTTCCATGGCGACCTTTATGTTCCATGGCGCGATCCACACGAATATTCCGCTGGAGCTTGAGGAAGCTGCTTTCATCGATGGATGTACGAGATGGCAGACCTGGTGGAAGATCGTTTTCCCGTTGCTGAAACCGACGATCGCGACTGTTGCGATTATCGATGCTATGGCATTCTGGAATGACTACCTGCTTCCGAGCCTGGTTCTTCAGAAGAAGGAACTGTATACCATTCCGATTGCCACACAGGCTTTCTATGGTACATATACATCAGACCTCGGCCTTATCATGGCAGCCCTGCTGCTGGCTATGCTGCCGATCCTGATTCTCTATGTGCTTCTGCAGCGCTTCATTGTCGAAGGTGTTACCTCCGGTGCTGTTAAGGGCTGATCAGAGAGCTTTACGTATAAAAAGCCAAGGCGCATTGCACCTTGGCTTTTTTCAGGCAGGGGCGCCGTAAGGATTGCCACGTAAATAAATGGATCAATTCTCGCGTCTAAATCACTGTATGCTTCGTTGTCGTCGGTCGTCGATGCCCGCATCGACTTCCTCCTCCGCCTCGCCTGCAGTGATTTATCCTGTGAGACTTGTTCCATTTATTTTCGCGGCTATCCCAGGAAATATGCCGCCTGGCGGTGAGCGGGTGTTCCCCCGGGGGCAGAGATTCGGCTGTGCCTTACTTTGCCTGATGAGAAATGTTGTCCGGAATCCAATGTTTAGAGCAGTGTATAAATTGAAACAGGAAGCGGGAGTAGAGTCATTCATGAATTATGTCACATTTAATGAACAATCTATGGTGTTTACGCTCCGTACGGAGCATACGATGTACCAGATGCAGGTACGTCAGTTTGGCATACTTTGCCATCTTTATTATGGTCCTTTCTTAGGAGAGGATGAATTAGACTATCGTATTATAGAGCTGGATCGTGGCTTTTCTCCAAATCCCTACGAGGCGGATCGTGATCGGACTATCTCCCTGGACATTCTGCCCCAGGAATATTCCGGATATGGAAATGGCGATTACCGTGTCTGTGCGGCGGAAGTCGATTTCCAGGATGGCAGTGCCGCCCTGGATCTTCGTTATCAGGGATATGAGGTATTGAAAGGGAAATATAAGCTTCCCGGTATGCCGGCGATGTTCGGGGATGATACACAGGCCGAGACATTGGAGATTCGTCTCGCAGATGAATACAGCGGAGCAAACGCTGTGTTGATGTTTGGTATTTTTCCGAAGCTGGATCTGATCACACGGGCGGTCCGGTTTGAAAATCTTGGAGACCGTTCTTACCGGCTGCGCAAGGTTATGTCGGCACAGCTCGATTTTCTGGACGGTCCTTTTGAACTGATCCATTTCCATGGACGGCATACGATGGAGAGAATGCCGGAACGTTTGCCTCTGATGCATGGTATGGCGAGATTCGGGAGCAGACGGGGAACTTCCAGCCATCAACACAACCCCTTTGCAATTCTTTGCCGGCCGGATACGACGGAAGAGAGAGGTCTCTGCTATGGCTTGTCTCTTGTTTACAGCGGGAATTTTCTGTTTGAGGCGGAAGTAGACCAGATGAACCAGGTACGGGTGATGATGGGGATTCATCCGGCTCATTTCTGGCAGGAGGTACAGTGCGGAGATGTTTTTTATACTCCGGAAATCATCATGGGCTGCTCGGAAGACGGTCTGACGGGTCTTTCCCATCTTTTCCATGACGGAATGCGACAGAACCTGATGCGGGGAAAATATGTGTTTTCACCGAGACCGGTTTTGATTAACAACTGGGAAGCAACCTACTTTACCTTCGATGAAGAAAAGATTTTCTCTATTGCAGAAAAGGCTCTGGATCTGGGAGTTGATCTTTTTGTTCTGGATGACGGATGGTTCGGTAAGAGGGATTCTGATTTTTCAGGATTAGGAGACTGGACGGTTAACGAAGAAAAGATACGGGGAGGACTGAAAAATCTTTCTGAAAGGATCCGTTCTCTTGGATTAAAGCTGGGATTATGGATTGAGCCGGAGATGGTTTCCGAAGACAGTAACCTGTATCGGGAACACCCGGATTGGTGCCTGCGGGTTCCGGGGCGGCTGCCTGTAAGAGGAAGATATCAGCTGAATCTGGATATAACCAGGCAGGAAGTCAGAGACCATGTAATGGAACAGATTATCTCATTGATAGAAGAGTGCCATATATCGTACATCAAATGGGACATGAACAGAAGCCTCGGAAACGTGTATTCATCTGTACTGATTCCGCAAAAACAGGGAGAAGTCTTCCATCGTTATGTGCTTGCACTGTATGAGATGCAGGAGAGCCTGATTACCCGTTTCCCGGATCTGCTTTTCGAGAATTGTTCCGGCGGCGGCGGGCGCTTTGACGCCGGCATGCTCTATTATTCGCCCCAGATCTGGTGCAGTGACAATACGGATGCGGTTGACCGCCTGCGTATTCAATACGGGACTTCCTTTGGATATCCGATCACTTCTATGGGAGCGCATGTCAGCGCGGTGCCGAATCATCAGACCGGCCGCAGCGTATCCATCAGGACACGGTCTGTCGTTGCCTCATGTGGAACCTATGGCTTTGAACTGGATCCGGAAAAGATGACAAAAGAGGAGATGCAGGAAGCGAGAAAAGGCCTGGAGGAATATAAAGCGACAGAAAATCTGCGGTTGTGCGGAGATTTCTATCGTTTGAGCAATCCTTTTATGAATCAGGATTTTTGCCTGTGGCAATTTGTTTCGAAGGAGAAAAAGGAAACTCTGGTAGAGGGAGTGATCCTCCGACATCAGGCAAATTCCCCGGTGTTTTATGTTTACCTGCGTGGTTTGAAGGCGGATGCACGTTATCAAAGAACCGATACCGGCCGTGTGTATTCCGGTGCGGCATTGATGAAAGCGGGCCTTCCTCTGCCTCTGGAATTGGGAGAATATCAACCGGTTCGGATGATATTCCGGGAAATTCCGTGATTTTTAACAAAAGTACCGTTTAAAAGACAGTTTCAGAAAAATTCTATTGCCAAGATATTAATAATGTGTTACAATACTCAATGTTAAACAGGGAAAGTGGAAGAGATTGCAGACGCATATTCCTTCCATATGGTTTCTATCAGGAAAAACCGACTCTCTTTGTTGCTTGTGAACCGGTAATGAAGAGCCATGCGAAAGGGGTTTTGTATTATTATGATAGCAAAGGACCGAGACCGGATGAAGGGCAGTGCCTTCGCTTTAAGCCTGATGACATTGATATTGCTTTTGATGTTCATCCATCCGGTATCAGCTGCGGTAACCTTAAATAAGATTCAAACCAGCGTCTATGTTGGCGGTTCTGTGGTTTTAAAGCCCACCTCGGGTAAAGCTACGAAGTGGAAAAGCAGCAATACCTCCATTGCTACGGTAAATAGCTCTGGCAAGGTTGTGGGAAGAAGAAAAGGGACTTGTACCATCATGTGCAAGGTTTCCGGCAAGACTCTGTCATGTACGATGAATGTCCGCCTGAAGAATACCAGCGCATATGTGACGAATGCACAGGCTAAGGTCTGGCTGAATATTTTAGGCGCAGTGGAGAGCGGCGGCCAGGTATACGGAAGACGCGATTATGCCGCATTTGCCGGGCCCGGAGCGAATGCTCCCAGTGAGTACAGCAGTACGGCAGGCGCATATCAGGAGTATGGGGAGAATCTCCGTCAGCTTTTGATCGCGATTAAGACACAGTATCCTTATTCTTTTATCGGCAGAGACAAAGCGGGGATTGCATCTGACATCAAATATGTATGGTCTGACAGCAGGCCTTATCGTGTTAATATGGGCTCATCCAAGGCTGTCAGTATCCAGAACATTATTTCAAGCAATGCCGGTGCCTTTGTTCAGGATCTCAGAGCGATTGAGCTGTTGGATTCTTACCTGAAGGATATCAGGGCAATGGGCATCACAAATCTGCGCTGCGGCATGTTTATGGCAGAGTGCTATCATCTGGGTGGACTGGGTCCGGTTAAGCGGGTTGTAAGCCGCTGTAAAAACAAGAATAATCTGGATTCGCTCAAAGCTTCTCTTTACAGAGATCAGTATGACAGGAGTAATAATCTTCAGATTGGGGACAGTATGTATCAGTCCCGTCATGAAGCGGTGTATAAGTGGCTGAAGACTTATATTCCGAAGAATGCCCGGATCAGGGGGTAAATTTGCAGGATGGACTGCGTCAGGTGAAGAATCTGGCGCAGTTTTTTTTGTTCACTGAGCCGCTCATTTGCATGTAAAGTCCGTTAATGAGAAGTGATAACCTGACGCTCGGCTTCAGGGCCTGCAAGGGCTCCCGGATCGATGTCACATTCGCTCAGCCGAAAAATAACAGCCGAGCCATCTCCCGTGGGAGACTAAAGGTGTGAGGTGTCTCCGGAAGAGCCGGAGCCACCTCACGCCTTAAGTCTCCCATCGGTTTCAGTCTCGTCAATTATTTTTCTGATGCGTCGCTCATTGTGACATCGATCCGGGAGCCGGTGAAGGTTATGAGCCGAGTTGTGTGTTGAAAGAGATTCGGAGCTTTAATTGGTAAGGTGACGCTCGGCTTCGAGGCTTGCACGGGCTCCCGGATCGATGTCACATTCGCTCAGCCGAAAAATAACAGCCGAGCCATCTCCCCTGGGTACTAAAGATACGAGATGAAAGGCGCGAGATGACTCCGGTACATCAAAATGAAATCCGTTGAAAAAACACTTGACAAAAAGCAAATCAAAGCATATACTTATTGTACATCAATTCAAAGATATTCATTCGAATATTTGACTCCACAATTAAATGAAACTTAATATGGCAAAATAAGACAAAAAGTACTAAAAAACGACAAATTCCGCCAAAAAGTGTTGTTCTGTATGGCCTGGTGGATATTATTCTGCCTTTTTGACTTTTTTTATGGGAGATTGATTCCGTTTTCAGCATGGGAGGCGTCGGAACGATAAAATCATTGCCCCAAAAAAGAGTCAGCGTACAAAACCTCGTTTTGGGAGATATATTTTGCCCACAACTGTGTTTTTTGCAGGAATGGCTGCGATATTAGTCATTCGAGATCGTTGAGTCAGCGTCCAAAGCTCCGTATGGGAGGAGACATGTTTTGCCCACAGCTGCGTTTTCTGCAGGCGTGGCTGCAAAATAGTCATCCGTGGGCATTGAATCAGCGTAAAAAACTTCGTTTTGGAAGGAGGTGATTCCCTTGGGTATGGTGATAGACAGATCATGAAACGAGAGGTGAAGAGATGAAAAGAAAAATGAGAATATTTCGGATGGCTGCAGGTGTCGTGATGATATGCTTTTGTTTTTCGAATGTACAGGCATATCTGACGGATGATGATGGGAAGGATAATGTTTTGCTGGCGACGGAGAATCAGGTGACGGTTCTGGAGGAATTTGATCCGCCTTCACAGATTGTTCCGGGGACAAGTTTCACAAAAAAGCCTGTGGTGAGAAACGATAGCCGGGAAGACTGTTATGTGCGGGTACGGATAACTTTTTCGGAGGAAAAGGCGCGGGAAGTCTGCGAACCATTGCAGACAGATCCTTTCTGGATTCTGCGTGAAGACGGTTTTTGGTATTATAAAGAGCCTCTTCGCTATCAGGAGTGTACTACGCCTGTTTTTTCTGAAGTGAAATTTCGAGAAGATATTTCAAAAGATGAAATCGATGCAGTACTTCCCTTTGAGCTTTCCGTTTACGTGGAAAGTGTTTCTTGTCTTGGAAAAACCGAGAGTGAAGCGTGGCTGGTAACAGAAGGGAGAGGGGGTTGATGAGGGATCAAAGGGATATATGGAAAAAGCTGTCGGAAGGGGAACGGCATTTGTCTGTCCTGTTTGTTGTGTGCAGTCTGTGTTCTGCCCTGCTGTTTACCGTAAAGCCGGTGCAGGCGTATATGCAGGAGGAAACCTGCAGTGTGAATCATTTCAGTTTTGCCCACATCAGGACGCTTTCAGCGGAATTGACAGAACCCGCCTGGAGGACGGAGGCAGGACAGTATTTTCTTCCGGGACAGGAGACCGCAAAGGATCCACAGATAAAAAACACGTCGACAGATGGCACGGATGAGCTGGTTGCCTTGCGTGTGACTTTTGTTTATCAGGATACCTGCCCGGATGAAGAAAAAAGAGGGAAACCGCTTACGGATGATGATATGCATATGCTATCCGGGATTCTGGACATTGATTTTGAAGCGGATCAGAGCGGGATTGTACATTGGAACCGTTTTGCGGGGGAGAGAGCAGACGGGAATACACAGCACTTTTATTATGGTCCGGTTCTGAGAGGAAGTCCGGGCGGTGATGGGGAATCAACCATTCCATTGTTCACGAAGGTTCGTTTTCTGGGAGAAACAGGAAATGCGGAGTACGATTATCTGCGGGAATTGGGAGGATTCAGAATCCTGATTGACGGCTGTGTATGTGAATGTATTCTGGGAGATACTTTGTACGGACTTGATTCTCCGACATCAGCTTATGAAGCGGGAAGATTTGTTTTTCCGTAGGAAAAGAAATGGAGAAATGGGGGTCTGAAAAGAAAAAAGGTAACGAGAATGTACAAGAGTCCAGGCTGAAGGGGGCAGGACGATTGGATTTTTCTCATATGCGAAGTGTGCATGGCGAATCCGGGCTGAAAGAGCCGGATGAGGTTCATGCAGCTCTGGTTAGAAAGGATTATGAAAAATGAAAAAGAGAATGATACTTCTTACATCGTTACTGGTACTTACCGCATTTATTACCGGACAGACCATTGCTTACTTTACTGCTTCCGATGATGTGACGAATACCTTTACGGTCGGAGATCTGGATATACAAGAGGCAGAGTCGGACTGGAATGATGAAACGGATGGGAAAAACCTTTATCCGGGTTCTACGAAGTATAAGAATCCTACCGTGAAGAATGTAACGAACAAGGGTAATACCGACCAGCCGGGTTATGTCCGAATGATTCTGGAAGCGCAGGATCATAACGGAAATCCCATTACGGATGCGGAAACACTGGCTTTGATCTGGGAGACGATCCGCTATGATAAGACCTACAATGGTACATTTAAAGATAAGGCTACGACAGCATCCCTTGTGGAGGATCATGTGCCCGGATATAGCCTGGAGGCGTTAAAGGGATATGATATGACCAATGAAACGGAATTTGTCGAAGAGCCGGCGTACGTTTCGGGAAATAAAAGGGTTTTTGTCTATAAAGCAAACAGCGGAAAGCTTGAGGTGGGTAAGGAAGCGACGTTATTTACGACAGTCGTAATACCTACGGATTGGAATCAGGAGCAGATCAGGAAGTTAGGAGATTACACGCTTGTGATCACGACGCAGGCGATTCAGGCTAAAGGCTTCAGCAGTCAGGCGGCTGCTTTCGCGGCTTTGGATAAAGAGATTGCGGATGGAACCATGCAGTCAAACGGTTAATAAACGAGAAAGGCACATAGACGAATGAAGAGGAAGAAATGCATAGGCATGACTGCGCACCCCATCGTGATGTGTCTGGTGATTTTGACAGGAGGATTCCTTTTTTACCTGACAGTGGCTGCTGCCATGCGCGCGGAGGGGATCGCAAAGAACAGTTTATCCATGGCTCAACTGGAAACCAGGATCGTAGAGGATTATCGTGTTCCCCCTCATCTGATGCCCGGTACCCGTGTGAAAAAAGTTGTTCATGTTAAAAATACAGGGAATGTGGACGCAATCGTTCGTGTGCGGGTAGAGAAAGCCTTGGGAATTCTCGACGGGGATGGTTCTTTTCTGCCTCAGGATGAGCTGAACCCTGATTGGATTGAGATTGATTATGATGATTCTGGTACCTGGGTTTTGCTGGAAGACGGTTATTTTTATTATACGAAAGTACTGCAGGCCGGAAAAATGAGTGAAAAGCCTTTGATAAAGTCTTTCTCCCTTTCTACGGAGGCGAAAAATCCCTGCAAAGGGAAGGAAGGTCGCATTGATGTGCATATGGAAAGTGTTCAGGCGGAAGCAGATGCCGTTTCCCTGTGGGGACGAACCAAAGAAGAACTTGGGATTTTGTATGAAGCGGCGATAGAAGAAGCAGCGACGGATGTGGAATTTGCATCCTTTGAAGAGGGATTTTTGTTTCATCCGGTAAGCACGGATCTTTTTTCCTCTTTTCAATCCCTCTGTCCCGGATCAGAACGTACGCAGCTGATCCGGGTGAAAAATCAATCCGGAGAAAAGATCCGTATTTCCCTTCATGCGGCACCTGCGGTTCAGGAAACAAAGCCTGAGGATATTCCTCTTGTCGAAGAGGTGCTCCGAAAATATGCCAGGATAAAGGTAACACTTCAGAATGCAGATCAGGATACGGTATATGAAGGCGCGGCGGACGGCAATCCGTTACATGAGCGTCCAGAGGAAGCTTCTTTGGGAACCCCGGTTTCTCTTGGCGAATATCTTCCGGGAGAGGAAAAAAACATAAAGGTATTTCTGGATGTGTCTCCTGAGATGGATAACAGGTATATGTCACTGCTGGCCAAGGTGGACTGGATTTTTGAAGCAGCCGGACAAAGTCCGACGATTACACCTACCCGGATACCTGTGCAGACTGTTACGGTAACACCCACGCCTGGACCTGCGCAAAGTCCGACAGTGTCACCCACCCGGGTGCCTCCGACGCCAACCATAAGGCCGCAGAAAACGCCGACACCTTATCCCGGCAGGAATACGGCCGCAACGGCGACCCCGCTGCCATGGAGGACGCCGACCCCGCAAGGCAGGGTTACGGTGCCGACTGATTATACCACAGTGCAGAATCCGGCTGTGACACACACGCCTGCTTCAACAGTAAGGAGAGATGTTTATCCGGATACCGCGGATCATTCAGATGTCAGTCTTTATGCCTTGATTCTTTGCCTTTCTTTCACAGCCGCCATGCTGGCAGGTCTCCGAAAAAAGAGGAGGGAAGGATGAAAAGACTGTTGTATTGTATGAGTGAAATCCTGTCATTCCTTTATCTGTTGTTTTCGCTAACGGTTATGACACCGATTCTGATCGGATGGAAATACTATGTTGTCACCTCAGGAAGTATGGCGCCTTCGATTCCGGTAGGCTCGGTAGTATTTGTAAAAAACTGTGAGATCCGGACACTGCAGGAAGGCGACGTGATTACATATAAACTTCCGGATGGCAAAACGGCTGTGACACATCGTGTGATGTCCGTGGACAAAGCAAACGGATGGGTCAGGACGCAGGGTGATGCCAATGAAAGAGAGGATGATCTGTCTGTGACACAGGAACGGCTTGTGGGAAAAGTCGTCCTGACCTTACGGGGGTTTGGAGCATTGCTGTTGTTCCTTGGGACAGTGCGGGGAAAACTATGTGCGTGTGCGCTTGGAGCGGTGGTCTGGATTCTTTCCGCACTGGCTTCTGATCTGACAGATAGGAAGGATCAGCCTTCCTGTCTGTCTCTGCAATGACAGGACGGGGCTCATAGAAGGAAGAATATGAAAGAGCGAATTTATCAGAGCTGCTGTAATGGCTGCCGCAAAGGCACGAAGGCAGCCTTAAAAGTGGTAAACAGGAAAAGCATGCTGCTTCTTGCTGCTGTATGTCTTTTCTGTAAAGCATCGTCAGCGGGGGCCGGGGAGTACCTCACAGCTGATGTGGCTGAGCTGTCAAACGATTTTGTGCCGGGTGAGATTTCCATATCTCTGGAGGAACCGTCCTTTGCGGAGGAGAACATCATTTTTCCTTCGGCAAGGATACCGAAGGATCCACAGGTGGCCAACACAGGGAAAAATAATGCGAGGGTTTTTTTAAAGGTGACCATACCGGTAAAAAAAATCTCTCTTGTATTGGATCAGAAAAAAGGACAAAAGCAGGATACGGAATTATTCTCTTTCCAGGTGAATGAAAAATGGAAATATATCAGGGAGGAAGAAACAGACGATGGGAAGCAATATCTGTTTTGCTATAAAGAAAAACTAAAACCGGGGCAGACGACAGATCCGTTGTTTGAGGAGCTTCTGACGGCACCTTTTGCGGAGGGAGAGCTGCCGGGAGAAACTACGGTCAATGTTAAAATCGATGCTCAGGCAATTCAGTGGGAGGATGCGGACACGATGGAAGAGGCATATGAGAAGTATGAAGAGGAGAGAAGAGGGTAAAAAGAGCTTGAAAAGAAAAAAGCTGCTGATCGGGCTGGTCTGTCTGCTGGGCCTGGAAGGGGTGAACGTATGTCATATCACGGCTTCGCAGCCTGTTGTGAACACAAAAACAGCGAAGACTGTTTGTGAGAGGGAAGTAACCGAAAGAGGTCTGTCGAAAGAAGTGAGTTTCGAGAGAGATGCTTTATCGGAAGAGAGCTTCCATGCAGAAGCTTGTTTAGATGAAAGTGTAACAGAAGATTCGTTTGATGAGGAAACACCTTTTGAAGAAACGATTTCAGACAGTTTTGCTGAAGAAGGCTCAAACGGGAATTCTATAGAAGATTTTTTCTTCGAAGAAAGTCTGGATGGAGAAAACCCGTATGGAGAAAACCTGGATGGAGAAAGCCCATACGGAGAAAATCTGAACGGAGAAAACCTGAACGGGGAAAATCCGAACGGGGGAAGCCTGTACGGAGAAAACCTGAACGGGGAAAATCCTGACGATGAGAATCTGAATGGAGAAAGCCCGGATACTGAGAATTCGGGCGAAGAGAGCTTTGCCGAAGAGATGCCTGTCGAGGAGATCGTTTTTGAAGAAGTATCTGACGAAAATGCGGATGATGGGATATGCGCAGAAGAATTTTCTTCAGAAGAGATACCGTCGGAAGAGAGTGCTGCAGAGGACGATCTATCATCATCCGTCAGTGACAGTATAGCAGTCGAAAGCTTGTTTGGATCAGAACCTTTTGTCAGTCCGCAAGACGATATGAATTCCGTTTCTCTGCCGTCCTCGGAAAGAGGAGGAAATTCCTGGGAATTAAGCCTCTATTATACGGATTCGGGCAATGGCGGAGACACCATATTTCACGGTGCCTCAGAACCGATTGTCTGGAATGCGGTACAGAGCCAGGAAAAAAGGAAAATCCTGCTTCAGGTCAATTATAAAAACGGACAGGCGGAAACATCTTATCCTGCGGGATCCGTAGAGATTTACGTACCTGACCTGGCCAGTCATCTGGACGGAACGAAATCCGGTTCGCTGGCTTCGGTTTCTGTTGCCGCTGACCCGAAAGGCAGCGGGAATTTATCCCATGACTGGTCCTATGAAAAAATCAGGGACCAGGATGGATACTATGGATATACCTTCCGGAATAATTATGAAATCGAAGGCGGATCAAACTTTGAGGGAAGTATACAGATTGCCTGGGAGCTTGTGTCTGATTACGGCGCGAAGGATGTCAGCTTCGCGCTGTCGGCACGGCTTATGGAAGATATCATGACCGATCCCCTTCCGGTTGAATTTCATTCGAATGTAAAGCAGTACGAAATGGTCAAAACGCCTTCCGCATTATTGTCATCGGATGGTCTGCCGGTTAACTCCTATTATTGTGTGAGATTTGATTTTGAAGCCTATGCGGATGCAAATATGCCCGGAGTACGGTTCCTGGATCCGGACAGTATCTGTTTTCTGGATGATTTTCCGTCAGACTGCAAGGTCTGGGATGAAAACCTTCAGCTCCTGACGCCGGTGGAAGGAAATACGTATCGGATTCCTCCCATTGCTCAGGTTTATTCCCAATACTATGCATCACAAAGACTGCGGGGCTGTTGTTATGTCGGATATCCGAAGACAACCTACCAGACTTTGCGTGTTACAAATGAAGTGAGGTTGTACGGAGGCTTCCATGAGTTAAATGCCTGTCAGGGAGAAGCGGGAACGGTGGGATATATCATGAGCGCGGAGTGTGAATTTGCTGCAGCCGATTTTGAATTTGTGTATCAGGGAAATCTGTACGGCATGTCAAAAAAGAGCATAGACGCGGCGATAAACAGCGCCCTGATCAGGGACAGCTATGAGGTCTGCCCGTTTGCTCTGGGAGCCGTGATCCGATATGACACAGGTCCCCTTACGGTACGGATCGGTGATGACATTACAGGCATCCTGTACAGCAACGGAGAGTTTCATTTGCTTGAAAACGGAGAAGTCTGGTTTACAAAGCTGGATATGCCCAGATTCAAGAATGCGAACGGGCAGTATTTCCAGAATGGTAAATATACCTATTCGATTTATATCAGGCCGGAGGGATCAGATACCTACGAGTTATATCAATCCTATTCCGACAACAGCAATAAGGAAATCCTGTTTCCGGAAAACATACACGTCGCAGCCTGGTATGTGGAGATTGAAAATCTGCAGGAATCTCTTTTGATCGAAGGCAATACGGGAAACAAAATGGAAGGAGAAGAGAGATTCGTTACGTATACCTGCCTTTCAGATCCGGGTGTTACGGATACAGGTGCCTTCTATAATTTCGGATATCTGAGAGTGTTCCGGGATGGCCAGGACCAGATTCACGCAGGCTATGAAAATTATGCCAATCATATGTCCAGGCAATATATCTCAGAGTATGATCTGAATACATATGGTTCCTATCAATACAGGGTCTGGGCATCCAATCAGTTTCATGCGGAACCGAATGGGGTTATGGTAACGAAATTCATCCATCCCTTTACGAAGGATGCGGCGAATGAACGTTTTACCACAATCGTCAATCTTTATTTTGGTTATTATCGTCAGAGAATTAATTCCTTTAACGACACCTTTTACGGATATGATCTGTATGACCTTCTTCCACTGGGGATGGATGTCTCATCGGACGGTCAGACGGAAATGAAAATGACATCGGGAGACAGTTTCAGTTATGTACGTACCGCAGGTGGAGTCAGGTTTCCGAACCGGCTTACCTATTACAGGTATCTGTTTGACCACTGTACAATTGAAAAGACCGTGAACTGGAGAAACACAGGCCGTACGATGATGCATATCCGGCTGGACTTCAGGGATGATCCTTTAGACATAACAGCGCTTCGATCGATAAAGCAGTATATTTCTTCTTCGACCTGGCAGGAAAAGGAAGAAGGCGTCTTTACGATTCCGGTAGAGGTTTCCTATGACTCCTACCTGCAATATGGCTCCTCCTATAAGAATAAGGCCATGATCTGTGCGCTGGATGAGAATTGGATGCAGGCTGCAGAGGGGAGAAAATATCTCCGCAGCGCTTACTCCAAGGACGACGGTTCCTATGATCCGGATGTGGTTGATGTAGACGGAGACGGTATAACCGAAGAATTGTTTTATGTCAGCAGTCAAACAAAGAAGATTACGGAAACCGTGTCGACCCATCAGGATGTTGCGAAATATGTTCAGACAGATCAGAATGGTTTTCAGACCGGGCTTGCTGAAGCGAGTCCCGGCAGTATCTATACCTACCGCCTTCGTGTCCGGGTTGGGAGTAACCGGGTAACGAATCTGGTGATCTATGACAATCTGGAAGAGGCCTATGGAGAGAGCAATCATTGGCAAGGTGAATTCGCAGGCGTCGATACTTCTTATGCAGCCGAGAAGGGGTATCAGGTAGCCGTTTATTATTCCCCTGAAAGGAATGCGGGAGATCTCTCTGCCGACAACAGTTACCTGCCTTATGATGACAGTGTGGATCCGTCGCTGGTGAAATCCCTGGCATTTCTTTATCTGGACGCATCAGGCCGCCCCGCGACCCTCTCTCCAAAGGAAATGACCTATGTGCATGTACGGATGCGCGCACCTGAAGATCCGGCGGCAGTCTGCGGATTAGCTTATAACGGCTGTCGTACACAGTGGAATGCGTTGGACACCTTTGGCGCGCCGGTGTATGAGATTACCGGCATGTCCTCCAATATCGTACAGGTTGATATCGGCAGTCCTGCGGCAGAATCCGTAAAACTGGTGATTCGGAAGCAGATCGACACAGATGAGATTGTGTGGGCAGAAGGTATTCCGATTTTTACATTCTGTATTCAGGGAAGTGATACGGAAGGAAAGCAACATGAGTTGTACCGTCTTCTGGAATTTCCCCGGGAGGATTATGAGAATCATTCTCTTGCCGAAAAGAGCGTTTCATTGGATTTGCCGCCGGGCACTTATCGGATCCGGGAATTAAATAGTATAAGATACCGCGATCCTGTGCCGCGGGATATCATAAATGGAAGCTGGGAAGGCAATGAAGCCGTTTTCACTTTGGGTAAAGTGGGAACCGACAGTTTTCCCGCCGAGGGAGAGGCCGTATTTTACAACGAAAGGGCAACGGACCGGAGAATGACGGATACCTGTCTCGTCCGGAATCTGATCTCAGAATCATAAACTCATGAACGCAGTTCACTGTTGTTTCATTATTGAACAAACCGGGCGTTTACTCGTGATACGGTAATCGTATCGGCAGATATTTACGTTATTGAATATAAATTCAGGAACCATTTATAGTATGCGCGCGGATTATACTCGTGAACGCATTTAACTGCCGCTTTCGGATTGAAAAGGGAGCGCGTTCACTCGTTATACGTTGGGCAGATCGGCAGACATTTCCGTTACCGAGTATAAACTGCAGAAGGATGCCGCTTATGTGGCGTAAATCCGGCGCCGTAAACGAACCATATTGCGAACATTCAGTTCGTTTACGATACGCTTTATTCAGGATGGGTTCTTAGTAAGGATATGGATCGATGAGTGGAATTTACAATCAAAACCAAAAAACCGGAGCTTTCACATTGCCTTCAGCCGGCATGTCTCAGACAACGGCCTATAGGGGGAACTACGAATGGTTTGTTACAGCCTGCCTGGAGGAGTTGATGGATGCGGTGCGTCTGGGCCCGGACAGGGTCTATTTGACACAGAAACAGGAAGAAGAGTATATTGTAATGGACTGCCGGAAAACAGACCTTAAGACGGAACATCAATACAGAATCCATGTGAAAGAATTATATGAGGCATATTCGGACGGCTGTTCGATGGCGGATATCATAGAGAAGGTGGTACAGACATTAAAAATGATAAATGAAATGAATGGTTCTTCAGCTTCGGTTTCGCTTCTGGATTATGCTTTCGCAAAAGACAGACTGTTCTTTCGGCTTCTTCCGACGGATAAGCTGGCGCCACCAGATAAACAGGGGGAAGGGGTTTTTCCGGACCGCGAAATATATCGGAAAACAGGAGACATTGCATTGGTATTGTATCTTCTGATCGAAAATGACGGAAAAAATCTCGTAAGCATGAAAGTTACCGAACAACAGACGCAGGCCTGGGGAATGGACATTGATGAAATCTGGGACCATGCCATGCAGAACACGTTATGTCTTGCGGCGCCCAGGATCTATTTCTTTGACAGGGATTTTCTGGATCCGGAATATCAGGGAGAGGATATTATGAAGCTGGATCATCTGGATTCCGCTTCAGGAGGATACTGTCTGAGTACTACGACCAGGACAAACGGAGCTGTAGCCGCGTTTTTGCCTGGCGTTGCCAGGAAAATCAGTGAACTTTTCGGAGAGGATTTTTATCTGGCATTTACCAGCAAGCATGAAGTAATGATTCACCGGACAGATTTTATCAATCCCGGGGATCTGGAGGAGATCCTGAAGGATACCATCCGGGAAGCCACGCAGCCGATGGATTATCTGACAGAGACGATTTATCGATATGATCGTGCCGCGGATCAGATTGTTCCCGTAAAAGCATGAGAGAAAAAAGACACCCACGCGCATGGCGCGTGGGTGTCGACGGAAGTCTTTTTATACTCGCGAACGAAATGAATTGCCGGCTGCAGTTTTTCATCGTGGTACATACAATTATACGAAACAATTGCCTGCGGAAATTATTCAATCTAACGAAACTGGAGCGGGTGCAAGATGATCTGACGTTTTTCCCTGGTCTGGGGCATGTCGATGATTCTCTGATTTTCCGATCCGCGAAAAGCAAGGCTGATGTTTTTTTTCTCGATCAGAAAACGTCCGTCTACCAGCACGTCGATGTGATCCAGGATAGAATCCGTCACTTCTGTGTAACGCCTTTGTCCCGGCATCAGATCCTGATCGTAGGTGAATCCGGTATACATCCAGATCGTTCTCTCCGGAACCATCGCTGCCACGCGAAGGACGAGAGGCGCCAGGCAGAGCTGATTGGAAGGCTCGAAGGGTTCACCGCCCAGGATGGTAAGACCTTCATAGTACGACTTTTCCAGTTCCCGCACAATCAGGTCTTCTGTGCTTTGATCATAAGGGGAGCCGTAAGAGAAATCCCAGGTCTCCGGCTGGAAACAACCCGGACAATGGTTGGTACAACCGGAGACATAAAGACTGACACGGACTC
Source organism: Blautia sp. (assembly GCA_017475035.1). Lineage (GTDB taxonomy): Bacteria > Bacillota > Clostridia > Lachnospirales > Lachnospiraceae > Blautia_A. Next base: position 71,296 of record JAFVGK010000163.1, read on the forward strand.
CGGTCCCGTTTGCGATATCCGTGGTGGCAATCCTTCCGTAATGCATGGCAGCTCTCCTTCTGATCCAAAAGCCCCTGTCTTCTGCCTGAGATTACAGGTGCAGAACGCGGTCGCGGATCTCCTGGGTACGTCCCTGATTCCAGAACTGTGTACCGATATAACCACAGGTACGCCTTGCAACGGAAAGCAGATCCTGGTCGCGGTTGCCGCAGTTGGGGCATTCCCAGACGAGCTTTCCGGTTTCGTTTTCCTTGATCAGGATTTCACCGTCGTATCCGCAGGCAGCACAATAATCGCTTTTCGTGTTCAGCTCCGCGTACATGATATTGTCATAGATGAATTTCATGACGGTAAGTACCGCCGGAATATTCTTCTGCATGTCCGGTACCTCGACATAGCTGATCGCACCGCCCGGAGAGAGCTTCTGGAACTCTGACTCAAACTTTAACTTGGAGAATGCGTCGATCTCTTCGGTAACATGCACATGATAGCTGTTTGTGATGTAATTTTTGTCTGTTACGCCTTTGATTAAACCGAAACGGCGCTGCAGGCATTTGGCAAACCGGTAGGTCGTCGACTCCATCGGCGTACCATAGACGGAATAGCTGATGTGCTCCGCTTCCCGCCATTCTTTGCATTTGTCATTGAGTCTCTGCATCACGGCAAGCGCGAAAGGCTTGGCTTCCGGATCCGTGTGGGACTTTCCGGTCATACGGATGCACATTTCATAAAGACCCGCATAGCCTAAGGAGATCGTGGAATATCCGTTGTAAAGCAGCGGATCGATCTTCTCGCCTTTTTTCAGGCGGGCAAGAGCACCGTTCTGCCACAAAATCGGCGCAACGTCAGAGACCGTACCTAAAAGACGCTCGTGACGGCAGCGAAGCGCGCGGTGACAAAGCTCCAGTCTCTCATCGAGCAGAGTCCAGAAGCGCTCCATGTCTCCCTCGCTGGAACATGCGACGTCTACGAGGTTAATCGTTACGACACCCTGATTGAAACGGCCGTAAAACTTTCTGCTGCCGTCCGGATTGCGCTGGGAATCTTCTACGGTAAGGAAAGAACGGCAGCCCATGCATGTATAGACTTCGCCGCTTTTCAGCTGTTTCTGTACCTTGGCTGAAATGTAATCGGGAACCATGCGCTTGGCGGTGCAGCGGGCGGCAAGCTCAGTAAGATACCAGTAAGGGGCGTCCTCGGTAATATTATCCTCATCCAGCACGTAGATCAGCTTGGGGAAAGCAGGAGTGATCCAGACGCCTTTTTCGTTTTTGACACCCTGAATGCGCTGCTTGAGCACCTCTTCAATGATGAGGGCGAGGTCGTCCCTGGTACGTCCCTCAGGTACCTCGTCAAGATACATATAGACCGTGACAAAGGGAGCCTGACCATTGCAGGTCATGAGAGTGATCAGCTGATACTGGATCGTCTGAATCCCGCTTTTGATCTCTTCCATGAGGCGCAGCTCCGCGATCTTGTCAATAATATCCTCATCCAGGGGCTCGCCGGTAAGGGTGCGCTCTTCGATCACGCTCTTTTTCAGCTTCTGACGGCTGATATCCACAAACGGGGCAAGGTGGGCGAGAGAGAAGGACTGCCCGCCATACTGATTGCTGGCGACCTGCGCGACGATCTGGGTTGTGACATTGCAGGCAGTAAAGAAGCTGTGGGGCTTCTCAATCATGGTCTCGCTGATGACGGTTCCGTTTTGCAGCATGTCTTCGAGGTTGATCAGGTCGCAGTTATGTTCTTTCTGTGCATAATAGTCCATATCATGGAAGTGAATGATGCCTTCGTCATGGGCGCGCACGATATCCTCAGGCAGCAGGACACGCTTCGTGAGGTCTTTGCTCACTTCACCTGCCATATAATCTCTCTGTGTGGAGTTGATGACAGGATTTTTGTTTGAATTTTCCTGCTTGACCTCCTCGTTGATATGCTCGAGAAGGGAGAGAATGCCGTTATCCGTCGTATTTGACTTTCTGGTAATCTCGCGTTTGTAACGATAGCGGACATACTTCTGAGCTACCTCGTAACCGCGCATTTCCATGATGCCCGTCTCCACCATGTCCTGAATTTCTTCAACACTGACCGCACGGATCGTCCTGGCGATACGATTGGTGACATTTTCCGCAACTGCCTTGATCTGGTGCTCGTTCATCTGGTGAATGGGATCTACTTCGGCATTTGCCTTGCGGACGGCGTTTTCAATTTTGGTGATGTCAAAGGTAACCTCTTCGCCATTTCGCTTAATGACTCTTGTCATGATTTGTTCTGCCATTCCGGTAGCCCTCCTGTTTCAGAAACGGAATGTCCCGGGATTGATGCGATCATTCCCGGATCCATTAAAAATACTATATCTTGTGTCTGTATAAATAAAAAATACCATATTTTGTATCTGGGAGCTTATCATACAACAGATTTGGGAAAAAGAAAAGACTTATTTTTTATCCGGAAGTGGGATATGCGATTCGGCAAAGGGGAAAAGAGGGGAGACATCATGGCTGGCGGTCATATGAGTATATGAATAATCATATTTACAATGATAAAGGTATAATCATACAAAAACTGCATTCGAAGACAGGAGAAAAATGGCCCTCATGCCGTCCATGACATAGAGCAGAGGAAAGGCGAAGCCTCTCCGGAACCCTCGACAGGGGGGGCGGACACCGCCGGGCGGCAAATTTCCAAACGGCTCCACTGCCATAAAAAAGCAGGGAAGAAATGTTTTCTTCCCTGCTAAGGATTGAGTCAGAAAATACTGTCCCGAATTACTTATCTTTTTGTCCGGGAGCATACCTCAAAAATCAGTTTCATAGCCCGCTATGCGCCTGATTTTTGAAGTTCACTTCCAAATAAAAAACTTCGTTATCCGTGACATTTATTTCTGACTTTATCCTGAAGTATGGTTATAGAATCAGATCTTATTCTTCAACCGTGTCCATCAAAGTGCCGGGCTCTTCAGCTTCTTCAACGGCTTCTTCCCCTTCTTCAAGGGTCGGGGTAAGCTTTTCGCCTTCCTCACCTTTGATGGCGTCAAGTTCTTCCTGTGTATCTTCCAGAGCGGTCTCCGTATCGTTGAGAAGCTGCTTGGTCTCTTCCAGCTCTTCTGCTGTTGCCTGAGAGTTGCTCCTCTCGGTATCCAGCTCCGCGGTAACGGCATTCAGCTTTTCGATGGTGGCGTCGAAATCATCTTTGAGGGTGGTCAGTTCGTCGGAAAGAGCGGTAAACTGTTCTTTAAAGCTTTCAAGCTCTTTTTCGGCAGCCTCTGCAGCGGCAAGCGCTTCATCAAGAGCTTCCTGCTTTTCGGCAAGCTGCTCTTCGAAAGCAGTCTTTGCTTCCTCAGCAGAAGCGATGGCGCCGTCCAGCTCCGCGCGGATCGACTCAAGCTGTGCTTCGGCTTCCTGTGTGGCTTTGCTGGAACCTCCGCAGGCGCAAAGGGAAAGGGTAAGTGCCGCAGCGAGCGGAACGAAGAACAACATCTTTTTCATGATACGTGCCTCCTTGTCTTTTGATGAGTTTGTGATAAGATAAATAATACTTCAGAACATTTGCCCGGATATCCAACTCCAACCTGGCGAAAAGTACTGATCGCGATTATTATAGCATCATGGAAAGAAAAAATCTACTATAACATGGAGAGCTTTGCTATGATTCATCTTGCTTTTTTGGACGAAGTGGAAAACTATATGTTCCCTGAAAATGAACCGCAGAAATCGGACATTATTTTTGTGCCCGGAAATTCCTGGCCGCAGATGGCTCAAAAAGCAGCAGAGCTTTTCCGGGCAGGATATGCTCCGTATGTGCTTCCCAGCGGGCGTTATCCGGTAACCACCGGTTATTTCGCAGGTCCCGCTGCGGATCGTGAGAAATATACCGGGGCTTACCGGACAGAATGGGAGTTTCTGTCAGATGTATTAATCAAAGGAGGCGTGCCTGCTTCCTCCATCCTGCGGGAAGATCAGGCAACCTATACCTATGAGAATGCCTTAAACAGCCGCAAGGTTACAGACGGTCTTGGTTTGCAGATACGAAAAGCCATCTTATGCACGAAAGCAACACATGCAAGAAGATGCCTTCTGTACTACCAGCTGGTATTTCCGGAGACCGAGTTTATCATACAGACAGCCAGCCCGGATCAGGTGACAAAAGACAACTGGCTCTCAAGCCAGGAGAACATCCATGCTGTGATGGAAGAGCTGGAACGGATTACCGTGCAGTTTTCTCTCTGGATGTAAAGAATCCGCCGACAGCTAAATCACATGTTGCTTCCGGCATTGGTTTTCTCTCCGGGATGTAAGGAATCCGCAGCTATGTGAAGAATATGCAGCCGTCAGCTTTTAGCTTCTGAGGTATCTTCAAGATATAAAAGGACTTTTGAAATACGGTTTTTCTCAACCTTATCAACTACGATGCGGATGCCGTCTCTCGGGCATACCTGATCGCCGACCTTTGCCGGCAGCTGGTCGAGACGTTCGATCACATAGCCGGCGATGGAATCACTTTCTTCCAGACTGAAATCAAGACCCAGTTGTTCGTTTAAATCGGAAAGCTTCGTCTGTCCGAGAACCATATATTCCTTATTCTTTACGATTTCCCGGATTTCCTCTTCCTCGTCCTCATCATATTCATCCCGGATTTCCCCGACGATTCCTCCAGGAGATCCTCAAGGGTAACCAGACCGGCCGTGGATCCGTATTCATCTATGACAATGGCTATGCTTTGCTGATTTCGCCTCATCTCAAGCAAAAGATCCGCCGTACGTTTATAGGCGAAGGTAAAAAAGACAGGACGAAGGATATTGCGGACGGAAAACGGGGTATCAGGCGAATCCTTGGGATACAGGATGATATCTTTGATATTGATGATACCGATGATGTCATCGGAGTCATGCTCAAAGACCGGAAAACGCGTGTGCATGTCCTCGGAAAAGATTGTCATAAGATCCTCATATGTGGCGTTGACGTCCACGAAAGTGATGTCGATACGCGGAATCATAACGTCCTTTGCTACCGAATCACCGAAATCAAAAACATTATTGAGCATCTGGGTTTCCTCAACCTCCAGCGTGCCCTCCTCCTCACCTGCGCTGACCATGGTCCGGATTTCCTTGACGGTAATCGGGGCAGATCTTTGTGAAGGATCGACACCAAGTACTGCCATGACCCCGTTTCCGAGTTTTGAAACCAAAAAGATTACGGGAGAAAGCAGGATCATCAGAAACGAAATGGGGGCGGCATAAGAAAGCGCGATCTTTTCCGCCTTGATGGAAGCGAGTGTTTTAGGCGTGATTTCACCGAACAAAAGAATAACCAATGTCAATAAACCGGTAAAAATCCCGACAAAAACATTTCCCAGGACATGGATGACAAGCGTAGTCAGCAAAGAAGACGCAGCCATATTGACGATATTATTACCGATCAGGATCGCGCTGAGCATTTTAGAAGGATCGGAAAGAATTTTCTGAAGCCGCCGCGCACGGCGATCACCCTCATCGGCAAGAATCTGTATATGAATGCGGTTAACCATGGTCATCGCCGTTTCGGCAGAAGAAAAAAAACCGGAAAGCGCCACCATGGCAAGGACAAGAAAAGCCTGAATCCAGATTGTAGTATTCATGATATCTGTTCTCCTGTATAGGTTATGATAACACGGATTGTATAGGTCATGATGATACGGACTGTATAGGTCATGATAACACGGACTGTATAGGTCATGATGATACAGACTGTATAGGTTATGATTGCACCGACAAAAGCATGATTCTGCGAATCGCTTCACAGCGGAGCTGCTTCCGCGATTTTACAGCCACCCAGAATCCGCTCATTGTATACACGACCTTTTGCCGCCTGAATCATCATATCAGATCAGGACAAATGCTTCAATGGATATAAAACAAACAATTGTAGATTTCCGCTCCAGAATGCTGCTTCCATGGCAGGCACCTTGCAATGGTGAAAGAGTTTATAGGGACGATTATAAGCTTATTGACAACTTTCATTACACAGCTCGGCTCATAACCTTGAGGCGGACGGATCGATGTCACAATGAGCGACGCATCAGAAAAATAATTGACGAGACTGAAACCGATGGGAGACTTGAGGTTTGAGGTGTCTCCGGCTCTTCCGGAGACACCTCAAAGCTTTAGTCTCCCACGGGAGATGGCTCGGCTGTTATTTTTCGGCAGAGCGAATGTGACCTCGATCCGGGAGCCCGTGCAAACCACTAAGCCGAGCGTTCTGCCATCATAATAATCCACGCCGCACATGTGACAGAAAAATAACACGCCTTAACAAATCTGAAATAATTGGAAATATATCGTTTACAAATCCGAAAAGATCTGTTATTATAATTCCCGTAACAACTGAAAATGAAGAAAACCATGCCGTAATACACGAAGCATGGTTATTCATGTTGTGTTTCTGCACGCAGCTGCATTAATCCACTGGAAGACAAATGGATGATCCTCAGCTGCGCATAGTTTACCATAGCGGTCTGGCCGCATATTCGGAGGGCGCAACCGGCCCCCGATTGTTTGCAGGGATTGAGGGGGATGACAATGACAGAAAAAAAGAAATGGTTGAAAAAATGGAAAAGGCTTTCGGCCGGTCTCGCCCTGGCGGGAAGCCTCATGCTGTCAGTCGGACTGACGGCATCAGTTGTTTGCGCGGATTCCCATGTGGAACCGGGAGAAGTCTTTCCCGTAAGCGTATCCATGACAGAGCCGACGGCACTGGGAGATGTATATCTGCCGGACGGGCTTTATGGATCCGTGGTATGGGTCAATCCCGGGATTGTACCGGGAGAAGGAGTTTCCTATTACGAAGTTCAGCTGATTCCGGAAGACTGGGTAGATATTACGACCCTGAACGGATACGATCCGGACAGAGGAGGCGTTTTCCAGAGCGTTGAGGTTTATGTCGAAGCAGCCGAAAAAGAAGGGGCCTCCGGTCTCGCTTTCATTCACGATTCATCTCTTACGGAACCCGGTACGTGGGATCAGGAAGGATTTATTCTGAATGAGCAGCAGAACCTGACTGATCCGGATCTTTCCGACCCGGACGGCTTTATCCTGAATAATCAGCAGAATGCGCTGGTATCTCCGGATCTTTCCGACCCGGACGGTTTTATCCTGAACAATCAGCAGAACCTGGCTGATCCGGACATGTCCCTTCCGGACGGCTTTATACTTACAGATCAGGACGGAGCCGGTCCTGCTCCGGACACTTCCCTGCCGGCAGATTTTGCCGACAATTTAAATCCGGCCACCAGGCTTGTGGCACCGGATTTCTATGATCCGTACGCGGAATACGGAGCGGATTTTTACAATTCCGGCGGAATTGCGACCCTTCCTCATTTCGCAGGCGGCAATCTTTCCTCCAAGGGCGTTACCGTGATGGGAAACGGCATTCCGGATTATGTCACCCTTGAGGTAAGCGGGGGATCCGGGACATATTTTTCCACGGCGGACGGCGCGGATTATTTTGCCAGCTATGACCTGAAGCTCTGGGATAATGAAAACGGACAGGAGTATTTGTTAAGTGACGGACAGACCGCATGGGTCAGCGTACAGGTCATCGCGGGATATGATTATCAGGTAGAGCATGTGAAGGGAGACGGCACGACCGAAATTCTTCCCTCTACCTTAAACGGGGATATCCTGAGCTTTTCCACGGATTCCTTCAGCTCCTTCGGAGTAGCGGGAAGTTACCCGATTTCGGGACAGGCGACGGATGCGCCGGCTGAGGACAATGTTGCGGAAGCCGCCGCGGCGCCGGTTCAGGATACATCCGCTTCCACACCGGCCGGATCCGGAGCTGTCGCGGGATCCTCTTCCGTGAATACCGGAACATCTGTCAGCAGTGATGTATCCGCAAACACCGGAACGGTTTCCACGGATACAGGCACCCAGCCCGCGGACGGAACGACAGCCAAGTCCGCCGCAGACGCTTCATCCCAGACCAGACAGCCGGTCCAGACCGGAGACGATACGGTCATCCTTCCCTTTATTCTCCTGATCGTGGCGGCAGCCATTTTGATCGTGCTGCTCATCATGCTCAAGAGAAAGAGAAGATGAGATGAAAAAAGTATTTGAAAAAAAAACAATATATGCTATACTAGGGCGAGAAAAATTAAGGAGGAGCCTTTATGGAGCATATTAAGACTTTAAACACAAAGAATTTTCAGACGACAGTCAAAAAAGGTGGATGCGGTGAGTGCCAGACTTCCTGCCAGTCCGCCTGCAAGACATCCTGCACTGTCGGTAACCAGAGTTGTGAACACAAGTGATTCACCGGATAAGCAGCGGCTTCTACCGCTGCTTATCTTTCGTGGAGGAAGCATGAATTTATGAGTCTGATACATCGCTATCAAAGCGGAGGTTTTTCTATTGTTCTTGATATCAACAGCGGGAGCGTTCACCTTGTGGACGAGGTCACCTATGCTCTTCTTCCCTGTCTGGAAGAAGGACTGGATGATGACGCGATTCTGGAAAAGCTTACCGGCCGGTTTTCCCCGGAGGAAATAACCGGAGCCCTGAAAGAGTGCCGGAAGCTGATGGATGAGCAGATGCTGTTTACAAAGGATATTTATGAAAAAGCGATAGAAGAGTTTTCCGCCTCCCGTCAAAGCGTAGTAAAGGCCTTGTGCCTGCACATCGCCCATGATTGTAATCTGGCATGTCGTTATTGCTTTGCCGAGGAGGGTGAATACCACGGACGCAGAGCTCTGATGACGGCAGAGGTTGGGAAGAAAGCCCTGGACTTTTTGATTGCCTCCTCGGGTGCGAGAAAAAACCTTGAAGTGGATTTCTTTGGCGGAGAGCCTACGCTGAACTGGGACGTTGTCAAGGAGCTTGTCTCCTACGGCAGGGAGCAGGAAAAAATCCATAATAAAAGCTTCCGGTTTACTCTGACGACAAACGGGGTATGCCTGAATGATGAAATGATGGATTTTTGCAACCGTGAGATGGGAAATGTTGTCCTGTCGATTGACGGCCGGAAAAATGTACATGATTTCATGCGCCCGTTCCGCTCGGGGAAAGGCAGTTATGATCTCATCGTTCCGAAGTTCCTGAGATTTGCGGATTCCCGCGGACAGGAAAAGTACTATGTAAGGGGTACGTTCACGCATTACAATCTGGATTTTGCGGCAGATGTCCTGCATCTGGCAGATCTTGGCTTCAGACAGATTTCCGTGGAGCCGGTGGTGGCTCCGGAGGATGCCGATTATGCGATACGCAAAGAGGATCTTCCGAAGATCATGGAGCAGTATGACCTTCTCGCGGATGAAATGATCCGCAGAGAGAAGGAGGGACGGGGCTTTAACTTCTTCCACTTCATGATAGATCTGACGGGAGGACCTTGTGTATACAAGAGACTTTCCGGCTGCGGTTCCGGAACGGAGTATCTGGCGGTCACTCCATGGGGAGATTTTTATCCCTGTCATCAGTTTGTCGGGGAAGAGCGGTTCCTGATGGGAAATGTGTATGAGGGAATCAGAAAGCCCGAGGTTGCGGCGGAGTTTGCCGCATGCAATGTTTACACAAAGCCGGACTGCAAGGACTGCTTTGCCCGTTTTTACTGCAGCGGGGGATGTGCCGCAAACGCTTACCATTTCTCCGGGGATATCAAAGGATCCTATGAGATTGGCTGTGAACTGCAGCGCAAGCGTGTGGAGTGCGCGATCAGGATCAAAGCGGCGCTGGCGTGAATAAGAAAAACAGGATGGAATAGTTTTATTGTTTTTTGTGTTTTTATGGATCTAGAAGGGACAGTACAATGAAGAAAAGAACAGGAATCATAGTGTTAGTTCTCACTGTGATCATCACCGCATTTCTGGGCTATACGGCAGTGGTCGGTATTGGCCCGGAGCAAGCCGGAGCGGCAAAAAAAATTCACACAGGCCTGGATCTTTCCGGCGGTGTGAGCATCACCTATCAGGCGGTAGAGAGCAATCCGAGCGCCGAAGACATGAATGACACGACTTATAAGCTGCAGAAACGTGTCGAGGGATACAGTACAGAGGCGCAGGTCTATCAGGAGGCAGGCAACAGGATTAATGTCGAGATCCCCGGCGTTACCGACGCCAACGCGATCCTCGAAGAACTGGGCAAGCCGGGTTCCCTTTGCTTTGTCGAGATAGAGGACTCTGAGGGAAATACGAACTTTGCGTATGACTCATCCGCCGAAAGCGGATATTCTCTTTCCAGATCGCTGGATGAGATCCGCGAAGCGGGCTCTGTCGTTCTGGACGGCACCGAAGTCGCGGATGCGGAAGGCGGCGCCTATCAGGATCAGACGACGAAGGCTGTTTCCTATCAGGTCGACCTGGTGCTGACCGATGAAGGCAAGACAAAGTTTGCCGAGGCTACCACGGCGAATGTCGGCAAACAGATTGCGATTGTCTATGATAATGAGATTATCAGCGCTCCGCGCGTAAATGAAGCCATCACAGGCGGACGTGCCCAGATTACAGGTATGTCGGATACCCAGGAAGCCCAGACCCTTGCTTCGTTTATCCGCATCGGTTCTCTGAGCCTGGAGCTTGAGGAGATGCGTTCCAATGTTGTAGCGGCACAGCTTGGCGTCGATGCGATCCGTACCAGTATCCGTGCCGGCATCATTGGCCTGATCCTTGTCATGCTTCTGATGATTGTGGTTTACTATGTTCCCGGTGTTGTGGCAAGCATCTGCCTGCTGATCTACACCATGCTTGTTCTTATTCTGCTGAACGCGTTTGAGATTACCCTGACCCTTCCTGGTATCGCAGGTATTATCCTTGGCATTGGTATGGCAGTGGACGCCAACGTCATCATTTATGCCCGTATCCGCGAGGAGATCGGAAACGGCATTTCTGTGAATAATGCCATTACCAGTGGTTTCTCGAAAGCATTTTCCGCCATTTTCGACGGAAACGTCACGACTTTGATTGCAGCCTTCGTTCTGATGTGGCTGGGTTCCGGTCCGGTCAAGGGCTTTGCCTATACTCTTGCCATGGGCATTGTTGTGTCCATGTTCACAGCCCTCGTGGTGGCAAGATTTTTAATGAGAGCCATCTATGCGGCAGGCGTCCGTGATAAGAAGTTCTACGGCAGCACCGTTTATTCCAGGACGATTCATTTCCTGGAAAAGAGAAAAACCTTCTTTATCGTTTCTCTGATCCTGATTCTTTCCGGTCCTGTGGCCATGCTTGCGCATAAGGCTCTTGACGGCAACGCGTTTAATTACAGCCTGGAGTTCTCCGGCGGTACCGCGACGAATGTCACCTTCAACGAAGATATGAGCATGTCTGAGATTGACAGTACGGTGACCCCGATTGTGGAAGGCATTACCCATGACGCCAATGTTCAGATTACAAAGGTTGTCGGTTCCAATCAGGTCATTATCAAGACCAGGTCTCTGACGCTTGATGAACGTGAAGCGCTCAACCAGTCGATGGTGGACAATTTTGGAGTGGATGAGTCCCTGATTTCGGCAGAGAGCATCTCCGCGACCATCAGCGGTGAGATGAGACATGACGCAATCGTGGCTGTGATTGTGGCAACCATCTTCATGCTCCTTTATATCTGGTTCCGTTTCAAGGATATCAGATTCGGCGGCAGCGCTGTCCTTGCGCTGATCCACGACGTTCTGGTTGTACTTGCGTTCTACGCAATTTCCCGCACCAGCGTAGGCAATACCTTTATCGCCTGTATGCTGACCATCGTCGGTTATTCGATCAACGCGACCATCGTTATCTTTGACCGTATCCGTGAGAATCTTCGCCCGAACCAGAACGAAGGACAGCTTCGTCAGATTGTCAACGAAAGTATTACCCAGACGCTCACCCGAAGCATTTACACTTCTCTGACGACCTTTATTATGGTCCTGGTTCTGTTTATCCTGGGTGTTTCTTCCATCCGTGAGTTCGCTTCTCCGCTGATGGTAGGTATTATCGTAGGCGGATATTCTTCTGTCTGCATTACCGGCGCCCTGTGGTTCGTGATGAGGACGAAGCTTGGCAAAAAAGCCGTAGAGACGGCAGCAGGAAAGGCTGCCTCACAGGCCGGCAAACCTGACGCAGCCACGAAGTCCGCAAGCGGCAAAGCTTCCTCTTCAGGCAATGGCAAGAATGCAGAGCCGAAGAAGAAAAACCGCAAGAGAGTTGCGGAACGTCTTGCAGCACAGGATGCGGCAAAACTTGAGGAAGATGCCGAGAAATGATGATATTGCGCAAGAGAACGGAACTTTTGTGAGTTGCGTTTATGGCAATGGCAACTAAGAGCTTTACCCGGGACCAGAAACTGTCCCGGGTTCTTTTCGTAGACAGACAACGGCAGGAAAAGCTCTGATGTATCAAAAATAAAACCGATGCATCAGGCTTTTTCGATGCAGACATAGTTTTATACCTGTGAACGCAGGGAACTGCCGTATCAGATTGGAAGTTGAGCGCGTTCACCTGTTATACCTTAAGCAGATCGGGAAACGTTTTCGTTACCGAATAAAAACTGGTGACATATGGAAAAATGGGTTGTGGCTTCAAAAAAAGCTGACTTTAAACAAATCGGGATTCGCTTTGGAATTGACCAGGTCATAGCAAGGCTGATCCATAACAGGGATATCGTGGGGGATGAGAATATTCAGCGATATCTTTACGGTAAACTGGAGGATCTGGCTTCACCGCATTTACTCATGGATATGGATCTTGTGGTCGGAATTCTTTCAGAAAAAATCAGTCAGAAGAAAAGAATTCGAATCATCGGAGATTATGATATTGATGGCGTAATGTCTGTTTATATCCTGATGAAAAGCCTCAGAGATTTCGGAGCGGATGTCGATTATCGTATACCGGAACGCATTGCCGACGGTTATGGATTGAATCTGCGCCTGATTCTGGAGGCACATCAGGAAGGAATTGACACGATACTTACCTGTGACAATGGCATTTCCGCTGTCGCTGAGATTGAAAAAGCGAAAGAACTGGGACTTACCGTGATCGTCACGGATCATCATGAGGTTCCCTTTGAGAACATAGATAACGGGAAGCGGCAGATCCTGCCTCCGGCGGATGCTGTTATAGATCCGATGCGCTCGGACTGTACCTATCCGCAGAAAAACATCTGTGGAGCGGTGGTTGCCTGGAAGCTTGTGACGGCGCTGGAGGAACGGATCAGGGGGACCACGGATGAAGCCATGCGTTTCCTTGAGTTTGCCGCATTTGCAACGGTCGGCGACGTCATGGATCTTGTGGGAGAAAACCGGGTGATCGTGCGGGAGGGGCTTCCTGCTCTGGAAAACACGGAAAACGTGGGAATGCAGGCTCTTCTGCGGGCGACGAACATGATGGGACGCCAACTTGGCGCATACCAGATCGGGTTTGTCCTGGGTCCCTGCGTGAATGCCAGCGGCAGACTGGATACGGCCATGAAGGCGATCGGGCTTTTGCTGGAGACGGATCCGGAAAAAGCGGATGAGATCGCGCAGGAACTGTGCCGCTTGAATGACGCCCGCAAAGACATGACGGAAAAAGGACGTGAGGATGCCCTGGCCGCTGTCATTGAAAAAGGATATCAGTTTGACCGGGTATTGGTGATTTTTCTTCCGGACTGTCATGAAAGTCTCGCGGGTATTATTGCAGGCAGAGTGAGGGAGGAATATCACAGACCCTGCTTTATTATTACACGAAGCGAAGGCTGCTGCAAAGGGAGCGGACGTTCCATTGAGGAATATTCGATGTTTGAGGAGCTCTCCGCATGTAAAGACATACTGGAGAAATTTGGCGGACATCCCATGGCAGCCGGTTTGTCGATCCGGGAAGACAGGATTGATGAACTTCGCCGGAGATTGAATGAAAATTGCAGTCTGACCCATGAGGATCTGATTGAAAAGATTCATATTGACGCGGCGATGCCGATTGCTTATCTGTCCAAACGTCTGGTGAATCAGATGCAGCTGTTGGAGCCCTTTGGCAAGGGAAACGAAAGACCGCTGTTTGCGCAGAAGGATCTTCATACCGTGGATGCCCGTGTTGTAGGGAAAAATAAAAATGCGCTGAAGCTGCGTCTTGTGGATGCGAATGGCGTTTCTTTGTCCGCGATCTATTTTGGGGACGCCCAGAAAATGTATGAAGAGCTTCATATCAAAAACCGTCTTGCGGTAACCTACGTTCCTGAAATCAATGTTTATCAGGGCAGGGAAAGCCTTCAGATTGTCATACAGAACTATAAGGTATATTAAAGAAATAGGAGTTTTTTTATGATAGATGGTCGAAAGGTTCTCTTTTCAGGCATGCAGTCTACGGGCAACCTTACGCTGGGCAATTATCTCGGCGCTTTAAAGAACTGGCTTACGCTTGCCGATGAATATGAATGCTATTACAGCGTGGTCGATATGCATTCGATCACGATCAGACAGGATCCCGCGGAGCTTCGGAAACGGGCGAGAAATCTGCTGACGCTTTATATAGCCGCAGGCCTGGATCCGGAAAAAACATGCATTTATTATCAGTCTCATTGCTCTGCCCACGCGGAACTGGCGTGGATCCTGAACTGTTTTACCTATATGGGAGAACTGAACCGTATGACACAGTTCAAGGATAAGTCTGCGAAGCATGCGGATAATATCAACGCCGGACTTTTTACTTATCCGGTATTGATGGCCGCGGATATTCTTCTTTACCAGGCGGATGTGGTGCCGGTCGGGGCGGATCAGATGCAGCATCTCGAGCTTACCCGGGATATTGCCGAACGGTTTAATAATCTTTACGGCGATGTCTTTACGATCCCGGAACCATACGTCGGGAAAGTAGGGGCGAAGATCATGAGCCTTCAGGATCCGGAAAAGAAGATGTCCAAATCCGATGAAAATCCGAATGGCTCCATCTATCTGATGGACGACGCGGATACGATTATCCGTAAATGTAAGCGCGCGGTTACGGATTCTGTCGGCGAGATTGCCTACAGGGATGAACAGCCGGGCGTTAAGAACCTGATCAATATTTACAGTGCCTGCACGGGAAAAACGCCCGAGGAGACGGTGGAAGAGTTTGCGGGAAAAGGATACGGGGATTTCAAGGCCGCGGTCGGCGAATCCGTCATTTCCATCCTGCGTCCTCTTCAGGAGGAGTACGGACGCCTTTCCAAGGATAAAGCTTATATCGATCAGGTGATCAGGCAGAATGCCGAAAGAGCGCGGCACACATCTTACAGAACCCTGCGTAAGGTACAGCGCAAGGTCGGATTCCCGGACAGGCTGTCATAGTTTTTGACCAGTGCGGTGACCGTAAGGCTGCGATGTGATATCTGGATTTCAGACAGAGCACGGAAGACTTACGAGGCACAGGCCGATAGTTTTATAGGACGCGCACAGATTTATAACCGGCGACGTAAACGGTTGCCGGTGAACTTAAGAACGCGCCCTTCCAATCCGAAACGGCAGGTAATTGCGTTCACGAGTATATAAGGGGGTATCTGAGATGAAAAAAAGGGGATTAGTTTTTGCTTTATCTATGGTAATGGTTCTTTCGGCCGTTATTTTATCCGGATGTGGGGAGAAGACAGACCGGACGCCGGCAGACCAGACAGTATCCGGAGATGAATTTACAAGCGGCTCAGAGGGCGGGGAAGAGCTGCCGGTAGTGATTCCCGGGGAAAGCGCGCCTGAGGAGACGGCTGTGAATTCACTGGATACTTCTTCGCTGTTGACCGGGATCCATCACGCAAGGATTGAGGTTGCGGATTACGGCACCATTGACGTGGAGCTGGATGCGGATACCGCACCCATCACCGTAACAAATTTCGTAAAGCTTGCGCAGGAAGGCTTTTACGATGGGCTGACCTTCCATCGCATTATCAGTGGCTTTATGATTCAAGGCGGCGATCCGAACGGAAACGGGACCGGCGGCTCTGATGAGAAGATTACCGGTGAGTTCAACAGCAACGGCGTAGAAAACAATATCTCTCATGTGAGGGGAACGATTTCCATGGCGAGAAGCCAGGATCCCAACAGCGCCAGCTCTCAGTTCTTTATTATGCATAATAAAGCGGATTATCTGGACGGGGAGTACGCAGGCTTCGGTCATGTGACCAACGGCATGGATGTTGTGGATAAGATCTGCGAGAATGCTCATCCCACTGACAGCAACGGCACGATTCCGCAGGAAGAACAGCCGAGTATTGAGAGCATTGTTATTCTGGATTAAACTATAGTAAACGAACAAAAGCCTGCATTTTGATTCGTTTACGCCGCATAAGCGGGCATCTTTTTGCGGTAAATTCGTGCACATACTATAAAGAAAAGAGGACATTGCTATGCTCAGAGGCAAGACCGTGCTTCTTGGTGTTACGGGCAGTATTGCGGCTTATAAGATCGCGTCATTAGCCAGCAGCCTTATGAAAAAATCGGCGGATGTGCATGTAATCATGACGCCAAACGCCACACAGTTTATTACGCCTGTGACCTTCGAGACGCTGACAGGAAATAAATGCCTGGTGGATACCTTTGACCGAGGATTTACCTTCGAGGTCGAACATGTTGCTCTGGCAAGGAAAGCAGACCTGGTGATGATCGCGCCTGCAAGTGCGGACGTGATCGGCAAACTTGCGCATGGTATTGCGGATGATATGCTTACGACAACGGTGCTGGCCTGTACATGTCCGAAGTATGTGGCTCCTGCGATGAACACCCATATGTTCCGTCAAAGTATCGTTCAGGAAAATCTTGAAACGTTGAAACGTCATGGCTGGGAAGTGATTTCCCCTTCTGTAGGCAGGCTGGCCTGCGGGGATGTCGGCGAGGGAAAAATGCCGGAGCCGGAGGTACTGCTCTCTTATATTGAGAAAGAGCTCGCCTTTGAGAAGGATTTCCTGGGGAAGAAAGTCCTGGTCACTGCCGGTCCTACGCAGGAGAGCATCGATCCGGTGCGGTTTATCACAAATCATTCCTCCGGGAAAATGGGTTATGCCATTGCCCGGATGGCGATGCTCCGAGGCGCGGAGGTAACCCTGGTTTCGGGGCCGGTACATCTGACGCCGCCTCCGTTCGTTGAGATGGTTCCGGTTACAAGCGCAAAAGATATGTATGAAGCCGTTACCTCTCGCAGCCCGGAGATGGATGTCATCATAAAGGCCGCGGCCGTAGCTGATTTCAGACCGAGAACCGTGAGCGAGGATAAAGTGAAAAAGGGGGACGGTATGATGTCGATCCCTCTGGAACCGACCGATGACATTCTGAAATACCTGGGAGAGCACAAAAAGCCGGGGCAGGTTTTGTGCGGCTTTTCCATGGAGACAAAGGATTTGATCGAAAACTCCAGAAAAAAATTGGAGAAAAAAAATCTCGACCTGATTGCGGCAAACAACCTGAAAGTAGAAGGCGCAGGATTTGCGGCCGATACAAATGTTCTGACCCTGATTACGGCGCAGGAGGAAGTGTCACTCCCGCTCATGAGCAAGGAGGATGCAGCCACGGAGCTATTAAACAGGGTGATAAAAATGATGTAAAACCCCATATCTGTTGTATCTGTAATTCACATAATTCGGGAATACGTATCCGACTCCTTCATTTACCGGGGCCGGTTGTATATACCCGAATACATACCTGATCATGACTTCCGTGCATGCTATGATTCCTGAAGTCGGGCTTTTGCTGCCGCAGTCATTCTGTGCGAAGGTGATGAAAGAGGTATGAAGAATTTACGGAATGATAAGAACAAGGAGGACACGAAAATGAAAGGCAAGACATTTACAACGAAAGAATTGACCACTCTCGGACTGATGATCGGGATTTTGCTTCTGATGGCGTATACGCCTCTCGGTTATCTGAATATCGGGCCATTGGCTATTACTTTTAATGTGATCCCTGTGGCTGTGAGCGCGATTGTTTTAGGCCCGACTGGCGGAGCCATTGCCGGGGCCGTATTCGGACTGACCAGCTTTTTGCAGTGCATCGGCGTAGGCGGTACCAGCGCGATGGGGGCAATGCTGTTTTCGATCCAGCCGGTGCTGGCATTTATTCAGCGTTTTATCCCCAGACTTCTGGATGGCTTTCTGCTGGGCTTTGTGTTTCGCGCGATGCGGACGCGTCATAAGGGAGTATGGTTCTCCTGCGCGGTCACCGGTTTTTGCTCTGCCTTTTTCAATACGTTGTTTTTCATGACCCTGCTGATTGTCCTGTTCGGAAATACGGAATACGTGCAGGGACTGATCGGCGGGCGCAATGTGATTCTTTTTGTCTGCACCTTCGTGGGAATCAATGCTGTCTGTGAGATGATCTCTTCGACTCTGATTACCGCGGCGATCGGAACGGCCTTGCATAAGGCAGGCATTTTTAAATGATTTTGATGACATCAGGATCACCAGGTAAAGGCAGGATTAGGTTATGATTTTGGCAATCGATGTAGGAAATACGAATATCGTTCTGGAATGCATTGACGAAGAGAAAACTTATTTTATAGAAAGACTGTCCACGGTATTGACCAAGACAGAGCTGGAATATGCTGTTGACGTCAAGACAGTCCTGGATTTGTATCAGATGGAGCTTGACAAAATAGAAGGCTGTATCATTTCTTCTGTCGTGCCGCAGATTACCGGCATCCTTCAGCTTGCAGTCCGAAAGGTACTGGGAACGGAGGCTCTTGCTTTGGGTCCCGGCGTCAGAACGGGACTGAATATTCAGATGGATAATCCTGCCTCTGTCGGCGCGGATCTGGTTGCGGCTGCTGTAGCCGGGGTTGCTTTTTATCCTGTGCCTTTGATCCTGATTGACATGGGCACTGCGACCACGGTTACCGTGGTGGATGAGCATAAGAGCTACATCGGCGGGATGATTTATCCTGGCCTGGGGATTTCCCTGGCGGCATTGACCCAGCGGGCTTCCCAGCTTGGGGGCATAAGTCTGGACGCGCCAAAGCATGTTGTCGGAAAAAATACGATAGACAGTATGAAAAGCGGGATCCTGTACAGCAACGCCGCTGCCCTGGATGGAATCATTGACCGTATGGAGGAAGAGCTGGGAGTGAAAGCCGCCGTAGTGGCTACCGGCGGACTGGCTAAAAAGGTGATTCCGCACTGTAAAAGAAAGATCACTCTCGATGAGGATCTGATTTTAAAAGGGCTTTTGATTATTTACAGGAAAAACAGGAAATAAAAGTGCGATGTAACAAAACAGCCAGCGTAGTGCTGGCTGTTTTGCATACTATTTGAACTTTTTTGACAGGTGCAGCCGGGCAAAAGAACCGGCAAATTGATCCGTTTATTCACGGATAGATCCTTGGTATGGCAGGGACGCCGCCTGGAATTTGCTGTCCGGCAGAGAACGGCGTCCTGTATAATTCCTGAGGAGACTGATTCTGTCTTTTTCAGCCGGTCTGCCGAAGCGGCAGAATCGTTATCCGAAGATATTGAGTCAACCTGCCGGACTTCGCTTTGGGAGGAGTGGTGAGACGAGTGGAAGAGATCAGGTCAGATGAAAAGAGCCGAATCGGCATCGAAGACTGTCTGGTAACGAAGGGAGGCAGAAAGCTTCGCTGCGGTTACACGACCGGAACCTGTGCCGCCGCTGCCGCAAAAGGAGCCGTTTTTCTTTTGTTTGGAAATCATCCTGACTCGGTAGAGCTTAAGACGCCGAAAGGGATTCTTCTGCGTTTGCCGCTGGAAAGCCAGGAAATACGTAAAAACGAATCATCTGTCTATGCTGTCTGTGGAGTTCGTAAGGATGCGGGAGATGATCCCGATGTGACGGACGGGCTCTTAATCTGCGCAAAGGTGGGAAAAACATCCCGGCCCGGGATTTTTCTGGACGGAGGTGAGGGCGTCGGACGTGTTACCTTACCGGGTCTTCCCTGTCCGGCAGGCCAGGCAGCGATCAATCCGGTTCCGGCACAGATGATCCGGCAGGAGGCTGCGGAAGCGGCTTCCTTTTTCGGATACGAGGGAGGTCTGGAGATACAGATCTTTGTGCCGGGAGGAGAAATGGCAGCGAAAAAAACCTTCAATCCCGGCCTGGGTATCGTTGGCGGAATCTCGATTCTGGGAACTACCGGGATCGTGGAGCCGATGAGCGAGAAAGCTTTGATTGATACGATCGGGGTGGAAATCCGTCAGCATGCTGCATTGGGGGAGAGGTTTATTATCGCTGTACCGGGGAACTACGGGGAAATCTATCTGAAAGAAAAGACGGATTTGCCTCCCTGTTTTGTGAAGTGTTCGAATTATATCGGAGAGACGATAGAACTGGCGGAACAGGAAGAGATCAAAGGAATCCTGTTCGTCGCCCATATCGGGAAATTTGTGAAGGTCGGGGCAGGGATTATGAATACCCATTCCTGTGCCGCCGACGGGAGGATGGAGGTTTTGTGTGCCTGCGCGGTCCGTGCCGGCGCCGGGATCGAGACAGCAAGGGATTTATTAAAGGCGAACACCACGCAGGAGGCCCTGCAGATCCTTCAGGAAGCCGGGATTCTTCAGGAAGCAATGGCTGATTTAATGGAGAGAATCCGGTATTACCTGAACAGAAATACGGATGGGAAGATTGTTCTGGAGGCGATCGTATTTTCGAATGTTTTCGGTTACCTTGGGGAAACGAGCGGAGCAAAGACTCTGAGAGAAAGAATCAGGGAACAGAATCTGATTCTTTGACAGATTCCCGGTTCGTATCCGGAAAGAACGGATCGATAAGAAGGGCAGACCGGACATTTTCCGATATTTTTGGAGACAATTGGAAAAAGGAAGAAGATAAAAACATGGTTCATTTTGTAGGCGCGGGTCCCGGGGCGCCGGACCTGATCACGCTGCGGGGAATGAAGCTTCTGGCAGCGGCGGATATGATCATCTATGCCGGTTCCCTGGTAAATCCGGAGCTTTTATCCTATGCCGGAAAAGAAGCAAAAATATTAGACAGCGCAAAGATGACGCTGGAGGAAGTGATCAAGGTAATCTGTGAAGCGCATGCCGCGGGACTTGAGGTTGTACGGCTGCATACAGGAGATCCCTGCCTCTACGGTGCGGTGCGGGAACAGATGGATCTTCTCCTGGAAAAGAATATACCCTTTGATTCCTGTCCGGGTGTAAGTTCCTTTTGCGGGGCAGCCAGTGCTTTGAACCTGGAATACACCTTGCCCGGCATTTCCCAGACGGTCATTCTTACACGGATGGAAGGCAGGACGCCGGTTCCGGAAAAAGAGGATATCCGGCTGCTGGCAGGGCATCAGGCCACGATGGTGATTTTTCTGAGCGCGCATCGGGCGGACAAGCTTTCTGCCCGCCTGATCGAAGGAGGTTATCATCCGGATACGCCTGCGGCTGTCGTATATAAGGCTACCTGGGAGGAGGAACGGAAATATCTGTGTACGGTTGGCACGCTGGCAGAAACCATGCGGAAAAATGAGATCACGCATACCGCTTTGCTGATTATCGGTGATGTCGTAAAAACGTCATCCTATGAGCGGTCGAAGCTGTATGACCCGACGTTTACGACGGGATATCGGAAGGGGAAGGAAAAGGCAGAGTGAAGATTTCCATGATTTGTTTTTCCCTGGCGGGAGAAGCTCTGGGTGAATATCTGATCCGGACGTGTCTGACGCATTCCATCATCTTATATAAAAAAAGCAGATATCTTTCCGGTTCTTTCTCCGGAAGTGTTGAAGCGTGGACGAAAGCAAGATTTGCCGAATCGGATGCGCTTGTTTTTATCGGAGCGTGTGGGATCGCGGTGCGAAGCATTGCTCCGTGTCTGAAAGGAAAGGCGTCGGATCCGGCTGTACTGGTAGTGGATGAGCAGGGACGTCATGTGATTTCTTTGGTGAGCGGTCATCTGGGCGGGGCAAATGCGTTGACTGTCGAGATTGCAGGTCTGCTTCATGCGGATCCGGTCATTACGACGGCGACGGATCTGAACGGTTATTTTGCCGTGGATGAGTTTGCCCGGAAAAATAATTGTGCCATTCTGGATCTGTCAGCGGCAAAGGCGGTTTCCGCAGCTTTGCTTCAGAAAGAACCCGTGGGTTTTTACAGTGATTTTCCGATTCGGGGAAGGGTGCCGAAGGGGCTGACTGTATGGAAG
The DNA here is from genome assembly GCA_017475035.1 of Blautia sp. GTDB lineage: Bacteria > Bacillota > Clostridia > Lachnospirales > Lachnospiraceae > Blautia_A. The sequence continues at coordinate 93,333 of JAFVGK010000163.1, forward strand.
CGGGACGGTATCGGGAGCGGCAATTCTGTGAACGTCACTTTGGAGGAGAGCGGTAATTCTGTGAACGTAGCTTTGGAGGAGAGCGGCAATCCTGTGAACGGCACTTTGGAGGAGGAGAGCAGCGATCCTGTGACCGGCATGACGGAGAGCGATAAGCCTGCGATTGGTGTGACGGTGACTTTTGATCGCGGCCTGAAGCCGTTTGAGACGACGGCGGTTATTGTGCCGCGGTTGATTGCGGCAGGGATCGGATGTAAAAGAAATACGGATCCGGTGTTTCTGGAGCAAACGGTTCTTGGCTGGCTGGGGGAGACATCTGTACATGCGATTCGATGTCTGGCAAGCATAGATGCGAAGAAGGATGAGGAGGCTTTGGTGACTCTGGCGGAGAAGTGGGGGGTTCCGTTTCTGACTTTTTCTTCGGAGGAATTGATGAGGGTGCCGGGGGAGTTTCGGTCTTCTGAGTTTGTGTTTCGGACGATGGGCGTTGACAATGTCTGTGAGAGAAGCGCGGTTCTGGCAAGCGGCGGGGGGAAGCTGCTTCAGAGGAAGAGGGCGGGAGACGGCGTCACGCTGGCTTTGGCGGCCGGGCGATGGGAGGGCGTGTTCTGATCTGGCGCAGTATCTGACGCTCGGCTTCTAGGCTTGCACCGGCTGACGGATCGATGTCACGTTCGCTCAGCCGAAAAATAACAGCCGAGCCATCTCCCGTGGGAGACTAAAGATCTGAGATGTCTCCGGAAGAGCCGGAGCCACCTCAGATCTTAAGTCTCCCATCGGTATCAGTCTCGTCAATTATTTCTCGAATGCGTCGCTCATCGTGACATCGATCCGTCAGCCTCCTTCGAGGTTATGAGCCGAGCTGGTAAGTGAAAGCTGAAATAATGTGACGCTCGGCTGGAAGGGATGCACCGGCTTCCGGGTCGATGTCACGTTCGCTCAGCCGAAAAATAACAGCCGAGCCATCTCCCGTGGGAGACTAAAGGTCTGAGATGTCTCCGGAAGAGCCGGAGCCACCTCAGATCTTAAGTCTCCCATCGGTATCAGTCTCGTCAATTATTTTTCGAATGCGTTGCTCATCGTGACATCGATCCGTCAGCCGCTTTCGAGGTTATGAGCCGAGCTGGTAAGTGAAAGCTGAAAGAACGTGACGCTCGGCTGGAAGGTATATACCAGCTTCCGGGTCGATGTCACGTTCACTCAGCCGAAAAATAACAGCCGAGCCATCTTCTGTGGGAGACTAAAGATCTGAGGCGAGTCGTCTCCCGTGTGAGACTAATGGTCAGAAATATGGAATCAGTAATATGCCAGTGCAGTCATCATGTTTAAGAAAAAGAGGCGGAAGATATGGGAAATCCGAGAATCGATGTGGTTGGAATGGGTCCGGGCAGCCGGGAGGGATTGACTCTGGAGGCGGAGCAAGCTATCCGGGAGGCTGACCTGATTGTCGGGTATACGGTTTATATCAAGCTGCTGAAATCATATTTTCCGGAGAAAGCTTATCTGGAAACGCCTATGCGGCAGGAGGCAGAGCGCTGCCGTCTTGCGTTTGCGAAGGCGGAGACGGGAAAGAGGGTGGCTTTCGTGTGCAGCGGGGATGCGGGCGTCTATGGTCTGGCGGGGATGATTCTGCAGATGGGACAGGCGCATCAGCAGGTGGAGATCCGTGTGTTTCCCGGAGTGACTGCGGCGCTTTCTGGCGCGGCACTTCTCGGTGCTCCGCTGATCCATGATTTTTGCGTGATCAGCCTGAGTGATTTGCTGACGCCCTGGGAAAAGATAGAAAAGAGGATCCGGCTGGCAAGCGAGGCTGATTTTGTGATCGTTTTATATAACCCATCGAGCCATAACAGGAGGGATTATCTTCGGAAGGCCTGTGAAGTGATGCTTTTGTATAAATCACCGGAAACGATTTGCGGGATTGCGAGACAGATCGGAAGGGATGGCGAGGAAAGCAGGAGTCTTACTCTCGGTGAATTGATGGATACGGATGTGGATATGTTTACCACAGTGTTTGTCGGGAATCAGGAAACCCGGCGGATCGGGGATCGGATGGTTACCCCCAGAGGATATCGGAATGTGTGAAGTGATCGTTTTTTCCGGAACATATGAAGGGTTTGAGATCAGCCGTTTTTTATCCCGCCATGGGATCAGAACCATATCCTGTATGGCTACGGAGTATGGTTCCCGGTCGCTCAGGGAAGAGAATCTTGAGGTTCATACGGGCAGAATGGATGCGGAGGAGATGATGGCTCTTTTGCAGGCGGAAACGCCCTGCCTTGTGATCGATGCGACTCATCCGTATGCTGCGGAAGTGACCAGAGAACTGAAAAAGGCCTGTGAGGAACAGAAGATCGAACTGGTACGGCTGCTGCGGGAAAGCTGTGCGGAAAGAAGCAAAGGGAGCGGCCTGCAGGCTGTTTGTGCCGAAAGAAGCGAAGGAGAGGCGCGGGATGCCTGTACCGGAGGATTTGAAGGGAGCGGTCAGGCTGTTTGTGTGGAAGGAAGCGAAGGGAGCGGTCAGGTTATCTATGTAAAGGATGTACCGGAGGCTGTGGCCTGGCTGGAAAATACGGAAGGGAATATCCTTCTGACAACGGGCAGCAAGGAGCTGGCTTCGTTTACTGTGCTGTCCTCTTTTCGTGAGAGGCTTTATGTTCGTGTGCTTCCTCTTGCTTCTGTGATGGAAAGCTGTAAGACGTTGGGGTTTGAGGGAAGACATGTAATCGGAATGCAGGGGCCTTTTTCCAAGGAACTGAATGAGGCGATGCTGAAGCAGTATGATTGCCGTTATCTCGTTACAAAGGATACCGGGGTCGCAGGAGGGTTTCCGGAAAAAATCGATGCCTGTCTGGATTCCGGGGTTTCCTGTATTGTGATCGGCCGTCCTGTGAAGGAGGACGGTTATTCCCTTGGCGAGCTGATGCATTTGCTCTCGGAGAGATTTCATCTGACGGTAGAGCGTCGGATCAGCATTGTCGGGATCGGGATGGGATCTGAGGATCTCATGACGGGAGAAGCACGGAAGGCGGTTCGGGAAGCACAGCTTGTGATCGGCGCGGAGCGGATCACAAAAGCGGTTCGCCGGCCGGGACAGGAGGCATTTACAGCTTATCGTCCTGAGGAAATCGCTGCTTTTCTTGATTCTCATCCAGAATATGAGCGGATCGCGATCGTTTTTTCCGGGGATGTGGGATTTTTCAGCGGGGCGAAAAAACTACTTGCGGAATTGGAAAAGAAGAACTGGGAGACAGAGATTTTTTGCGGTATTTCTTCTGTCAGTTATTTTATGGCAAAAGCCGGTCTTTCATGGGATGATGCTGTGATTGTCAGCGTTCATGGAAAAACGGAGCATCTGGTTTCAAGGATTTACAGAAATAAAAAGGTCTTCGGCCTCTTGGGAAAAAGTGAGGATATCAGTACCCTGTCCCAAAGGCTTTGCGATTATGGTCTGGGGGATGTGAGAATTTATGTGGGAGAGCATCTGTCTTATCCGGAGGAATGTATTTTCTCCTGTCCGGCAAAGGAGCTGGTTTCTTATGAAGGAGATCCGTTAAGTGTCTTCTGTGCGGTGAATGAGAATCCGTCTGTGCCTTTGGCAACGCATGGCTTGGATGATGAGGCTTTCGAGAGGGGAAAGGTACCGATGACAAAGGCGGAAGTCCGGGCTGTTTCCCTGGCTAAGCTGGGACTTGTTGCGGACAGCATCTGCTACGACATAGGGGCGGGAACCGGGTCTGCAGCCGTGGAGATGGCGATCCGGGCAGAGCGCGGGCTGGTTTATGCCATAGAGAAAAAAGAGGAAGCTCTTGTCCTGGTGGAGGCAAACCGACGCCGTCATGCCGTGGATAATCTGATTACCGTAGCCGGGGAGGCCGTGGAATGCATTCCCCGGCTGCCCGCGCCGACCCATGTATTTATCGGAGGATCCGGCGGTCATCTGAGAGAGATCCTGGAAATGGTTTTCCGGAAAAATCCCGGTGTTACGGTTGTGATCAACTGCATTACCCTTGAAACACTCTCGGAAGCTGTGATGTGGATCCGGGAACAGGAAGGAATCCATGCTGAAATCGTATCCGTTCAGGTGGCAAGAAGCAGTGAAGCGGGAGCTTACCATCTGATGAGGGGAGAAAACCCGGTCTATATCATTCGTCTTCGTGTATGAAAGAAATATTGAGCTTGAAATCGCCTTGCAGGCAAGCGTTACAGGCAGGACTCAGCCTGTTCCTTTTTTCCATGGCAGCCTTTGTATAGTAAACGAATAAAATGCCTGCGTTTTGATTCCTTTACTGCGCCGAATTTACGTCTCTGCAAGCGGCATGATTCCACAGTAAATCCGTGCGTATACGATAATCTCCGGGCAGCGGTTCCCCCCCAAAAAAAAAATTGCATAAATGGCCAGTCTTAAGATAAGACTTGAAAAGTGTTCTGGCTGGTGAAAAGAGGGATCTATGCAAAAGAATTTACCACGGTTCATGCTTTCCGCCGGGGCAAGCGGCAGCGGAAAAACGCTGCTGACCTGCGGGCTTTTGTCTTTGCTGAAACGAAAGGGCTGTACGCCGGTCTCGTTTAAGTGCGGGCCGGATTATATTGACCCGCTGTTTCATGCCCGTGTACTTGGCACTGCCGCCGGAAATCTGGATACCTTTTTTGCCTCTGCGGATCTGACGAGGGAACTGATGCAAAAAAGAGCCGGAAATGCCGACATTGCTGTGATCGAGGGTGTCATGGGATATTACGACGGTCTGGGAGGAATCAGCACAAAAGCCAGCGCTTATGAAATATCCGCGGCGACCGATACCCCCGTGATCTTGATCGTAAATGCGCGGGGAATGAGCACCTCCCTGAACGCGTATGTGAAAGGCTTCCTGACATATCGGGAGGATAACCGGATCAGAGGCCTGATCCTGAACCGGATGTCGCCTTCTTACTATCCGCGGATGAAACAGATGCTGGAAAGAGAGTGCGGAATCCCTGTACTGGGATATGTGCCTGTATTGAAGGAGTGTTTCCTGGAAAGCCGGCATCTGGGCCTGATTTTGCCGGATGAGATTTCTGACCTTAGGAATAGGATTGAGTTATTGGCAGATACTCTTGACAAGACTCTGGATATGGAAAGAATTATCGACCTTGCACAAAAGGCACCGGCCTTGCAAAGCAAAATCGCAGCAGCACAGGAGACAGATTCTGTTTTCGGCGCCGGAGATACCGAAATGACAAAATCATCATCCGAATATACTGAGTCAACACACAAAACTGCGTTATTGCAGACTGATTTTGTCTTCGGCAGTCCAGCTGCTGAAGTAACTGAATTGTCATCCGAAGATGCTGAGTCAGCGTACAGAACTGCGTTAAGGGAGACAGATTTTGTTTTCAGCAGTCCGACTGCCAGATCAGAAGAATCGTCATCCGAAGACATGGAGTCAACGTGCAAAACTCCGTTAGGGGAAGAAGAATCAGCTTATAATCCTTCCTCATGGGTTGGGGAAAATGCAGCGCATCCTTCACACCCGGAGAGCAACAGGAAAGAAAAACGATATTCGAAGCTGCGTATCGGTCTGGCAAAGGATGAAGCCTTTTGTTTTATCTATGAGGAAAATCTGGATATGCTTAGGGATGCAGGGGCAGAGCTGGTTTTGTTTTCTCCGCTTCATGATCCGCATCTTCCGGAAAAGCTGGACGGGCTTCTTCTTTATGGCGGATACCCGGAGCTTTATGCGGCGGAATTATCGGGAAACCGGAATATGTGCAGAGAGATTGACAATGCCTTACGGCAGGGAGTATGCTGTATGGCAGAATGCGGAGGTTTTATGTATCTGCATGAATGGATGGAGGGAACGGATGGCTCCTTCTATCCGATGGTTGGCAGGATTCCGGGAAAAGCATGGAATACAGGACGGCTGACGCGCTTTGGTTATATTTCGTTGAAGCAGAGAAAACCGCTTTTCGGAAGAGAAGATTTCGATATCATGCATGCCCATGAATTTCATTATTTTGATTCGGAAAGCTGCGGAGACGGTTTTCATGCCCAAAAACCGTTATCGGAAAAAAACTGGGACTGTATCGTGGCAACCCCGACGCTCATGGCAGGCTTTCCTCATTTTTATTATCCCTCATGCCCTGACCTGGTCAGAGCGTTTTTGCATGCCTGCGAATACAGAAAGGAGTAGATCTGAATGAATTTACGCATATTAATCCTTCCGCTGGCTTTTATCCTGGATTTGATACTGGGAGACCCTCATGTCATTCCGCATCCGGTTTCATTGATCGGGAAGCTGATTGAACTGACGGAAAACCTGGTACGGACCATGCTGAGGGTCGCGATTCCCTTTGAACAGAAAAAGGGAGAAACCTCTCAAAAAGAGGAAGACAATGATAAAAACTTCCAGAAGAGAGAAACGGTCGGCGGTATTGTGGAGGTCATCCTGGTGTGCCTTGTCTGCTGTGTCATTCCGATTATCCTGCTCCGACTGGTGTACCATCTTTCCATCTGGGCAGGCTTTGTGCTGGAGATTTTCTGGTGCTGGCAGCTTCTCGCGATCCGTTCCCTTAGAATCGAAAGCATGAAGGTATATGATGCTTTATACGAAGAGGATCTGGAAAAAGCCCGTTCCGCAGTTTCCATGATTGTGGGGAGGGATACGGATTATCTTGATGAAGCCGGGGTGGCGAAGGCAGCCGTAGAAACCGTGGCGGAAAGCACGACGGACGGCATTATCGCGCCGATGCTCTACATGGCGGTGGGCGGCGTTCCCATGATGTTTTTGTATAAATGCGTCAATACGATGGACTCCATGCTGGGATATAAGAATAACCGGTATCTGAACTTCGGCTATTGCGCGGCGAAACTGGATGATGTGGCGAATTTTATTCCCGCCAGGCTGGCAGGTCTTATGATGGTTGGGTCTTCCTTCCTGTTTGGCTTTAACGGGAAAAACGCGTGGAAAATTTTCAGACGGGACCGCAGGAAGCATGCCAGCCCGAACTCCGCCCATACGGAAGCGGCTATGGCAGGAGCTCTGGAAATACAGCTGGCTGGTCCGGCATATTACTTTGGGGAGTTATATAACAAACCGAAGATCGGAGATCCTCTTCGGGCGGTAAAGAAAGAAGATATCCCAAAGGCCAATCGGTTGATGTATGGTACTTCGATTGTGGGGCTCATCTTCTGTGTTCTTTTTTACTTTTTGCTGCATTTGATTTAAAAACGCCGCAATAATAGATGGAACAAGGATCTGAAAAACGTCGCAGGTCAGGCGAAGGAGGAGGCCGGCAGGAGGCCGATGCGGCTGCTGCCTGCCCGCGGCACACGGAATGCGTTTTCAGAAGGTGTTCAGCATCGACCGTGCCGGAAGGCGGAACCAGCCACGCATATACGGATGAAACGTGAGATCAGGAGGTGGAACATTGAGCGGACACAGACACGGCGGCGATCGTTATCGATATCCGGATTGTGTGGATTTTTCGGCTAATGTTAATCCCTATGGCACTCCTGTGGGCGTAATACAGGCGATCTGTCAGGCAGCCGGGAAGGTTTCCGAATACCCTTCTGCTGCCTGTGAGGAACTGAAGGCCGGTATAGCCGCTTATGAGGAAACGGATCCTTCTACTGTGATCTGCGGAAACGGCGCGGCGGATCTGATCTATCTTCTGGCCAGGGCAGAGGCCGGAACCGGGGCAGGAATCGGGCTGGTTTCCGATCCGACCTTTGCGGAATATGAGCTGGCCATGCAGGCTGCAGGCATGAAGGTACGGCATTTTGTCCGCACGGCAGATCAGGATTTTATACTGGATTCTTCTTTTCCGGAATCGCTTTCTCCGGATGTCGGTCTGGTATTTCTATGCAATCCCTCCAATCCTGACGGCAGGCTGATCGATCCGGGATTGATGTGGAGGATCCTGCAGGTGTGCCGGGATAACCGGATCCGTCTGGTTGTTGACGAATGCTTTCTGGACTTTGTCAAAAACCCTGCGGAGCATTCTTTGAAAAGCTTTTTGAGTGCCTGTCCGAATCTGTTTTTGCTGAAGGCTTTTACAAAAGCCTACGGGATGGCAGGGGTACGGCTGGGATACGGTCTTTGCTCTGATTCCGGACTCCTGAGGAGGATGGAAGAAAAGACCCAGCCATGGGCGGTATCTTCTTTAGCTCAAGCCGCAGGGCTTGCTGCCTTGAAAGAAAGAGACTTCCTGGAAAAAGGCCGCCGGACGGTTTTTGAGGAAAAAGAATATCTTGCTGAGGCGCTGAAACAGATGGGCTTCAGGGTATTCCCGTCCGACGCGAATTACCTGTTGTTTTACGGAGTGGAGGATCTCAGAGAAAAACTGCTGCCTCGCGGATTCCTGATCCGTGACTGCAGCAACATCCGGGGGCTTTCCAAAGGATATTACAGGACAGCGGTACGGCTTCATGAGGAGAACACAGCGCTGATCGAGGCGATGCAGAAGGCGGCAGCTTCCCAATCTGACTCGATTACCGTTCCGTAGTTACGCTGCCCGGGCGGCATGATTCAGCAGAAAACTCATCCGCATCCGATCATGCCTGACAGGAGTCTGATCGGTATCGGAGCAGCTATGGAAAAGAAAGGGGAAGAGACGTTGCAGAGGGCAAAGGTGATCATGGTGCAGGGAACCATGTCCGGCGCCGGAAAAAGTATGTTGACGGCAGGCTTGTGCCGTGTGTTTGCCCGGGACGGTTACAGAGTCGCCCCTTTTAAGTCACAGAATATGGCGTTAAATTCCTTTATCACAGAGGAAGGCCTGGAGATGGGACGGGCTCAGGTCATGCAGGCGGAAGCTGCTTTTGCTGTTCCCAGCGTGAGGATGAATCCGATTTTACTGAAACCGACCAGCGATATGGGTTCGCAGGTGATTGTGAACGGAGAAGTAATCGGGACGATGCAGGCGAAGGATTATTTTTCCTTTAAAAAAACGCTGCGTCCCATAATTCTGGAAGCCTTTGAAGCTCTTTCCGCTGAATACGATATTATTGTCATCGAAGGGGCGGGCAGTCCCGCGGAGATCAATCTGAAGACAGATGATATCGTGAATATGGGAATGGCGGAAATGGCCTGTTCACCGGTACTGCTTGTCGGAGACATTGACAGGGGTGGGGTTTTTGCCCAGCTCTATGGAACGATCGCCCTGCTTACCGAAAAAGAACGGCGGATGGTAAAAGGACTGGTAATCAATAAATTCCGTGGGGACAGATCAATCCTTGAATCGGGACTGGACATGCTGAAAGAAAAATGCGGGATTCCTTTCGCCGGGGTTATGCCATATCTGGATATCCGCTTAGAGGATGAGGACAGTCTGTCGGAGCGGTTCGGACACAGAGAGAATGCCGCTTTCATCGATGTCGTGGTAATCCGCTTTCCGCGGATTTCCAATTTCACGGATTTCAATCCGCTGGAAAACATTTCCGGCGTGGGTGTCAGATATGCAGACAGGGTTTCGGAGCTTGGGCAGCCGGATATGATCTGCCTTCCGGGCACCAAAAATACGATGGGTGATCTGCGGTTCCTGCGCAAGTCCGGTCTGGAAGCCGCAATCAAAAAGCACGCCGCAAAGGGAACGGTTATATTCGGCATCTGCGGCGGCTATCAGATGCTGGGAACGATGCTCATAGATCCGGCGGGAGTCGAGGAAGGCGGACAGATGCGCGGAATGGGGCTTCTGCCCATGGAGACGGTATTTAAAGAGGAAAAAACCAGGACGAGGGTAAGGGGCCGCTTTGGTACCCTGAAAGGAACTCTGGCATGTCTTTCCGGTCTGGAAATCGAAGGATATGAGATTCACATGGGTGAAAGCTTTATTGAGGAAAGCGCAGCAAAAAGCTCGACGAAAATGCAGAAGGATATCTTAATGCTGACACAGGAAGCAGGAGGAATGAGCAAATCCGACGGAATGTGTGTGGACAATGTGATCGGAACGTATGTTCACGGGATTTTTGACCGGCATGAAGCAGGGGAAAGACTGACGCGGATGCTTGCCGGGAGGAAAGGAATGGATCTCGAAGAGGCGGCGGGGACAGATTATGCCGCTTTCAAAGAAACTCAGTACGACCGCCTTGCCGAGAGTATCCGCGGGAACATGGATATGAAGATGATCTACCGGATCCTGAATCAGGGTCTATGATATCAGAGTCTATGATATCAGGATATCTTTCCGGCAGCATCGGAATGGAATTGCCGGTATGCTATTTTAGAGGAAGGTAAATGAAAATGGAATCTGAGACAGCATCTGAATCAGGAACCGGGAATCCCGGAGGAAGGAATCTGTATTGTAAGCCTGAACAGGTTTCTCCTGCAGAGATTGAGGCAAGGAGCTTTGAAATCATAACCGAGGAGCTGGGAGATTTTCCCCTTCAGCCAGGAACAGAGATGATAGTGAAACGCTGTATTCATACCAGCGCGGACTTTGATTATGCCCGGAACCTTTGTTTTTCTGATCATGCGGCGGAAAGAGGCATGGAAGCTTTGAGAAATGGCGCTGCGGTTGTCACGGATACCCAGATGGCGCGGGCAGGGATCAATAAATCTGTGCTTGACAGATACAGGGGGGAAGTCTTCTGTTTTATGTCTGATGAGGATGTGACCCTGACCGCAAAGGAAAGGGGAGTAACCAGAGCTTCTGTGAGTATGGAAAAGGCTGCTGCTCTGCTGTCCGGTCCCGTGATCTATGCTGTCGGAAACGCTCCGACAGCCCTGATCCGGCTTTCGGAACTGATTCAGGAAGGGCTTCGTCCCAGCCTGATCATCGGTGTTCCGGTCGGTTTTGTGAATGTCGTACAGTCGAAAGAGCTGATCATGAGCCAGACAGAAGTTCCTTTTATTGTCGCAAAGGGAAGGAAAGGCGGAAGCAATATTGCCGCATGTATCGTGAACGCTCTGTTGTACCAGCTGGGATGACGATCCGGGTTCCATGTAATCACGCATTACTTTGAAAGTCGGCCCACCCCGCAAGGGGTGCGGCCATAATGGGATGCATCCATGCCCTCACTTTCATTCATGATGTTGCCAAGCATAGCGGGGCATGGGGGTCTACTTTGAAATACTTCCGCTGCGACAGCAGCGCAGAAAAGTGGGATGCACCCATGCTCATTTTCATTCATGGCGGCGTCAGATTCAAAGTGCATGGGGGTTACGCAGACTGCTCCCCGTGTATTTTTCTTAACAGCTCAAGGCCCGGCACAAAGTCTTCGGAGGACAGGCTTTGGCAGGAGAGCAGTACAGTGAGTTCATTCTTTTTCCCTGCCATAGCCTGCAGACGGATGCCGTTTTTCTGCGCATGGCTGACAAAGGCTTTCGGCTCCATGGAAGAGGAAAGCGTCAGCGCAAGCACGGTGCCGGCAGGTCCGATCGTGTATTTGCAGGAAGGAAAAACTTTCTGTACAGCTTCCAGCAAAGAGGTGCGTTTTTGCCCATAAATACGCCGCTGTCTGCGCAGCTGTGCTTCAAATTGTCCATCGGTGATGAACTGGGCAAGGGCAATCTGCTCTGCTTTGGAAGCGGTTTGATTGTAAAGATTGGCTTTTTTATGATAGCATTTTCTGATGAAAGATGGTAAAATCATAAAACTGATACGGATCGAAGGGAGCAGGAGCCGGGAAAAGGAACCCAGATACAGTACATGCTCGCCCTGATCGAGCCCGAAAAGGGACGGGGCCGGTTTGGGAAGGTAGATAAATTCATTTCCGTAATCATCTTCGATGACCAGCCGTCCGGTCTGTCTGGCATGGCTGACCAGCTCCATACGGCGGGCAGGCGGCATCAGCTCTCCCCATTTCGTCATCTGCGCGGGAGAAACGTAGATGATATCGCAGTTTTTGTCTCTGGTGGAAAGGGAAAACCCAAAATCGGAAAAGACAGCTCTTCCCTGGGAGAAGCCTTCCGTGGGAAAGGATACCGTCTGTCTGGGTTTTAATAACGGGCAGACCAGCTGGAGCAGGCTTTGGGTACTGGCGCCTACGACGATCTGCTCCGGTGAACAGTAGATGTTCCGATGCCGGCGCAGATAGGCGGTCAGAGCCTGACGGAGATCCGCTTCTCCCTGCGCGTCCCCGTAGGTGCGCATCCGTTCGTCCTGACGCAGGGCATGCTTCATATACCGGCTCCAGAGATCCAGCCGGAAGCTGTCCGGGTCGGCGCCGGAGGTCGAAAAATCATACAGCACGGGGGCAGGGGCCAGGATTTCTCCGTTCTCCGGCGGCAGATGACGTCCCAGATCCGTGACATAATAGCCGCTGTTCGGCCTGGCCAGGATATATCCGTCAGCGGCAAGCAGAAGATAGGCAGATTCCAGGGTGGTCCGTGACAGATCCAGCTCCTGGGCAGCCTTACGCAAAGAAGGAAGTCTTTGTCCCGGAGACAGGGCGCCGTCCAGGATCATCTGCTTAAAATGCTCATATGCGCTTAAATATAAAAATTTATTGTCATTATCTTTTGTTAATACAGGCAAGATACAAAACCTCCTTCGGGAATGTATCTTATATCATATTCCATGTGAAACGGAGCTGTCAATCATGTAAGGATCTGTCTCCGGATATATGGACATTCAGGTCTGCGTCCGGGATGTGACTCTGCCGGCACAGATCCGTTCCCAGATGTATGGAATTTCGAACCGTGTCCTTACGAAGACAGACATCAGTCCCGGAATCATCGTGAAAGGAGGAATAAGATCATGCGGGAAAAGCGGTACTTTCCACTATTTGTCGATCTTTCAGATAAAAAAATCGTCGTCGTTGGGGGAGGAAACATTGCAACGCGCCGCGTGAAATCTTTGCTTGCTTTCACCCGAAACATCACCGTGATCGCGCCGGCGATTACTTCAGACCTCATTGCCCTGTCGATGTCGGGGCACATTCAGATTGAGCAGAGACCTGTCAAACGTTCCGATTTCGCGGAGGCTTTCATGGTGCTTGCGGCGACGAATGACTGGAAGCTGAATGATACGATTTACGAGATCTGCAAGGACGAAGGGATTTTTGTCAATGTTGCGAATGACCGGGAGCAATGTGATTTTTACTTTCCGGGGATCTGCATCCAGGATAACCTTGTGGTCGGGGTCACGGCTAGCGGGGACGACCATAAAAGAGCCAGGCTCCTGCGCGCAGCGATCCAGAAGATGCTGGAACGCCTTCCACCTATGTCGCAGGAGGACTGAGCAGGCAGAGCAGATGAAGGCAGCCGTATTGCTGCGGGCATTCCAGGGGATTTTAGCTCTGTTGTATGCCCGCTCAGCTGCATGTCCGTAACGAGGCGTGCCGGAAAATTCTGTTCAGCTATGATGAGTGGAAATATGTTGAGTGGGAATATTCTGTCCGGAGGCGCGAAGCGCGAAAGGCAGTAAAAACGTTACCCGAAGACATTGAGTCAACATACAAAGCTTCGTTTTGGGAGGAGGTATTTGGTGGATGAGAAATTCCGGTAGAGGCTCTTTTCTGCCAGGCTTTCTGATAAGCCTGGTTCTTGAGATTATCATGGTTCTTTTTTGTCTGATGCTGCACCGCATGGGTTTTTTGCGCCTTCGCTATACGGTTGCGGCAGCAGCTGTTCTCACATTGCCTATTATCCTTGCAGGTTTCTGCATGAGCAACAGTGAGAAAAAAGGCAGATTTATCATCGGATTGATTCTGACACTGGTGCTGGCCTGTGTCTTTGGGGGCGGAACGGTTTTTGCCTATAAGCTTTCCGATTTCTTTGCCGCCATCGAGGAGAACGGGAACCTTGCGTTAGGCCAGAATCCGGGTCAGGATCAAGGCCAGAATCAGATTCCCGCTGCCAAAAAGGATCTGGTTCAGAATAACATTCTGACGGTTTATCTCAGCGGCATTGATACGCAGGATGAGGATGCTTCCGCGGACCAGGCCGGCCGAAGCGATGTGAATATCATTGCCATGGTAAATCTGTCTGCAAAGCAGGCGCTCCTTGTTTCCACGCCCAGGGATTATTTTGTGCCTCTTTCCATTTCGAACGGCGTGCCGGACAAGCTCACTCATGCCGGGATCTATGGGATCGATGTTTCCATGGATACGCTGGGGATGCTGTACGGAATTGACCTGGAGCATTTTGTCCGCGTGGATTTCGCAGGGTTTGTAAAGATCATCGATGCATTAGGCGGCGTGAATGTCTACTCGGATTATGAGTTTGATTCTCAGAATATTCTGGGCTACCACTTTGTGCAAGGCTATAACCAGATGGACGGAGAAGCCGCTCTGGTTTTTGCCAGGGAGAGATTTGCCTTTGAGGAGGGAGACCGTCAGAGAGGGAAAAACCAGATGGCGGTGATCGAAGCAATTGTGGATAAGGTTGCTTCCATGGAATCCTTCTGGAGCATACCGAAATTGCTGGCGAGCCTGCAGGGCGCGCTCAGCACGAATATTCCTGTCACACAGCTGATTTCACTTGCCCAGAGTCAGGTGGGGGCAGATTTAAATTCCTGGAAACTGGTCACTTACGAGGTTGACGGATACGGAGACACACAGGTACCGTATTCCCTGAGTGAGGCCGCTTATGTCATGATTCCGGATGAGACCAGTGTGGAACAGGCAAAGGAACTGATGCGGCAGCTTCAGGCGGGAGAATTGAACCAGGGATAACAGGCTGGTATGTGTGCATTACATGACGGCATCCTGGAAGGCTTGATTCTGCGAATCAATCCGCAGCGGGCTGCGGCGGATGACAACAACGCAGTCTGAGCGGACTTAGATGCGCCGGATGTAAAGGTTATTTATGCACAGATCCCAATTATGCTGAAATAATCATTCAGTGCAATCCGGATCCATTTCTTTTCAGATGGCTCCGTTTACAATTTTACATCTACCTGTGTGCTGTCGTGTTTCAGACAGGACCGGCACGATGGTTGGAAAGGAAACAACATGAGAGACAGAAAGATTTTTTGCTTTAACCAGATCAGTGAGACAGGATTGGCACATTTCCGGAAAGGATATGAGATTGTTGATACGCCGGATGAGGCGTCCGGAATCCTTGTCCGTTCTGCGGAAATGAAGGATATGGAATTTTCACCGAAGCTCCGCGCGATTGCCCGTGCGGGCGCGGGAGTGAATAATATCCCTCTGGATCGCTGTGCTGAGGCAGGTATTGTCGTCTTCAATACACCCGGGGCAAATGCCAATTCCGTAAAGGAGCTTGTCCTTGCAGGGCTGTTGCTCGGCGCGAGGGATATCGTGGGCGGAGCTGCGTGGGTCAGGGAAAACGCGGATACGGAAGACATCAAAAAAGCTGCGGAGAAAGCAAAAAAGGCTTTTGCGGGTCATGAGATCCAGGGAAAGACCCTTGGCGTGATCGGCCTCGGAGCGATCGGCGTGCTGGTGGCAAACGCCGCGCTTGACCTCGGAATGGATGTGTATGGCTATGATCCGTACCTTTCCATGCATTCCGCCTGGAAGCTTTCCAGCAAGGTGAATTATGCCGCGAACCTGGATGACCTTTACCGCGTGAGCGATTTTCTGACGATCCATGTTCCTTATATGGAGTCCACAAAACATATGATCAATGCGGAAGGAATTGCAAAGATGCGGGACGGCGTCGCCTTCCTTAATTTTGCCAGGGACGCCCTGGTGGATGAGGATGCGATGGCTGAGGCGCTTGCTTCCGGAAAAGTGCGGACCTATGTCACCGATTTCCCCAACGAAAAAACCGTGAAAATGAAAAACGCAGTCGTACTTCCGCATATCGGCGCTTCCACAGAGGAAGCGGAGGAAAACTGCGCGGTCATGGCAGTGAAAGAGATGCAGGATTACCTGGATAACGGCAATATCACACATTCCGTCAATTATCCTGACCTGAATGCCGGAATCTGTCAGAGCGCGGCCAGAGTCGCCATCCTTCACCGGAATATCCCGAATATGCTTTCTCAGATCACCGCTTTCTTCGGAAAGAATGGCCTGAACATCGAAAATCTCTCCAGTAAGGTCAAGGGCGACTACGAATATACCCTGCTCGACCTTTCCAGCCCCATGCCGGAGGATACCGAGGAGAGACTTCGCGAGATCCCTGAGGTGCTGCGAGTCAGACAGATCCTGTAAATCTGCACTATTTCATGTCTTCATACGATCACATGATGTCCGGATTCAAAAGTTCGGCCTGTGCAGTGACCGTAATGTTATGACTGGATTTATTCAGGCAGAATATCTCATACTTACGAGGCACCCGTCAACGAGATAAGCAAAATGCGGATGCTCAGCAACTGCTTAAAGCGCAGCAACCGTTAAAGCGCAGCGCGGATTTTACGAATGTCGTGCTGGTATCGGTCACTTTAGTGACCGCACAGGTAGAAAAGTCTGGACTGGTTTTCAGATCGTATATAGTATCCAAACACAGGGAAGAAAAAAAGGGGAATAAGATTACGTCCTCTGACTCGCTTGATCATGCTGGAGACTGATTTTGTCTTCGGTAGCCAAGCTGCCGTAACAACAAAAAATCATTATCTGAAAAAAATAAGTTAATACAATACTTCGTTTAGGAAGGAGGAGGCCGGATATGAGCTGCGCAGATAAAATATTTCAGGAGACCATTACCAGAATCCTGTCAGAGGGAGTTTCTGACGAAGGACAGCATGTCCGGCCCCGTTGGCCGGATGGCACGCCGGCTCATACGCTCGCGTTGTTTGGGGTGACAAACCGTTATGACCTTGGAAAGGAATTCCCGATCTTAACCCTGCGCCGTACTTATTACAAGAGCGCATGGGATGAAATCGCCTGGATCTGGCAGAAAAAAAGCAACAATATCCACGAGCTTTCCAGCCATGTATGGGATGAGTGGGCTGACGAGAACGGTTCCATCGGCAAGGCTTACGGATACCAGATGGCGAAGCTTTCCAGATACCGGGATGTGACAAGAGAAGGGATTGAAAAAGCCTTTGGCAAGGATCTGACAGGAAAAACCTTTTATTTTGCAGAGGACGGAAGCTGCATGATGGATCAGGTGGATCGCGTGATTTACCAGCTGGTAAATGACCCGGCTTCCCGGCGCATCATGACAAATCTGTACTGTATCGAGGATCTTTCCGAGATGGCCTTGTATCCCTGCGTCTATTCCATGACCTTTGTCGTGTGCGGAAACAAGCTGAATGCGCTCTTAAACCAGCGTTCCCAGGACATGATCGCGGCGAACAACTGGAATGTTGTTCAGGCTTCCCTGATCGTCTACGCCCTTGCGGCTTGCTATGGATTTGAGCCGGGAGAGCTCCTGCATGTGATTGCGAACTGTCATATTTATACACGACATATTGAGATCGCGAAAAAGCTGACAGCCAGGGAAGGCTTTGAAGCACCGAAACTGTGGATTGATCCTGAGGTCAAAGACTTTTACAGGTTTGGGAGAGACAGCTTCCGCCTGGATGGATACCGATATCATGATTTTTCAGAAAAGATAGAGATAGCGATATGAAAGCCATTGTATGCGCAGACAGAAATTGGGGAATCGGCAAGGACAACAGCCTGCTTGTACGCATTCCGGCGGATCAGAAGTTTTTTCGAAATGAAACCCTTGGAAAAGTCGTCGTGATGGGACGGAAAACTCTGGAAAGCTTCCCCCACGGGAAACCTTTACAGGACCGGGTGAATATCGTCTTGACCAGAAATGAAAAATATCAGGCAGACGGGGTAATCGTGTTACATTCCGTAGAAGAGCTGGAAGAACGACTCTCAGGCTATGCACAAGAAGAGATTTACTGTATAGGAGGCGAAAGCATCTACCGCCTGCTCCTTTCTTATGTTACGGAAGCATGGGTAACAAGAGTGGATTTTGCTTACGAGGCAGATTCTTTCTTCCCGGATCTTGATCATGATCCGGCATGGCGGCTGGCATTTGCCAGCGAGGAGCAGACTTATTTTGATCTGGCTTATCAGTTTACACGGTATGAGAGGATTGGCGATGTTTCAGCTCTGGGGAAAGATCTGTAAAGGAAACCGCATGCTGAAGGAAACGGTTTACACAGAGGAAGGACCGGATACACGTACTCATAAGGTCATGAAAGGTCTGGAAGAGATCTGCTATCGTCTGGATCTGGAAAAACCGATCTGGCTGGAATCCAACATACAGGAATTTCAACGGCGTGCAAGAACAAGGTTCACAAAGGACAGCTTTATTGAAAGTATAGGCTTTGACTATCTTGAGATACAGGTTTTAGAGGAAGATATGGAATAGGAAAAATGGGGAGTTTAATCGTAATAGAAGGTCTTGACGGGTCCGGCAAGGCTACACAGGCGGAAAGACTGGTTCAATATCTGCAGAAAGAGGGAAAGAAAGTCCGTAAGGTGAGTTTCCCTGATTATACCTCCGATTCCTCTGCTCTGGTGAAAATGTATCTTGCAGGAGAATTCGGGATGGATCCGAATGCGGTAAATGCTTACGCGGCATCTTCCTTCTACGCGGTGGACCGATATGCCAGCTTTAAAAAAGACTGGGGCAGTTTTTATCAGGAAGGCGGCACCGTTATCGCGGATCGCTATACGACTTCCAATGCGATTCATCAATGCGCAAAGCTTCCGAGAGAAGACTGGGAAGGCTTTCTGGATTGGCTGTTTCATTATGAGTATGATTTACTTGGCATACCGAAACCGGATGCAGTCATTTATCTGCGTGTTTCGCCGGATATTTCTCAAAACCTCCTCAAAGAAAGATATCATGGGGATGAGCAGAAGAAAGACATCCATGAAAGAAATCAGGCGTATCTGTACAAAAGCCGGGAAGCGGCTGACTTTTGCTCCGATTATTTGAACTGGAGCCGGATTGAATGCACGGATCAAAGAGGGATGCGGGGGATTGAAGAAATCGAGGAAGAGATCCGAAGACAGGTTGTAGGATCATTATCTTTACCAATCTGATAGCCGATAGAAAAGAACGTTTCGATATAACCGAGAATACCAATCAACTTATAAAAATAGACATCGAAACACAGGAAAGTCGCAATAAAACCGAATCAGATCGGCTTATTGCGACTTTCTTTTATCTTATTGCGACTTTCCATTGAGCTTTTACCGATCATAAGGTATAATTGACATAAAGAAGAGGGGGTGATTATTATGAAACTGAGCCGGGAAAAGAAAGCAGCAATGGACCAATATGCGTTGGAAATCATCGATAAACAATATGACAATATACCACAGTACATATCAGAGGTATTTAAAGTAGACCGAAGCACGGCATTTCGTTGTATCAGCCGGTTGCTGCAGGAAAACAGAATTATAAGGGAAAAACGAGGCAGATATACCCTGGTGAAGGAAAAGTGGGATTATGTGTTGGACAGGGGAAAGGGTGACCTGAATTCAGATATCGGTGCTTTCGAACATTACCTGTTGAGTCATATTCAATCATTCCCGCAAAATGTTGTACAAATATGGAGTTATGTCTTTTCGGAAATGATAAATAATGTGATGGATCATTCCGGATCGGAAACAGCAATAGTCTCCATCCGGCAGGACTGCCTGAAAACGAAGGTTTTTATTATTGATCAAGGTGTAGGAATATTTGAAAAAATCAAAGCCTATTTCGGATTTTCATCCGTTGAAGAGTCGATCGAAGAATTGTTTAAGGGAAAACTTACAACTGACAAAGAAAATCATTCCGGAGAAGGTATATATTTCAGTTCCCGTTTGATGGATTCATTCGCGATCATTTCTTCCGGGAAGATTTTTACCTGTAATCATTTTGATGAAGAAGAGATTTTAAATTTAAAGAAAGAGCACGATGTGCCTGGCACCTGCGTATACATGAATCTTGCAAACAACAGCGCGAAAACGGCAAAAGAGATATTTGATCATTTTTCCGATGAAGAAGGCGGTTTTATACGGACGATGATTCCGATGAAAAACATGTTTGACAGTGCGCCGGTATCGAGATCACAGGCAAAACGTTTATCACATAGATTTGAAGAATTCAAAGAAGTGATTCTGGATTTTGAGGGGATAGACTGGATCGGACAGGGTTTTGCGGATCAGCTTTTCCGGGTATTTGTTAATGCGCATCCGGAGATTAAAATCCTTCCGGAAAACATGAATGCAGAAGTTCGGAAAATGGTGCAGCATGTGAAAAACTAAGGGGTAAGCCTTTCTTTTTCAAACGAGGGAAGGCTCCTTATGTTCTGTTATGCAGAAGATAAGGAGCCTTCCTTGTTTCATTCTTTATGAATCTGTTTCCCAATACACATAGGACTGCGATCTGTTCAGGTCTTTTTATTCGTAGTCTCTTACAAGAAACATCGGCTTGATTGCCATGATTCGTTCAAATTCGTCCTGTTCTACTGTGACATCGGCGTTCAGACCCTTCAGTTCCTTTTTCAGAACGACCAGTGCCTGATCGGCAGTGGAGGCTTTTCCTTCGCGCAGGATCTCGCTCATCCATTCTAGCACGCCGGGATGGGCATAGCCGGCGGGTACCGGGAAACCGGGCAAGTCTGAAATATAAGCAGCCATCTTTTTCTCGGCGTCCTGCATGCGGTTTTGGATATACCGGCGGTTGTTTTTCCTGGTCGGAAGCACATTTGCTCCGGAGAAAAGAAAGATTGCTGCCATCCCGAACAGCAGAAAATAAATGGACATCCCGCCTCTGTGGGTGACAAGGGAGACAATGCCGAAGGCTGCTGCCACAACCCCCATCAGGACAATGGCCAGTGCAGCCCATTTGTAAGCAGGATTGCTGCGCTGATTGACACGGAAGGCCCTGGAAGAGGCAGCCAGCTCTGTGTAAAGCTCCGGCCTTTCTTCGAGGAATTTTCTGGCGATATCAAGACGTCTGACTTCGTCGGATACTTCCCTGGGAAGATTCTTTTTGAATCTTTTTGCCAGCCGTTCTTCCTTTTCCCGCAGCTTCTTTTCCGAGGCCGCGCTGTGGATGGGGATCTGCGGATAGTCGGAGTGGAAGGCTGCCACGAACTGGTCGACCTTTTCCTCAAACCTGAAATTGCACTGCTTTTCCCGGTTGTTTTCGTACTCAACCACGAGGTAGGGGATCGAGGCAAAAATCCCTTTGCCGGTGAAGCCTCCTTTGCTCATGGCGACACGTTTGTAAACCCTTTTGACGGAAGAGATCGGCACATAATAGACCCG
Source organism: Blautia sp. (assembly GCA_017475035.1). Classification (GTDB taxonomy): domain Bacteria; phylum Bacillota; class Clostridia; order Lachnospirales; family Lachnospiraceae; genus Blautia_A. Next base: position 114,400 of record JAFVGK010000163.1, read on the forward strand.
GTCAAAATAAAAGCTGTTGAGGAACAGATATTTTTTTCCGATCCCGGCGGGACCGATCCGGCGGCAGGAGCGCTTATCCTCCTTCAGAGCCACCGGATCAGCCTTTAGGGAACCAAGCTGTCTGTTAAAAAATCCCATAGATTATGCCTGCTTCGGCTCTTTCTTTGTAGCGCGAAGGAAGATCAGCAGGAAACAGACAGCCAGGACGATGCCGACAGGATAAGCGACGGTCGTCGTAAGACCAAGCTGACCGAGACATTCCGGCGCGCAGAAGAAATAGGTCATGGATACAGCGCTCATGAAGGTTGCCGGAACCGCGGTGATCCAGTAATTCTTCTTCTCACGATACAGGAACATGCTGGCTGTCCAGAGAACGATCATAGCCAGAGTCTGGTTGGTCCAGGAGAAATATCTCCATACAATGGTGTAATCAAGATGACCGATAAAGGCGCCCGCGCCAAGCAGCGGGACGCAGAGGACAAGTCTCTTGACAAATTGCTTCTGCTCCAGACCGAACCAGTCAGCCAGGGTCAGCCTTGCGCTTCTGAATGCCGTATCGCCGGAAGTAATCGGGCAGACGATAACGCCGATCATGGCGAGAGCGATACCGATACCGCCCATGGTATTCTTACATACGTCATAGATGGCGGCAGACTGTCCGCTGGAGAGTACTCCGGCAAGACCGGTGGAAAGACCGCCTGTGACTTCGTACAGAGAGCAGCCGGCGGCAGCCCAGATCAGGGCGATGACGCCTTCTGCGACCATGGCGCCGTAGAATACGAAATGTCCCTGACGCTCAGATTTTAAGCAGCGTGCCATCAGAGGAGACTGGGTCGCATGGAAACCGGAGATGGCGCCGCAGGCTACGGTGATAAACATGAAGGACCAGATCGGCGTCCCGCTGGGATGCATGTTGTGGAAATTGTTCCAGATTTCCGGGATCGTGTAAGCGCTGTTCGTGAAGATGCCGATGATAACACCTACTGCCATGATGATCAGACAGATGCCGAACAGAGGATAGATCCGTCCTATGATCTGATCAATGGAGATGAAGGTCGCGATGAAATAATAAGCAAGGATGATCCACAGCCAGACTTCCTTCTGTGTGAAGATACCGGAACCGCCGTTATTGGTGATCAGGGTGACAATCAGACCGGCAGGTCCTACCGCGAAAACGGTACCCACCATGATCAGAAGCACGACGCTGAAGATACGCATGACGTTCTTCATCAGGCCGCCAAGATAAATGCCGCAGACCTCGGAGATCGATACGCCGTTGTTTCTCTCAGAAAGCATACCGGAGAAATAGTCGTGTACGCCGCCTGCGAAAACAGTGCCGAAGGTGATCCAGAGGAACACGATCGGTCCCCAGAGGGCGCCCTGCATGGCTCCGAAGATCGGGCCAAGACCGGCGATATTCAGAAGCTGGACAAGAAACAGCTTCCACTGCGGCATGACAATATAGTCCACGCCGTCATTGATACGGACAGCAGGAGTCTCCCTGTCATCCGGTGCGAAGGTATTATCCACGATTTTGCCATAGATGAAATATCCTCCGATTAAAATAGCTAAGCAGATAAAGAAACTTGCCATAATTGACACCTCCTTGAGATAATTTTCTTTTCCTGCAAGCATATTCTACCACTGTCCCTGTGGAATGTAAAGATGGAGCAGGGCATTTTGCAAGAGTTTTCGACAAAAAAAGGGTGCTTTTTGTATACTGTTTATACAATATACAAGAAGCACTCCCCTTTTTGAATGGAAATTTCAATTCATTATTGCCTGCGAAAACGATATATGATATAGTTTTCTCGTGGATCAAATGATCCATAAAAAAGTGCTGCCATAAACGGTGGACGGTTAATATGCCCTCTACATATAACGGAGGGACATTCTTTCGGCTCCTCCATATCATCAAATCAGTCGTCTCACTGATGTGAGTTGTCTGGTATGAAAGGAGGGGATGCTTATGCTGACTATTGATACGCTGCTTGCAGTGATCAGCATTGTCCTGACCTCTTTTGGTTTAGGCTATGCAATCGGCTATAATCACGGAAAAATGAAATGACCGCTCCATACGGCTTCCAAACAGTGTGAGTGAACATTTCATTTAACACCTTAAGGGGGCTAGACCCGTTCATCGGCAGCACTTCTTTGTTAAAAATTTTAGCTCAAAGGCTGAAGAATGTCAAATGTAGATTTAATAAACCTTCTTCCTGATCGTCAGCCTGTTCTGTCCGTCGCGGTATTCATAGGCAATGTCGTCCATGGATTTTTTCGCCATGAAAATCCCGAGGCCGCCGATCTCCCTTTCCGCGGCGCTGAGCGTGACATCCGGATCCTTTTTGGCCAGCGGGTTATAGGGTACGCCGCTGTCGATAAAGGTGATGGATACCAGTCCTCTGTCCTTAAAGGTTTCCATCTCGATTTCTGCCTGACCGGTGCCTGGCGCGTAGGCGTAGTTTGCGATATTCACGTAAAGCTCTTCCACTGCGAGATCGATCTGCATCTGCGATTTCGGCGGACAATCCATTTCTTCGAGCTGTTCATCCACAAAGGCAAGAACCTGGCGCAAATTTTCTAAGGTCGCTTCGATTACCAATTTCTTACCCTCCTTAATTCCGTTATATCTCATACACAGCATTGTAATATCGTCAAATTGCGTCGCTCCTCCTACAAACGCGTCAATGTCGTCCGCCACGGTAGTAAGTAGGATATCCGGCTCAGCATCCGGGTTTTTATTTAAGGCCTTCAGCATCCGTTCTGTTCCATACAGCTCGTTCTCATTGTTTGTAGCTTCCGCCACGCCGTCGGTGTATACGTAAAGGCTGTCTCCCGGATGCATCTCAAACTCATGTTCACGGAACAGGATGTTGTCGATAGCCGCTACCGCGGGGGAATGGCGGTACACGACTAATTCGAATTCCCCGCCTTTCCTGCGAAGAACGGGATGCTCATGACCGGCGTTGGCAGCGATGCCTTTACCGGTGGAGATTTCCACGACCGCAAGCCATACGGTGACAAAGAATTCCGCTTCATTGCTTTCGCAAAGCTGGTCATTTACGTTGGCAAGGGCTTCTGCCGGGCTCTCTCCGGCCTGCATGTGGGACTTGATCAGTACCCGGGATACCATCATGAAGAGGGCTGCGGGAACGCCCTTGCCCGACACATCCGCCATGACCATGCAGATATGATTGTCATCTACGAGGAAGAAATCATAGAAATCGCCTCCAACCTCTTTCGCCGGGTGCATGGAAGCGTAGATATCAAACTCCGGACGGCTGGGGAAGGGAGGGAAGAGTCGGGGCAGCTGGCTTTCCTGGATCTTGGTCGCCATGTTCAGCTCCGCGCCGATTCTTTCTTTCTCCGCGGTAACCTGTTTTACCTCATTGACATATTGGACGGTTTTGGCCGACAGCCTTGCGAAGGCATCCGCCAGTTCCTCGATTTCATCGCCGGTGCGGTAGGCATCCTCCATCATGAACTGCACATTTTTGCCGCCTAACGCCTGGATCCTTTTATAAATGAGGTTTAAGGGCCGCACAATTTTGCCTGCAAGGGCAAGCGCCGCCCCGATTCCGAACAGGAGAACGGCGGCAACCATGATATAGATCATGCGCTTGATGCCGCTCCATTGAATATAATATGCGTCCCTTGCATCTGCAAGCGTAGCCTGATGCTGCTCCAGCATCATGATGGAAGGCATGTCAATCAAATCTTTCTCAACGACAGAAAGAACAGCCCATCCTACCGTTTCCATCGGGGCGCCGCAAAGATAATACGATTTGCCGTCGATCTCAATCAGCCGGACGTCGGTCTGAGCCTTGAGGGCATCGTTGAGGAATGCGGTAAGCTCTTCATTTCCCAGGACCCGGAGGTCTGCGGCTTCGGAAGAAACCTTTACCTGGAAGATCCCGTCGGAGGCGGGAGAGAAGAGCACATGGCCGCTCTCATTGATAATACAGGTGAGGGAGCCGTCTTTGTCGGAATCGGCTACCGCATCCTCCAGGCCGGTAAGGAACAGCTCGGCGCCGACCACGGCGACGAGTTCATTGTCGTGATAAATGGGAAGGGTGCACAGAAGCTCGCTCGAACCGGTAAAGGTATCTTTTTCTACATCGGAAAAGTAAAGGGCGCCTTTTTCCACCGCGCCTGTGTACCAGGGACGCTGCCGGACCGGAAGGTGGGTAAGCGTCCCATCCTGGTCGAATTTGGATCCGGACATCCGGTCTGTCACCAGCATCGCTCCTTCGGGCAGGGCGACCAGGCAGGAAGTCAGCTGCGTATTATCCAGAAGGGAAACCATCATGTCGGAAAGGTTTGCCGCCAGCTGCAGCTTTTTGGCGACAGCAGGGTCTTCGGGATCGACGCCTTCTTCTGTAAGAACCTGGACAGATGTGATGCCGTCATTGGACGGATCCGGAAGAGAGACCTCCTGCGGGGAATAGTCTGAAGGATCGGCAAAGATTTTTTCGGCATAATCTCCCAGCAGCATGACATCACCTTTGATATCCTGGAAAAGAGTTTCTATGATGTAGGATTTCATCTCTGTGGTCTGCGAGAAGCTGCTGTGAACAACGCTGTTCATCGTTTCCTGGGAGTGGGTCATGATGACTTCGCTCTGCTTTTCGTTCGTCTCGGCTACAAGCTTTTTGAGACTGTTTGCGTTATAAAGGATCACGACCGTATATGTCAGAATGATCAGCAGGATCGTACCCAGCACCAGGTTGAACATTTTCTGCTGGATCCCGCCGAAGACCATGTTTTTTATTCTCTTCATCCGCACCTCTTTCCCGACACGATGGGACGTGCCTTTATATGAATGAATCTGCTCTGTATCGCAGTGAAAAAGTTTGATTTATGGATTGTGTGATTTTTATCTGGTTTTTTTCTTGTATCATTATATTCCTAAATCAGGGGCTGCGTCAAGTGCGGAGTCGAGGAGAAGCAGATGGCGTCGGAACGTAACAGGTCAGGAATTCATGCTGTAAATCTGACGCCCAGGCTCCCGGTCCGCGGTTTATTTTTAAAAACCGGAACGATAATGAGCAGCCTGAACTGTTTCGTTATGCCGAAAAAATTGTTCATCTTTGTGTAATAACATTGTATTTCGGTAGAGAATATGTTAAATTATGACATAGAAAAACGAAATTGTGGTGAGCGAAGCAAATCCGGAAGGCCTTAAGCATATGGTGTGTGTTCAGCCTTTTTGCTGAGTGCATCGCGCGCAGGTAGACGTACGATGCCCGCGGCTGCCTTTTTTGCAGGCGAAGCTGCAAATCAGTCATCCGTGGTCGTTGAGTCAACGTACGAAATTTCGTTTTGGGAGGAGAGGTTATCAGCTGTATGATGGTTTTATCTGATCCTTGGCCTTTTCACAAAATGTATCAGCACGCAGCAAAATGTATCAGTATGTGTCAGTAAATGTTTAATGTATGAAAGAAACTGTATGATTGCAAGTAGAGGACTAGCGTTATGGCAGTAAAGTTTACGCCCGGGGGAAGGAAACGAGGCTTGGCGGCCGTGAGCCTTTCTTTCGGGCTTCTTTTGGCTTCCTGGTATCTGGTTCATGGGGATTCGGCTGCGAGTGCGAGATGGACAGCGCCGACCGGGGAAGTGATTTCCGGCGGGAAGCTGGTCATCGATGCCGGTAATGCGGCGGATGGTTACTTTCTGGCCAGTGTTCCGGGGGGCTGCGGCAATAAGCTGAAGCTTCGTGTTACAAAGGACGACAGCTCTATGACCTATGAGCTGAATCAGGATGGAGTCGAGGAGGTTTTTCCGCTTCAGCTTGGAAGCGGCGATTATGAGATTTCCCTGTACGAGAATATTGCTGAGAAGAAGTTTTCTCAGGAGGGGACGGTATCTCTTTCCGTGGCTCTTTCCAGTGAGGATGCGGCGTTTTATGTGCCGAATCAGTATGTGAATTACAATCAGGCTTCTCCCGTGGTGGCGGAGTCGGATCAGGTGGGCGGTGCCCTGGCGGGAAAGGCGGCTTATGACGCGATCCAGGGGCATGTGACGACAGGGTATACCTATGATTATATCAAGTCCGTCACGACAGAGCCCGGCGGCAGGCCGGATATTGAGGGCTGTGTGGCGAACCATACAGGGATCAGCCAGGATCTTTCCGCTACGATGGTGGCGATGCTTCGCTGTCAGGGCATTCCCGCAAAGCTGGTTGTCGGTTACGCGGATGACATCTATCATGCCTGGACGGTGGCTTATGTGGACGGGCAGGAGCTGTTTTTTGATCCTTCGCTGGCTCTGGACGCCATTGGGATGCCGAAGCAGTATACTGCGGAGAGATGCTATTGATAAAGGGAAACCTGGCTTTTTGTTTCCGGGGTATCTGATGTAACCGGCATGTTTCTCTGGTATCTCATTTATGAATGTGAAAGCATGAAATGCTCGTTTTTTCGTCAGCGACTGACGAAATTTTCAAGACAAGTTTTAACTGTATCCCTGGATGAGGAGGAGTATTGCCCATGAAGGCAGAAAAACAGCAGAATATTTCCGCCGCCGAGCTGAGCAGTTTTTGCGGCCAGGTGGCTCTGATTATTGAGTCAGGTCTTCCCCTGTTTGAGGGAATGGAGACGCTGGCGGAGACAGACAAAAAAAGCGCCAACGCGGGCATGTTCCGTTCCGCCAGCGAGGGCGTCGGTCAGACCGGCACTTTGTATGGAGCATTGAAAGATGACGGCAGATGGCCGGATTATCTGGTAGAGATGGTCGGAATCGGAGAGAGGTCCGGCCGGCTGGATGTAGTCATGCGCGGATTGGAGCAGTATTATGCCCGGGAGGATCGAATTCGTTCTTCCCTGACCAGCGCGCTCACCTATCCCATCTCATTGGGCGTGATGCTGATGCTCATCGTCCTGATTATGCTGTGGCGGGTTCTTCCGATCTTTCGCCGGACCCTTGCCAGCATGGGCATCGGGATGGGTACCACGGGGAGCGCCCTGATGCAGGTGGGCAGTGTGCTTGGCTGGCTGGTGCTGATCCTGGTCGGCGCCGGATTGATCGCTCTGACGGCCGTATTGATTTTGATGAAAACTCCGGGAAGGGAAAAGACTCTGGAGACGATTTCCAGCTTTCTGCCTCCGATCCGAAGATTGAGAAATAAGATTACCGCCTCCCGTGTCATAAGCGTTCTTTCTCTGACACTCTTTGAAGGCTTTACGACTCATGAGTCTCTTGAGATGACAGCCAGGGCGCTGGATGATCCGAAAGCCAGAGAAAAGGTCCGGCAGCTTCAGGAGCAGATGGATGAAGGAAAGACTTATGCGGATGCCCTGGAGGAGACGGGCTTCTTTCAGGAGCTTGAATTACGCATGATCCGCATGGGCATGGCGACAGGACGTGTGGACCAGGTACTCGGAAAGATCGCTGTTTTGTATGAAGAGCAGGTAGAATCCGAGATTTCACGGGCGATCTCTATTGTGGAGCCGACATTGGTGGCACTGCTGTCCGTCGTTGTCGGCGCGGTTCTGCTTTCCGTTATGCTCCCCATGGCGGGGATCCTCTCCAGCCTGTAAACGGGTTATAAAAAGGATTTGTTTGTTGTGCCCTGTTATGAGCTGGCATTGAAGTGTGCCAAAAACCGTTCCGGTAAAAAATCTGATAAAAAAACTTATAGATGGTTGATAATAGAAACAGATTTTTGATTACCGGAATTATGGAGATGGCTTTGATACCCGTCGCTGTGTCATGTTTACATGGACGTGCGGGTGTGTTCCGGGAAAGGAGTAATCCGGAGTGAAAAAAGAGATTGCAAAAATCCTGATGGTAATTGCTCTTCTGGCTGTCGTCCTTCTGGCTATTGACCGCATCAGCGGCATGCAGCAAAGGGAGGAAGCTGCCATGGTGCGGGACGCGGTCCATGAAGCGGCGCTGACCTGTTACGCTGTGGAGGGAATGTACCCGGATTCGGTGGAGTATTTACGGGAGCATTATCATCTGGCTTATAATGAAGAAAGGTTCCTGGTGACCTTTGACGCTTTTGCGTCGAATAAGATTCCAAACATTTATGTGACTGAGAGAGGAGCGGGTGCGCCTTGAAGCCTTCCACATCAAACGACCATACGATATCTAATATTTTTGTATTCATTCTGCTGAGCATGTTTGCCGTTTTTTCCATGATCGTGGTGATGCTTGGGGTGAGGGCCTATAAGTCTACCCGCACGCGATATGAGACCAGCAGTGAGTATCGGCTGCTTTCTTCTTATCTGCGAAGCATGATCCGGGCAGAGGACGGCTTTGCCGGCGTTTCTGTCGAGGAAAAGGATGGACAGCAGATTCTGGTTTTAAGAGAAGATTATGGGACAACAGTCTGCCTGACCAGGATTTATACCTGGGATGGCTATCTGAGAGAATGGTTCTCCAGGGAGGAAAACGAATTCCGCCCCGAGGAGGGCGAAAAGATCTGCCGGGCAGAGGAGCTGAGGGCGGAGATATCTGACGGACTTTTGACGGCCAGCATCAAAGACGGCTACGGAAAAACAGTGGATGTGAGTGCCTGCCTGTATGCGGAAGGGATCGGAGGGGAGTATCAGTGAAATCGGAAAATCATGCCAATGCCTTGCTGGTAGAGCTCCTGATCGTGATCTTTTTCTTCATGCTGGGAGCCACGATCCTCGTTCAGGTATTTGAAAGATCCTATCATCAGGGACAGAAAGCGCAGATCGGGATCTACGCCCTTTCTGAGGCGCAAAATGCTGCCGACCGGCTGTATCAGGCGGATGACGTGGAAGCAGAGCTGGAAAGCATGGGTTTTGCCAAAGCAGGAGATGAAGAATCCTGGCGGCTGGAAAAAGAGGGGTATGTGCTGGAGATTACGTGTGAGACAATACAGAAAGAAGCGGGGATTCTCCGGCAGGCAAGGGTCAGAGCCCTGATGGGGGAAGAAGAGTTGCTTTGCCTTCCCTGTACGAGATATTTGAGCGGAGAATGACTGCGTATCAGAGCAAAAGGCAGAAAAATGAAATTAGCACAAACAAAACATATAACAATGAAGCGGTCCTAAGCTATGGTATTTAAGCCTAATCCATGCAGCCTGGAGAGTGAAAGAAAGAATGAAAGAATTCAACACCACAGCGATCTGTATTCCGGAAAAGCATTATATGGTTGACCTCTCCGAGCGGGTAAAGGAGATCAGGAAGCTGGTTGATGCCGGAAAGTATTTTACGATCAGCCGTGCCAGGCAGTATGGGAAGACAACTACGCTTAAAGCGCTTCAAAAAGAACTGGAAAAAGAATATCAGGTATTAAGCATAAGCTTTGAGGGGATCACAAAGGCGAACTTTTCTTCGGAGCAGTCTTTTGTAAAGGCCTTTTGCAGATTGCTGAAGAGAAACCCTCTCTTATATAAGGGAATACCGGAGAATATTAAATCTCAGATAAATGAGTACATCCAGCGAAAAGAAGAGAAGGCTGAGATGGATGAGCTTTTCATAACTCTTGAAGACTGGTGCGCGGAATCAGATACTCCTCTTGTTATGATGATCGATGAAGTAGACAGTGCGGCAGACAATCAGATTTTTCTTGATTTTCTCGGGCAGCTGCGAGCGGGATATATTGCGCGAGAGGCGGATGGCATTTCCTTCTTTCGGTCTGTCATTCTGGCAGGCGTGACGGATGTAAGGCATCTGAAGAGCAAGATCCGGGATGAGGATCAGCACAAGGTGAACAGCCCCTGGAACATTGCCGCGGATTTTGACATTGATATGAGTCTGTCAGAAAGCGGGATCAAGGGGATGCTGGATGACTACGAAAAGGATCATCTCACCGGGATGGATACTGCCGCGATCGCGAAACAGATCCGGGAATATACCAACGGTTATCCGTATCTGGTCAGTCGAATCTGTCAGATCATTGATACAAAGTTGGTTCCTGAGAAATTTAAAGATCATGGCGCAGCCTGGAGAACGTATGGTGTGGATGAAGCAGTCAGGCTTCTTCTGTCAGAGACAGACAATACCTTGTTTGAATCGCTGACTGGCAAGCTGATGAACTGCCCTGTGCTGAAGAGGCAGCTGCGGAACATTCTCCTTCGCGGCGATGTCTATGCCTGGCTCCCGTATGATGAGGAACAGCAGCAGCTGCGCATGTACGGATTTATCAGGAACGAGCATAATACAGTCGCTGTGTCTAACAGAGTATTTGAGATGCTGCTTTACGTTCACTTTATCGGTGAGAACGATGCAAATAATCCACTGAAACAGTCGGCAGCAGCGGAGAGATCAGTCTTTATAGATGAAGACGGATATCTCAATGTTCCCAGGATCATGGAGCATTTTATCAGGGAATATCAGAGGATTCACAAAACAGCTGACGATGAAGAACTGGAGAAGAGATTTTCGGAAGAGGAAGGCCGGGAACGGTTCCTCACCTACCTTGCCCCGATCATCAATGGAACCGGCACCTATTCGATTGAAGAACAGACCCGGGATCATAAGAGAATGGATTTAGTGATTCACTATAAGGGCAGGAGGGAAATCATCGAGCTGAAGATCTGGCATGGTATGAAATACAATGAGGATGGCGAAAAACAGGTCAGCGAGTATCTGGATCGTTTTGGCTTGCATGTAGGCTATATGCTGAGCTTCAGCTATATCAAGAATAAAACTCCTGAGGTAACCCTGGTACATGTTGAAGACAAGATATTGTACGAGGGGATTGTGTAAAAAGGGGTATGACTTCATTATGTTGAACTGGAGATAAAAAGATTGCTGACAATGAAGAGTTGATTGTCAGGTAAATCTGTATTCAATTTAAAATGGAATGAAAAAAATCCTATGAAGATAAACATCCGTGCTTCCTATGACTGCTTTCGAGATTTAAGAGAAAATCATTCTTACTATATCGATAAGACAGAAATACTGAAGCAATATCTGAGAGACGGTTTTGAAAAAGCCGTTCTGTTTGCGAGACCTCGTCGGTTTGGGAAAACCTTGACTATGACGATGTTCCGAGATTTTCTGGATATCCGCCAGAATAGTGACGATATCTTCCATGGTTTGAAGATCATGGATGAGCCGGATCTCGTGAAGGATTTCATGAACCGGTATCCGGTTGTTTTTCTTTCTTTAAAAGAAGTGTTTGGGGAAAGCTATGACCGGATTCTGGGAAATTTCAGGTTAGTTGTATCAAATCTTTGCAAATCGTTAGAAGATTTACTGCAAAGCGAAAGTGTCAATGAATATGATAAAAACATTTTTAAAGCAATAGAAGATCAGAAAGCGGATGAGGTGAATACTGTCGCTGTCCTGGATTTGCTGTCACGTATGCTCAAAGCATATTATCATAAACCTGTCTTCGTTATCATAGATGAATATGATGTTCCTATGGCGAAAGCACTGGGGATGCCGGCATATGAAAAGGTGCGGGATTTGATAGAGCATATGCTGAGCTATGTCTGCAAGACAAATGAGAATGTGAAAGCCGTGATGCTGTCCGGATGCCTGTATACGGTAAAGAACAGTACCTATACAGGGGTGAACAATATTATTCCGTATACGGTACTTTCACCGAATTATGCTTCTTCGATCGGCTTTACAGATGATGATATAAAGAAATTGCTGGATGATGTCGGCATTTCTGACCGGTATGAGACTGTATCGGAATGGTATGACGGATACCTCTTTGGCAGAGAGAAGATGTACTGTCCCTGGGATGTGCTGTGTTATGTCAAATCAGTGCTGGATGGTTCTTATAGTGAAGCGATGGGGCCTGAGAGCTATTGGCTGAACACCTCGGAGATGTCTCTGGATATGATCCATGGCTTTCTCGGAAAAACACCGAATGTCAAGGAGAGCTTCGAACAGCTGCTTGCAGGGAATACAATAGACTGCAAAGTAAACGATCAGATTCCCTACCATCGGATACATGAAAGCGGAGACAACCTTTGGTCAGCCCTTCTTGAAACCGGATATCTGACGAAAGCGGTTTCGGAGCGTATGCCTTTAATGCCTCTGAAAATACCTAATAAGGAAATCCAGGATGTATTCCGGAGAGAAGTATGGGATTTTTTTCGGGATAAGGTGGACAATGTCTTTGTAAAAGACCTTGTGAAAGCGTTGTGGGCAGGAGAAATCCAGACTGCACAGGAGGCACTGAACCAAATTCTGGAAGCAACACTGTCATTTTACCATGAGTATCATGAGTACAGCTATCATCTGATCCTGAACGGTTTCTTCACCGGTCTGGGATATCGGGTATTGTCTGAGCAGGAAACAGGATATGGCAGAAGTGATCTGATTGTATTGGATCCGGCAAGAGCCCGGTGCCTGCTGATTGAACTGAAGCATGTAAAAAGAGAAGCAGATCTTCATGTTGTGGTGAAGAAAGCTGCTAACCAGATTCTGCAAAACAAATATGACAGTTGGTTAATCTACCATGGATACACGAATCGCATACTTTATGGCATTGTTTGCTGGGAAAAACACTCGATAATAGAGAGTATTGCTTCGTTCAGTAGTGAAATGTGAAAGCAGGTTTTTGAAGCAAACATAGAGCCACGTTACGAAATTTTTCGTAAATCTCCTTTCAATTTTTAACCGTCAAAACTTGTTTTCACATCGATAATGTGTTACAATAATATGAATAAAAAATAAATAAAATGAAGCGCAGGTTTTTTTGAATCGGACGAATCACGAAGTTACAGTTGAGCGGTATATTTATTTTAAAATGAAGCAAACGGTAAGATATCTGCCAGTTATCCCGAGGGCACGCCGGCAGGCGTGCTTTTTTTATCGCAGAGTCATAAGAGCTGTAAAAGGGAAATGCAGTAGAGTCGATATGCGGCTCCCAGCAGGCAGGATCAGACGGCATCTTTTATTTTAGCTGGTATTTTATCTCAGCTGAAATGCGATCCGGATACGAAAGGTTTTCGTAATCCATATAGGCACGAAGGCAGGATACTCCAAAGAGAGGATAGATCAAAACAGATATGAATCAGAAAAGCAGAATTACCATGGGACCGGGCGCAGCGTCGCTGACGCTGATTTTTGTGATGGTGAGCATCAGTGTACTTGCGATGCTCTCTCTGATGAGCAGCCGGAATGACCTGAAGCTGAGCGAGCGGAGCGTTGAGGTCGTCGAGGAAGTATATGCCTTAAACGAAGAAGCGGAGCAGGGGCTTGCTGAGATCGATGAAATTCTGATAGAGTGTGCTGAAAAGGCTGACTCCGAGGAGATCTATCTCGACAATATTCAAAAAGAACTTCCGGAGAGATACGTACTGGAGGGGAGAGATATTTCCTGGACAGTTACGGATGGAGAGAGAACCCTGGAGCTGGCGGCTGAGGTGCAGCCTTTGGAAAGTGAATCCAGGGTCAGATGGACCCGGCATATGCTGCGTGTCGGGGAAGAAGAATCAGAGTGGTAAGACTTCATCATTATAAATAAGTTATCAGAGCATAGCGGAGGAAGGATAGAGCATGGGAAATAATATGGTTCGTATAGATCTGATGAAGCTGATCAAATACGTTTTGAAACGCATCTGGCTGCCGATTTTATGCGGGATCATAGGATTTGGCGGATATTACTATCACGTGGCCTATCGTATGCCGGATACCTATACAGCCTCCGGGACGATGTATGTATACAACAGCAATCCGAACCTGATCAATTACCAGTATTTCAGCTACTCCGATGTGAACTCTGCGCTTGCTTTGGTTGACGTTTATACGATCGTTGTGAGAAGTAATAAGGTGATGGACGTAGTGGCAGAGAGACTGTCAGGTGATTACCCCGGGATTCAGCCTGCATATATCGCCGGTACCTTATCCATGTCAGCCGTAGCTGAGACCGGTGTGGTGAGTGTACGCTCCGTGACAGGGGATCCGAAGCTGTCCGCGGATATCTGCAACGCCGTTATGGATGTCGCTCCAAGTGAGATCATAAGGGTTGTAGGAGCCGGGAATATAGAAGTCATAGATTATGCTATGGTGCCAATTGCCCCGGATTATCGGCCAGCCAAGAGAAGGGGTATGCTCGGCGCTCTGGCCGGCATGGTACTGGGCGGAGGCGTTTTGCTTCTTCTGTTTTTGATGAACCGGAAGGTGACGGATGAGAAGGAATTGACTGAAAGCTATACTCCTCCGATTCTTTCCTCGATCCACCGCTCTAAAAAGGATCAGCCGGATCCGAAAAGCTTTATGCTGACAGATAAAAGCTCGATGGAAAAAAGCGAAAGCTATGCAAAGCTGAGAATGAACCTTCTCTATTCCCTGGTGGGAAAGGAAAGCCACAGTGTGGAGATTACCAGTGCAATTTCCGGGGAAGGGAAATCTACGGTTGCGGCAAACCTTGCCATCTCCTGTGCTTTGGGAGGGAAGAAGGTGCTGCTCGTTGACAGTGATATGAGAAGAGCATGTCAGCGGGATATTTTTGATTATGAAAAGACTGCGAAAGGACTCTCTGAGATCCTGATCGGGGACTGTACTTGGCAGGAGGTGGTGCGGAAAGGCTCCGTCGATCGCCTCGATCTCCTTCCGGCAGGGGCGTTTCCTCCGAATCCGGCCGAGCTCCTGGCCTCCAGCGTGATGCAGAATCTCCTGAAGGAATTGGAGAATGCCTATGACCTTGTGATCCTGGATATGCCTCCGATCAATATCGTGACGGATCCGCTGGTTCTGTCCCAGAATGTGGCTGGGTGTATTTATGTCATCCGGCAGAATTTCTCTGACCACCGGGACATCCGCAAGGCTCTTATTGAATCTGAGATGACAGGGATGAATGTTATGGGCTTTGTGTTCTACGGAGAAAAGGTCAACCAGGGGAGTTACTACAACAGGAGATATTATAAACAGTATTACAGTAAATACGACTACAGAAGAAATATGGCAGAGGCTGTGAAAAGACAGCAGGAGAAGAAGGAGATACATTAGAATGAAAAAGTGGAGAGGAGCGGCGATTTTGTTTTCACTCTCTCTGTGCGGAGCAATGCTGGGGCAGATGAATGCAGCAGCGGAGGAGGACGTTGTCTCGGAGCGGCAGACTGCTGCCATGACGGCATCCAAATGGAGTGAAAAGGCTGCACTGGCCTTGCCGACATTGGCGGAGACGGACTGTGAGTGGGACAGTTCCGGAAATCTGATCTCGGAGACCACCACCTCCCTGGACGGGCAGCCGGCCTTGAATGCCAGAGGGTTTTACAGGGCGGAATATACCTGGGATGAAGAGGACAACATGCTCTCGGAAGCCTACTTTGGCCTTTCCGGGGAGCCTGTGACAGCGGAAGGAGGCTATGCCAGGGCAGAGTATACCTGGTTTACCGACGCTTCCGGTGATTCTCATGTATTGACGGAGGATCGTTATGCGCCGGACGGTGGCAGGGCAGAGATTCCGGGAAGTTACAGCTACCGCAGGGATACCTGGGATGGGGATCAGATTCTTTCCTCAGAGTATTTTGACGCAAACGGAAATTATACCCGGCCGACCGGGGGTTATGCCAGGATCCTTTACGAGATCACAAATGACGATTCTGGTTATACAATTACAAAACGGTATCTGGATGCCGACGGATCCCCGCTGATCGGAACAGAAGGCGGGGCTGTTGTTGTGTCTGTCTATACGATACTGAGTTATGTAAAAGAAAAAGCTGCCGTTGAAGATCTGGCCATCGATATGGTGGAGGTACCGGAAAACCTGCGCAAGGAAGATATTCATGAGGAACACCTGCTTTTATCACAGGAAATCTATGGAATAGATGGCGATCCTGTTCTGGGAAAGGCTCGCTGGTTCCGGCAGGAAAACTCCTATAATGCCCACGGCAAGCTTCTGCGCACGGATTATACGGACACTGAGGGGAGAGCGATCCTTGCTTCCGGTGGATATGCTTCTGTTACGCATACCTATGATGACCTGGATCGGGTGACAGAGACGGATTATCTGGGACTGGACGGGAAGCTGATCAGAATCAAGGGTGGTTATGCGAAAGTGACCTACACCTATGTGGGGGATACGACCTGGAAACATTTTGAGAGTTATTTCGGCGCGGATGATCACCGGACAATGACCACATATGGATATTCCATGATGGAATATGAGTACGATGGTCCGACTTATGACTACCGTATTACTTTCTATGATACCATCGATGAGTATACGATGTGTCTGAACGGCTATGCCAGGATTGAGTATCTCTTTGATGAGATTGCCGGAAGCGGATGGACGGAAAAGCACAGCTTTTCTCAGGGACTGGATCAGATCCGGGAGTGCAGATGGTTCGGCACGGATCTGGAGCTGATCGAGGCAAAAGCAGGGAATGCGGGCTATGTCAATGAGCGGAATCGATACGGACAGGTCATCCGGACGACCTTTATGGATGAGGAATGGGAACCCACACGCGATGACGAGCTGCAGTACGCCACGATCCGATATGAGTATGAGGATACGGCTCTGAACGCCCAACCGTCGAGAGAAGCCTATTTTAACGAGGATGACGAGCCCTGTGAGGCAAGGGATGGTTATTATGTCAGAGTGATGACCCATGGCGGGCCGCATAAAGAGCTTGTTCTTTCAGAGCATTTCTTTGATGATAAAGGGAATCCGGATCGTGCGGTTTCCACCGGGGCTCATGGGGTTTATTATCATTATAATAAAGATGGGGTACAGACTTCGGAACGGTATGTCGATGATGAAAACCAGCCTTTTAATATCATCAAGGGATATGCTGCCTCATTCCGGGAATATAATCGGGATCAGAATACCCTTTGGGAAGTTACGCTGGACAAAGAGGGAAACCTCGTCGCTTCCGGAGGCAGCTATGCTGCGCATTGCCACACCTACGATTATGCCGGTCATCAGACCGGCGAGAAATTCTTTGGCGCCGACGGGGAAGCGGTGATTCAGCCTGAGGGCTATGCCGCCGTGCGGTACGAGTATGACTCTGACGGCAATCTTTCCTCCGTCACCTATTACAACGGGGCAGACGAACCGACTTTGGTTAATGGGAGAGCCCGGATTATCCGGGAATATGATGATTTTCATCATGTATCCTATGAGGCCTATTTTGGCGCGGATCTGCAGCCGATCCTGAATGCGGATGGCTATGCCGCGTTCCGGCAGGAATATGATCTGCTGACCGGACTGATGCGGAAGATCACATATCTGGATGAAACGGGAAAGCCGGTGTTGTTGCCCTCCGGCTATGCTTCGTTTGAGCAGCAGTATGACCTGAATGGGAATCTGAGAAGAAAAGCTTACTTCGATGAGAACGGAGCGGAAGTCGCCCCTGCTTCCATAGGTTATTCCTGGTTTGAACGGATCTGTGATGACTATGGCAATATTATAGAGGAGGCGTATTACAATCCGGACGGCAGCCTGATCATGAACAGCGATGATTACGCTGTTCTGGTGCAGGATTTTGATGAGAACGGTCATCTGAAGTCGATTACGTATCTGGATGCGGACAGACAGTTTGCGGATACCCGTTTTGGCTATGCCATGCAGATACTGACCTTTGATTTTCAGGGAAATAAAACCAGTGTCTCTTATTATGGGTCGGATCTGCAGCCGGTTCAGATTCCGGATGGCTATCACAGGGCTGCGTATACCTGGGATCTGGAAGGCCATCAGCTGACGGAGCAGTACTTTGATACGGAAGGAAAGCCGGCGGAATGCCCGCAGGGTTATGCTTCGTTTATCCGTGAATATGATCTGAACGGGAACCTGGTGCGTGAGGTTTACTATGGCAGCGACGGAAATGTGACCCTGGTTACGGCAGGAGCCGCGGAGGTGCTCCGGGAATACGATGAGGAGAACCGCCTTGTCTCGGAGCGCTATTTCGATGAGACAGGAGCTCCTTATATGCTGCGGGGGGACTATGCATCTTTATATTATCAGTACGATGTTTTCGGAAATATCCTGTCGGAACGCTATTATGATCTTTATGACCAGCCGGTGGTTTCAACGGCAGGCTTTGCGGCCAGAGAATGTACCTATGACGGGACCGGGCACCTGTTGACGGAGGAGTTTTTTGACGGGAACGGGAATCACATGGTACAGAGCTCCGGCTATGCGCGGAAGGTGCAGACCTGGAATGAGCAGGGCTTTCTGACCAGCGAAGGATATTTCGGTGCGGACGGACGCTACATTCTGCAGGAAAGCAGATATAGCTATATCACCTATGCCAGGGACGAGAACGGGAACTGTACCGAGCAGGCCTGGTATATCTTTGAAGGACAGCCGACTCTCCTGGCTGACGGATATAACCGGATCGTCAACGAATATAATTCCGCGAATCACTGTACCCTCTCCGTATATTATTATAACGACGACGTGGTCATGATCACGGGCGGTTATGCGGCAAAAGCGTATGCCTATGATGCGAGAGGGCGTCTGACGCAGGAAAGTCTCTTGGATACGGAGATGAAGCGTGTGATGGGCGAGAAAGGATATTCCGCCATAGGCTATGTCTATGACAACGCCGACAATACTCTCCAGGTCCGGTATCTGGATGAATCGGATCAGCTGTTTCGTTTGCCGGAGGGTTTTTCTGTCTGGCAGAGGGAGTACGACGACCACCATCATGTTATTGTAGAACAGTATCTGGATGAGGAGGAGAGAATCGCATCCCTGACAAACCGGATCGCAACCACGCGAAGGACCTATGACGCCAGAGGAAACGCGACCCGGATCGATTACCTGTCCGCGGCTTTGCAGCCCGTGGAAACCGCGATGGGTTACGCCTCGATTGTCTACAGCTTTGATTCCAATAACAGACGTGCCAGCGAAACGTATCTGAATTTAAAGGGTATGCCGACGCAGATTTCCGCTGGCTATGCGGGAATCCGCTATGAATATGGTGACCAGGGACAGGTCTGGCGGCGGATTTATGTCGACGCTTCCGGAAGGCCGACCCTGTCGAAGGACGGATATGCGGTTATTGAGTACAAGTACAATGAAAACCAGTATGTCATTAATATGGTCTACCTGGATGACTCCTATAATCGCACCTATATCAATTCTGGTTATGCGGCTCTGAACCGTACCGTGGACAAAAACGGGAGGATCCTGACCGAGACCTATCTGGATCTGAAGGATGCGCCGGTTCTCAACAGTTTCGGCTACGCGACGGTGAAGAATACCTGGGATGACCGTCAGAGAAACATTCGGAAGGAGTTTCTGGATGAGGAAGGTCAGCCGATCGTTCTTTCCGGTGGGTATGCGGCTGTGGGGTATACCTATGATAATAATAATAACCAGACCAGCGAGGTGTATTACAATCAGAAGGGCGAGAGAACCTGGTGCCGCCAGGGTTACAGCGAGGTTACCTTTACCTATGATGACAGGAACCATTGTATCGAGGAGCATCTATTAACTTCAGACGGCAAACCTGCCATTCATACGAGATCCCAATTTTCCTGGCTGAGCAGGACAGTGGATCCGGATGGGAAGATCCTTTCGGTGAAGTATTTCGATACCGCTGGTGTGCCGACGTTTTTCGCCGGTCAGTATGCGGAGGTACGTTATACCTATGACCTGGCGGGAAGGGAAACCTCTGTGAGCTACTATGACCGGGCAAGCGAGAAGTGCAGTACCCAGCGGGGATACGCAAGGAAGACCACGGCATACAATGCGATCGGCAATGTGACAGAGGAAGCCTACTACGATGTGGAGGACAATCTGGTCAATACCACGATGGGCTACGCGGTGGCCGAGTATGAATATGATGAGCTCGGGAATCTGACGGCGGAGAGATATCTGGATACCGGCAGGCTGGGGATCGTGCCGAAGGATGAGCGATACGCTTATGTTCTGAATGTCTATGACGATCTGGACAGACTTACAAAGGAAGAGTTTTACGATGACCTGGACAACCTGGTCAATAACCGGGAAGGCTATGCCATCCACAGCATCAGCTACGCGGAGAGCGGGCGGATTCAGGAGGAGTATTATAAAGACGAGAAAAGACGTCCCGCCGTGTTCAATCAGAGTTACAGCCACCGGGAGCTGGTCTATGAGGATGAAACAAACGGACATTATATGATGCGGGTGGAGAACGAGACACTGGATGAAGGGGAAGGGTGTCCCTATTCGATCCAGGTTCTGAACCAGTATGACCTGCCGGTAGAGATCCATTATTTCAGCCCGGACGGAAGCCCGGCGGTCGGGCCGGAAGGATGCAGCAATATCCTGATGGATTATACCAGCCTGGGACAGATCTCCCTGATCAGGTATTTCGATGGTGACGGTAACGGCACCATGGTCGATGGGATCTATGGCAAAAAGAATGAGTACAATTCCTTTGGAAACCTGGAACAGGTGACTCTGCTGGATGATAACGGGGATCCGATGACGAACGAATCAGGTTACGCCACGATCTGTTATGATTATGATCTCAGCAACAGTGAGCAGGTGCAGATGACTTACGAGTATTATAAGGATGTCGAAGGAAACCGTGTGGAAGCGGCAAACGGCGCCTGGGGAGTGAAGGAGGTTTACTATCCTGTGACGAGGATTCATGACCGGACCTTCCTGGATGAAGACGGGAATCCTGTAGTGACCGGGGAAGGATACGCCACCTATGAGTATGAGGTGGACGAGCACGGGAACGTAACCTGGGAGGGATATCTGGATGAGATCGGCGCCCCGATCAATTGCCCGGATGGCTACGCCAGCGTGGAACGCGGATTCGACAGCGAGGCAAGGCTGATTTCGGAACGGTATCTGGACCGGTACAACAAGCTGACGAACAATATGGACGGAGTGGCTGGCTGGAGCGGCTATTATGATGAATTCGGCGAACTGGTGATCACAAACCGCTATGATCAGGAGCGGATTCCGGTGGAGTAAGAAAAGGAGGAAGATGTGATGAAAAAGAAATACAGACGGCAGATTTCCCTGGTTCTTGCTCTTGTGATGCTGACTGTTTTATCTCCTGTGCCTGTGCGGGCACAGGAGAATGTGGCAGATGAAGACGGCTGGGTCAACTTTTTACTGATCTGTAATGAAGGCATGAGCAACCGGGGCGGCAATGTGGGCAATACCTGCATGGCGGTGGCTATGAATGAAAATACAGGCAAGATCCGTCTGATGATGTTTACCTGGGACACGTTCGTAAAATATGAGGGCTATGACATCCCGCAGAAGCTGGATATGGCTTACCGGAATAATGGCCCGGAAGAAACCGTAAAAGTTTTTAATCAGAACTTTGACATGGGGATTGAGCTGTTTATGTCTTTGAACTATCTGAACCTTGCCACGCTGATCGACGATTATGGCGGAGTGACTGTGGATGTGTCCCGGGCGGAGCGGAATGCCTTGAACAGCATGGTAGCATCTAAAAAGGAAAATATCCAAGCTTTACAGGATGCAAATCTTCTGGATCAGCTGATGGTGGAATTGCTTGCGAAAGAATATTATTTGTCAGAATTCGGTCCGGATACGCATTTAAACGGCCTTCAGGCTGTCGGATACGGCTGGCTGCAATATGATTCCGTGTACAACTGCTGTATCCGTGAGGTGGAGGTGATTGCGAATCTGTTTCGAAGCGTCAGTTCGACACTGGCAGATGAGGTAGTGCTCTATACCGATGAAGTGGAAAAACCTGATATCCATGACAGCCGCAGAGTGGTGAACCTTGACCATCTGACGGAAGAGGACCTGGAGTTTATGAATACTGCCATCAGCCCGATTTTTGAGACCTCTTATAACAACCTTACGGAAAATGTCATTATCAGTATTGCACTGGCTTTTGCCCGGATTTCATTCCTTGCGTCAAAGCAGGGCGTTGATATCATGGATCAACTTGAGTATAAGGTACTCCCTCTGGAAGCCCAGCAGCCTTATGATAATGTGGCGGGTACGGAAGGACATCTGATTGATTACGAAGCAAACAGCAAGGCGATGAAAGAGTTTCTGTACAGAGAGTAATGAAGTTATCATAAAATGGAACAAAGGTTAATAAAGAGAAAAACAGGTGTGAGGATTCTTTGTTCACCTTTTTCGGTTTACCTGAGGATATATGTTGGGCTTTCGTTTTATCAGATATCGTGATAAAAAGCTGATTTCAGGATTCATTTCGAAAAGCTGGGTGTTGGATAATGAAGGTAATGACATTCAAATAGTAGGAAGGAATAAGTTAAATGAATATTTCGTTTTCTCCCCCCGATATTTCAGAACTGGAAATCAATGAAGTTGTTGCTGCCATGAAGTCAGGCTGGATAACCACAGGACCGAGGACAAAGCTTCTTGAAAGAAGACTGGCTGCATATATAGAGACTGGCGACGCCCAAGAAGATACAGAGAAAGAGCCTAAGCGATGGATGTGCCGTGTGGCTTGTCTGAATTCAGCAACAGCAGCGGAAGAGCTGAATTTGAGGTTATATGGCGTTCAGCCAGGCGATGAAGTACTGGTACCTGCATATACTTATACAGCAAGTGCATCTGCTGCAATTCATTGCGGGGCAAAGGTGAAATTTGTAGATATCCAGAAGAATGGAGATAAAAAAACACATGCTCCTGAGATGGACTATGAGAAGCTTGAAGAAGCAATAACGGAGAAAACGAAAGCAATTATCACAGTAGATTTGGGTGGTATCGTATGTGACTATGACAGGATATACGAAATCGTCGAAAAAAAGAAAATATTATTTAGACCGAAAGAACAAGACGGGACTCCTCTGGGTAATCTTTCTTCTCATATACAACAAAGTCTCGGCAGAGTGGCAGTTTTGGCTGATTGTGCACACAGTCTGGGGGCATCCAGAATTGTTGGCGGCGAAAAAAAATTCTGTGGTTCCATAGCAGATTTTACATCTTTTTCTTTTCATGCTGTAAAAAATTTCACTACAGCTGAAGGTGGAGCCAGCACATGGAGAAAGATAGAGGGCGTTCAGAATAGTGAAATATATAGATTTTATCAGCTCCTATCTCTCCATGGTCAGAACAAGGATGCCTTGGCGAAAACAAATACAGGGGCATGGGAATACGACATTGTAGGTCCGTGGTATAAATGTAATATGACAGATATCATGGCGGCTATTGGCTTACGTCAGCTTGACCGTTATCCTGGAATGCTGGTTCGAAGAAGAGAAATCATTAGACAGTATGATGAAGTATGTGATAAGCTTGGTTTATTTCACCTTAATCATCATACTGACAACATGGATAGTTCAAACCATCTTTACCTTGTTCGTGTACCGGGAATTGATGTGGTCAAAAGAAATAGAATAATCAAGAGAATGGCTGAAACTGGTGTATCTACAAATGTTCATTACAAGCCGCTTCCTATGATGACTGCGTATAAAAATGATGGCTGGGATGTGAAAGATTTTCCTAATTCATATGCTTATTACGAGAATCTACTTTCATTACCACTTCATACACTTTTGTCAAATGACGAGGTGGATTACGTTTGTGAAAGTTTACAAAAGACTATGAAAACTATTTAAGAACTGCGAAAGCAGTATCAAAATTTCCAATGAAGAAGGTTATAAAATGTTAAAGATTGTCTGGATCGGATTTCATGAAGAAGGGCTGAAAGCATTTTATGCAACGTTAAGTCAAGGCTATGAGGTGAAGGGGTTTATTACTTTAAATGAAAATTCCTTCTCTAAGCGTTCTGCCGGAACCCGAGAATATGAGCAAATCTGCCATAAATGTAATGTTCCGTATTATACGGTGGATACAATAAAAGGCGAAGACGCATATAGAATTGTTCAGAAATTAATGCCTGATTTGTTGGTGGTATTAGGTTGGTCAGAGATTCTCCCAGAGAGGTTGTTGGATATACCAAGAATAGGAACGATTGGAACTCATGCAGCTTTGCTGCCTCATAATAGAGGTAGTGCCCCAATTAACTGGGCGTTAATTCATGGTGAATTAAGAACAGGTAATACAATGATGTGGTTGACACCTGAAGTAGATGCCGGGGCGATCATAGATCAAATTGCTTTTGACATTACACTCTACGATTCATGCAAAACACTGTATGATAAAGTAGCCGACACAAATACTGAAATGTTGTTAAAGTTATTAGATAACTTGAACAAAGGGATAAAACCTGAAATTGGAATTGATAATAAGACAGATGAGCCCATTTTACCAAGACGCCGACCAAAAGATGGACTTATAGACTGGAATCTTCCAGGAGAAAAAATTTATAATTTCATTCGAGCTCTTACGGACCCATATCCTGGAGCATTTACTTACCTGGAAGGTAAGAAATGGCTTATTTGGAAAGCCGCTTTATTGCCTGTGCTTTCTGATAAAGTCCCAGGAACTATAATTGGAAAATCTTTTAGTTTCGAGAAAAAATCTTGTGGATATTTGATAGCAACAGGCGATAATATTCTGTTGATTACAGAAATGGAGTCAGAAGAAGGCAGATACATAGGACAAGAACTGAACGGACTTAATCTGGAAGGACAAATGAAGAATGAATAAACGTATTTTAGTAGTTGCTGCACATCCAGATGATGAACTTTTAGGCATTGGCGGTAGCATTATTAAACATACAATGAAAGGGGATATTGTTCGTGCCATTATCATTTGCGAGGGGGAATCTTTACGGTACGCAAAGGATGTTGGCCAAAGCAAAGCAACGGAAGAAGCGGCTAAAATATTAGGAATTGACCATGTTTACAGGCTTTGCTATCCTGATCAGAAATTAGATACCTATACATTGACGGATGTTATAGCTCCTCTCGAAAAGATATCAGAAGAATTTCAACCTAATATCATTTATTGCCAATCAGCCTGTGATGCAAACAGAGATCATAAGATCCTTTTTGAGGCTGCATCAATTGCTTTCAGGCCAATTGATACTTTTATAGAAGAGTTCTATACATTTTATACAGCAAGCAGTACGGAATGGGGGTATCCAAGGAATTTCGTGCCTGATACTTGGGTTAATATAGAAGATGTGCTTGAAAAAAAAATACAAGCATTTGAATGTTATAGTAGTGAAATCAGAGAATATCCTCATCCGAGGTCTTCAAGGGCATTGGTGAATCAGGCACATTTTTGGGGTAACCAATGTTGCATGGACTCGGCTGAAGTATTAATGACTATAAGAAGGACAATAAGGTGAAGAACATTCAAAAGTTGATTAAAGCATTCCTAGACAGATTGCTTGCTTTTATTGCTATCATACTCTTAAGTCCTATAATGATGATTGCGGCTCTTGGGATAATAATTTCCAGCAGAGGTCCAATTTTATATAAAGCAAATCGTATGGGACTTGGGCTTAAAGCAATCACGGTGTTTAAATTTCGTACAATGCGCGTCGGTGCCGATGCAGAAGGAAGTATTACAGGGGTAGAAGATAGAAGAATCTTTTGGTGGGGACATATACTACGAAAGGCTAAAGTTGATGAGCTACCTCAACTATTCAATATCTTAAATGGAACCATGTCAATTATAGGACCGAGGCCAGAGGATGTTGATATAGTAGAAGAGTATTATACTGCTAAGGAGAAACAGACATTAAATGTTTTACCCGGTTTGGCTTCTCCTGGAAGTATATTTAATTATACTCATGGTGAAAAATACTTGGTTGAAGGAGTTGCTCAGGATTTATATGTTAATAAGTTACTTCATATAAAATTAGCCTTGGATCTATATTATTTGGATCATTGGAATTTGTTTTATGATCTTTCTCTAGTATTTAGAACGATATATGCGATTTTATTTAGTTTGATTGGAAAAAAAAATAATAAATATCCTTATGAATACAGAAAGATTTATGGAGATGCGGACTTATTAGCAGAATACATTAGCGATAGAAAGAATTGAAAAAACGATAATAGTGGTATTGCATTTTCTGCAAAATATTGTCTTATTATATTGAGTGGAATACTAAGGGTATCTATAATGAGCGGTATTTAGTTATTACCTGAACTTCTCAAGCTTTTATAGCCTCGCAATAAGCAAAACACCGAAAAAACCAATGTGTTGATAATCTAACAATGGTTTTTGCGAGGCTATATTATAACCACGCAAACGTTATAGCCTGCATTTGCATGCATACTGAA
>JAFVGK010000164.1 GCA_017475035.1 Blautia sp.
CTTCGCTGATTTGAATGTGTGCATCATCCAGGCTCCGAATGTGCCTGTGCCGAAGTCCACGGCCATCATGACAGCCGGTATGATGAGCTCCAGAATTTCGTTCCGGAAGTGGAAATTTTCAAGAAACATTACGATATCCATGTTTTATGTCCTTTCTGTAAATAAATAGAGCTCACAGCCGTTCAACTGCAAGCCCTTTGAGGTGCATTTATGTCAGCTTGTTGGAACAAATCGAACGCTACAAGCTACTTTCCTTCTTTGGTTACAACATTTTTAGCTGTTCTTCGATTTTATAACTCAAATACTCATGCCCTAATTCATTAAGATGCAATGGCTGCAACTCAAACATATTGCTTTGAGCGGTTACACCATTTACCCCACCAATTAAAATTCCGAGTTCTCCAAACGCGTCCCAACAGGGAATTGAGTATTTGTAGCAAACCTCCTTCATTGCTTCGACATATGGCGAATAGTCATAGTTTACACTTCTATGTGTCGGAGTGATAAACAAAATGCGTGCAGACGGATAGAGATTCAGCAAATCCTTGCAGAGAATATCAAGGCATCCGTAAAATGTTGTGGCTGTTGTATCTCCCATCTCTCCAAGAGGAGTATAGTCATAATGGACATCATTGTGGCCAGAAAAAACAACAATGTAATCACTTCCACTATTGATGTTTTTATATCTCTCACTTGTTACCATGGTTCTCAGCGACTCCCCGCCAACTCCCATGTTATATGCAGTCATTCCGTTTCTTGCGGCAATTAATGCCGTCCATTCTTTGTTATCAGGTAGATCTCCATTTACATAACTGTCGCCAACTGATGTGATAATTTTGTTGGTGAGACGATTATAAACAACATCCTGCTTTAACTGAGCCATAACAAAAGCATGGATCTGCGTGGCGTATTCCTTGATAGCTATTTTGCAGTTATTTGGTACTGTCTGATAAGCCGAGTCTGAATGCTGTGGTTGTTCAATAGTTATTGTTGGAATACCGACTACACCTGTCCCATACCGTTGTTTAATCGAGTTCTGTGCATCAACAACGGCATTAACTTTTGGCGTGTTACCGTATGTGCTTTGAATATGAGTCGTAAGGGCAATAGCCGCATTTGATAATTTATCACTGTTCACATTACCAGTAACATATATATACCAAATATCCCCAAATTGCTGTGCAGAGTTATTAAGTCCAGTATGGCAGTCAATGTAAAAATCTGCATCAGTATTATTTTTTAACCATCTGCAAATAATCTGGGTCTCAGCCTCACTGAAGGGAGCATCCCCTTTAACATTCCACTCATTGTAATTTGGCGCTGTCGGGTCCGGACTATATTCCGGAAAATCATCCCAAACATTATCCCAATCATCAAAGTTACGATTAGGATTTACACCGTTTACATTGCCATATTTTTTGGGATTCTGGTTGAACCCCCATGGATTAACAATAGGAATAACACTCAATTGCACATTCTGTCTCAGATACTCAAAAACCTTAGCATCTGATTCCATGTATTCCTTTACCCATCTGGCAAGTCCAAAAGATGCCGGAAGTTCGTATGTGTGCATTCCGCTTGAAAGCAAGATTTTTTTCTTGGCGTTGTACGGAATAAAGTCGTAGCACCATACATCGTACAATCCGCTCTGGTCTTTTCCGAGGTTCTTTTTTGTTACCAGTAAATCATCGTGATATCCTAAATACTGGTCATAGAATGTCTCATAAAATTGTTTCTGCGTGATACTCAAAACCTTCGGCGTTGAGGTCTGTGTTGCATAATCAACAGCGAATTCCGTAAAAGGATAAATTAAAGGAAAAGATGATACATTGAAATCACTTTGTTCCTTTAAATAATTGCTCGGAGAAGATGAAAGAAACGGCATTTTTTCATCCTGTGAATTTATCGGTATAATATTACCGGAAATATCAAATAAATTCATTCTTATCCCTCCCCTCCAATATGTATGAACGTCTTTGAATCACTAAAGTACCACCAATATTATAATCAGGCGTGTTGTCGGTCGAATCAATATCTGCAAATAGAATACGAATTGAACCATTTGTATTTAATATATTTGCTTTTTCATATATATATTGCACATCATCAACTCTCTTACCAGATACAATCTCACTATCACTAACAATCCACCCTTGATAAACATTATCAGCCCGAACTGTTATATCATCGTTTTTTCTCCAGAATATATCATATTCATCTGTAGAAGAGTTATATACCCATATATTACCCTGATTATCCACAATTTTCACAGCGTACCTAACATTATATTCTGCACAACCAGAATACTGAACTGTTAATGGGAGGTTTGTATCAAACAGTATCGGCTCAGTGAGGAATCGTTTTGTATTATCAATTATATTACTACCTGATATTCCCTTACCAAAGAACACCTTGATTTTATCTTCAAGTACAGCATTTTTATCTCTTGTAAACTTAATAGATTTTATCCTCTTAGAAAAACCTGTTATGGTTGGACTTGAGTTTAAAACAGGTCTAAACAGATAAGGAGATGAATAAGCATCCCTTGATGCTATAAATGCGTCATCTATATATAAACTTGCTGTCCCGTTTTGGAGTTCAATTTTTATTTTATGGAAAATACTGCTATCAACTCCGACTACATCTGTGCCGGATGTTTGACCGTTTTCACTTCCAACAAATCGTAATGTTCCATCGGGTTTAGTATATAACCGAACGCCATGATTCACTCTGTCCGCAACAGTAATCCCATGACTGTTGTTATATGGTGCGTCATAAGCCACTTCCACCTCAATAGTCATATTATTAGCATATCCAAGAAACAGATTTCCATCATACACTTTTAAATACTCATTATTTGTACCCCATTCAACAGAACTGTATGTAAGTCCTTGCGGAATCACTCCACTATTTGCAGACCATTCATAAACATAGTCTCCATCATACAACGCATTATATAAGGCATCGTAATAATCCTGTCCGTGCTCGTCTATCCATGCGACATGGGAAAAACAAATAAGCAATGCCGCTTTTGCTTCGGATGACAGCCCTGGAACTATCTGCGCTATTTCATCTTCTATCTCGGCAATCGCATCTCCTGTTGCCTTGGCATCTGCCGGCTGCCCGGGGAGCGTCAACGTGGGATCAATTACAAGCGTCTGTGCTGCAGCTTCTGCCCGATCGGCCGCGTCCTCGGCCTCTTCTGCCGCCTGAGTAGCTGTTTCCGCACCTTCGATAATCGCGTTCAGTTCCTTGAGTACGGATTCATCGGTGATGGTGTCGGCATCCAGGGCGGCTCTCTCAACCAGGAGGCAGAAGTTTGCGGAGCTGATCTCTTTATTATTCTTTTTCAGAACAATTTCAAAGATGTTCATCCCGGCAACTGCGGTCATCTGGGCAGCGCCGGCAACGGTCACGACTTTTGTGGATGTGTCGAGTGTGGCGGAAGCGCTGTAGCCAGTGCCGCTTTGCTTTGTCCCGCGGATTTCTGCAGTTGTTCCAGTGCTGATCGCGAAGTTTCCGCCTGACGCAAAAAGCTTAAATTCCAGAGTGAAGTCAGAATCATACTGGGAAACACGGATTACCTGCGGAACCCCATGCGGAGACATGTCGAGTTTTTTTGTTATCGTCAGCATTTTTATTTCCCTTTCTGGTCATCCGGGGTGAATCCGGTCTTTTTAAAAGCATCCACCAGGTCTTCCGGTGTGCCTGTATGCTTTTCATTTCTTCCTGATACAGCCTTATCAGCGGTCCTTATTTCGTCAGGTTCTCCAATATGGACCATTCCCATCAGGACCGACTCAAGGCCAATCTTCTGGAACTTCCCATCAACAGCTTCCATGATGAGCCTTGCCTCCAGAGGTGAAACATTGTTTGCTGAAAACTGGCTCTGCGCAAAGTTGAAAATTATGCTTTCAAGAGCTATTAGCTTTTCCCCGTTCTGCATTTCTTATACCTCCATTTCTATCCGATCGCGCAGCGCACGATCATAAATACGCCCTGAATGACATTGTCTCAGGAACAGGAAAGACAGGCCGTGCAATAAGAAAACCATCTTCCGGGGTGGCAATAAGCGTCATGTCGTCGCCTTCTCTCTTGTAGATATTGGCTCCCCTCGACAGGTGTTCTTCCATCTGTGAGTCTCTTGTCAGCGAAGCACTGGTGCGTGCCTTCTCGTAAACCGCAATGTATTCCATATTGCCTCCTTATGGTTGCAATGCCCTCTGGCTAAAGCTGTGAG
Organism: Blautia sp.; assembly: GCA_017475035.1. Classification (GTDB taxonomy): domain Bacteria; phylum Bacillota; class Clostridia; order Lachnospirales; family Lachnospiraceae; genus Blautia_A. The sequence goes on from JAFVGK010000164.1 coordinate 4,241, forward strand.
ACCATGATCCCATTAATAAACTGTACTGTGCTGTTATACCATGTGATAGTTCCGTCGCCGTTATTCTCAATCTTTGAAATATATTTGAACGTTCCATTACCGCCTTCCGTGGTCGTGGTACTTGTCGATGTCGAACGTGCAACGGTTATGATCCTCGTGGAGATTCTCAGGCATCCGCCCTGGATCTGTATTCCGCGGTACGTTTGTCCGCTGTCGACATCAACACACGATGCAGAGTAATCAATGAAGCCGTATTGGGTGTTCCCGGATCCTCCTGCCAGTTCTCCGGATGCATTCAGCTTTATCCAGTACGTGCTTCCGGCTTTAAATGTCCCTTCAATATTCGCGCTTGTTGCGGTAAGTGCTCCGGCCGTTGTCACCTTAAAGGTCCCGTTGCCTATATCAATGGAGCCTTTCTTCATTGTCAGGGTTCCGGTCGACAGGTTGAAGGTCGTGTTGTTGTTTGCATCGGCAAGGATGCCTGTCGCAATGTAACTCGCATTTATATACAGCTTGCCGCTATTCAGGTAGATACCCTGCGTCTGGCCGTTGTTGGTCAGCTTATTGAAAATAGACTGCTGGGTCTGGGCATCAACAGCCTCAGAAGCGATTGTTGAGACCGTTTTGCCTCCCACTGTCGCAGTCGAAGCGAGCCGGAATTCTCCAGTCTCCATGTCCCAGTAGTTATTCCCTGCGGCGTCAGAGATCGCGCCTGTCACGATCGTATCTGCGACGATTCCCTCTGCCGTTGCGGCTGTGGTCCATACCCAGTCTGTGCCGGCTGCATTACGCCGTTTTGAGATCATCCAGCCCTGTGTCCCGATGGCAAGAGCTCCGAAAAGATCACTGGTCGTGTCAAGGTTTTCAAAGAGGATTGCCACATAATCCTGATGTTCCGCCACGTTATATTGGGCATGCAGGGAGGTCACAGCGCCATTGAGGAAGCCTCGCACGCGCTCGGCCATGACGGTACCGTCACCGTTCAAAGCGCTGTTTGCCCTTGCTGCGAGGTCGTCAATGCTGCTGACACGTTTGTTCAGGATGTCAAGGAAGCTCTGCCTATAAGCTCCCAGCGTTACATTGTCGACGCGCTTTTTTATAGAGTCATATGTGAGCTCCATGACGCGCGCGCTCGTTGTGAAGTCGAGATGATTGTTATAGCAATGTACGGTATCACCCAGGGATACCGTCTCGAGTTCCGCAATATCGGCATACTGTTCTGTGTTCTGCAGCAGGATCATATCGCAGGAAATCGTGATCAGCGGCTTATCGATGCCGTTGTCGAATTCCGCATTGCACTTTGCCCTCAGGGCCGTGTCCAGCTGCGCCTGCGTATCACAGATTGTGATTGCAGGATCTAACAGATCGTCCTCTGAAGCATCTTCCCTCATCTTCACGGTGTCGTATGTGATTGTCCGCGGGTATACCAAAGCGTAATGATTGACTAATGGCGAATCTACATACCCGTGATTCGACATTTCATATCCGTTGTATGCCTTCGGGTAGATGCGGGTCGCAATGGCTGACATATCCGTCTCGATATACATCCCGTTCTGAGGGATGTTTTTACCGTATCGGATCTCGACATTATAGTCGCTGCCGGCGTGGGTATTTATCGTCACCGTGTGGTTGTCAAAAACAGGTTCTCCACCCCAGCGGGTCACAAAAGCATTCTCGTCATCTCCGCAGATCGCTTCCAGAAGGTTTTTGTACTCGTAGTATGCGGTCCCCTGGAAGAGGATGTCTGACACCCCGGAAAACCCGCTGTTGCCGCAAATATAATTAAGCGCATCCTGTCCATTCAGCGAAGTCGGGCGCACGTCCGTCAAAAAGACGTGCCTTGCGTCGTAGAAAATGGGGACCATTGTGCACTCGACTCCGGAGTCCGATTTTTGCGGCTTCTGGATCCGGAAGAGTTGGTCCCCATTGAAGGAAGGCATTTTTACAACTGCTTCCTCAACCAGGTATCTCCACCGGCCCTCAGAGTCGAGAGGATGTATCAGTGTAGCTGTCCACGCACCGCCAAGGACAGCATTCACACCGGCAGATGCCGGGAAGAGAGTGCAGTCTCCGTTTTTCGTAAAATCCTCATTTCCCGGACTATATACCTGAATCATGCTTTCTCCTTTTTGCGCCGGCGCAATTGTTTCTCTGCATTTTACCGGTCAAAACTACTGATCTGTTTTATCTTGTCCGCCAGTTCGGGATGATCTTCAAACCGGTTCCTGTGGCTGTTATCGTATTCTCTCCGGGCTTCAGATAGAGATCTTCATAATCTCCTGTCAGCCTGGTATTTCTCAGTTTCATGTCCGATGTCGTGTAGGTGATCATCCGGTCCGTATCAATCATGGTCGTGCCATTGACCACGATCGAAACGGCGTTCCCGTTCACGGTGAGGGTCCTTGTCCCGGAAGATCCCGAGAAAACATAGGTCGGATGGCTTATGTCATACTCGTTGTCGAGGATCCTCGGATGCGTGATGTCGTATTCCTCTTTTCCGTCAATACGATAAAAATACGGGTCGCACGTAAAATGTGCGGTAAAACGTCCGTACTTCTTAATGATCCGCTCCGACTCTTCGATCTGTACGTTAAGGACTTTGAGGTAATAGCTGTCATCGTCCGACTGTATCATCTCCCCGGAGCCATGGAGCCATGTGCGCAGATCTCGGAAGCGGGCCTGCCATTCTTCATTAAGGTCCTTGTTCACACGGAAGTTCATCGGGATGTATAAATCCATGGGCGGGATGTACCTGCTGCCCGTGAGGACTCCGTCCCTTCCCGCCACCCGGTACTGTTCCACCTCTTCAAGTGGTACTGTGATGTTCGGGCGCTGCCTTATATAGGTTCCATGCATTTCGCATGTTTCGCCGTTAAATTCGATATCATACATATCCTGCCGCTCCTTTCGACAAGGACGATGCACGCTGCATTTCTGTGACCTTCTTTACCACCTGCTTCGTGATCCAGTTAGTGATGTCTCTGTCTCCAAGATAAACATGGGTCTCTACTGCAGGCAGGTCCTGTCCGGATGTGGTCCGGCTGTTTCTGTTCACAGTTGACTGATGGATCGTCGCCTCCAGGGAAATGTCTTTAGAAGCTGTGGTCCTGCGCATGCCCTCTGCCGCCGCTGCCGCTATTTCTTCTGCAGCACGACCGACCTGTCCGGTCTTGGCTGCCATTGTTTTTGCGAACTGCTCCGCGAGCTCTCCGCCCCACTTGTCATCTCCGGCAAGCGGTCCTTTATCCGGCGTCGAATGGTGGATATATCCTGCTGCCGCATTGGCCAGTGCCTGCGCTGCGGCCTCAACCTCGGACACCTTCGACCAGATACCGTTTGCAAAGTTCTGGCCGAGATCGGCGCCCCATGAATAAGCATCAGAATCCTGCAGTTCGTTTTCAGCTGCTCCTTCAAGGTCGTTTGCTGCATCTGAAACAGCCGACGATTCGTCTGACATGGCATTTGCGTAGGCCTGCGCGTTCTGCGTTCCTGCGTCCGCATGGGCCTGCTCGGCGTCCTTCAATGCATCCACGCCTGCCTGTGCGGTCGTACTGGCCGCCTCTCCCATTGCGGGAGCTGCGCTGGACACGGCATCGACTACTGCTCCTGTAGAAGTGCCTGCCTGCTGTTCCATCTCTGCCATCTGGGCCGCGAACTGTTCTTTCGCCTCCTGTGCTCCTGCGAAGTTTGCAAGGATCTCCTCTGCAGATCCGTCGTTAGCCTCCAGGGCTTTGACGAATTCGTCCATGTATGTAGCACCGTCTGCGCCCATGTCAGCGATCGCCTGCACGAAGGCTGCAGCATTTTCATCGCCGGATGAAGCGACATACTCCATCGCCGTTGCCAGGTTGTCGGAATAATTCGACATCACTTCCTGCTGGCTGATCAGGGCATCATTCATGGTCTGCAGGGAGACTTCGGAATCAAGAGACATCTGCTCAAAAAGGCCGATCTGGCCATTAATGGATTCCAGTGCTTTCTCGTACAGTTCCTCGTAGGTCGCGACAATTTCCTCCGCATCCTCTGCCAGCTCCTCGGCTGTCACGCCTGTCTGATCAGACAAACCTGCCGTTGCCTCTGTCGCGCTTTCCATTGAATACGTGGCACCGTCAATCGTCTCCGTCGCGCCTGTGACGCTTACTCCAAGCTCCTCGCACTTTTCGGCCAGCCTTTCTGTATAGGACAGGCCTTCATCAACCTTTTCCTTATGCGACGCTATGGCGTCATTCATCTTGTTGATTTCGTCTGTAGTTGCCGTGTTGGCGTCTCCGAACTGCTCAAGCAGTCTGTTGGCGCTCTGCATCTTGCCGTTGTACTCGATCATGTCATTCTGGCTGTCTGCGAGAGCGTTCTGGTACTCAATCTCTGCGTCTATGACCTCCTGCTGAGTGGCGTTCCGGTCATTGAGGACCTTTCTGTATTTACTGGACGCTTCAGACAGTCTTGTCTGCTTCTGCTGGAGCAGGTCCATGATCTTAGTCCGCTCCTTCTCCGCATCTGACAGTCCGTCTTCTATATCCTCCAGGGCCATCTCTGCCTTGATCTGCTCTTTTGTTGCCTCAACTATCTCATCAATGACTTCCTGATATGCCTGCTGATATGCTTTGGCAAGAGCCATCTTCTTGAGATTGTCTATTGCTGACAGGATCTCGGAGTTTTCCTTATTCAGGTTTCCTGTGGTCTGGTCAATGGAAAGAGCCAGATCCGGATAAATGTCATTGAGCATGGAGACGATTGCCTCCATGCGGTGCTGTTCCTCGGCTGTCCGGTTAGTCTTGTCACTCAGCTCCATGAGCTCATCGGCAAGCCGGCCGGCAAGCTCGGAGGATGCGAGGACATCGTCAATGGAATCCTTGGCATTTGAGTAGCTGTCTGCAAGACTGTCGCCTGCATCCTTCATTGACTGTCTTGCGGCTTCTGATGCGTCTCGGGCAGAGTACATGCGGTCCGTCATTGACTCCATCTCTTCCGCACCGTCCTGAGACTTGACGATCAGATACCCGATCGCCGCTGTAAGCCCCGCTACGGCAATTACAGCAAGTGCTATAGGATTTGCTGACAGGACTGCGTTGAATGCTGCCTGCGCGACTGTGGCTCCCTCTGTGACCGCTGTATTGGTTACAGTTGCAGCTGTGCTGGCATTTGTCGCTATCGTTGACAGAGAGTGTGCCGCCCTGATCATTTCGATGCTCTTTGCAAGGGCAATCGTCTTCGGAACGATGATGGCAGCACCTGCAGCCAGCCCGGCAAAGCCTGCAATGGCCTTCTTCTGCGGTCCATCGAGTTCCCGGAACCATTTCGTGACGCCTTTGATGGTCTCTGTCACCGCATTGATCGCGGGTTTGAGCTCCTGCATGGCTTCTCCTGCGAGAGTGCTGCCGGCAGCCTTCAGGTTGTTCATTGCGACCTTGGCGTCGTCCCAGGGATCCAAAGTCTCCTCGAATGTTTTTTCTACAATGTCTCCGTAAGATTTCAGGGATGTACCTGTCTCCTGCAGGCTGACCCGCCCGGAGCGGAGGCCGTCAACCATGACCATGGCGCCCTTGGAGCCGAATGTCTCCGTTGCGATCTGCAGGGCTTCGGTCTCTGTCTTGGCGTTGACAATGGCTGCAGCCGCTTCAGACAGCATCGAATTCGCATCTTTGCCTTCCTTGGCGGCATTTACCACACCTTTTTTCAGAGATGCAAGTACACCATTGGTATCAACGCCATTTGCCTCAAACTCTGCCAACATCTGAGCAGATGACTCCAGGTTAAAGCCCAGCTCCCGGAAGCTGGCTCCGTTGCTGTCCAGGGTACCCATCAGGGTCTCCATTGACATGCCTGTATCCTGACCAACCTTAGTGAACAGGCCAAGTACATTTTTCACTTCGGAAGCATCAACCCCAAAGGCCTTCATGATCCTGTCCGTTTTATCTACAGAACTGGAAACATTTGTCCCGTTGATCTCGGCGAACTGCAGGAAGATCTTAGACGTGTTTTCCAGTTCCTCCCCCATGGAGTGGAACCTGGTGTTGACCTCTCCGACCGCATCCCCGACGTCTGCCATATCCACCGGCATAGAACTGAATACATTGTCCGCAATATCCTGCATTTCCTGCAGGGCTTTGCCACTTGCTCCGGTCTTAGTGATGATGGCATCATACCCGTCATCAAGTTCTTTTGCGGCTTCGTATGTCGCCTTGGTCAGCCTCTGTGCCGCCTCAGCTGCCTCCTCCAGGAAGTGGATGAGCATCCCATTTCCCGCAACATCCCTGATAGTGGAATCGATGTCTGTCAGTTCCTGGGATGCCTGTTTCGTCTTCTTTCCAAATCCGTCTATGGATGTCGCGCATCCATCTGCGGACTGTTCTGCCTCACGCATCAGTGAGCTGTTTTCATCGACTGCCTTCGAGGCCTTGCTGATCTCGACTTCGGACCGGTTGAGCTTCTGCGTCCATTCCTCGACACTGTCTTTGGCTTTGGCGAGGACCAGCCGGTTCTGCTCGTCGGCCGCTTTCATATCCTGGACAGCCTTTTCGCGGGCTTCTATTTCCTCTGTGCTGGCTTCTCCGGATTTCTTCAGGTCCTCGAGCGCACGCTCTTCCTTCTCGATCTCCTTGCGGTAATCCTCGACCTCTGCCGCTGCTTTTTCGTAACGTTCCTGCGCATTCTGCAGACCGGTCTTGATAGCCTCGTGCTTTTCCCTCGATTTTTCCAGGGATCTGGTCAGGATTTCATTTTTGGAACGCAGAGTATCAAGCGCATTTGCGTGCCCGGCAGTCCTCTCTTTGAGGGAGGACATCTCGGACTTCATCGTCCCCAGCTCTTTATTTATGCTTGTAACAGCCTGTTTGAACTGCTGTTCACCGTCAAGGGCGACGGTTGCTCCTATCTTTCTGTTTCCCGGCATGTCTTTCCCTCAATATCAATAAAGCAACAAAAACCACCTGTTACCAGGTGGCTGTAAAAGTACTTTATCCCCAGGCATTTCCGGCCCGGGAATCAATCGGGATGAAGGTCCAAGATTGACTGTTCCTCATTCTCGACATATGTCATCCCTTTTATCCGCATGTTCCACTGGTGCTGATATTCCTTACACAGCCTGCTCCAGGTGCCGTAGCGCATGCGCCCAATCTCGGTCCTTGAGAGGCCGATCTGCAAGCCCACAAACATGATATAGGCAAAATCGAGCGTCACTTTGTCGGTTTTGTGCTGTTCCGGTTCGAACCCTTCCGGGACGCTTTCGATCTGCCCTTTCTCGATAAAAAACACTTCACGTACTCCTCGAAGCATTTCAAAGCGAGATCTGATATTGTGAACTCCCTCTGCTGTTTGATGTCTTTCTCCGTAAGAGGCTCAATGTCTTCCCCGGATACTTCAATGCCTTCCTCTATCATCCAGGCAAGAGCCTGGCAGACCTTATGCACGTCAGGCGTCGTGCTCTTGTCCCTCTTTTTATCACGCAGGCCTGTTTCTTCATCGTAGTACGGTACGATTCCTCTGATCGCGTTCTCAAAGTCCACTACATCCCCGAATTCGGACTGAATCCGCTCAAGGATGACCATGTCACATCTGTACGGGTAGCTCTTCCCGCAGATCTCTATTCTGGACATCGCATCTGTAAACATTCATATCCTCCTATTCCAGAAAAGAGGGAAGCGGCCTGAACCGCTTCCCTCTGCTTAATCACTTTTTTATGCTGCTTCAGCCGCCGGTGCTAGCATTGCCGCCGGTGCTGGCATTGCCGCCGGTGCTAGCATTGCCGCCGGTGCTGGCATTGCCGCCGGTGCTGGCATTGCCGCCGGTGCTGGCA
>JAFVGK010000030.1 GCA_017475035.1 Blautia sp.
AAAATGAGCGGATTCCGAGTGGCTGTAGGTTGCTGCATGCCAGTGGCATGCGTTTAGCAACGACCGAGCCGGGAGGCGAGACGCGAGAGCAGCTCCGCTGCGAAGCGATCCGTAGAATCAGGCTTTTGTCGATGCAATCAAATTTATTTAAGGATGGATCCCAAGGATCGGATCCTGAATGAATGTCCGCATTTTCTTGTTTTTTTGCCCGAAGGCACCGTATAAAAAATCAGTTATCAGATTCATCAGAATCAGACAGGAGGAGACTGCTATGAAGTTTTATGCCGTTACAGATCCGGAATTTGCACCTTATGGAAAAGTTCTTGAAGGCTATGATACAAAAGAGCTGCTTGCAGCTATGGAACAGATTGCTATGCCGGAGCAGGGGACGGCTTACGAGCCGGGGATTGCTTCTCTGGAAGAGTGCTCGATTCTGGCAGACCTTCAGGATCGCGCTTACGGCGGCATGCCGATTCAGCTTGGCATGTGCTGGGGCCATAATACAAAGCTGAATTGCCTGGAGTATCATAAAGACAGCGAGGTCAACATCGGAACGACGGATTTTATCCTTCTTCTCGCAAAGGAAGAGGACATTGTTGACGGCAAGCTGGATACCGCAAAGGTCAAAGCATTCTGCGCTCCTGCCGGAGCAGCGGTAGAGGTCTATGCGACATCTCTGCATTATGCGCCGTGCCAGACAAAGGAAGACGGCTTCCGTGTGGCAGTCGTTTTGCCGAAAGGGACAAATACCGAAAAGCCGGCTGCAGCGGAAGGAAATTTTGAAGACAGGCTTCTCTGGGCGAGAAATAAGTGGCTTCTCGCACATGAAGATACCACGGAAGCAAAAGCCGGTGCCTATGTAGGGCTGGTCGGAAAAAATCTTGATATAACCTGTGATTGATGGTACAATTATAAACCATGAGAAGTTAGCAAGGGTGCTATGAGGCAGGCTCATAGTGCCCTTCTTTATTATCCCGGAACAGCCCAAAGGAAGATGCTGCCTGTCGGTGACTGGCGGCCCGGGGGAGGGCAGAGCGGAGGCTTCATCTCCCTCTGCCCTGTTATGGCAGACAATCAGATGACTGCATCGACAAAAGCATGATTCTGCGAATGGTTCATTTTACATGAACTTTTGTTTCCCGGATCATTATTTTTTCAGCGATGCAGAAATGGTATATGAAAAAAGAGGTGATACGTCAATGTGTGGAATCTGCGGCCTGGTAGGACGTGTCGGAGAAAAGGAAGCCGTTGTTCGACGAATGATGGATAAAATCCGGCATCGTGGTCCGGATGAAGAGGGCTTTTATGAGGATGAATACGCGGCTCTGGGATTTCGAAGGCTCAGCATTATTGACCTGAAAACCGGAAATCAGCCGATGTTTAACGAAGACGGCAGTATCGTTCTGGTCTTTAACGGTGAAATTTATAATTATAAAGAACTCAGAGAGGAATTAGAAGCAAAAGGACATGTTTTTTCCAACCAATCCGATTCGGAAAGCCTGATCCACGCTTATGAGGAATATGGCATCGAAATGCTTCGGCATCTGCGCGGAATGTTTGGGTTTGCCATCTATGATAAAAAGAAACGCAGGGTTTTTATGGCCAGAGATCTTTTTGGAATCAAACCCGTCTATTATCGTCACGCAAATGACGGGGCATTAATCTTTGGTTCTGAAATCAAGAGTATCCTTGAGGATCCCACATATTTCAGAGAGGTGAATGAAGATGCCCTGGATGCGTATCTGACCTTCCAATATTCCGTGCTGGAAGAAACCTTTTTCAAAGGAATAAAAAAACTGCTGCCCGGACATTATCTGATCTGGGAAAAGGGTGAAATTTCTGTCCGGCCATATGAAATCCTGAGTCTCCTTCCCGACAGTTCGATTGATACGGCAGTGAAAAAAGAAAAGCTGAAGGCTGCTTTGGATGACTCGATCCGGATCCATCTTCGCAGTGATGTTGAGGTAGGGACGTTTCTTTCTTCCGGAGTTGATTCCAGTTATCTGGCGGCTGCGTCGGATGTCCGGAAAAGTTTTTCCGTAGGCTTTGACGGAGATCTTTATAATGAATTAAAGGATCTGGCTGACGATCCGAAGGTTAAAAAAGAACATTATGAAAAGAGAATTACGCCTGAAGAGTATTGGGAAGTGATTCCTACTGTCATGTATCACATGGATGAGCCTCTTGCGGATGCCTCTGCCATAGCGTTGTTTTTTGTAGATCAGCTTGCAGCCCGATATGTAAAGGTTGTTTTTTCCGGAGAAGGCTCGGATGAGCTGTTCGGAGGTTATCCGATCTATCATGAACCGCTTTCCCTGGCGCCGGTACAGGCACTTCCGGAAAGCATTAAAGAAGGATTGAGACATAGATTTAAAGACGCAAAACCGGGTATGAAGGGGAAAAACTATCTGAAACGGGGAGCTACCCCTTTGGAGGAACGGTTCTGCGGCAATGCGAATATTTTTACGGCAGAAGAGAAAGCCGAATTACTGTTAAAAGGGAAGGGAACTTCATCGTATGCCGTGACACGGGAAGTATACGCGAGAAATAAGGATCTGGGACCTGTCGAAAGGATGCAAGAGATAGACTTGAATTTCTGGCTTCCAGGTGATATTCTATTAAAAGCAGACAAGATGAGTATGGCACATTCGTTGGAAAGCCGTGTCCCGTTTTTGGACAGAGAGGTCTATAATGCTGCCAGGACACTCACGACCCGGGAAAAGCTGCGGAGGGATCAGACGAAAATTCTGTTCCGGGAAATCGCCGCGGAGGTTCTCCCCGGGAGTACCGCACAAAAGCCGAAGCTGGGTTTTCCTGTCCCGATCCGTGTGTGGCTGAGAGATCCTCAGTATGTCTCCCGGATAGAGGAAGCATTCTCCGGTGGCGGAGCAAGGAAGTTTTTCTGTAAGGATATCCTCGATCGATTACTGCAGGAGCACAGAGACGGCCTTAAGGACAACAGCCGGAAGATCTGGACGATTTATGCTTTCCTGGTCTGGTATCATGTATACTTTGAGACCCCAGACCCGTCTTCGTATGCGGTTAATGCATCGACAAAAGCCTGATTCTGCGGATCGCTTCGCAGCGGAGCAGCTCTCGTGTCACGCCTTTTTACAACAATCAGGAACCTCAGACAACAATAGATCAATCAGGATAGCCGTGAAAATTGATCCATTTATTTACGTGGCGATCCTTAGTCAGGGAAAGTAGAAAGTACGGTTATGGCAAATAATAAAGGACGCTCATCAACGACACAGACCACAAAGAAACAGACTGTAAAGCGTAAACGTCAGAGCAGACAGGCGCGTGAACAAGAGCTTCGCCGAAATGTGCTGTTTGTTGTCGGCGGGGCCGCAGTGCTTCTGGCAGTCATATCTTTGATTGTCGTGATTGTTTCACATAGGGGAAAGAGCAAAGCTTCCGAAACGGTTCCGGCAGAGGATATCGTGGAAATGACGGAGACTGCAGACGCTGATCTCGTTGATATGATTCCGATCGCGGAGATTGCGGATCGTCCTGAAGTTATGTATGCGGATAAACCGGATATCGATATCCATGACTGGAAATATCTGCTGGCGAATTCGACCCATTCTGTTTCAGATTATGAGCCGATAATTGATTATCTGGAAGGCGTTCCTCTGGATTATCGTGTAATTGAGCCTATGTCCGAGTTCATTGAGGGAGCCCGCCGGCAGGGCTTAAATGTGATTATTGCATCGGGCTACCGCAGCTATGAAGAGCAGCAGTGGACCTTTGACCTGCAGCTGCAGATGATGGATGAAGAAGAGGCAGCTACGGTTGTCGCCCGTCCGGGCACCAGCGAGCATCAGACCGGACTGGCTGCGGATATCACGGATGACTATTATGAGATCAAGACGGAAGACCTGGAAAACACGGATCTATACAAATGGATGAGTGCGCATTGCCAGGAATATGGGTTTATTGTGCGTTTTCCGAAGGATAAAGAGGATGTTACCAAAATAATATATGAACCCTGGCATTTTCGATATGTAGGTGAAGAAGCGGCAAAATATATTACGGAAAAAGGACTGTGCCTGGAAGAATTCGTTGCCTTGTACGAATAATTAAGGACGGTTTGCAGACGTTTCATTGGATAATAGTGCAAAATGGCTGCTTCCTCATGTCTGCAGGCGGCCCAATCTCATGCAAAAATGAACGGGCTCCTTTTTGGATGACCTTATGCCGCCTGAATAATAATTATCAGAGGATAAACAGAACGTATGGATTATATTGTCTTTGATCTTGAGTGGAATCAGAATCCTGACCATCGCAGAAGGCCAAATATGATGCTTCCATTTGAGATCCTGGAGATTGGAGCGGTTAAACTGGACGAAGAGCTGCGGGAAACAGATACTTTTCATCGTCTGATCAAACCGGCGATTTATCACCGTATCGATGACTCGATTCGAAGAGTCACGCATATGGATATGCGGGAACTGAAGCATGGAATTCCATTTCCGGATGCCGCGGAGGAGTTTATATCCTGGTGCGGGGAAGATTTTCGTTTTTGTACATGGGCAAGACAGGATGTGATGGAGCTTCAGCGAAATATGCGGTATTACCACATGCTTGATTTACTGCCGGGACCGGTGGTTTACTACGATGTGCAGAAGCTTGCAAGCCTGACCTTTGAGGATGGGAAAGAAAGGCGGTCTCTGGAGCACATGGTTGATTTCCTGGAGCTTTCAAAGGATAAAAATTTTCACCGTGCCCTGGCGGATGCTGTTTATACGGCACGTGTATTTGCGCATGTAAACAGACGGTATCTGATCGGATATGAATCCATAGATTCGTATCAGAACCCAAAGGAAAAATGGGAAGAGTTTATATATACCTCAGGAGACAGAGAAAAATATATAACCCGTGAGTTCGGAAACAGAGACCGTCTGGTTCACGATAAAGGGGTTCATCGAATGCGGTGTCCTGTCTGTAAAAAATTTACAAAATCCGCCCATTGGACGGCCATCAATTCCAAGGTTTATCTCTGCCTGACTGCCTGTGCCGAGCACGGTTCAGTGGAAGGCCGTCTGCGCATCCGTAAAACGGATCAGGATCGTTATTATGCAGAACGCACCCTTCGCCTGATCACGCAGGACGAGGAAAAAGAACTAAGAGCCAGGCTGGAAGCCTTGCAGTGAAGTGAAAAACGGTTCTCCTGTTTGCTTATGCGATGACATTAAGCGAACGGGAGAACCGTTTTTAATCTGTTCCAAATGAAAAATCAGCATGCTTTGCACAGCCACTTACTGGTCTGCGGCGATGATATTCCGGAAAACCTGTGTTTCATACTGCATGCCAAACCCAACCTGATGATCATGGAAGTAGTATTTACTCTTAATACGATAAGGACCGGCGGTATTCTCAAGCAGAGAAGCTTCCCTCGTAATGTCCTCACGATTCGTGCCTGTCGGAACAGTCACGGTAACTGATTTCCGATATGGGAATATACAGCCTTCAGGGCCTGTTTTTACAAGTTCCTTCTGAGCCGGAAGAAGCTCGGGCACAGGATTGAGATCCACATGCATATTCAGGTGCTCGAAATGATCAAAAGCATAATCAAGCAGAGCAGCTGTATCCGGAAAACCGCCATTAACGGAACTGAGGACGACAACGACAAGATTCATCCGGTTTTTCCGCGCAAAGGTTACGAGGGTGTGCCCCGCTACGTCTGTATAACCTGTCTTGCCTCCGAGAACACCGTCGTAGGCATACGTCTGACCTGCCATCATATGGTGGTTATTCAGCATATATCGGGTTTCCTTCATTACATTGGTCGGTGGGATCTCATAGTAATCCGTAGTAAAAAAGAAACGGAAGGATTGGTTTTGCCAGGCTGCCTGCGCAATCTTTGCCATATCGCGCGCGGTTGTATAATGATTGTCATCCGGAAGACCATGAGGATTGTTAAAATGCGTCCTGGTGCAGGTAAGCTGTCTCGCCCGCTGATTCATCAATTCCACGAACTTCTTTTCCGAACCGCTGACCAGTTCCCCAAAACGCAAAGCCATCTCATTGGCGGACTCCAGCATCAAAGCCATCAGCCCCTGCTCCATCGTGAACTTCTCTCCGGTGTCGGCATAAATGGAGGAACTGCCCGGTTCAATCCCATAAGCCGCGGACTCCGACATTTCAAAATTGCCGGAAAGATCCAGATTTTCACAGGCCAGAAGTCCTGTCATCAGCTTTGTGATACTGGCAGGATAGCATTTCTGGTTGATATTCTTGGCATACAGAACCGCGTCCGTATCCAGATCCATAACAATAGCGGCTTCCGACTCGATCAAAGGCCCGGCCGGCCAGTCTGTGTAAGAATTGCTCTGGGGCTCGTCATAATAAGTGCTTCTATGCGGATCAGGAGTAGGAGCAGGCTCTTCCGTCTGGACCGCAGCCTCTGTCTCGAACTCAGTTTCTTCAGCAAAAACCGGCATTCTCCCCATTTGTCCGATCAGACTGAAAGCAATGAGATTTCCAAGCAGAAAGCAGGAAAATCTGTGATTAAATGTTTTCATATTGAAATACCCCCTCATTCGCTTATTCTATCTTTTTTAAACCACAACGTCAAGGCAAAGTTACAGCTGCTTCGGCAGAGCGAATGTGACATCGATCCGGGAGCCGGAGCATCCCATGAAGCCGAGCGTCAGGTTATTGCTTAAACCTGTGCCTCTGCAACAGTTGCCGATCCGGAAAAATTGTGCTAAGATACACATCGACACAAAAATACCCTAGAAAACTTCTGCAACAGAAAGGAAAAAAGTATGGAAAGAGAAACTCTAGGCAGCCGCCTTGGATTTATCCTCCTTAGTGCAGGCTGCGCCATCGGGATCGGAAATGTTTGGAAATTCCCTTACCTCGTAGGGCAAAACGGCGGAGGCGCCTTTGTGCTGGTATATCTGCTGTTTCTTGCAATTCTGGGCGTTCCGGTCATGACCATGGAGTTTGGCATGGGACGGGCAGCAAAGAAAAGCCCGGTCAAAATGTACCAGCAGCTGGAAAAGAAAGGAACGCCCTGGCACATTCATGGCTTTATCTGCCTGATCGGCTGCGTGATCCTGATGATGTTCTATACGACAGTAGCCGGCTGGATGCTGCTGTATTTTGTAAAAACCGCGACAGGCGCATTTGCCGGAAAAGATGCACAAGCCGTGGCAGGCATCTTCGACGGTATGCTTGCAGATCCGAAAGCAATGCTGATCGCGATGGTGATTATCGTGGTTTTAGGCTTTTTTGTCTGCTCCCTGGGCTTGCAGGGAGGCCTGGAACGCGTAACAAAAATCATGATGATCATGCTCCTTGTGATCATGGTTGCCCTTGCAGTCAACAGCATGTTCCTGAAAGGCGCGGGAGAAGGCCTGAAATTTTACCTCCGCCCGAGCATTGAAAACATGAAAGCAGTAGGCATCGGCAATGTGATCGTAGCCGCAATGAACCAGGCCTTCTTTACCTTAAGCCTTGGCGTCGGAGCTATGGCGATTTTCGGAAGCTATATCGGAAAAGATCATGCATTGATGGGAGAAGCCGTCCATGTTGCCGTTCTGGATACGTTCGTTGCCATCGTTTCCGGTCTGATCATTATGCCTGCATGCTTTGCCTACGGTGTAGAGCCCGGCGCAGGGCCCGGCTTGATTTTCATTACCCTTCCCAACATTTTCAACAATATGCCTCTGGGAAGGCTCTGGGGAAGTCTGTTCTTTGTCTTTATGACATTTGCGGCCTTCTCAACGGTTCTTGCGGTATTTGAAAATATCATGGCCTGCGTCATGGACCTGACCGGCTGGGATCGTAAAAAGACAGGCCTGATCTGCGCGGTCTCCATATTTATTCTTTCCCTGCCCTGTCTGCTTGGCTTCAATGTACTGAAAAGCATCGAACCGATGGGCGCCGGCAGCGGCATCATGGATCTTGAAGATTTTATCGTCAGCAACATCCTTCTTCCGGGAGGATCCCTGATCTTTGTTCTGTTCTGTACCTGGAATATCGGATGGGGCTGGAAGAGCTTTATTGCCGAGGCGAATACCGGTACAGGACTTAAAGTTGCGAAATGGACCCGTCCTTATATGACGGTTGTCCTCCCGATCATTATTCTTGCGATCCTGCTGATCAGCCTGGGAGTAATAAAACTGTAAGAAGCTGTGCAAAAATAACCTAATGACACCAGAGGCTGTGAAAAAGTCCGGTGAAAAAAAACTGTCAGGTACGGAAAAGCCTGATAAACGTTTTTTTCAGGATTTTTTCACAGCCTCTTTTATACTGCAAAGTCTGTTATTCCCATTGCTTTTCGCTTTTCTGCCTTGTATAATGAAAAAACAGCATAGTCTTTGACGGCATTGTTTTGAAAATAAATCATCATCCGAAGACATTGAGTCAACATACAGAACTTTGTTTCAGGAGGAGAAGGATGAAAAGAAAATTATTACTGAAAGCAGCGACAGGTCTGTTATGTACCGTAGCAATGGCGATTCCCGGCAAAATTACAACAGCATCCGAGGATGTGCCGGTAAAAGCCTGGCAGGCGGAGGTTACGTTTCCGGACTGGAAGGGATACACAGACGATACCCTGGCTATGAACAGTATGTTCAGTTTTTTTGGATACCATGACCAGGGGAGTATTCTGATCGAACCGGGTGAAGGAGTGAAAAGCTTCCGTATGTACCTCAATGGAAAACGGATCGATACGACAGCTTTTGCCGGCGGAGGCAGTTACGAGGCAGATGTCGCTTCTTATACTAAAGATGGGAAAAACACCCTTCAGGTTTCAAATATTTATCCTGCGAACAGCGGGAACACGGTGACGGTTCGTATTCCTTATCCTGAGGTACTTTCAGGTACGCCCGAGGAAGAAGGCATATCAAAACAGGCCCTGGATCTGATTGAGGATCTGGTGGAGTCTGATATCGAAAATGGCTTTACCAGCGCCCAGCTTGCTGTTGTCAGGAATGGCAGACTCGTATACAGTAATGCCTGGGGAAAAACAAACACCTATCTTCCTGACGGAAGCGTCAACGCAGACAGTCCTGCTGTCACGACGGAGACCCTTTATGACCTTGCCTCTGTGACCAAGATGTTCTCCGCCAATTACGCTCTTCAGAAACTGGTGACAGACGGAGCAGTCAGCCTGGATGCAAAGATTACAGAGTTTCTGGGAAACCGTTTTGTTAATAAGACCGTCGCATCGACAGCAGATGATGCCATTGATCCGGAAACCGTAAAATCGTGGAAAGCGGAGCTTACCATCCGTGATCTTCTGCGGCATCAGGGAGGCTTTCCGGCTTCCCCGCAATACCCGGCGCCTTACCAGTATACCGGCAATCTGGAAGAAGGGGAAACCTATCCGGACAATCCGTACTTTGCGGGCAACGCTGCAGATAAAAAGACAAAAAAAGCGACGGTGGAAATGATCTGTAAAACGCCGCTGATCTATAAACCAGGCACGAAGACCTTGTATTCGGATGTGGATTATATGATCCTCGGACTGATCGTTGAGAAAGTAACGGGGACTGACCTGAATTCCTACTTGAAGGAAACCTTTTTTGATCCCATGGGATTAACCCACATTTCCTTTAATCCACTGGATAATGGATTTGAAGCGGATGATTGTGCCGCGACGGAGCTGAATGGAAATACCAGGGATCATCTTCTGGATTATCCGGGATACCGTACGCAGACCATACAGGGCCAGGTACATGATGAGACCGCGTATTACAGTATGGCAGGCATTTCCGGCCATGCAGGGCTGTTTTCCAATGCGGAGGATCTGGTTAAGCTCGCATCCGTTATGCTTTGCGGCGGCTATGGCAATTATCGTTTCTTTTCCAGGAATGTGATGGATACCTTTACGGCCTCGAAAAAAGAAGACGCCGGAAACTGGGGGCTTGGCTGGTGGCGGCAGGGAGATAACCAGAGGGTATGGTATTTCGGCACCCAGGCGGATTCGGATACGATCGGTCATCAGGGCTGGACAGGTACCCTGGTCATGATCGATCCGGAGCGGAACCTTGTTGTTGCATATCTTACCAACAAAATCAATTCCCCCGTCACCGATCCGAAAAAGGACGCGAATAATTTTGACGGAAACTGGTATACGGCAAGTACGCTTGGATTCGTGCCGCAGATATTATCCATAGGCATGGATGAAAACGATGACATTTCCGATCAGCTCCTTGACCTGGCTGCGGATATGGCAGTGGAAAGCCTGAAGCTTGCAGATGAAGGCGCTGAGATTACCGGAAATCATCCTTCCGCGCGCAATATACAAAGCAAGCTGCGGGTTTTTGAAAAACTGGCCGATACTTCGCCGGAGAAAGAATATGTGGATGAATTAAGAAAAGAGATAGATACCGCATACGAAAAAGTACGGTCCGACCACAAGAAAACCTTTAATGACGTACTTTTGCGTGTAATTGAACAGACCGAGGATGGCGGAGGATACTATACAGGCAGAGAAGAGAAGGAAGAGCTTTCACAGAATGCCTGGGAAGGAATGGATGCCGCGGTTACGATCACCGAAGACGGAATCTCTATCGATATGGAGGCCGCGAAGCCCTCATTTTGTTCTTCCGCATGCTATATGGCGCTTTTGAAGGCATTGTCCCTATGGGATACGGATGGGCAGATTCCGGTCGAGGCCTGGAAAAACCTGAAACCATATACCGTAGAGGACCGGGAATATCCGATCCAGGATGACGGCGTCGGCTGTTGGGGCCGGGCAAATGCCAATGGTCCCGGGATGGCTGTGCTGGCTGCCCAGCTGGGTGTGGGTGAGAACACATATATTGCGCCGAAAGAAACCTATGCTTCCGAAGAAGAGTATGAGGCTGCGTGGGCGGGACTGCAGGCCGGTGATTTCCTGAAGCTTTTCTGGAACGACAAAATAGGCGGAGACGCGGAAAAAGGTGAGTGGGAAAAAGGACATATGGTCGTCTTTTTAAAACGCGTGGATGCCGAAAACGAAAATGGTGAGAAGGATGACATTATTTATTACTGGTCATCCAACGGGAATGGTTATATGCCTGACAAGGGGTACGGCATCGGAAAAACCCGTCTTTCCAAAGTCTGCCGGGCGGTGGCTACCCGTATCACCTATGCAGGCGCCTTTGCAAATGCCAAAGATATGATGCCGGATGATGTGGATCCATGGCTGTATGCGATCATGGATTCCAGACTGTCCAACGAGGAAGAGCTTCTGACCGCGATAGCCGGGCAGGAAGTCGATCTGAGTATTGCGCCGGAAGAGGAAAATATATCACTGGCACCCGGCGAAGGAGAGCCGGGAACGGATCCGCAGGCAGTG
Organism: Blautia sp.; assembly: GCA_017475035.1. GTDB lineage: Bacteria > Bacillota > Clostridia > Lachnospirales > Lachnospiraceae > Blautia_A. The sequence goes on from JAFVGK010000030.1 coordinate 11,309, forward strand.
GAGAAGACGGTATCCTTTAAGGGAGAGGCTGTCGGGGCGGCTCCCGCGAAAGGAAACACACAGACACAGCCTGAGCTTACCATAGCTGATACGGCCGGCCGCATCATTCTCGGAGATGAGCAGTTTGACGCTTACCTGCCTCTTCTGGAGGGAAAGCGGGTCGCGCTTTTTTCCAACCAGACCGGGATCATGGGTGATATCACTTCAGCTGACGAGGATGCCCGGCAGGATACAGACGAGAGTCTGCGTCCCTTTGGGACAGATCAGGAAGGAAATGCCGTGAGCTTCGGAGAACATATCCTGGATGCTTTAATCGCCAGGGACGTCAACGTTACGGCTGTTTTCAGCCCGGAGCATGGATTTCGCGGTGAAGCCGGAGCCGGAGAAGACGTGGATAGTTCTGTAGACTCGAAAACCGGCGTGCCGGTTTATTCCCTCTATCAGTATCAGAATAAGCATATGCCTCCAAAAGAGGATATGGACACATTCGATGTATTGGTGATGGATATTCAGGATGTGGGTCTGCGCTATTATACCTATTATATTTCCATGTACTATCTGATGGAAGCCTGCGCGGAATATAACAAGCCCGTCATCTTGCTGGACAGGCCGAATCCTAACGGGTTTTATGTGGACGGTCCGATTTTAAAGGAAGAATTCAGATCAGGAGTCGGCTTGCTGCCCATACCGATTGTCCATGGGATGACTCTTGGAGAACTTGCCGGAATGATCAATGGCGAAGGATGGCTGGAGGCAGGAAAAGACGCCTGCGATCTTACGGTGATCCCCTGCATGGGATATACGCATCAGACAAAGACAAAGCTGATCAGAAACCCTTCGCCGAATCTGAAAGACATGCGTGCGGTCTACCTGTATGCTTCGACATGTTTTTTTGAAAATACCTGTGTCTCTGTCGGGAGAGGAACCTGGTTTCCATTTGAAACATATGGGAGCCCCTATCTGAAAGATACCGAGGGTTACGATTACTCCTTTATTCCCGAAAGCATCAGCGGAGCCGCAAACCCGCCTTTTGAAGGAGAGGAATGCTTTGGAAAGGATTTAAGACAGATTCCGATCGAGGAGATCTGGGAGGAGCAGATTCATCTGGACTATTTAATTGACGCTTATCAGGCGGTTACCGGGAAAAATCCTGACCTGAGCTTTTTCGGAATCCAGGACGAAGACGGGAATTATTGGATTGATCTGTTAAGCGGTTCTGACTCCCTTCGCAGGATGATCATGGAAGGGAAAACCGCAGATGAGATCAAGGCTTCCTGGCAGGAAGAAATTGAAGGCTTTTTGCAGCAGCGTAAACCGTATCTGCTCTATGCTGACACGACAATGTGATGATTCAGATGACAAAAAGGTATTGAGATCGGGCCGCCTGAAAAAACGAGAGCAGCTCCGCTGCGAAGCGAACCGTAGGGCATTTGTAAGTGTCAAAAATGAGATCGAAAGAAGGGCATAAATGAATAAACAATATATGGAAAACTCAAAACCGACGGCGGGTTTTGTTTTCTTTGAGGGGCATGAAAAACCCCGCCAATATGTGATCTTTGATCATACGACCATAAAGGGACAATGCAGTATGGAGGTTTTTACTACTTCCAGTCTGCAGCTGGAATATTCCTTCCTGGATAAAGAACAGAGTGAAATATTCGTGGAAGAAGGGAAGTGGTATTATCGCAATCTGTCCGATGATGTATTCACATTTGTCGGCGGCAAAATTGTGTGGCAAGGGGAGACGGTAGAGCTGAACGATGGCTGCGTGATCCGTATGGTAAATGACCGTATGCTGACGGCAGTTTTCCTGGAGCACTATGTAAGCGGAAGAGAATGGCGTTTGCTGGATATGGATGACGGCCGGCATGAGATTCATATCAAGGACCGGGACAAAGCAGACGGTGATTCGCTGATGCTGGAGTTTGAATCCGGGCACTGGAATATGACAGAGCTGAAAGCGGCAGAAGCTTTTCATAACGGCAATCCGGTTACGGACACGGTAAAAATCCGGATTGATGACAATATACAGATTGGCGATACCCGTTTTGTTTTCGAAGGCTCCTGTCTTGTTTATGGATTTCCGATTCGGCACAGCGGACTTTCAATCCGCATTGACGAAAGATCTGTGCATTCTGTCTTCTCGAAGCAGGTACTTTTAAAGGATATCAATCTTTCGATTGAGCCTGGGAATATGGTTTTGATTCTGGGTGGATCCGGCGCGGGAAAAAGTACCTTTGTCAATGCGGTGACAGGTTACGAAAAGGCAAAGGCTTCCATCACCGAAGGGGAGCTGGATTACTATCGGGACTATGGCCAGGTAAAACACCGTATCGGATTTGTCCCGCAGGAGAACCTGCTCCGCGAGGAGGATACGGTAGGCAGCACGGTTAAAAATGCCGCGGATATGCGTCTCCCCAGAGATATGGGTTCCGAGGAAAAACAGAAACGGATTAAGGCGGTTTTGGAAACCTTCGGCCTTTCCGGCAGGGAAAAGGAACTGGTTTCCAAATTGTCAGGCGGACAGAAGAAACGTCTGTCGATCTGTACGGAATTTGTCGCTTCTCCCAATCTTTTTATCCTGGATGAACCGGATTCCGGTCTGGACGGCATCATGGCGACAGAACTGATGGAAAACCTGCGTCTGATTGCCTGCCAGGGAAGGATCGTGATGGTCATCACACACGCTCCGGATCGTGTGGCACATCTGTTTGATAAGGTGATTGTCCTTGCAAAAGGAACGGAAACGAAAATCGGGCAGCTGGCCTTCTATGGCGGCATCCAGGAAGCAAGAGAGTTCTTTGGCGTACCGACCATGGAGGAAGTGGTCAAACGGATCAATGCCATAAATGAAGGAGGAGAAGGCCGGGGAGACGAATATATAGAGAAATTCAAAACCTATCAGGTCGAACGGGATGCGGTAAACATGGTTTCCGCCTTTGAAGAGGTGGAGAATGAACCTGATGCAAAACCTGAAGAAATACAAAATGATTCCGAAGAAGATGATGCCATAGCCTCGGGAAATGTAGCATATAAGAACCGCCTGGAACAGATCCCCGTTTACTTAGGGAAGCAATTCCGACTTTTGATCAGTGAAATGAACTGGAAGGTTTTGCCGATGGCTGCGTTGATTTCTTTCCTGGTTGTGTACGTACTGGGAAGAAAAATGTTCTTAAACATGGAATATACGAAATATGGTTCTCTGGCGGTGGTCTGTGTCTGCATCTGGAACGGCATGTTCAATTCCATCCAGGTAGTCTGTAAGGAACGGAAGATTATTAAAAGAGAACACAGGGCGGGACTCCATATTTCCTCATACCTTGCTTCACATATGATTTACCAGGCGATCATATGTGCGCTGCAGGTGATGATCACCATGGTGATTTTCAGGATGAGCGGGATGTATTTCCCTGAAACGGGCCTGATTACAGGTTCTTTTGCCATGGATTTGGGGATCTCGATGTTTCTGGCTACATATGCGGCAGATATGCTTGCCTTAATGGTATCCTGCATTGCCCATACGACAACGACGGCAATGACGATCGTACCTTTCCTTCTGGTGGTGCAGCTGGTATTTGCGGGAGGAGTCTTTCCGCTGAACCGGCAAGGGGCAAAACTGCTCGCGAATTTTACGATCAGCAACTGGGGAATTACCGCGGTGAATGTCGCTGCGGATTATAACAGCCAAAAATCCATCGTGCTTTATACGGCAATCGACAGTATGGCAGACCCGGAAGATGAAATGATGAGCAAGATCACAGATGTGCTGATGATCCCGGAGGTGGAAGATAGGCTGGAGACCTTTACGGCATCCAAGCTGCAGATGCCTGAGTTTGCCTATACCAAAGGAAACCTTTTGAAAACCTGGGGTATGCTGGGCAGTTTTGCTCTGGGCTATGCCTTGATAGGCCTGATTTTTCTAGAATTCATCGACAAGGATAAGAGGTAGGGAAGGAAAAATGAAAAAACGTTTTATGCCCATTTTTCTTGCGATTACGCTTGCGGCTCAACCGGCTGCATGCCTGGCAGCCGAGGAGCCAGATCTTGTCTTCGTAAGTCAAACTGCCGAAGCAAGAAAATCTTCATCCGAAGACATTGCGTCAACGGAAGATACAGACTCTGTCATGAACCAGGACTTACTTCTTTCGGAAGCTGCTGATTCAGAAGAAGACCCTGAAGCAGATACGGATCCGGATGGTCAGAAGATTGTCATAAATCTGAATGAAGTGGATTATGAAAAGCTGAAGGAGTATTTTGAGACTGGTTTTGCTCTTCTTACTTCCCCGGAGATGCAGGAGCTTCTCCATTACGTAGAGGTTCAGGAGCTGCTGAAAACAGTGACTGCTTCTATCAGCCGCTTCGCCAATGAAGATGAGGAACTGACAAAAAAGATCCTGAGCACATTGGGAGTCGAGGAACAGTATTTAGGCCTTATGGTGTCTGCACTGCAATGGATAGATCAACTTGGGCAATATCTGACGGAAGTCGCTGATAACGAAATCGTCAGGGAAATACAAGATCTTCTGAAAGCAGCGGGACTGGATTTGAATGATCTGGATCTGAATGAGCTGTATCTCAGCACCATGGATGGAGACATGGAAAAGCTGCGTGAGGTATGTTTTTCTCTCTATATGGAAATCTGTGAAAGGGCCGCAGCCGGAGAACTACCTGTAATCGTCATTTCGTAGCTTCGACGACAGAAAACAACGCAGTAATTATGTGCGGAGAAAATGGTGTTTTTCTATAAGATCCTTAACAAATGGACGGTTCCCTGCTTTCGCACGCAGGGAGCCGCCCATTTGATTAGACACTTGCACTTTTTTCACGAAGGGATTATAATAACCTCTTAATTAAGGAGGCTTATATTTTCATGGATAGAAACACCCTTGGGATAGATATCGGATCGACGACTGTAAAAATCGCGATCCTTGATGCGCAGGAGCATCTTCTTTTTGCCGATTACGAACGGCATTATGCTAATATTCAGGAGACCTTGGCTGCTCTTTTGACCAAGGCGTATTCTGTGTGTGGAGAACTGGTGCTTCATCCGGTTATTACCGGTTCGGGAGGTCTGACCCTTGCCAATCATCTCGGTATACCTTTTGTGCAGGAGGTTATTGCGGTTTCTGCCGCTCTGCAGAAGATTGCGCCCCAGACAGATGTGGCAATAGAGCTGGGCGGGGAAGATGCCAAGATCATTTACTTCGAGGGGGGCAACATAGAGCAAAGGATGAACGGCATCTGCGCCGGAGGCACGGGGTCTTTTATTGACCAGATGGCCGCTCTTCTGCATGCCGACGCGGCTGGCTTAAACGAATATGCCGCAAATTATAAGGCTCTGTATCCGATTGCGGCACGCTGCGGCGTCTTTGCAAAAACGGATATCCAGCCGCTGATCAATGAAGGCGCCGCAAAGGAAGACCTTGCGGCTTCTATTTTTCAGGCTGTCGTGAATCAGACAATTTCCGGTCTTGCCTGCGGCAAACCCATCCGGGGCCATGTCGCTTTTCTGGGAGGTCCTTTGCATTTTCTGCCTGAGCTGAAGGCGGCCTTCATCCGCACCTTGAAGCTGGATGACGAGCATGCCATCTCACCGGAAAATTCTCATCTTTTCGCTGCCATGGGCAGTGCGATGAACGCAAAGGATGATACGACGATTAAGCTGACAGAGCTGGAAGAAAAGATGAAGCATTCTATTCGCCTTGATTTTGAGGTAGAGAGAATGGAACCTCTTTTTGCTTCTGATCAGGACTATGCCGATTTTTCCTCCCGTCAGGCACAGTATCAGGTGAGAAAAGGCGATCTGGCTTCCTATCGGGGCAATTGTTACCTTGGTATCGATGCGGGCTCCACGACGACCAAGACAGCCCTGATCGGGGAGGACGGGAGCCTTCTGTATTCTTTTTACAGAAATAATGAAGGGAGTCCGTTGCGGACTGCGATTGCTTCCATTCAGGAAATATATGCCAGACTGCCCGAGGGAGCCCATATTGCCTGGACCTGTTCGACCGGGTACGGAGAAGCGTTGGTGAAAGCAGGGCTGGTGCTGGATGAAGGGGAAGTGGAGACGGTTTCCCATTACTATGCCGCGGCTTTTTTTGATCCGGATGTAGACTGTATCCTTGACATCGGCGGCCAGGATATGAAATGCATCAAGATCAAAAACGAGACGGTAGATTCGGTTCAGCTGAATGAAGCCTGTTCCTCAGGCTGCGGTTCTTTTATTGAGACCTTTGCCCGGTCTCTGAATTATTCTGTGCAGGATTTTGCCAAAGCGGCTCTGTTTGCAAAGCATCCCATTGATCTTGGCACCCGTTGTACGGTTTTTATGAATTCAAAAGTAAAACAGGCACAAAAGGAAGGGGCAGAGGTATCGGATATTTCGGCAGGACTTGCCTATTCTGTCATCAAGAATGCGTTGTATAAGGTCATAAAGGTTTCGGACGCCAAAGAGCTGGGCAGGCATATCGTGGTGCAGGGCGGAACCTTTTATAATGACGCGGTGCTGCGCTCCTTTGAACGGATTGCGGGCTGCGAAGTGATCCGGCCTGACATAGCCGGAATCATGGGCGCTTTTGGCGCGGCATTGATTGCCAGGGAGAGATATGCCGGGGGGAAGGTCTCCTCGATGCTGACGATATCCCAGATCAATGCTTTGGAATATACGACCTCCATGGCAAACTGCAAGGGCTGTACGAACAATTGCCGTCTGACGATTAACCGCTTTTCCGGCGGTCGTCAGTTTATCAGCGGCAACCGTTGTGAACGTGGCCTGGGTAAAGAAAAAAATAAAGATCATGTGCCGAATCTGTTTGAATATAAATACAAGCGGTTGTTTTCCTACGAACCGCTGCGGGCGGATCTGGCGGTACGCGGAAGGATCGGGATCCCCCGCGTATTGAATATGTTTGAGAACTACCCGTTCTGGTTTACCTTCTTTACGGATCTGAAATACGAGGTAGTACTTTCTCCTACTTCCACCAGAAAAATATACGAGCTTGGAATTGAGTCGATTCCGAGTGAATCCGAATGCTATCCGGCCAAGCTTGCTCACGGACATATTTCCTGGCTCATCAAGAATGGCGTAAAGACGATCTTTTATCCCTGCGTACCGTACGAGAGAGAAGAGTTTAAAGACGCGGTCAATCATTATAATTGTCCGATTGTTACTTCTTATGCGGAAAATATAAAAAATAATGTTGATGAATTAAAGGATTCGTCCATCGATTTCCGCAATCCTTTCCTTGCGTTTACATCAGAAGAGATTCTGACCAGGCGGCTTGTGGAGATCTTTCCGGATATTCCCTCAAAAGAGGTGAGAGATGCCGCGCATCATGCCTGGACAGAGCTGATGGCCGCTCATGCCGATATTCAGAAAAAGGGAGAAGAGACCCTGGCCTATCTGGATGAAACCGGACGCAGAGGGATCGTACTTGCGGGCCGTCCTTATCATATTGATCCGGAGATTCATCATGGTATACCGGATCTGATCGTCAGCTATGGAGTGGCTGTACTGACTGAGGACAGTGTTTCTCATCTGGCGGAAGTAGAGCGGCCGATCCGGGTCAATGATCAGTGGATGTACCACAGCAGGCTCTATGCCGCCGCAAATTATGTCAAGACCAGGGAGAATCTGGATCTGATCCAGTTGAATTCCTTTGGCTGCGGCCTGGACGCGGTAACGACGGATCAGGTTTATGAGATTCTGGAAGCAAGCGGGAAGATTTATACCTGCCTGAAAATTGACGAGGTGAATAACCTCGGAGCTGCAAGAATCCGTGTACGTTCTTTGTTGGCGGCTCTTCGGGCGAAGGAAGCACGTAAGGAAAAACGGAACATCAGGCCTTCGTCTATCGAAAAGGTCGTTTTCACAAAGGAGATGCGCAAGGATTATACGATCCTTTGCCCCCAGATGTCCCCTGTGCATTTTTCGTTGATACAGGCAGCCTTCAATGCCTGTGGATACCGCCTGGAAGTACTGCCGAATGACAATAAACATTCCGTTGATGTGGGGCTTCGTTACGTCAATAATGACGCCTGTTATCCTTCCCTGATTGTAGTGGGCATGATGATGGACGCCTTGCAGTCAGGCAGATATGACCTGAACCGGACGGCGATCGTAATGACGCAGACCGGCGGCGGCTGCCGGGCTTCCAATTATATTGCCTTTATCCGCCGCGCATTGAAAAAAGCCGGCATGGAGCAGATTCCCGTTATTTCGTTGAATTTGAGCGGTCTGGAGAGTAACCCTGGCTTTAAGCTGACCCTGCCTCTTGTGAAGAAGGTGTGTTATGCGGCTGTCATTGGGGATATTTTTATGAAATGCATCTACCGGATGCGTCCTTACGAGCTGGAAAAAGGGAGCGTCAACCGTCTGCACGACGAATGGGAAAAACGTGCGATTGCTTTCCTGACGGAAGGCGGTTCCAGTCATGCCAGGTTTAAACAGATGTGTACACAGATCGTTGAGGATTTTGACCGGATACCGATATCTGATCAAAAAAAGCCTCGTGTCGGGATTGTCGGGGAGATTCTCGTGAAATTCCTTCCTGCGGCGAATAACTATCTTGCGGAGTTGCTGGAAGCGGAAGGTGCGGAGCCGGTGGTTCCTGATCTGATTGATTTTATGAACTACAGCTTTTATAACCAGAATTTCAAGGTTGAAAATCTCGGTTTTAAGAAGAAATCCGCATTACTTGGGAATATGGCCATCCGGGGGATCGAGTGGATCCGGTCTGCGGCAAACGAAGCGCTTGAAAAGAGCGTTCATTTCCATCCGACCGCGGATATTGCTGAGCTGGCAAAGATGGCCGGACCGATTGTATCTACCGGAAATCAGACCGGAGAAGGATGGTTCCTGACGGGAGAGATGCTTGAACTCATTCATGACGGCGCGCCTAATATCGTATGCATCCAGCCATTCGGCTGTCTGCCGAATCATATCGTAGGTAAAGGCGTTATCAAAGAGATCCGGCGCACGCATCCGGAGGCGAATATCGTCGCCATTGACTATGACCCCGGCGCCAGTGAGGTAAACCAGCTGAACCGTATCAAGCTTATGCTGTCTACGGCGGTGAAAAATCTGGACAAACAGGATTAACCACGGAGGCCGGCAACAACGCAGCCTGAGCGGATTCAGACGCGCCGGATATAAAGATTATTTATGCACAGATCCTAAGCAGGAAAAGAGGGAGACATGCTCTCCCTCTTTTCCTGCTTTCAGTTATCCCAGAGCCGCCCGAAAGAAGATGTTGCCTGTCTCTTCTCTATTCTCAAAGAGGAAGATTTCGAAAAAAAAGAGCAGCTTACGCTGCTCCGATTTCTGCCTGAGACTGATGTCCTAAATCCATATATAAATAGACTTTGCCGGCAAGGACGACATCCTCTTCTTCATGTTTCCGTGTTTTTAAATAACCGGCGTTTACAAGGTAAGCATCAGCCACCATCCGGCTTTCTTCCGAGAGATTGACGGAAGAGCCGTCGGGAAGAATGTGCGTCATCGTCATGTGGCCGCCGTAAAAGACCGGACCTGCCAGGACACCCATCGTACCCAATCCGAAATTCTGGGCACAAATGGTACGCACCATCCGTCCATCCAGATCTGCCGGGTTGTCATTCAGGTCGTAGATCAGATATTCCTGTTCTTTGACACGGTACTTGTACATGGTATCCATAGCTTCCTCCTGCTTTGAAAGACGGTTTTTCTGCTTTCATTTGTTTCATGTAAGCAGTATAGCAAACATTATTTGAAATAAAAATCAAATTCCTGCTATGAATCTTGTAAATCCTGCTGTGGTGTGGTACATTGATACTCGCGAATGAAATGGACGTCGTCTCTGGGACTGATTTTGGGACGGTGGTCTCGGGAAAAAGACAGGGTAATTGTATATTCAGGTACGTATTGAGGTAATAAAAATGCAGGCTGCCTTTTCTCAAAAAGCGGGGTATCTGACTGATCCTTACAGGCTTTTTTACCTGAAGGGGATTCCACAGAAGGAAATTCCCTTTCATTATCATGATTTTCATAAATTACTGTTTCTTTTGGACGGGCAGATTCAATATCACCTGGAAGGAAGAACCCTTTCCTTGCTTCCGGGTGATATTCTTCTGATAGGAGCCGGACAGCTTCATCGTCCGTCTTTTGAGGGAAGTCTTTCCTATGAGCGCATGATTCTGTATCTCTCTCCGGGAGATTTTGCAGGCTTGCTCCGGCAGGAACGGACATCATCTTCTATTCAAAAGCAGGAAAAGACGTCACAGGAAAAGACGTCTTTTCCGGATCTGCTGGATTGCTTTACGGAAGGAAACCAATCGTCAGGAAATCTGCTTCGTCCGGCCGGGCCTGACGCCCAGGTTTTCCAGGCGCTTGCGAAAGAACTGATCCGGGAACAAAAACGGCCGGACGACTATGCTGTCTTATATGAACGGCTGAAAGTGACAGAACTGATGATTACGGTAAATCGCAGCCTGAAAAATACAGATCCTGTTTTGACCGAAGAAGCCTGCCCGCACCCTACGATCAGCAGATGTATGGATTATGTCAGTCAGCATTTGTCTGAAGAAACCCTTTGTATCGAAGATATCGCAAAGGCCGTTTTTTTAAGCAAATCCTACCTGATGCATTTGTTTAAAGAACAGACAGGATACTCTCTGGGAGACTATATTGCCAAAAAACGCCTTTTTCTGGCAAATCAGCTTCTTCAGGCAGGTCATTCCGTAACGGAAGCCTGTTATCAAAGCGGTTACCGTAATTATTCCGCTTTTTATTATGCGTATAAAAAACGATATCATGTCTCTCCGGCAGGAGAAACAAAGGGGGTACAGAATATACACAACGAGTAAGGATGGCTGAAATATGCAGCGTCTCGAACGAACTGAAGCCTATAAGGAAAAACCTTGACCACCTTCCTTAAATGCTGTAAACTTTTGTAAAATAATAGGACGGATTTTTATCGTACGGAGCCGGATTGTGTTCTTAGATCCTTGCAGCCGTGACTGCAAAATCGTCATTCTTAGACTGTTCTTAAAGGAGACATATTTTGCTCATGGCTGCGCTTTTTGCATGCATGGCCGCAAAATAGTCATCCGCGGTCATTGCGTCAATGTACAAAACTTCGTTATGGGAAGAGGAGGATTTATCATGTCAGCAGAAGTGGAAAGATTACAGGAAATCATCGACCAGCATGACAATATTGTTTTTTTCGGCGGAGCCGGAGTGTCTACCGAGAGCGGAATCCCGGACTTCCGCAGCCAGGACGGCCTCTATAACCAGAAATATGACTACCCGCCCGAGACGATCCTGAGCCATACCTTTTTCATGAGAAAACCTGAAGAGTTTTATAAATTTTACCGGGACAAGATGCTCTGTGATACGGCCAAACCGAATGCCGCGCATTTGAAGCTTGCGGAACTGGAAAAAGCAGGAAAGCTCAAAGCGGTTATCACGCAGAATATAGATAACCTTCATCAGATGGCCGGCAGCCAGAAGGTTTATGAGCTTCATGGAAGCGTCTACCGCAACTACTGTATGAAATGCGGCAATTTCTACGATTTTGCTCATATGAAGGCAAGTACCGGAGTACCCCGGTGTACCTGCGGGGGAATCATTAAGCCGGATGTCGTTCTGTATGAAGAAGGTCTGGACAACGATGTCATCAACGGCGCCGTCCGGGCGATCTCCCGCGCCCAGGTTATGATCATCGGGGGAACCTCTCTGGCCGTTTATCCGGCTGCAAGCCTGATCGACTATTTCTCCGGAGACTCCCTCGTGGTGATCAACAAATCCGCTACCGCCCGTGACGTAAATGCCGATCTTCTGATCAAAGAACCGATTGGAGAAGTATTCTCACAGATTATCGTCCGGTGAGGAATATGCGGTATGACTACGAAATCGGAGATCAGGTCATATTAAAGAAAAAACATCCCTGCGGCAGTCAGAAATGGGAGATTCTTCGCACGGGGGCTGATTTCCGGCTAAAATGCTGTGGCTGCGGCCATATGATAATGGTGCCGCGCTCCGCGGTGGAAAAAAGTACCAAACAAGTGATAAAAAACAGTTAGTGAGGATATATGGCAGAGTATACGCTGATTCATAAACAAGGGAGGGCAAAGAGAGGCAGGTTTGCCACAGTTCACGGTGTAATCGAAACACCGGTTTTTATGAATGTCGGTACGGTTGGGGCGATCAAAGGGGCTGTATCCACCCAGGATCTGAAGGAAATCGGTACCCAGGTGGAATTGTCCAATACATACCATCTCCATGTACGGCCGGGAGATAAGCTTGTCCGGCAGATGGGCGGATTACATCGGTTCATGAACTGGGATCGCCCGATTCTGACGGATTCCGGCGGATTTCAGGTTTTCTCTCTTGCAGGCTTACGCAAGATCAAAGAAGAAGGAGTGACCTTTCAGTCCCATATCGACGGGCACCGTATCTTTATGGGTCCGGAGGAAAGCATGCAGATTCAGTCAAATCTGGGCTCGACGATCGCGATGGCTTTTGACGAATGTCCCAGCAGCATGGCAGACAGAAAATACGTTTCGGCATCTGTGGAAAGAACGACCCGATGGCTTGTCCGCTGCAAAGAGGAGATGCAGCGGCTGAATTCCCTTCCTGAGACTCTCAACAAAGAGCAGCTTCTTTTTGGAATTAATCAGGGAGCAGTCTTTGAGGATATCCGGATTGAACATGCGCAGCAGATTGCCGGGATGAACCTTGACGGATATGCTGTCGGTGGGCTGGCGGTGGGAGAGACACATCAGCAGATGTATCACATTCTGGACGAGGTGGTACCATATCTTCCGGCGGACAAGCCCGTTTATCTGATGGGAGTGGGGACGCCGGCAAATATCCTGGAGGCGGTCGACCGGGGAGTGGATTTTTTTGATTGTGTTTATCCAAGCAGAAACGGGCGCCATGGCCATGTGTACACAAATCATGGAAAAATGAATCTGATGAATGCGCAATACGAAGCAGACCCCCGGCCGATTGAAGAAGGCTGTCAATGCCCTGCCTGCCGTTTCTATTCGAGAGCCTACATCCGACATCTCTTAAAAGCAAAGGAAATGCTGGGATTACGTCTTTGCGTCCTGCATAATCTATATTATTACAATCATTTAATGGAAGAAATCCGGGATGCGATCGAGCGGGATGCTTACCCCGAGTATAAAAAGATGAGGCTTGAAGGGTTTGAAGAAGGCGTGATCCACAGTAAATATGCCGGAAATGAGATGAAATGAGACGAAAGGAAGGTTGATACATGGAGGTTGAAAAGCAGCAGAAAAAGGAGGATCGGAGGTTTTTTACGGCCTATCGCCTGATCTTTTTTGTGACAGCGATCGGAATTGCCCTTGCAGGAGTTTTGTGCAGAAAAGATATTTTTGCGGAAACGATTCCTGTGGTAAAAAAACAGCGGCAGATAGAGCTTTTGCTGATCTGGGCCGCAGGAGTGGCCGGAGTCATCATATTTCCTTATATTTTCAGCTGGAAGAAACGGTTCTTCAGCATTCTGTTTTTTCTTCTGTCGCCTTTCTGGATATTTTTGAATATGGAGATCGTGACCACGGTAACCATACCGGAAAACGGTACGCTGCAGAATATCATCGGTGTTCCTGCGACGACTCCGAAACTGTTCTGGATCAATATCCTGCTCGTTTTTCTTCTTGTATTTCTTTTTACGGTTTTGACGGACAGTTTTTGTGCCGGTCCGATGCTGGCGGAATTCTTGTGCGTCCTCTTCAGTGTGGTAAATCTCTATGTTACGGAGTTTCGCGGAAATGCCATCTCAGCGCCTGACTTTATGACGGTAGGCACGGCGATGGAGGTAGCGGGAGAGTATCGTGTCGCTTTGCATTATCGTGTCTATTTAGGCATATTGATTGCCTTTGTATTCTATGCCGCCGCTTTTTGTTTAAGACGCGCCGTGATCGTCCATTCCGTGAAGGCATATCTTCCGATGGCCGCTGGCGGGACCGCGATTTTTGCTGCGGCATTTTATTTCCTTGTATTGACCGGTTTTTTAAAATCCTATGGGATTGGAGTCAGTTATTTCAATACGATGCGTTCCTACAGGACCAGCGGAACCATTGCCGTACTTGCACGATCTGTGCAGGAAGCTTTTCCGAAGGTACCGGAAGGTTATTCTGTGGAGGCGGCGCGGAAAATAGCGGAAGCTTATCCTTCCGACGAAGCCGGAGAAAAATCCGCCGGACCTTCTAAGCAGCAGCCGAATGTGTTTGTGCTTATCGACGAATCCTTTACGGATCTGAAGCTTTTAGGAGATTTTGAAGTTACCGAGGATTACATGCCCTGTGTTCATAGTATAAAGAAGAATTGTGTTACGGGAATTTCCTATGCATCTGTTCGGGGAGGAATGACAGCGAATACAGAGTTTGAGTTTTTGACCGGAAATACAATGGGTCTGTTGTCTGCGTCTGCTGTTCCCTTTCAGATCTATGTAAAGAACGAGCTGCCTTCTATGGCAACCAGTATGGCGGCACAAGGTTATACGGGACTTCATGCGCTGCATCCCTACACACCTTCAAATTATAACAGGGTGAATGCATATCCTCTGTTAGGCTTTGCGGATTTCATATCCTCGGAAAATCTGCCTTTAGAAAGCAGAAAAATCCGTAAATATACCAGTGACGACAGCGATTTTGAAAATATGCTGTATACCTTCGAGAAAGATCGGGAGAAAAACGCAGGCCCATATTTCTTTTATACGATGACACTGCAGAACCATTCTCCTTATGACCCTGTGTATGAGAATTTTCCTTCAACCGTTCATACGACCGGTTTAAAGAGACAATATGAGGATGTGGACCAATATCTTACCCTGATCAAGGCTTCCGACGCGGCCTTCGGGAAGGTTGTAGAATATTTTGAGAAGCTGGACGAGCCGACCATCCTCCTTTTTGTAGGAGATCATCAGCCGAAGCTGACGGAAGGGTTCTTTACAGAGGTTACCGGAGGACGGAGAAAAGAGCGGGATGAAGAGGGAAATATGATTCTCTATCAGGTTCCGTTTGTAATCTGGGCGAATTTCGATATCGGTTGTACCGACGCCGGTGAAACCAGCATGAATTACCTGCAGACCATGCTGATCGATTCATATGGAGGCAGGCTGACAGGATATCAGAAGTTTTTAAAAGAACTGAAAAAAGATATCCCTGTGATCAATGCCTTTGGATACTACGGTGCTGACGGGAAATTTTACAGTACCGACGATGAGAATTCCCCCTATTATGAAAAAGTAAAAGAGTATGCGATTCTGCAGTACAATAATCTGTTTGACAAGGGAAACCGGCTGGAAGGTTTTTTTGATCTTGTATAAAAAGAAAATACTTGAAGTATCCCCTCTTTTTGTGTATCATAGTGAAAGCGTTTTGCAACAGAAAAAAGGCAATCATCAGAAGCTATTATGAAAGCCGGGGAGCCTCCCCGGAGACTGAACGAAACAGGAGGTTAATATGTCAGAGAGCGCAGTAGCAGGCACAGCCAGCATGGGATTTAGCATTATTTGGATTCTTGCCCTGGTGGCAATGATGTATTTCATGATGATCCGTCCCCAAAGGAAAGAGCAGAAGCGTGTAGCCGCGATGCTGAATGATATGGAGGTCGGGGACAGCGTAGTGACGACCAGCGGCTTTTATGGCGTGATCATTGATATGACTGATGAAGACGTTATCGTAGAGTTTGGCAATAACAAAAACTGTAGGATCCCGATGCGCAAGCAGTCCATTGCAGAAGTAGAAAAGGCAGATCAGGCAACGGCGTGATCGGCAGCCATATCAAACATGGAAAGGTGTCGCGCGAGCGGCACCTTTCCTTCATATCCCGGAGTCGTCCAAAGGAAGATGTCACCTGTCGGTGACAGGCGGCTCGGGGGAGGGAAGAGCGGAGGCTTCACCTCCCTCTGCCCTATCGCCGGAAAGCCTGCGGCAGGGCTGCCCGAAAGAAGCTGCCGCCTGACGGCGGCAGGCAGTCAGCAAAGGAAAATGTCAGCAAAGATGAAAGGATATAATTATGAAAAGTGATGCCGTTAAGATCGGGTCGGCACAGGCGCCTCACCGTTCGTTATTTAATGCGTTGGGTCTTACCAAAGAAGAATTGTCCCGTCCGCTGGTAGGTATTGTCAGCTCATACAATGAGATTGTTCCGGGACATATGAACCTGGATAAAATCGTGGAAGCGGTTAAGCTCGGGGTCGCTATGGCTGGCGGTACTCCGATCGTATTTCCTGCGATCGCTGTCTGCGACGGGATTGCCATGGGGCATATCGGCATGAAATATTCTCTCGTTACACGTGACCTGATTGCGGATTCTACCGAAGCAATGGCAACCGCCCACCAGTTTGACGCGTTGGTGATGGTACCGAATTGTGATAAAAACGTACCAGGTCTTTTGATGGCTGCCGCAAGGGTGAATGTACCGACAGTATTTGTCAGCGGCGGCCCGATGCTTGCCGGACATGTCCAGGGTCACAAAACCAGCCTTTCCAGTATGTTCGAGGCAGTTGGAGCCTATGCGGCAGGCAAGCTTGACGAAGACGGTCTTCTGGAATATGAGAATAAAACCTGTCCGACCTGCGGCTCCTGCTCAGGCATGTATACGGCGAACAGCATGAACTGCCTGACAGAGGTTCTGGGTATGGGACTTCGGGGAAATGGTACGATTCCGGCCGTTTACTCTGCCCGTATCCGCCTGGCAAAGGAAGCAGGCATGCAGGTTATGGAGATGTACCGTCGGAACATCCGTCCACGGGATATTATGACGAAAGAAGCGATCCTGAATGCGCTGACGGTTGACATGGCTCTGGGCTGCTCTACAAACAGCATGCTGCATCTTCCCGCCATTGCCCATGAGATCGGCTGGGATTTTGATATCAGCTTCGCGAATGAAATCAGTGCCAGAACGCCGAATCTGTGCCATCTGGCTCCTGCGGGTCCTACCTATATGGAGGATCTTGATGAGGCAGGCGGTGTCTATGCCGTGATGAATGAGCTGGATAAGCTGAATCTTCTCAATAAGGATTGTATTACCGTTACGGGCAGGACCGTAGGAGAAAACATTGCGGATTGCGTGAACAAAAACCCGAACGTGATACGTCCTGTTGACAAACCGTATTCTCCGAACGGAGGCCTTGCTGTCCTTAAGGGAAATCTTGCGCCGGACGGCAGTGTTGTAAAGAGGAGCGCGGTTGTGCCTGAGATGATGGTCCATACAGGCCCTGCCAGGGTATTTGACTGTGAAGAAGACGCGATAGACGCGATTAAAGGAGGAAAGATTCTTCCCGGAGATGTGGTGGTCATCCGCTACGAAGGACCGAAGGGCGGTCCCGGCATGAGAGAAATGCTGAACCCGACATCCGCTATTGCAGGTATGGGACTGGGGTCTTCGGTGGCGCTGATTACGGACGGAAGATTCAGCGGAGCTTCCAGAGGCGCATCGATCGGCCATGTTTCTCCCGAAGCTGCCGTCGGCGGTCCGATTGCATTGGTACACGAGGGAGATATCATCGAGATCAACATCCCGGAAATGACATTAAACCTTGACGTTTCCGAAGAAGAGCTCGAGAGAAGAAAAGCAGCATGGCAGCCAAGACAGCCTCGTGTTACAACAGGTTATCTTGCCCGCTACGCCGCTATGGTTACTTCCGGCAACCGCGGGGCGATTCTGGAAGTACCGAAAGCCTGATCCGTAGAATCAGGCTTTTGTCGATGCAATCATAAAATGATTGCAGGAGGCAGTGAATCAACGTACAAAACTGTGTTTCAGAAGACATATTCTGTCCTGGACCGCGAAGCGCTACAGGCAGCAAAATCGTCATCCGAAGACATTGAGTCAACGTACAGAACTTCGTTTTAGAAGGAGTGAAAAAAAGTTGCAGCTTACCGGTTCAGAGATTATCATTGAGTGTATGCTCGAACAGGGTGTGGATACGGTGTTTGGTTATCCGGGAGGAGCCATTTTAAATGTATACGATGCCCTTTACAAATATCAGGACAGGATTACCCATGTGCTGACTTCACATGAGCAGGGAGCCTCTCATGCGGCTGACGGATATGCCAGGGCAACGGGAAAAATCGGCGTATGCCTGGCGACTTCCGGTCCCGGAGCGACCAACCTCGTGACAGGGATAGCCACCGCTTATATGGATTCGGTTCCGATCGTTGCGATTACCTGTAACGTGGGAACGTCTCTCCTTGGAAAGGACTCTTTCCAGGAGGTGGATATAGCAGGGATCGTCATGCCTGTCACAAAGCACAGCTTTATCGTGAAGGATATCAACAAGCTTGCGGATACCATCCGACGGGCTTTTGCGATTGCGGGAAGCGGCAGACCCGGTCCCGTCCTTGTGGATGTGCCTAAGGATGTAACGGGAGCTTTGTGTGAGTATAATCCCCGGCATATTATTCCCGTGGGGAGGGAGATTTCCAAGCTGCGCCGGGAGGATATCAACAAGGCGATCGACATGATCAATGAGGCAAAAAAGCCGTTCCTTTTTGTCGGCGGCGGCGCCGTGATTTCCGGCGCGTCTGAAGAAATCCGGGAGCTTGCGCACAGGATTCAGGCGCCGGTTTGCGACAGCCTGATGGGAAAAGGAGCTTTTTCCGGCCTGGATCCGTTGTATACCGGTATGCTGGGTATGCATGGGACGAAAGCATCCAATCTTGGCGTAAGCCAGTGTGACCTTCTGATTGTCCTTGGCGCGAGATTTTCCGATCGCGTGACGGGAAACGCGAGCACGTTTGCGAAGCAGGCTAAAATCCTGCAGGTGGATGTGGACGCGGCGGAGATCAATAAAAACGTCATTGTGGATGCAAGCGTAATAGGGGATTTAAAAGAAAGCCTGAAAAGAATACTGGAAGGCGTTCATCCGAAGGCGGACGGGGAATGGACCTCTTATGTGATGGAGCTGAAGGAAAAATACCCGTTAAGATATGATCACAGCCAGCTGACCGGCCCATATATTATTGAGAAGCTTTATGAACTGGCCGGCCCTGACGCTATTATTTCCACTGATGTCGGTCAGCATCAGATGTGGGCAGCTCAGTATTACAAATATTCACAGCCGAGACATCTTCTTACCTCAGGCGGGCTGGGGACGATGGGTTACGGACTGGGTGCCGCGATAGGGGCCAGAATGGGATGCCCGGATCAGATCGTAGTCAATATTGCCGGAGACGGATGCTTCCGCATGAATATGAATGAACTGGCAACTGCCGTCCGGTGTGACAGACCCCTGGTCCAGATTATCATGAACAACCATGTCCTTGGTATGGTGCGTCAGTGGCAGACATTGTTTTACGGGAAACGATATTCCCATACGGTATTGAATGACAAAGTGGACTTTGTCAAGGTGGCGGAAGCAATGGGAGCGAAGGCCTGCAGGGTAACGGAACCTGACCAGGTTGAGCCTGCCTTGAGAGAAGCGTTGAACAGCAGGACGCCTTATGTGCTGGATTGCTGGATCAATCAGGATCTCAGCGTTTTCCCGATGGTACCGGCAGGGGCAAATATCGACGAAGCATTTGATGAGGAGGACTTGAAAAGACATGAGCAGAGTTTATAATTTTTCCGCAGGCCCGGCTGTATTGCCGGAGGAGGTTTTACGCGAAGTCGCGGATGAGATGCTGGATTACAACGGTACAGGGATGTCCGTGATGGAAATGAGCCACAGGAGTGCGGCCTTCCAGGATATCATCGATACTACCGAGCGTGACCTGCGTGATTTGATGGGGATTCCGTCAAATTATAAGGTGCTGTTTTTACAGGGCGGCGCCTCACAGCAGTTTGCCATGATTCCCATGAATATCATGAAAAACCGCGTGGCGGATTATATCGTTACCGGACAATGGGCAAAAAAGGCCTGGCAGGAAGCCGGCAAATACGGAAAAGCAAACAAGATCGCTTCCTCTGAAGACAAGACCTTCTCCTATATTCCGGACTGCTCGGATTTGCCGGTCTCTCCGGACGCCGATTATGTATATATCTGTGAAAACAATACGATATACGGTACCAAATTCCATACTTTGCCAGATACCAAAGGAAAAGATCTGGTTGCGGATGTATCGTCCTGTTTTCTTTCCGAACCTGTAGATGTGAGCAAATACGCGATCATCTATGGCGGCGTACAGAAAAATATCGGTCCTGCCGGCATGGTGATTACGATCATCCGTGAAGATCTGATTACCGAGGATGTTCTTCCCGGCACTCCGACGATGCTTACTTATAAGACTCATGCGGATGCAGGGTCTCTTTACAATACGCCGAATGCCTACTGCATTTATGTCTGCGGCAAGGTCTTCAAGTGGCTCAAAGCCATGGGCGGCCTTGAAGTCATGAAACAGAGAAATGAAGAAAAAGCGGCAATCCTGTATGACTATCTGGATCAGAGCCGTCTCTTTAAGGGTACCGTTGTTCCGAAGGATCGTTCCCTGATGAATGTACCGTTTATTACGGGAGACAAGGCGATGGACGAGAAATTCGTCAAAGCTGCGACGGCAGCAGGCCTGGTCAGTCTGAAAGGCCATCGCAGTGTCGGCGGTATGAGGGCAAGTATCTATAATGCGATGCCAAAGGAAGGCGTAGAGAAGCTGGTTGCCTTCATGAAGAAATTCGAGGAGGAAAATGCCTGATGTTTCAGTATCATTGCCTGAACCCGATTGCCAAAAAAGGGCTGGATTGCTTTTCTGACCGTTATCGCCCCAGTGATACCCTGGAGAATGCGGATGCCGTTTTAGTGCGCAGCGCCCAGATGCTTGAGCTGGAACTTCCTGTTTCGGTTCTTGCTGTAGCAAGGGCGGGAGCCGGGGTGAACAATATTCCTGTGAGGGAATATTCCCAGAAAGGCGTCGTTGTTTTTAATACGCCCGGCGCAAATGCGAACGGGGTGAAGGAGCTGGTCATTGCGGGCATGCTTCTTGCTTCCCGTGATATCGTGGGCGGCATCGAGTGGGTGGAAAAAGAGAAGGACCGCGAGGACATCGGGAAGCTGGCTGAAAAACAGAAGAAACAGTTTGCCGGCTGCGAAATAATGGGTAAGAAGCTGGGCATCATTGGCCTGGGCGCGATCGGAACGATGGTCGCTAACGCGGCGAATGCCCTTGGTATGGATGTTTATGGCTATGATCCCTATATTTCGGTGGATGCTGCCTGGAATCTTTCCAGGACGATTCATCACAGCCAGTCCCTGGACGAGATTTATACCCAATGCGATTATATCACCATTCATGTGCCTCTTCTTGACAGTACCAGACAGATGGTCGGCAAGGAAGCCTTTGGTAAAATGAAAGACGGGGTTGTATTGCTGAACTTTGCCCGCGATCTTCTCGTGGATGAGGAAGCTCTTCTGGAAGCCATGAATAACGGGAAGGTAAAAAAATACGTTACCGACTTTGCAAATCCGACAGTTGCCGGACATGAGAATATCCTTGTGACGCCGCATCTCGGTGCTTCTACGGAGGAATCCGAGGAAAACTGCGCCGTCATGGCTGTAAAGGAGCTTCGGGACTTCCTGGAAAACGGGAATATCAGGAATTCCGTGAATTATCCTGCCTGCGATATGGGGACCTGTGTTTCCGTAGGCCGTGTTGCCCTGATGCATAAAAACATACCGAATATGATCAGTCAGGTGACGAATATCCTGGGCGGGGAAGGATTGAATATCGCGGATATGACCAACAAGAGTAAAGGCGAATACGCTTATACGCTGATTGATCTCGAAAACGCGGCTTCTGCCCATGCTTTGGAAGCCCTGACCAAGATCGACGGCATGTTCCGCGTAAGGGTGATAAAATAAGATCATGCTGCAATCCTAATATTGTGGGGCGGTTTCTTGCATGCAGGGAACCGTCTCCTTTTCATATCATGATGATTCAGGCGGCAAAAGGTCATGCAAAAAGGGCTCGCTCATTTTTGCATGAGACCGCTTCGCCTGAATCATATCGCACAGCCTGTGCAATGAAGATGACGGCAGAGCTGACGCGCTTTCCTTTGTCGTATACAGGTAGCATATTTATGACAGAAAAAAGAATGTTTTTTACACAAAAACTGAAAACAAGATACATCGGAGATAAAGCTTTTTACCTTGCAGTACTGGCCGTAGCAGTACCGATCATGATACAGAATGGGATCACAAACTTTGTATCCATGCTCGATAACATCATGATCGGAAGAATCGGCACAGAACAGATGTCTGGCGCTTCGATTGTGAATCAGCTGATATTTGTCTATAATCTGTGCATTTTCGGAGGAGTATCCGGTGCGGGGATTTTTACCGCACAGTTCTTTGGCCAGAAGAATGAGGAGGGGATCAGGCAGACCTTTCGCTTCAAAATCTGGCTGGTATTTCTTCTGACCGGAGCAGCCGTTCTTTTGTTTCTTGCGAAAGGGGAAGCTTTGATCGGCCTGTACCTTAAGGGGAAGGGAAGCGATGCTTCCAGGACCCTGACTCTTTCCAGCGGCTTATCCTATCTGCGTGTCATGCTGACGGGACTCCCGGCCTTCATGCTTGTCCAGGCTTATGCCGGTACATTAAGGGAATGCAATCAGACAATGCTTCCCATGGAAGCCGGAATCACCGCGGTTTTGGTAAACCTTTGTTTTAATTATCTTCTGATTTACGGAAAAATGGGTTTTCCGAAGCTGGGTATCGTCGGTGCCGCGTTGGCAACGGTTCTGTCCCGTTATGTGGAATTGGCCATAATTCTCGTGTGGACGCATACACATGATCGGGAGGTTCCTTTTATCAGGGGTCTCTACAAGACGATGAAGATTCCCGGCAGGCTTGTCAGGAAGGTTTTCATAAAAGGCATTCCGCTTCTGCTGAATGAAACCATGTGGGCAGCAGGGATGGCGATGCTGGCACAGTGCTACTCGGTTCGCGGCCTGGATGTGGTTGCGGCGATGAATATTAATAACACGATTGGAAATGTGTTCAGTATCGTGTTTATTTCCCTGGGCAATGCGGTGGCGATCATCATCGGACAGCTCCTTGGCGCGGGGAAGATGGAGGAGGCAAAAGATACGGACAACAAGCTGATTGCTTTTTCTGTGCTTTCCTGTATTGTGACATCAGCAGGGATGCTGCTTGCCGCGCCTTTTTTTCCGGGAATCTACGAAACCACGCCGGAAGTACGCCGGCTTGCCGCGGCCTTTATGAGGATCTATGCCCTTTTTCTTCCGTTCCATGCGTTTCTTAATGCCTGCTACTTTACCATCCGCGCGGGAGGCAAAACCATCATCACCTTTCTCTTTGACAGTGTTTTTATCTGGATTGTCAGTGTAACTCTTGCTTTTTGTCTTACAAGGTTCACTGCGATGCGTGTGGAGATGGTTTACGTTATTGTCACTTTCGCTGATTTTCTCAAATGCTTCCTGGGCTTTTACCTGGTCAGAAAAGGCGTGTGGCTGGCGAATATCGTTTCAAACTGAAGCCTGCCTGACGGGGTTTGCTGCTATCTGCGAACCGGCCTGTTATCGTGCGGGACGTGAATGGTGCCCCGGGGTTTCACAGAATCAGGCTTTTGTTGATGCAATCATTTGACAGTCAGGAAGAAATCGTATATAATCCCCTAAAAGCTGAAAAACTATTGACATGGTTGTGTAACAGACAACAAAGGAGACTGATTCTGTTTTCGGCAGATCCGGCTGCCGAAGCATCAAAATCGCCGTCCGAAGACAGTGTGTCAGTATAAAACCACGTTCTAAGAGGAGGAATAATATCGTATGTACTCGATTGAGGATGTCCGTTCCGTAGACCCGCAGATTGCCGAGCTCCTTCAGAAGGAGTACGACCGGCAGAATTCTCACATTGAACTGATTGCGTCCGAAAACTGGGTAAGCAAGGCTGTCATGGCAACGATGGGAAGTGTCTTGACAAATAAATACGCGGAAGGTTATCCGGGGAAGAGATTTTATGGCGGCTGTGAATGTGTGGACGAGGTCGAAGCGCTGGCTATTGAACGGGCGAAGGAGCTTTTTCATTGTGAATACGCGAACGTACAGCCACATTCCGGTGCTCAGGCAAATATGGCGGTAGAGTTTGCCATTCTCAAGCCCGGCGATACCCTTATGGGTATGAATCTTGCCCATGGCGGACATCTGACACACGGGAGTCCGGCAAATCTGTCCGGCACCTATTATCATGTGGTTTCCTATGGCGTGAATGATGACGGCGTGATTGATTATGATGAAGTGCTCCGCATTGCCAGAGAGTGCAGACCGAAGCTGATCATTGCGGGAGCAAGCGCTTATGCAAGGATCATTGATTTCAAGCGTTTCAGAGAGATTGCGGATGAAGTCGGCGCATACCTGATGGTCGATATGGCGCATATCGCGGGACTTGTTGCGACAGGACAGCATCCCAGCCCGATTCCCTATGCGGATGTGACGACAACGACCACGCATAAAACTCTGCGTGGACCGAGAGGCGGTCTCATTTTGTGCAGTGAGGAGAACGCAAAGAAATTTAACTTTAACAAAGCGATTTTCCCCGGTACCCAGGGCGGTCCCTTAATGCATGTCATCGCCGCCAAGGCGGTTTGCTTCAAAGAAGCATTATCACCGGAATTTGCACAGTACGGGAAGCAGATTGTCCTGAATTCCAAAGCTTTGTGCAAAGGACTCATGGATCGCGGGATTTCGATCGTTTCCGGCGGCACGGACAATCATCTGATGCTGGTAGATCTGAGCAGGCTGGAGCTTTCCGGAAAAGACGTACAGAATATGCTGGATGAAGTGAACATTACCAGCAATAAAAATACCATTCCGAATGATCCTCGTTCCGCTTTTGTGACCAGCGGGATCCGTCTGGGTACCCCGGCTGTCACCTCCCGCGGGATGAATGAAGCGGATATGGACGTGATCGCGCAGGCGATCTCGATGACCATCTTCCGGACAGGCACTCCGGACGAGGCAAAAGCGCTGGTGAAGTCTTTGACAGACAAATATCCGCTTGTCGGTTGAGGTGTCTGAAGGAGACATATTTTGTCCCGGAGCGTGAAGCGCGACAGGCAACAAAATAGTCATCCGGACGGTATGTCGGTTTACAATCAGCATTGTAAGAGGAGAATGATTCAGGCGGCAAAAGATTATTAAAACAGAAAAAAACAGTCGGGAGAGAAAAAATGGAACAGGTTATTATTATGGGCGGAGGCCCGGCTGGGGTTTCAGCCGCTTTATATGCAAGACGCGGCGGGTTGGATCCGCTGTTGATTCATCACGGTCCGGGAGCTTTGGCAAAGGCAGAGTGCATCGAGAATTATTATGGTCTGGAAAGACCATTGACAGGGTTGGAGCTGTATGAAAGAGGTCTTTCTCAGGCGAAAGCACTCGGTATCCGGATTCTGGAGGCGGAAGTCCTGGAGATTGGAGGATTTGATACTTTTGAAGTCAAGACGACGGCAGGAGACTTTGAGACTGTCAGTGTGATTCTTGCTACCGGCAGCAAGCGACTGACGCCGGATATCAAAGGCGTCAAAGAACTGGAGGGGAGAGGAGTCAGCTACTGCGCGATCTGCGATGCTTTCTTTTACAGGGGAAAGCAGGCTGCGGTTTTGGGCAATGCGGATTTTGCTCTTCATGAGGCGGAGCTTTTATCCCAGACAGGCGTGGGCGTAACGATTTTGACAGACGGTAAACCGGCAGAGTTTTCCAGGAAGACAGATCTTCCTGTTCTCACTGGGAAGGTATTGTCGGTGGAGGGAACGGAAAAAGTTACGGGCGTTTTGCTGGAAGGCAGCGAAGAGCCTCTTTTGGCCGAGGGTATCTTTGTGGCCCTCGGAAATGCCGGCAGTGCCGAGATTGCCCGGCAGATGGGCGCGGAGCTCAATGAAAAAGGGAATATAAAGGTAGATGACCAGATGTCAAGCACCATACCGGGTCTCTATGCCGCAGGCGACTGCGCGGGAGGACTTCTGCAGGTCGCAAAAGCCGTGCATGAAGGAGCCGTCGCGGGATTGAGCGCGGTGAAATACGTGAAGAGAAAGAAATGAACGGATTCCGGGCGGCTGTTGCTGCATGCCGGCAGCATGCGGTCAGCAAGGACCGTTTCAGTTACACGGCGGGCAACGTTTGAAACGACCGGGCCGTAGAATCAGGTTTTGACAATGCAATCATGTTATGACAGAAAGGAATACGAAAATGGAAAAGATTTTGACTTCACAGAACTTTGATGCTGAGCTTGCTGCTGCCGGAAAACCGATGCTTGTGGATTTTTGGGCTACCTGGTGCGGCCCCTGCAAGAGGCAGGCTCCGATTCTGGCAGAACTGGCTGAAGAAGGATATGCGATCGGAAAGGTTGACGTGGATGAAAATCCTGATCTTGCACAGAAATTTGGTGTCATGAGTATTCCGACCATGATTATTTTTAAAGACGGGAAGGAAGAGAAGCGATTGGTAGGCCTGACGGCTAAGGATGTATTAAAAGAAATGCTGGCATAACTATGTAACTGGTTTTTATGGTATGCTCCAGTCGTTTCCTGAAGATTGAGAGGATGGAAAGGAAGGCATAGTATTATGGCTCATGGGTTTTATGATCCGAAAAAACGTAAAAGGATTACGGCTATTATTGCATTGATCCTGGTTCTGGCACTCGTGGTACCAAGTGTTTTATCGGTGCTGATCCGGTGATGAAGTGACAAGGATATTTTGTCCTGTCAAAGAATATGTTGTAAAGGGACAGAGCCTTATTCAGGCCTTTGTCCCTTTCATTTGTTTATGATTCAGGCGGCAGAAGGTTACGCAAAAGAAGGTCGCTCGTTTCATGATTCATCGAAAGCTCTGAAAGGCTGATTATATGGAGAAAAAGGATATTACTGTCATTGGCGCCGGGGTGATTGATGTATTGGCCGGTCCTGTGACTTCCGGTATTTTTGAGAGCGGGTCTGAACCGATGAGCTTTACCAGGCTGGCCTTTGGAGGGGACGCCCTGAATGAAGCGGTTGCCCTTTCGAGGATGGGAAAGAAGATCGAGCTGGTTTCTCTTGTCGGAGATGACGAAGCCGGGATGAGAGTTTTGGGTTTTTTAAATCAGAATGGTGTAGGGACAGATCACGTCAAAGTATCGCAGGGTCTGGAGACCGGCGTCAATATTGTACTGGTTGACGAGTTTCATGAACGTCATTTTCTGACAAATCCGGGCAGCAGTCTGCGCAGGCTTTCCGAGCAGGATATTTTTCCTTACATCGAAGGGATGGCAGATATCGTTTCGTTTGCAAGCATGTTTGTTTCGCCGCTGCTGGATATTCCGGCTATGTTGCGCCTCTTTGCAAAGATCAAAGAAAAATCCGGAAGGACTCTCGCGGTGGATCTGACTAAAGCAAAAAAACAGGAGAGACTGGAGGACATTGCCGTTCTCTTTCCTTATATAGATTATCTGCTGCCAAACGAAGCAGAACTGGCTGTTCTTGCAGGTTCGGATCATACGGAAAGAAATCTTGACAAGATCTTGGATCTTGGAGCAAAGTGTGTCATTCTGAAAAGAGGAAAAAGCGGATGCGTCATCTGCAGGAATCGGGAACGAATAGAGATACCTGCTTTTCCGGTACGGCAGGCGGTCGATACGACAGGGGCGGGAGATTGCTTTGCCGCGGGCTTTCTCGCGGCCTTATCTGATCAGATGGCTCTGGAAGACTGCTGCCGTTATGCCTGCGCCGCGGCATCCTGTTCCGTAGAGGCTGTAGGAGCGACAGAAGGACTGACGACATTAGGCGAGGTACGAAGAAGGTTTCAGTTTTTAAGTGAGGCAGAGTAAAGACTGTCGGAACTCCGGCTTTTATCAGAGATTAAGTCGGAATATAAAACTTTTTTTTGCGAGGAGACATATTTTGCCCGCGGCTGCGTTTTTGCAGGCGTGGCTGCAAAATAGTCATCCGTGGTCATTGAGTCAACTTACAAAACTTCTTTTTGAAGGAGACATATTTTGTCCTAGAGCGCGCAGCGCGATAGGGTACAAAATAGTCATCCGGACAGTAAGTCACAATCTATATCGTGCGTTATAGGAGGAGGAAACAGGAGTGGATAATACAAAAGCTTCACCTGCCGTGAAGGTAAGGGATCGCAATAAAGTGATCATCAGAACGAGTCTGATTGGTATTGCGGCCAATATTCTTTTGGCCGGGTTTAAAGCAATCGTAGGCTTAAGCGCCCATTCGATTGCGATTGTGCTGGATGCCGTTAATAATTTCTCGGATGCTCTGTCATCCGTGATCACGATTATCGGTACCCGTCTCGCCAATAAAATGCCCGATAAGCAGCATCCTCTGGGACATGGCCGCGCGGAGTATTTAACCGCGATGCTGGTTTCCGCTCTTGTTTTGTATGCCGGCATGACTTCTCTGGTAGAATCAGTGAAAAAAGTGATTAATCCGGAGACCGCCAGCTATTCCGGGCTTTCTTTATTGATCATGGGCGTAGCGATTGTGGTAAAGCTGATTCTCGGCAGCTTTGTGAAAGCAAGGGGAACGGAGGTCAATTCCGGATCTTTGATTGCTTCCGGGGAAGACGCCCGGTTTGACGCGATTCTGTCTGCTTCGGTTTTAGCCTCTGCCGTGATTTTTATTCTGACGGGCATTTCCCTGGAAGCTTATGTAGGCCTCGTTATAGCCATTATGATCATAAAATCAGGGATTGAGATGATAAGCGAGGCTCTGGATGACGTTCTGGGCCACCGTCCTGACAGTGAATTGACAGAGCGGATCAAACAGCTGCTTGTGGAGGAGGAGCCGGTAAGAGGCGCCTATGACCTGTTCCTGAATGATTACGGCCCGGACAGGTACTATGCATCCGTCCATCTGGAGCTTCCGGATACGATGACGGTTGGGGAGGTTGATGTCCTCACCAGAAAGCTGCAGACAAAAGTTCATAAAGAGACCGGGGTTATTCTGACGGGCGTGAGTGTATATTCTTATAACACCTCTGACAGCGAGGCTGCGGATATACGGAACGCGGTTTTAAAGACAGTAAAAGCCCATGACTGGGTTCTGCAGGTTCATGGATTCTATCTGGATACGAAGAAAAAGGATATGCGCTTTGATGTCGTCATGAGCTTTGATATTGACAGCAAGGATGGATTAAAACAGATCTGTGAAGAGGTTTCTGCGATGTATCCGGATTATCAGCTGACGATTACGCCGGATCTGGATCTGTCAGATTGATCAAAGAAACCAAAATGCGGATGCGAAGCAGCCGCAGGAGCGCGCAGCGCGGATTTTGCGAATGCCGTTGGTATCGGTCACTTTAGTGACCGCACAGGTCGAAATTCCGTCAGGGGAGGATACTGATTTTGTCTTCGGCAGCCCAACTGTCGAACGGCAAATCGTCCTTAGAGGATCTTGAGTCAACGGACAAAACTGTGTTTAGGGAGGAGGGAGCGTTCATGACAAAGAAACAGGAACAGCTGCTTGGTCTGCTGCGTGAATTTGACGCTGTTTGCCGGAAGCATGGCCTTCGGTATGTCATGGCAGGGGGGAGCCTGATCGGTGTCATGCGGAATGAGGGCTTTATTCCCTGGGATGACGACATAGATGTGTATATGCCTCTTGCTGACTGGGAAAGGATGAAGGCACTGCCGAAGGAGGAGTTTCCTTTTCAGAGGACTCTGGTCAGCGTGGAGCTGGATCGGCGTTACACAAATACGTTTCCCAGATATGGATCAACGGATACCTGCGCGATTCACAAGCATCAGCTGATTGCGGATGATATAGCAGGAGAGATCATCGATGTGCTTGTCCTGGACCCGATTCCCGATGACCGGGCATATATACGATATCGGAAAGATATGATGATCTATTCAGAGCTGATCAATATCAATAGTGTCTTTTGCAGCCGATATGAGCTTCCTCTATTCGATTTTTTCTTTTATCGGTTTCTGTATAAGGTATTGGGAAGAGACCGGACTCTCAGGCTTCTGGAGCGGAAAATGTTTGCCTGTGAGGAGGAAAGATGTGACAGGGTCGCGATGCGGTGGGGCGGATGTCCTTTTTTATTTGAAAAGGACATGTTTTTTCCCGTAAAGGAAGCATCTTTTGAAGGACTCCGGGTCATGATCCCCCGCCGGACCAGCGATTACCTGATCTGGCATTATGGAGATGAATGGGCTGACGTACCGCCTCATAAAGAGAGAGAATCCCATGAGGCTGTCTGTGTGGAAGGGATGGATTATCAGACCTTCCGAAAAAGCTATCAGCCTTTGCTTGATAAAGAAAAAATCTGGCGGGATCAGATGAAATATAAGGCTTACAGGATACGGACGGCGAAACATCGTCATCGTCTGGAAAACGAAAAACTCAGGCTTGCTGCTCTTTGCGTAACAATGGATCTGGATAAACGCGCAGCGGAAACAGGGGAAAGCCTCTCTTCCTTGACAGAAAAAAAAGATTTTGGCACGTTGAGTTACATTTTTGCCGAATACTACCGTGTCCAGCTAGGCGCATTTTTCATCGGAAGGGAAGACTATGCGAATATCTACCGCTTTTATCATCCTTACGTCATTGACCTTGACCCTGACGTCTTTCAGGCAGCGGTTACGACTTTATTTTTTACGGAAAAGCTTGCAAAAGCAAAACGGCTGACAGATGTCTGGAAAGAAAAGCATTCGTTGAATGAAGAGCTGATAAAAATGGATGAAGCGATCACAAAGCATCGAGAGGCTCTGAATGAGCAGGAACAGTCTATGACCCAAAAAGCCGTTCAGCTTGTAGAGGAACTATTGTCGGAATTTCCGTATCATCCGTCTTTTTCTAAAACCCGGCTTCAGCTTTATCGTGATACGGATGGAAAAATTACCTGTGAAGAAGGCATAAAGTTTCTGAAAGCCTGTCGGAAGCGATTTCCTGATGATGGTTATTTTCTGAAGTATGAAGCGGATCTGATCTGGCAGAGAAAGGGAATGGAGTCTGCTTTGCCGGTGTACGCCAAAGCAATGGAACAGACGAAGAACGGAATCATCTGGAAAGAAATCCGGAATCAGCTCATTGATATTGCGCGGCAAAGAAGCAGGGAACTGCAGCTTCTTTTAAAGGATGAAAAGCATAAGAAGGACGCCAGACGTGAAAGAAAACTCTGGAAGAAAATATATCCCGGAGAGGAGACAGATTTTATCTTCGGCAGCCCAACTGCCGAAGCAGCAAAGTCGTCATCCGAAGACAATGCGTA
The DNA here is from genome assembly GCA_017475035.1 of Blautia sp. Lineage (GTDB taxonomy): Bacteria > Bacillota > Clostridia > Lachnospirales > Lachnospiraceae > Blautia_A. The sequence goes on from JAFVGK010000030.1 coordinate 42,471, forward strand.
AACGTACAAAACTTCGTTATTGTAAGGAGACATATTTTGCCCACGGCTGCGCTTTTTGCAGGCGCAGCTGCAGAATAGTCATCCGTGGTCATTGAGTCAACGTACAAAACTTCGTTTTGGAAGGAGGGAGTTTTATGACGGAAGAGCAAAAGATGATATATGAACTGCTCGTTGAGCTGGATGAAATATGCAGCAATCATAATCTGAACTATTTCCTTTCTCCGAGAATGACCCTGAGTATTTATGCCCGCCATGAACTGCCTGCCAGTCCTCTACAGGGAGTTTTGTTTTTGCCTGTCCATCAGATGGAACAATTCCGTCTTGCCGTGGAACAGGACAAGAGAGAGGATCGGTATCTTGATTCCATGTATGACAATCCCCGCTATCCTAATTTCTCCTTTCGGTATACAAACACGCAGAGTCTTTGTTATTGCCTGAATAAAGGGAGAAATCTGCGTTATCCCGGCATCGGCATCGATATCTGTCCGATCCGTCCCGTCTATGACGTGAAAGAAAAAGGATTCTCTTACCGTTATCTGATGGGACTGGAATGTGGCTGGAAACAAACGTGCGATCTCCATAAAGAAATGTTTTCCTTTCAGGACAGGTTATGGAAAATATGGGTAATGATCCTTTCTGCCTTCGGAAAAGAAGCATTCGGAAGAAAACTGTACAGAAAATTATGTACATGTTTTTCGCAGGAGGTACATGGGGAGACCGGAATTGAGCGCCCTCAGTGGCAATATTATCAGGCCGGAAGATTTGACGGGACGGCAAGGCTCGCCCTGGAAGACCACTCCTTCCTGGTGCCAAAGGATATGGAAGGATATCTGACGGAGCATTATGGAGAGGAATATAAAAAGAAAGCAAAGACGTCTTTTGAAACGCCTTTGGTATGGATGATCAGTCCCCGGATATCCTGTCAGGAGTTTTTTGAGCAGGCAGGCGACCTGAGCAGGATGATCCGGGCAAGGAGAAGGCTGAATGTGCGGGATGAAAAAACACAGAAATACAGGCAAAGCTTTCTGGATGGCTGGGAGATCTGCAAACAGGCGGCAGAGCGGCAATGAGGCATACGAAATACATTGACGAAAATATTAAGAGAGTATATAATAATTATTAACTGCCTGGTTTCCTGATCATATTCATTACAGCAAGATACATATCAGATCCTTACCTTGAAAGGATTGCATCGACAAAACCCGGTTCGCGTCCCAATCTCATGCAAAATGGTCGAGCTTCTTTTTGCATGGTCTTTTGCCGCCTGAATCATGAAATACAATAAGCGGAAAACGAAAATATGAAAAATCATGGTATTTATAAGATAGGAATAAAAACTGTCATCTTCCTTTCGATCCTTTTTTTGGCGATTCATAGCTGTTCGCGTGTTCTTATGCATTTTGAAAAATATAATACAGATATAGTCAGGCAATTTGACCGGTATAAGAATACTCCTCTTGACGTTATCATTCTGGGGAACAGTGCTGTTCGAAATGGTATTGACAGTGCCCGGTTACTGGAAAAGTATGGGATTTATTCTTATACTATGGGAACCGGCCATCAGCCGGTTATGGGTTCGCTTTATTTTCTGAAAGAAGTCATGAAGCATCAGAAACCCGGACTGGTGGTGCTGGATGTAGGTTCTTTACCAAAAACCCTGGACAGCAGAGTTATTCATTATATAACCGATGCGGCTCCTTTGGACTGGAATAAAATCCGGCTTGTTTATTCTGCAGGCAGGGATTTACTTGACCAGAATGGGACAAGTGATTTTAAAAATGTGTTGGGAATCATGTTTCCCATCATTCAATATCATGGAAACTGGAAGAATTTAAGCAAAAAAAGTTTTGTAAGAAAGCCGGAGATGATTTTCAGAGGTTTTCCCGTCGAATATTTTACATCACAGAAATATAATCTGGAGGATTTTACTTTTGAGGACGCAGGGGAGCTTTCAGAGGAACTTACAGGGGAGCCTTCAGAGGAACTTACAGGGGAACTTTCAGAGGAACTTACAGAGGAGCCTGCAGATGAGATTTCTCAGATCAATCCTTACCAGAAGAAGTATTTCCAGGAGATTCTGAAAATATGTAAAGATAATGACATAGCCGTTCTTCTTATAAAAACCCCGAAAATGAAATGGACGGAAGAAGAATCAGTTATGGTTTATGACTGTATTAAAGAGTATAAAGAAATAACATTTCTGGATTTCAATGAAATTCTGCTGTTTGATGAATGCGGATTCGATATGGATTATGATTTTTGGGATTTCAGGCATCTGAATTATTCTGGAGCTGTTAAGTTAACGGATTATTTAGGAAAGTATATGATTGATCATTATCATATACAGCCGCATGAATTAAATAATGAAGACGATATGTTCCTGAGAAAATATAATGCGGCAGTAAAATCCGGTCTGCTGTCGGTTGCAGACCAGACTTCTGATATTCTTGATCTGATCAGTCAGCCGGAGTTCGAGGTTCTGATTCAGATGAACGGAGACTACTCCGAGTTAGCCGACAGTGAATTTGCTGACTGGCTGGTTGAGAGGAACGGTAACGATCGATCCTTATTCAGTAAAAATAATTTTCTTATGGTATTAAATGACGGAAGTGTCGTGTATAAAGATTCATCTGATGAAGACATCGATTATATCGGCAGCTTCCGGGATAACATAGAATACAAGATTTATAGTAATATAGAAAGAGAAGCAACGCCGGTTGTCAGAATAGATGGAGATCGTATTAAATTTTCCGGACATGGGATAAATATTCTGGTATATGATAAGGAAAACAGTTGTGTTGCGGATATGTTTACGGTTTCTTGCGAAGACGGCAGCGTGACATTGAATAGATAAGGTTTATATAAAATTTCTCAATTTGTTTAGAATATGGTAATGATTCAGGCGACAAAAGGTCATGCAAAAATGAGCTCGCTCATTTTTGCATGAGATTGGGTCGCCCACAGACACGAGGAAGCAGCCATTTTGCACTATTTATACTTGGCTTTGCAAAGCTTTCAGTGCAAAATGAGCAGATTCCGAGTGGCTGTAGGATCGAGGGAGCAGCTCTGCTGCGAAGCGATCCGTAGAATCAGGCTTTTGTCAATGCAATCATGGTAATAAGAATCTGATTCTAAAACAGTTGGAGATTTATTACGATTCTGATAAATTGGAGGTGCTTTGATGTCATATGTTTCTCTGATTTTTCTTGGTTTTTTTACATTCGTTGCCTGCTTATATTATTTACTTCCTTTAGGCAGGCACAGGTTTTTAATCATTCTTGCGGCAAATATGGTTTTCTGTTATTTTGCGGGCGGGCTGAGTACTTTGATCCTGATGGTGTATCTGGCTGCCGTAACAACTGTATCTGCCAGATGTATCGGAAAAGTATACCTTGACTTTGATGAGAATAAAGCCGGCCTTTCCGTAAAAGAACAATACCGATTGCTGGAACAATATAAGCATAAAGCGCTGCGTTTTTTGATAATCGGGTTGTCCCTGATCGCGATTGCATTTTTTTACGTTAAGATCGGCCGGCTGCTCAGGCTTGAGCCTGCAGGGACTATTTATAATATTATAGGTTATGATGACAGCGGAAGTATCATCTGGAAAGTATTTATTCCCATCGGACTCTCATTTTACACGCTTTCCTTGCTGGGGTATATATTAGACGTATATTGGCGGAAAACGGTACCTGTTAATAATTTTTTAAAGGTATTTACCTGTATTTCTTTTTTTCCGACAGTGATAGAAGGACCGATTGTACGGCTTTCAAACCTGATGGATCAGATCAGTAATCCCGTTTCTTTTCGTTATGATCATGTAACGATGGGACTGCAGCTGATGATGTGGGGTTTTTTTAAAAAATTAATTATCGCGGAAAGATTTTTGCTGATACAAAATGAGGTTTTCGGAAATATTACTCAGTATCGCGGCTTTACAGTGATTGTGGCTACTTTGGCAAATGTGGTAGTTGACTATGCAGATTTTTCAGGATGTATCGATATTGCAAGAGGTTCTGCTCAGGTTTTGGGCATCGAGCTGCCGGAAAATTTCAGACAGCCTTTTTTTTCAAAAAGTGCTTCTGAATTTTGGCGCAGATGGCACATTACGCTTGGGGAATGGTTTAAAGAATATATCTATATGCCGCTTGCAAGAAGCCCTCGTTTTATTACGCTTGTCGGAAAAGTAAGAAAGCAGTTCAATAAACGTGCAGGCAAGATTTTTTCAACCGGGGTTCCGCTCTTGCTGGTATGGCTGTTAACCGGCTTCTGGCATGGAACAGGCAAAGATTATCTGTTCTGGGGATTGTACTGGGGAAACATTATTCTTTTTTCTATGATATGTGAGCCTGTCTTTGTAAACATAAAAAAACTATTAAAAATACGGGACAGCACTTTTAGCTATGAGTGCTTTCAGATGGCGCGTACCTTTATGCTTTTTGCGGTTGGCAGAATGATAACGGCAACCGGTTCTCTGAGAGGATTCCTTAGAACCTTAAAACAATTGGCGGCTGAATTTAATCCGTGGGTGTTTTTTGACGGTTCTCTGTTTAAGCTTGGCCTTGGTGAGAAAGATTTTCGCGTTGGTGTTTACGCTGTCCTGATCATGTGGATTGCCGATCTGTTATCTTCAAGGTTTTGCGTTCGGGAAAAGTTGAAGGAAGAGCCGCTGGTTGTACGTTGGATGATTTTTGGTGTTGGAATTTTAATGATTGTGATTTTTGGTATGTATGGACCTGCATATAATCCGGGCAGTTTCATGTATGGGAATTTTTAATGATATGATTCAGGCGACAAAAGGTCATGCAAAAAGGAGCCCGCTCATTTTTGCATGAGATTGGGTCGCCCACAGACTTTTGTTTTATGAAAGGAAAATAATATGGAACAGAAGGTTTTGGCGCTGCTGCAAGAAGAATATCCTGATATTGACTTTACATCGTCAGATGCTTTAGTCGATGACGGGATACTGGATTCCCTGACATTGACCGGCATTATTGCCGCGCTTACTCTGGAATTCGGTATCACAATTCCATATGAAGAGATTATTGAAGATAATTTTAATTCTATTCATGGGATTACTGAAATGGTTGAAAAATTAATCTGATGATTCATAAGAATCAGACTTTTGTCGATATGGTCATTTTTATGGAGCTATTATGAATTCTCATATTTATCATGAAACGAAACCAGTCTATGCCCTCAGGGGCATAGGCGCTATTATTATCGCGTTCTTTTATCATCACTACCATTTTACAACTAAACACAACAGCGTCTTTTTGGACGGACTGACAGGAAATTGGTTTCGCAACGGTTATTTGTTTGTTGAAACCTTTTTTATGATATCCGGGTTTGTGATTGCTTTGAACTATACCGGAAGAATGTTAAAGAATGAGGTTTCTCTGAAAGATTTCATGTGGCGGAGAATCAGTCATCTATATCCCTTGTTTTTTCTGACATTAGTGATCGCTGCAGGAGAGCATATCGCATATTTTTTTATTGCAGGACAAAAATATTTTCTTTATGAAGTGGATTTCTTCCACTTCATTTTGAACCTTTTATTAATTCATTGCGGCTGGTTTGGACAAAAGAATTCGTTTAATGGTCCGGCATGGTGTATATCAATAGAAATCTTCTGTTATCTTCTGTTTTTTGGGATGATCAGACTCAGAAAAAGATATGGATTTTCAGGGTTCCTTTATATTTTTCCTGCTCTGATCGGTGCGTTCTGCATCTACAAAAAATGGTCATTCCCCATATTTAATGTAAAAATGGGAAGAGGTGTATGCAGCTTTTTTATCGGTGTTATTATATTTGAATTGTGGAACTGTTATTACTTAAACAAAAGCAGTATTCGCATTACTTTCATAAACGCACTCATTCTGCTTTCTCTTAGCGGGTTTGTCGCGGCGCTTCATATCTGGGGGATGGATTGGATCGGAAAACTGCAGATGGTGTTTATTTTCTTCCTGTCCCCTGCCATGCTTTGGCTGTGTGTTACTCCGGGACCCATTCATTATCTGATGAGTTTTCCGCCCCTGGTGAATGCCGGCAGGATTTCTTTGTCTATTTATTTATGGAATATTCCTGTACAATTGTTCATTATTCTTTGCAATATAATTTTTAACTTAAACATCAATTATATGTCAAAGACTTTTTTCTTTATAAATTTTGTCATAGAAATAATGATAGCTGCAATCTCGTATCTTCTGATCGAAAAGAGAAGCCGAAAGATCAGTAAGATGTTTGTTGATTATCTTCTTCATAAAGAGGATTCATAAGGATGTGATATGGATGTATACTAAAATTGTAGACGCGGTGCTGGATTACGGAAAAATGAATCCGGATAAACTGGCAATTGCCTTTAAAAATGATACTTTAACTTATAAAGAGTTATCTGAAAGAGTACTGAAAGCCGCTTACATACTCTCCGGGAAGTATCGGTTAGGGGAAGGCTCAAAAGTAATGCTGAGCGCTGTTTCAAAACCGGAGTATATCGTTTCCTTTCTTGCAATTCAGCTGATAGGCGCCATTTCTATACCTGTCGATAAAAGCTCCAAAGAAAAAAACCTTGAGGAACTGGTCAGATTTGTAGAACCGGCATTGGTGTGCACTGATACCGTTTTGTCAGAAATACCGGAACAGACAGTGTGGGTTTCATTCAAGGAGCTTTATGGCAATGTATCAGCCGAAGAATCCTTTTTTGATTATCAGACGCATTGTAATACCAGAAATAAAGACGAGATTGCTGAAATCCTCTTTACAACGGGAACCACAGGAAAGCCAAAAGGGGCTATGCTTAGTTATGAGAATGTATTAGTCAGTTCATGTTATACCAGAGACGGCATCGGAATGAAGCAGGATGATGTGATCCTGATTCCTCTTCCGCTGAATCATTCATTTGGCATGAGAGTACTGCGGGCCTGTCTCTATATTGGGGCTGCTGTAGTTCTGCAGAACGGATTTACGTTTGCCAAAAATATAGAGGATAACATCAAAAAGTATCATTGCACCGGCATGGTAAGCGCTGCCGCTTCCATGGAATTGATTGAAAGGCAGATGCAGGGCCGATTCTCTGAGGTGATCGGTTCCTTACGTTATATAGAATTTTCTGCAGGATCAGTCAGTCTGGAAGGACGCAGACGGCTCCTGAAGCTTTTGCCGGACACAGAGATTCATAATACATGGGGCTCAACGGAAACCGGTGGAGCCATATTTCTGAATCTCTCGAAGCATCCTGAAAAAATCGGTTCGATCGGACATCCCTGCCCCGGAATTGAAATGCAGGCAGTATCCCCGGACGGAGATGTTGTACAGGCCAGGGATATCAATACCGCGGGAAGAATGATGCTGAAAGGCCCTATGCAGATGAAGGGCTATTACAGGATGCCGGAGATCACAGACAATACGCTGGTCAACGGATGGCTGCTGACCAGCGATATGGTTTACACAGATGACGACGGATATATCTATATGCTGGGGAGGGCAGATGACATCATTAATGTCGGCGGAGAGAAAGTATCTCCCCTGGAAATAGAAAATATAGCGGGTGAGTATTCGAAAATAAGTGACTGCGCCTGTGCCGGAGTACAGGACCCAAAGGAAATACTGGGATTTGTCCCGGTTCTGTTTGTGGTGCCCTCAAGCGGCTATCAGGAGGATGCCCTCAGACAATTTCTGGCAGCCAATCTCGAAAGATATAAGCTTCCCCAGGAATATATAGAAGTTCCTTCTATACCACGTAACCGGATGGGGAAAATTGACAGAAAACAGCTGAAGTATATGTGGAACCATAAAGAAAGGACGAAAGAACTGTTTAATCCTGTTCTTCAGAACATTCTGACAAGAAGAAGTATCCGCTCATTTCGCGAAGAGGCGGTGCCGAAAGATATCCTGGAAATGATACTGAAGGCCGGAAGATATGCGCCAAGCGGACATAATATGCAAACCTGGCATTTTACTGTATTAACAAGAAAAGAAGATATCGAAAGATTAAAGCTGCTTACAAAAGAGACTGCGAAACAGAACAAAGTATATTTCTATGGCTTCGACAATCCGGCCTGCGTGATACTTGCCTCAAATGATGAGCGGGCGCCTTATGGATGTCAGGACTGCTCGGCTGCCGTCCAAAACATGCAGCTGGCAGCGCATTCTTATGGATTGGGGAGTGTCTGGATTAATGCATTGATGACTTTGCGAAAGAAAGAACCGGTAAAATCTTTGCTGGATGAATTTGACGTACCTGAGAATCACACGATCTGGAGCTGCCTCGCTCTGGGATTTCCTTCTGCGGAAGGAAATCTGTTAGCCAAGAAGGAAACAGTTTATCACTTTGTTCATCCGGAATCAGAAGGCTGAGAGGTTGTTATGTATGTATATGACTGCGGGACATTCCGTACTGCCTGCTGCGAACTCGGAGACTCTTTTGATCCGGGAACGGCAGAACAATATGATTATGTCATGTTAAGAATAAATGTCAGAGAACCGGAGAAGACACGGAACCTCATTCATCATGGCTTTTCTTTTCATGATCGTTATCTGAAAATGGAAATCAATATAGAGAAGACTTCTGAAGTGAGAGATTCTCTTGCAAAAAAAACGCCGCCATTCTTTCTTTCGGCTTCCCATGATTTTGAACCTGTTATGCTGGATATGGCGTGTCAGGCTTATGCCTTTGATCGAAGATATCATCTTGGAGCCGGATATGACAATGATATGGCAAGAGAGATGATAAGGGCTCACTTAAGCAGGTATAAAGAGGAAGGCTGTCTGATTGTCAAAATCTATAACAATCAAAAAAACGAGCTTCTGGGATATACTGTTTTAAAGAAGAAGAGTGATTTTGTTGTTGAAAATGTAATGGGTCTGACTCTGCCCGGAATCAAAGGCAAGGTTTCCGCCTTTGGTTTATATAATGGGATGCTGAATACGATTGCTGAGATGGTTGGAAAAAAGGGGATATATATGGGCTATGTTTCCTCTGAGAATATAACCTCGATCAATCTTCACAATGGTTTAGGAGCGCGGGTTTCCGGAATAGAGGATGAATATATCTATCGAAGAAATGAAATGATTCCGGCGGCACAAGGCCGTGAAAAAGTTTAAATATTGAATTTGTTACGGAAATATGATATAACATATATATCTTTATCTGGAGTGATACCATGTGCTTATTCTGTGAATAAAGCAGGTCAATGTAAAAATGAGTGAGGACAACGACTATGTCGATGCTATCGGTTGTGCTGCCTTCCTATAATGAAGAAGCGATGATTAAACGTACGGCGAAAGTGATGGCTTCTGTTTTGGAGCGGGAATGGATAGAGTATGAGCTGGTTTTCGTGGATGATGGCTCATCCGACTCTACGTGGGAAGAAATACGCCATGCGGCAAGGGATAATGCGAAAGTCCATGGAGTGCATTTTTCCAGGAATTTTGGAAAAGAGTCCGCTATTTTTGCCGGACTTGCTTCAGCCAAAGGGGATTGCGTTGCGGTTATGGACTGCGACCTTCAGCATCCTCCGCAGACAGTAGTTGAGATGTACCGGTTATGGGAACAGGGATATGAGGTGATAGAAGGAGTAAAGCGCAGTCGCGGAGATGAATCCCTCTTTCATAGGATGAGCGCGATTACGTTTTATCGATGGATGTCAATGGCGGCAAAGATGGATATGACACATGCGTCTGATTTTAAACTGCTGGATCGTAAAGTAGTGGATGTTCTGCTTGCTATGCCTGAGAAAAATGCCTTTTTCCGGGCTCTTTCCGGTTGGGTCGGATTCCGGACGATATCCGTGGAGTTTGATGTACAGGAAAGAGAGGCGGGAGTTTCGAAATGGACGACCAGATCTCTGATCCGGTATGGGGTTTCGAATATCGCAGGTTTTACAAGCCTGCCGCTTCACCTGATTTTGTGGATCGGTGGGTTTGCTCTTCTCGCGGCATTTATTCTTGGGCTGCAGACAATAGTGAGATATTGCATGGGAAAAGCTGTAGAAGGCTTCACAACAGTCATTCTTCTTATTCTTTTGATGGGAAGCCTGATCATGATCAGCCTTGGTGTAATCGGTTATTATATTGCCAGGATTTATGAGGAAGTAAAAGGACGGCCAAGATATATTATTTCGGCAACGATATAATGATTCAGGCGACAAAAGGTCATGTAAAAATGTGCTCGCTCATTTTTACATGAGATTGGGTCGCCCACAGACATGAGGATACAGCCATTTTGCACTGTATACACTTGCTTTTTTACAGATCTTTCTGTGCAAAATGAGCGGATTCCGAGTGGCTGTAGAATCGCGAGAGCGGCTCCGCTGCTTAGCGATTCGCAGAATCAGACTTCTGTCGATGCAATCATATAATAAGTCCGATCATCGATGCGCGGAGTATTTGAGCAGGTAAAGAATTAGTATCGTATCGTGAGGGAATAAATGAAAAAAAAGTATTTGAATCTTTCTGCTTTTTGGCTGATCATAATGGTTTTATTGATTGCTGCTCCTGTATATGCTGACTCTCGAGCCTGTACGGTAAGATTGTGTTTTTCTGAGAATCAGGAAGTGTATCAGAAAATAAAGGTTCCGCCGAATACAAGTGTTTGTCTTCCTGTTCCGGATCCTAAATCCTATGACTATTCAAAGAAAAATTTTATGGGATGGGATACCCAAAGAGGTAAATTCAGAAATGCTAAATATGTACCTGGAAAATCCGTACTGATAACAGGAAACATTACATTGTATGATGTTTCTTTTTCTGTTAAGGATGATGTGGCAGAGAAACCGGTTTCGGTACCTTCGAAATATAAAAAAGTCATCATTGTAGGCGATTCCCGGATGAAAGGGATCTATAACGGGGTGGTTCAGAGATATGGCAGGGATCCGCTGTCAAAAGTCCGTTTTCTCTATAAAACTGGACACGGGTTTTCCTGGTTTAATGATGTGATCGGCAGTTATAAATCCTTTAATCTACGTAGTAAATACAAGCCTGGTGCCGCTTCTGAATTATACAGGTATCTGAAAAAAGACAGCGGTAACGGAAAAAACAGGATTGCTGTTATCATCGCTTATGGCGTAGGTGATATTCATGGCGCGGAAAATTCGAAAGAGGTTTCCAGAGCTGTGAAACGTGTTGTGAAGATATTAAATGCATTGGCGGAAGATCTTAAGAAACAGAATGTAGATTTATATTATGCAAATATCGGACCTGGAAATGGAAGATTGTCAAAATATTTACAGGAAGCAGATATTATGAAGTATAACAAAGGGATCAATGGACAGTTAAACAATTATACGATCATACCCTTATGTCAAATGATGTATCAACATGGTTTTTTCTTTAACCAGCCGGCCGATGGGGTACATTATTCCGTGAATACAAGTACTCGCATGTTTAATCTTCTGATGAACTGCTTACAGTAAAAACTGTCGTTCCGGCAGCAGCTTCGGGACTGTCTCAGGTTGATCCATTTATCGAGGCGGCAATCCTTGGATACAGCGAAGATATCAAAATATCACAATCAATTTCAGACTTAGGTGCAATTGGATTCCTCCGGATAGTGGGAGCGCTTGGCGTGGAGCTTTCTGGAGGAATCGTTTTTCAGTCAGAAATTGTGTTTTTTATGATTCAGGCGGAAAAAAGTCATGTGACAATGAGCTCGCGCATTTTTGCATGGAATTGGATTTGCGGAATCATACTATTTCAAAGAAACATCATACAAAGAGGGGATTTCAAAAATGACTCATTTGCTGCGCATTCATCCGATAAAAAAAGAAAAAAAATATCTTTATGGTTTTTTTCTTCCTTTTACCATTCTTTTTTTGCTTTTGAGTTTGCTGCTCTTTCTTTATTATGCACATAACGGAATGAGTCTGATTTTTGCAGGCGATGATTATACACAACATTATCGGGCTTTTGTTTATGCCGTTCAGTATTATAGAAGTATCATAAGAAATGTATTAATATCTCACTCATTTTCTTTAAAAACATTTAATTTTTCTCTTGGATTTGGGGCTGACATTCTGACAACTTTAAATTATTATGCAATCGGAGATCCCCTGGTCCTTCTCGCTGTCGTTGTACCGACGAAATATCTTCTTGGCGCTTATTATTTCCTTATTTTTTTCCGGCTTTATCTGTCCGGCATCTGCTTCTCCAGATTCTGTCTTTATGTGAACCGGGAAGCAGGATATCATCCGGAAGCGGTGATTTGCGGGGCTTTCATATATATTTTCTGCGGGTATACATTTTTTGCGGGTTTGAAGCATCCGTTTTTTATGAATACATTGATCTATTTTCCATGGATGCTTCTGGGAACGGAAAAAATACTGCGGGAAAAGAGACCGTTATGCTTTATATTCAGTGTGTTTGTAAGTGCCTGCAGTAATTTTTATTTTTTCTATATGCTGGTCATTATTGTAGCAGCCTATGTGATCTGGCGTATGTTCACTTTACATTCCTTGAGGGAATGGAAAAAAATGCTGCAGACAATTATGCGTATGGCGGTTTTCGCCCTGATCGGGTTGATGATGAGCGCGGCTGTTCTGCTGCCGGTTGTGATACAATTTACAAGTGAACAGAGAAATTCAAATTCGCTTTATATACCGTTATTATATGATCCTTCTTATTACAGACAATTATTCGACGGATTTGCCTCGTATGCTTATATCGGCCATTGGACCTTATGGGGCTATGGCGGAATTGCTATTTTAGGATTGATTACTTTGTTTTATAAAAAGAAAAAACGAAATCTTAAAATTGCTTTTCTGGTTTTGACCGCTCTGTTTTTTATTCCGTATATCGGCTCGGTTATGAACGGCTTTTCCTATCCCTGCAATCGATGGAATTGGGCCTATGGCATGCTTCTGGGGTATATTTTCGTCTGCATGTGGCCTGATTTTTGCGCAATGAGAGGAAAACAGGTTCTGGTTTCTGCTTTGGCGTTATGCTGCTATATGCTGTTATGCATTGTGGCAGCCTCGTCGATCTCCTCGAATACATGTATACAGGTAATGATAGCCTTCGTGCTTTTGATTATTGCTTATTATATGAGCCAGAATCCTCAGGCAAAAAAGAAATGGCTGGCTGCAGCCCTGGTAGGCCTGGAGACATTGTGCGTGATTGTAAACGGATATTATTGCTATACGGTCCGCCAGAATAATTATGTGTCGGATTTTAAGACGATCGATTCCGTCGACCTGTTTGGTGTAAATGAAGGATCGGCAGTTAAAAAAGTAAGGGATAAATCATTTTATCGTTTTGGCGGTACTTCGATGGAGATTAATTGTGACCTTTCGAATAAGATTTCTTCGATCCAGTATTATTGGAGCCTGTCGAATCCTTATGTATCGCAGTTTCTGAAAGAAATATATAATCGTGACGCGCTTTTTTATTTTTATAAGGGCATTGATGACAGAACTTTTCCGATCGCCCTGTCCGGCGTAAAGTATTATGCAAGCAGGAACAAGAAGAAGGATCAGGTGCCATACGGCTTTGAAAAAACAGAGACAAAATCAAAGAAAATCCAGGTATACGAGAATAGATATTTCCTGCCGCTGGGCTATACATATGATTCCGTTTTGTCTGAGGAGGCCTATCGTATACTCCGGCCGGAACAGAAGCAGGAAGCTCTTCTGGAATCCGTAGTGATTCATGATCCTGATGAAACGCCGGATTATCCGGAGAAGGAATTGACGTTCGATTCACATGAGATTCCTTTTACTGTAAAGAACAAAAAGGTTTCCGTCGGTGACCATTGCTTTATTGTAACCAGGAATAACACGTCGGTTGATCTATTATTTGACGGGATGGCTGACGCGGAAACATACCTGGTGATCAATAATCTGTCTTATGAAGGAAGCAACAAGCTGATGCTTTATCAGGATGATGACTATTATGATCCGGATGATGTATTTACAGATGAAGATTGGGAAGCCCTTTCTTCCCTGGAGCAGAATAAGATAAAAAACAGATTTGAAAACTGGACAGAAACGTCAAAACTGGTTTTTGATATAAAGAGCTATGATGCAGATGGGAATAAAACCGTTTCAAAAGATTTCGTTTATTATACGCCTAAATATAAGCATTATAATAATCACACAGATTATCTGATCAATCTATGCTACAGTGAAAAAAAGAAGAATAAAATCAGGATTACTTTCCCTGAAATGGGGATTTACAGATATGATGATCTGAGAATAGTCTGTCAGAAAATGGGTGGCTATGAGCAAAATATAAACGAAAGAAAAACATATACTTTACAGAATATAAATCTGAACGAGGACTCCGCAAATGCGACAAATCATGTCAGCGGCACGATTGAACTGCCGTCAGACAGAATTTTGCTGCTGGCCATTCCTTTTTCGAAAGGATGGACGGCGTTTGTCGATGGGAAAAAAGAGCGTTTATACCGGGCAAATACAATGTTTATGGCACTCAACCTGCATGAAGGAGAGCACAGGATAGATTTGAGGTATCAGACGCCCGGACTGATGCCGGGGTGCATGATTTCTCTGACAGGATTTTGCCTTATGATTCTTCTGGTTGTTTACAGAAAAAAACTGGCTTCAATTTTAGGTTAGGAGCTGCGCCGGTATAGATCCTGCTTTGATTCGAGTCGGGTGCCGATCGGCATCCGGCCCTGTCAGGCACTGTATCCGGGTGGCTGACATGCGGGTTTTCCTCATGGCAGGAATTGATATCTGCATGGTTTTTTATTTGTGACGTAATACAAATGATTGCATCGACAAAAGCCTGATTCTACGGATCGCTTCGCAGCGGAGCTGCTCTCGCCTCCCGGCTCGGTCGTTGCTAAACGCATCCTAAAGGACGCCTTCGGTGTGCCACTGGCATGCAGCAACCTACAGCCACTCAGAATCCGCTCATTTTGAACAGAAGAATTTGCAAAAGCAAGTATGTATTAGTGCAAAATGGCTGCTTCCTCGTGTCTGTGGGCGACCCAATCTCATGCAAAAATGAGCGAGCTCCTTTTTGCATGACCTTTTGTCGCCTGAATCATACAAATTACAGAGTTACGCATAAAATATGGTAGAATTAAAATATTAGTATTCTGTTTTTTTGATAGTTGTCATATTCCGGGAGTATTTCAGTATGCTTTTTAATTCCTATGAGTTTTTATTATTTTTCCCGCTGGTGGCCTTTATATATTTTTTGCTGCCTGATCGAATCCGCTATTTATTTTTACTTGCGGTGAGTTATTTTTACTATATGTGCTGGAAAGCGGAATATGCCTTGTTGATGCTGCTTTCCACATTGATAACATATATCAGCGGGTTGCTGCTGGATGCTTCTTTCTTAAATAAATGGCTTCCCCGGTCACGTAGATTATTTCGAAAATTTATCGTTTTTCTGAGCTTTTTGTCAAACCTTGGTATTTTGTTCTTTTTTAAATACTATGGTTTTTTTACGGAGATTATTACGGACCTGTGCGGCAGATTTCATATTACATTTCGGGCTCCTGTGCTGCAGCTTATCCTTCCGGTAGGTATTTCTTTCTATACTTTTCAGGCACTCAGCTACACGATGGATGTTTACAGAGGCGAAATATACGCGGAAAAGAATTTTTTCCGGTACGCTTTGTTTGTTTCCTTCTTCCCTCAGCTGGTAGCGGGACCGATCGAGCGATCCAAGAATCTTCTGAAGCAGCTTTCCAGGAAAGTACGTTTTGATTATGAGCGTATGGTAGAAGGTCTTTTATATATGATCTGGGGCTTCTTCATGAAATTGGTGGTTGCTGACAGAATTGCTGTGTTTGTAGACACGATCTATGGAAATCCCATGAAATATACCGGATGGTATCTGATCGTGGCTACTTTTCTTTTTAATTATCAGGCCTATTGTGATTTTGCCGGATATTCTACCATTGCGATAGGAGCTGCCAGGATTTTAGGTATTGACCTGATGGAAAATTTCAATGCCCCCTATCTTTCAAGATCCATTAAAGAATTCTGGACAAGGTGGCATATTTCATTGACATCATGGTTTCGTGATTACCTTTATTTCCCCTTAGGAGGAAGCAGAAAAGGGAAGCTGCGCAAATATGTAAATATCATGATCATACTTCTGGCAAGCGGATTATGGCACGGAGCAAATATGACCTATGTGTGTTGGGGCTTGCTTTACGGACTTTATCAGGTTTTAGGGGAAGTTTTAAAGCCTGTGCGGGATTTTGTTGTGAAAATCCTGCATCTGAACCGGGAGTCGGCAGGTCACAGGCTTTTGCAGATCGGCATTACCTATTCCCTGGTCACTTCCTGCGTTCCGCTGTTCCGGGCCCAGAGTCTTTCAGACGCGGTATTTATATACAAATCCATGTTTTTGCCTGACAATCCCTGGGTTTTGTTTAATGGAAGCCTATATGACTGCGGACTGGACCATAATAATTTTGTTCTTTTGATCATCTGCATAGCGATCATCATCTTCTTCGACTGCTGTAAGTACAATAAGATATCCATACATAAAGAAATTGCAAAACAGGATTTCTGGCTGAGGGGACTCGTGATCGGGCTGGCAGTTTTTGCTATTCTGTTATTTGGCGTCTGGGGTCCGGAAATTGATAACACAGCGTTTATTTATTACCAGTTTTGATCCTGCGCTTCCGGCGCAGGTAATGGGGAGATTATGAAGTATATTAAAAGGCTGTTGTCGTGTGCGATTGTTGTTTTTATCATATTTGGCTTAACAAATTACACGACGAACCTGCTTTGGCCGTCTGACCTTGATGTACAGATGAGCAAAATAAAAGTCATGCATACTCTTCCGGAGGATTCTGTGGAAGTGATCATATATGGCTCCAGCAGGGCGATGAGGCACATTGACGTGATGGAGATGTATAATCAGTATGGTATCGGGGCTTTTAATTACGGCTCTACCTGGATCCATCTGAATACCTGCCTGGTTTATCTTGCGGATTCCTTCAAGACGCAGCATCCTAAAGTCGCCGTCATTGAGACTTCCCTGATTGGAGACCCGCTTCCTGAGAAGAATCAGGAAGGTGAAATACTTGTTACTTCCGCGCTTGCTTCGTCTGTGGAAAAATTCCGGTTTATCAGGCAATGCTTTGGATATGATGTGATGAGATATGTCACATATTGCTTTCCTTTTATTCTTTTTCATAACAATTGGACAGATATAAACGAGGATTCCTTTCATTCTCCCACAGAGGAATATTTAAAAGAAACGATGGGCTTTCGGGACCTTGACGACGGAGAAGAAGCTACGATCCAGTCCATTACGGTTCCTTCCTATGAAAAAACGGAGCAATGGGAGATTCCTGCTCCGGATAAGGAACTGCTGGACAGAATGGTTTCCCTGTGCAGGAAAAACGGGGTTGAGATCGTTTTTTATACCTCTCCCGTGCAGGAGAAGTATCATTATACGAATGCCATGGAGCTTTACGCATTACGTAATTCCGCTCATTATATAGATGGCTATCGTGAACTGGAAGAGATCGGAATTGACCCAACGGCTGATTTTATGAACAAAGGACACCTCAACAGAAACGGAGCGGAAAAATTAGGGAATTATATTGGGAAATATTTATATGAAAATTTCTCTTTGACAGATATGCGTAAAATAACACCTAATTTGTGGGAAGAAGACAAAATAGAAGTGGTTTTTGATGAATAAGGAAATAAGGAGTCAGCCGAGGAGATTCTGACGAGAGGAGATATCTGATGTTCCGTTCTATAAGGAAAAAGACAAAAAAGCTGTATAAGACAACCCGGCTTCGCATTGAGCGTTTATTTACAAAATCCAGGCAATTGAAGTTTTTTTATGGCTGGTATTATAAGCATACCAGGGTGAAGGAGAACCGGATTCTTTTTGAGTCTTTTCATGGTAAGGATGTCTCTGATTCGCCATATTATATACTGGAAGCTTTGGTAAACAGCGGGGAGGCCGACAAGTATCAGATCTATTTTGCCGTTATGGACAAGAAAAAACAACAGGATCGCCTTTTGAAGCTTTGGCCGAAAATCCGCCTGGTTGATATTACTTCTTATCAATACACGAAAATCCTGTCAACGGCAAAATATCTGGTGAATAACAGTTCCTTCCCGATTTATTTTATTCGCAGGCCGGAGCAGGTATATCTGCAGACCTGGCATGGAACTCCTCTGAAAACCCTTGGGAAAAATATGCGGCTTGGCATTGAGTCCATGTACAATATTCAGCATAACTTCCTTCAGGCTGATTATCTTCTGTTCCCCAACGCTTTTACAAAGGAAGCCATGATGCGGGATTATAATCTGGAACCGCTCTTTACCGGTGAAGTTGTACTGAGCGGATATCCGCGCAACGCGGTCTTTTTCGATGACAAAGGGGCAGAACGGATCCGTGAACAGCTCGGACTGACCGGCAAGACCTGTTTTGCATATATGCCGACGTGGAGAGGACAGAGCAATCACGATATCCAGTCAGACAGGCAAGGCGGCGAGATAGCCGAAATGCTTGAAAGAATAGATGAAAGCATGTCAGATGATCAGCTGCTGTATGTGAACTTTCATCCGATCATGGCTGATGCCTTACCACTGGAAGGATATCGTCATATCCTTCCGTTTCCGGCGGAAATAGATAAGTATGAGTTTTTAAACGCGGCAGACGCATTGATAACGGATTATTCCAGCGTCATGTTTGACTATTCCGTGACCAGGAAGCCGGTCATACTTTTCATGTATGATTATGAAGAATACATGTATGACAGGGGGATGTACCTGGATGTTTCTTCTTTGCCGTTTTATAAGGTTTACAGTCTTGAGGATCTTCTGGCCGGGCTTGCGTCCGGAGAATACAAAGAAGCAAAGTATTGGGAGGATGAAGATTACATCAGCCGGTTTATCCAGTATGACAGCCCGGATGCTGCTCAGAAAATGCTGTCCCTCGTTCTGGAAGGAAAGAAGGAGGGGCTGGTTGTCCAGGATTATTCCGAAAACAGGAAGAAGGAATGGCAGCTGTTCTATCCGCCTAATATCAGCTCCAATTCCAAGTTTGATGCGATCGCAAAATGTGCGGATCCCGATAAATATATCCTTTTATTTGAGAAAAGCAAGTTTACTTCAAAACAGAGCGCATATCTTTATGACAATTATAAAGATGAATGTGTCTTCTATTTTTCTACTTATACTCCGCCCAGGACAGTTCTGGAGGAATTGCGGAGAAAGAACCCGGAGGTAAAAGCCAGGGTTCAGGCAAGAGACAGACAAAGAATGTTTCCGAACCTGATTGTCAAAGATGAAGTAAAAGTTGACTATTATTGGGGAGAGGCCGGGACAACTTTCTATGTGCGGAAGAAAAAATATATGCTCGTCGATATTCACTCGGATCGGGAAGCTTTAAAAATACAGTATTCGCTTTCTTTGATACGGGATGAGGATGACGAAGAGGATGTGCAGCGGCAGGAGCTGCTGGAAAAATATCGGTTCTCGGAGGTTTCAGAGGTCAGAGCTTTATTGATCATCTATCAGACAAAGATCATTGCAAGGCGGGTTCTGACACAGGAAGAGCTTGCGGCAGGTGAAGTCCGGGAAGCATTTACGGATCCGGAATTTACAGCCCTGACGAAGCTCAATACAAACTATCAGATCTGTCTGGAGGCGGTGGATGCGGACGGTGATGCCTGGCCGTATTATCTGCGGGACAGAGAGTATATGGAAATGCGGTCTGCCGGACTTAAAAAGGGAAATCTGATATCAGGTAAATATCCGGCAATCTTTTGCGGACAGCTGCTTATGTCCGGAGAGAAAATAGAAAAAGCCGTCAGTGTGGCGCCATACATCAACCGCTCGCAAAGGGCTTTATCCATGTTTGTCAGCCAGCCGGAGGTTTCCCTGAATAAATTCCTGCGGGGAAAAATCGAGAAGATCCGGACAAAAGGTTCTGTCCTGATGGTTGATATTTTGCTTTCCCAGACAGATTATGATGTACAGGGAGTGGAACTGGTGCTCAGAAACAGCGTAAAGTCGGTTTCCCGTTCCTTGTCTTTTACGTCTGAGGATCTGGAGAATGGCGTACGGATCCATGTCCGGGACGACCTGAACCGATATAAATGGGAGCCGATGTACTGGGACCTTTGTGTTGTGGTTTCCGGAGAGGGATCGGAAGAAGCAGAGCGTATTTACACGTATACGAATGAAAAACAACGTAAGCTTTTCAAAATCGGCAATTATCAATGTGACCTCGATGGCGGAAACATCCTGTTTCCTTATGGGGAAAGACTTGCTTTTTCCTACAGGGAACGAACTCCCTATGACGGATGGAACGGAAGAATCCGTGAGATTGCCGCGGTGATTCTGCACGGCGCTTTCAAACGGTTCTGGAAAAAGAAACGCATCTGGCTGGTTTATGAAAAATTCTGTACCGCTGCCCAGGAAAATGGTTATTATTTCTTTAAATATTGCATGGAAAATCTTCCGGAGGAAGAAAAAAAGCATATTTATTACATCCTGGACAAGAAGTCAGCTGACTGGGAAAAAATGCAGGTGTATGGAAAACAGGTATTGCCGTACATGAGTTTTCGGTATATGATTTACATTCTGGCAGCCAGGCTTTATATTTCACCGGACTCCCGAAAGCATCTGTACATCTGGCGCGCCAGGCCAAACCTGATCGAAGGACGTCTGATCCACAGGCCGCTTTTGTTTTTGCAGCATGGCGTCACGGCACTGAAGCGTGTACACAATATTTTCGGCAGCAAGGCTCCGAGCCGTGTTACATATTTTGTGACGACTTCGACCTACGAACAGAACATCATAGTGAAGTATTTCGGATATCCCCGTTCGAAGGCACCGATCCTGGGATTCTGCCGTTGGGATGCGCTGGTGGATAAATCGGATCCCCGGGAGAAACAGATTCTCGTGATGCCGACCTGGAGGATGTGGCTGGAGGAAAGTCCGTCTGAGGAGTTTGTGAAAAGCGAATATTATAACTGCTATAAGTCGTTCCTTACCGATGAGAGACTGAACAGGCTGCTTCATGAACAGAAGATCAGACTGATTTTCTATATCCATCCAAAGCTGAGAGACCATCTGGCGGATTTTGACATCGATTCGCACTTTATTGATCTGATCCCCTTTGGCGAGATTCCTTTGAATGAGATTATCATGAAATCCCAGATGCTGATTACAGACTTTTCCAGTGTCTGCTGGGACGCTTATTATCTGGAGAAACCGGTTTTGTTTTTCCAGTTTGACAGGGATAAGTATACGCTGGCTCATGGAGGCAGTTATCTGGATCTGGAAAATGAGTTATTCGGAGACGCATATTTTACGGTGGACGAACTGGTAGATGGGATTATAGAATACGTCGGAAACGGATTCCGTGAAAAGGAACAATACGCCGAGATGCGGGACACCTATTTTACCTATCGTGATGACCAGAATTGCCAGCGCACCTATGAATACATTATTTCAAGAAAATATTAAACAAAAGCCTGATTCTACGACCCAATCTCATGCAAAAATGAGTGAGCCCGTTTTTGCATGAACTTTTGCCGCCTGAATCATTATAGTATGCGCACGAATTTACTGCGGAATCATGCCGCTTGCAGCGGCGTAAATCCACGCAGTAAACGGATCAGAATGCAGGCATTTTATTCGTTTACTATAAAACACATGAATCCTGAATGATTTAATTAAAGGAGGATCGGGAATTATGGATCATCTTGACAGGCTGGAGGCAGAATCAATATATATTATGCGGGAAGTGGTCGCGGAGTGTGAAAAACCGGTTATGCTGTATTCAATCGGAAAGGATTCTTCCGTCATGCTAAGGCTTGCCCAGAAAGCCTTTTATCCTGAGAAGCTTCCGTTCCCTTTGCTGCATGTGAATACAACCTGGAAATTCAAGGAAATGATCAGGTTCCGTGACCAGACAGTGAAGGATCTCGGTCTGGATTTGATAGAATATATCAATGAGGACGGGATTCGGCAGGGGATTAATCCCTTTGACAATGGCTCCGAATACACGGATATCATGAAGACGCAGGCTCTGAAAGACGCCCTGGATAAATATGGATTTACGGCCGCTTTTGGCGGAGGCAGGAGAGATGAGGAGAAATCCCGGGCAAAGGAAAGGATTTTCTCTTTCCGAAACGAGAACCATGCCTGGGATCCCAAGAATCAGCGTCCGGAAATGTGGAAACTGTACAACACAAGGATTCGGAAACATGAGAGCATCAGGGTCTTTCCTTTGTCAAACTGGACGGAGAAAGACATCTGGCAATACATCCAAAGGGAGGACATCCCGATTGTCTCCCTTTATTTTGCCGCGCCGCGGCCGGTCGTTGAGCGGGATGGAAATCTGATCATGGTGGACGATGACCGTATGAAGCTCCGGGAAGGAGAGGAAGTAACCACTCGTATGGTTCGTTTCCGTACATTGGGCTGTTATCCTCTGACAGGAGCGATGGAATCTACGGCAACAACATTAGACGAGGTCGTTGCGGAAACGCTGGGAGCCGTTTCCTCAGAACGGACGAGCCGTGTGATTGATTCGGACGGCGGCAGTGCCAGCATGGAGAAGCGCAAACGCGAGGGATATTTCTAAAGGGGAAATAAAATGGAAAACGGGTTGCTGAAATTTATAACTTGTGGAAGCGTGGATGATGGAAAATCAACACTGATCGGTCATATGCTTTATGACGCAAAGCTGCTGTTTACGGATCAGGAACGGACCCTGGAGCTGGATTCCAAAATCGGCGCGGCGGGAGGAGGCATCGATTATTCCCTGCTGCTGGACGGACTGATGGCAGAGAGGGAACAGGGGATCACGATTGATGTCGCCTACCGGTATTTTTCCACAGAGAAAAGAAGCTTTATTGTCGCGGATACCCCGGGACATGAGGAATATACAAGAAATATGGCTGTAGGAGCATCCTTTGCAGACCTGTCTGTCATTCTGATGGATGCGACTCACGGCGTATTGCCCCAGACGCGTCGGCATTCCAGGATCTGCGCATTGATGGGAATCCGGAATTTTGTCATTGCGGTAAACAAGATGGATCTGATCCAATATGACGCCCGGAAATTCCAGAAAATACAAAAAGAAGTCCGGATGCTCATGTCGGAATTTGATTATGATACCCTGTATGTGATTCCGGTTTCCGCGACGGAAGGGGATAATATTACAAATCCGTCGGTTCATATGCCCTGGTTTCATGGGGAGCCTCTTCTGTCTTATCTGGAAACCATCGAAATCCGGCCACAGGTGATGTCCACCGGCGCGATGCTGCCGATCCAGAGAGTGTGCCGTCCGGATCGGACCTTCAGAGGATTTCAGGGCCAGGTAGCCCATGGCAGCTTTAAAATCGGAGACAATGTGAAGGTGCTGCCCAGCGGAAACACCGCTATGGTTACAAGACTTTTATGGGGTGATCGGGATGTTGAGGAAATCGCGGAGGGACAGCCGGTTACCATGCAGCTGGACAGAGAAATAGATATCTCCCGGTCGGACGTGATTGTGCGTGACTACCAGCCTTCCGTCGGTTCCTTACTCGCGGTTCATCTGTTATGGATGGATGACGCTCCTCTGACAAAAGGCAAAAGCTATCTTCTGAAATTGGGTACTTCCATGGTCTCCGCGGCGGTTATGCGGATCCGTCACAAGGTTGACATCAATACCGGAGCTGAAATCTCTGCCGAAAACGTATACAAAAATGAAATCGCGTTTTGTGAGATTTCTGCAGCCTCACCCATCGTATTTGACGCGTTTTCCACAAGCCATGAGCTGGGCGGCTTTATTCTGATAGACCGTGTGTCAAACAGTACCGCGGCGTGCGGTACCGTCGATTATGACCTTGGCAGAGATAAAAATCTGACATGGCAGGAGACGGATATTACGCCTGAGCTTCGGGAAGGCCAGATGGGACAGAAAGCATTTACGCTGTGGCTGACCGGCTTGTCCGGATCCGGAAAGTCCGCTGTTGCAAACGCGATAGAACGGAAGCTTTTCGCGATGGGACATCATACCATGATGCTGGATGGAGATAATGTCCGTATGGGCCTGTGCAAGGATCTCGGGTTTGACAGCGCGGACCGTATCGAGAATATCCGCAGGGTTGCCGAGGTGGCTAAACTGATGAATGACGCGGGCCTGATCGTTCTGACTTCATTTATTTCGCCGCACCGGCAGGAACGAAGAAACGCGGGAGATATTCTCGGAGACAAGTATATCGAAATTTATGTCAGTACCCCTCTGGAGGAATGTGAAAGACGTGATGTGAAGGGACTGTATAAGGCGGCAAGAGAAGGCCGCATAAGGGAATTTACCGGGATTTCAAGCCCTTATGAGGTGCCGGAAAACCCGGATATCGTCATTGACACCACGGGAAGGGTGGCAGACGACTGCGCTGATGAGATCCTGAAAAAGCTTGCGGGCAGGATGGAGGACAAATGAAAACATTATATCTGCATATAGGCACAATGAAAACGGGAACAACCTCCATTCAGCAGTTTCTATACAGAAACCGGAAGGTTCTGGAAAAGAAAGGATATTTATTCCCGATCTTTGATTATCAATATACCAAGAAGTGGACGAGAAGCAAGAAACGGAACGCGATGTTTATGTCCGCCCCTTTGTTCACAAAGAAAAGAGAACGGGACCATGAAGCGGAGCACGCAAGATTTTATGAAGGAATGGCAGTTGTGGCGGAGGCTTTCCGGAAATATGACAATGTGATCCTTACAGATGAAGTGATCTGGACAAATGCTCATAATTTCCGGCCTGAGTTATGGCAGGAGCTGAAACAGTATGCGGATGAACATGACTTTACCGTAAAGATTATTGTTTATTTCAGACGGCAGGATGTTTATCTGGATTCCTATTGGAACCATACAGTGAAACGGCTTTATTCCAGGGATTCCTTTCAGGAGTTCCTGGTCAATAAGCTGGATCATGCCACTCCTGATTATGCGGAAGGCTTAAAGAAGATTTTAGAGTACTTTCCAAAAGAGAGCCTCGTGGTTCATCGCTTTGAAAGGTCCTCTTTTCCGGAAGGAAATGTCATCTATGATTTCCTTGAAATTCTTGGGCTGAAACCGGATGAAGGTTTTTCGTTTTCCGAGAAAAATGCCAATGAGCGGCTGTCAGCAAATATGGTTCAGGCGAAACTGGCTCTCAACATGGTGGATGGGATTAACCCGGATGAGATGGTTCATTTTGAGAAGGCTTGCCTGATGGTATCGAATGCTTCTGATGAATTGTATCATGCAGACCAGATCACCACAGAAGAGAAGAGGTCTCTTGTGGATTCATATCAGGAAGGAAATGCCTGGATTGCCGAGGAATTCTTTCACGACGGAAAACCTTTGTTCCGTGATGATTATCCGGAGAATGAGGTTTTCCGGAAAGACAATCCCTATGAGACAGACGACATTGTCCGGTTTGCTTCTTCTTCTGACATTCTGCTTTATCGTAAAATCAAAGAGCTGGAGCAGGAGCATCTGAAAGCAAAGAAGGAACTGGAGGCAAAGCTTCGGGAAGCCCGTAAAGCCCAGGAAAAAGCAGAGCAGGAGCTGCAGAAGCTGAAGAAGCTGGTTGAAAAAGAAACGAAAAAAGAGCAGGAAATTTTTGGAAAGTTTCCCTTCCGGCTTTTTGTACCTAAAAATAAGAAGTAAAAGGAAAGCAAACGATCAAAACACCTGCATTTTGGTTTACTACCGCTTTGCATGATCTTTTGCCGCCTGAATCATACTATATCATAAACAGAACTGGAGATAGATGGCATGAGAAAGAGAATAATATCCGTGCTGACTGCAGCGGCAATGCTTTTTACACTTTCCGGATGTGGAAAGACGAACCCGCCGGCGCAGGGACCTGCGTCAGAGAATGGGACGGACACGAAAACGGAAGCGGCTTCCTCTGATGAAACGAAGGCTGCAAAACTGACAAACGTTTCCTATGATCCTACCAGAGAGCTCTATGCTGCTTACAATGATCTCTTTAAAACCTATTACACCGGAGAAAAAGGGGAAGAGGTTGAGATTGTGATGTCCCACGGCGGTTCCGGCGGACAGGCAAGATCCGTTGTGGAAGGAGCCGCGGCAGATGTGGTCACCCTTGCACTGGAGCATGATATCACTCTGATTCAGCAGGCCGGGCTGATCAATGAAGGCTGGCTTTCTGAATTTCCGCTTGATTCATCTCCATATACCTCCACGATCGTATTCCTCGTCCGCGCGGGCAATGAAAAAGAGCTCCGCGACTGGGATGACCTGGTCAAAGAGGGCGTGGAGATCATAACTCCCGATCCGAAGAGCAGCGGCGGCGCCTGTTGGAATTTCCTTGCAGCCTGGCATTATGCTGACCTCAGCTTTTCCGGCGATGAGACGGCAGTGAAAGACTTTATGCGGAAGCTATATGCGAATGTCACCGTGATGGATTCCGGCGCCAGAGGAGCAACGACTACGTTTGTGGAAAACGGTCAGGGCGATGTCCTGATTGCCTGGGAAAATGAAGCGCTGCAGACCCTGAAAGAATACCCGGATAAATTCGAGATGGTTTCTCCGTCCATCAGTATTCTGGCACAGCCCAGTGTCGCTGTCGTCGACGAAAATGCCGCGAAAAACCATTCGGAGGAGCTTGCGGCTGATTATCTGAACTATCTGTACTCTGATGACGCCCAGCAGCTGATCGGAGAGTATGGATACCGTCCTTCCAACGAAGAGATCCTCGCGGGGTTTGCCGATAAATTTGACCTGAATATGGAGCTTTGCACAATACAGGACTTCGGTGGCTGGGACGAGGCTTTCGCAGTCTACTTCCAGGATGGAGGAGTTTTTGATGAAATCTATGGCGCTTAATGATACGGAGAAGCGTAAAAAACAAAAAGGACTGGGACTTCGGCGTTCAAAAAAAGCAGGCAGTTCCATGGAGGAAAGAGAGGAACTGCGTGGCTCTTACCGGGTGATCCCGGGCTTTCATCTGTCTTTGGGGATCACGCTGGTATTCCTCGCGGTACTGATCCTGATTCCTTTGGCCTCTATCCTGGGGTACAGCCTTTCTCTTGCGCCTTCTCAGTGGCTGAATATTTTATCAGCTTCAAATGTCAGAAACGCCTTTTTGACCAGTATCGTTTGCTCTTTGGCAGCAGCCTGCATCAATGCGGTTTTTGGGGTGATGCTGGCTTTTGTGCTGGTTCGCTTTGATTTTCCCGGAAGAAAGTTTCTGGACGCGATGATTGAGCTCCCCTTTGTAATGCCTACCGCGATTGCAGGCATTACGATGTCGCGGATGTATTCTTCCGCAGGCTTGCCGGGACAGATTTTAGGAAAGATCGGCATCAAGGTATCTTATACTCACCTCGGAATTGTTGTTGCCCTTGTCTTTGTGGGGATCCCTTTTGTGGTCAGAGCTGTACAGCCGGTTCTGGAAAAGCTGGATCCGCAGTACGAGGAAGCAGCTGACGTGATGGGGGCGGGGAAACGGATGATATTTTTCCGGGTGATACTTCCCGAAATCATGCCTGCTCTTCTGACCGGTTTTTCCCTTGCTTTTGCAAGGGGTATCGGAGAATACGGCAGCGTGATCTACATTTCCGGGAACAGCGCCAGAGATCATACGCAGGTTATATCCTATGTGATCATGCAGAAGCTGAATTATCTGGACTATGAAGGGGCGGCGGCGACATCCTTTGTGATGCTGCTGATCTCCTTTGCGATCATTTTCATGATCGGGTTATTTCAGCTTCGCCAGGAAAAACGCACACAGGGAAGCCAGGTGTATGGAAAAGCGCAGGGACACCGGCAAAAACCGCAGGGAAGCGGAAAAATCCTGGTAATCTTCATGGTATGTCTTGTATTGCTTTTGCTTGTTCTGCCTTTGGGTTATGTACTTGTCGGAGCTCTGCGAAAAGGATTCGCTTTCTATCTTGCAGCCTTGTCTACAGAAACCGTTCAGTCTGCTTTTGGAGTGACGCTCCTTGCGACGGGAATCGCAGTAGTCGTAAATACTTTCTTTGGTCTCTGGGCCGCATGGCTTCTGACCAGATTTGCGTTTCGCGGCAGACAGGTTTTAAGCACTTTAATTGACATACCATTTTCTGTTTCTCCGGTCATTGCCGGACTGTCTTACATTATGATGTTTGGACGAAGCGGATGGGCGGCTCCTTTTCTGGATTCTGTAAATAAAGCCTTGGGAACGGATATTCGAATTGTATTTGCCCTCCCGGGCGTTGTTCTGGCTACGATCTTTGTTACCTTTCCCTTTGTTTCCCGGGAGGTGATTCCCGTGCTGGAAGCCGCCGGGACACAGGAGGAGGAGACAGCGGCTATGATGGGGGCGAAGGGATTTACGATTTTTCGCAGAATTACGCTTCCGCATATGCGCTGGGCTTTGCTTTACGGCGTGATTTTATGTACCGCCAGAGCCATGGGTGAGTTCGGCGCGGTAAACGCATTGTCAAAGACGAGAGGAGAAACCTTTACACTGCCGCTTGAGATAGACGCCCTCTATCTTTCCGGGACCGCGGATTCGATTGTCGCCGCTTTTGCGGTATCTTCGATCCTGGTCATTCTGGCCATAGTCATTCTGCTGATCAAAACAATTTTGGAATACAGGAAAAAGTCAATCATCAACTGAGGTAAAAGGAATATGATTTATGTCGGGATGGAAGATGTCTGCAAACGATTCGACGATTTCCAGGCGTCTGACCATGTGAGCTTTTCAATTGAAAAAGGAAGCCTTTCTGCTTTACTGGGACCGAGCGGGAGCGGTAAGACAACCATCCTGCGTCTTTTAGCCGGACTGGAACGGCCTGACAGCGGAAAGATTTTTGTAAACGGACGGGTCGTCAATGATGCCCCTCCTTCAGAACGGGGAATTGGCTTTGTCTTTCAGAATTATGCTCTTTTTCGCTATATGACGGTTTACGATAATATAGCCTTCGGCCTGAAGGTAAAGAAAGAGCCTTCCAGGAAAATCAGGGAAAGAGTCGGGGAACTGATTGAACTGACCGGATTGACCGGACTGGAAAAAAGGTTTCCGGATGAGCTTTCCGGAGGTCAAAGACAGAGAGTGGCTTTTGCCAGGGCATTGGCTCCGGATCCTGAGCTTTTGCTTCTTGACGAGCCTTTTGCGGCGATTGACGCAAAGGTGCGCAAGGAGTTGCGGCAGTGGCTGAGGGAGATGATCCATAAGGTCGGGATAACCAGCATATTTGTGACGCATGATCAGGATGAAGCCGCAGAGGTTGCGGATCAGATCATCATTGTAAATGAAGGAAGGATCGAACAGACCGGGCCGGCACAGGAGATCTACAAAAGGCCGAAAACGCCTTTTGCGTCTGAGTTTATCGGAGATTCCCGGGTACTGGAGAACTTTGCCGGATTCCGCGGATTTGAAAAAGCTAAAGGCTCAAAGGTTATCCTCCGGCCGGAATTTGTCGATGCTTTTAAAAATGATAACAAGCATTTTCAGAAGATATTGCCTTGTTCCGAGGTTGGGTATATCACGGATATCCTTTTCCGGGGCAATTTCCTCGAGGTGCGCCTGAATGTACGCGGCATGACGTTGATTTCCCATCGTTCCTTAGAGAGACGTCCGATTCATAAAGGCGATCAGATGAACGTCATCATTTATCGGTTATTCCGGATTGAAGGCGATAAGGTTTCTCTCATGAAAAATGAATTATTGCAGGAAGTGGATCCGAATCAGGAACAGATGGAAGCATATTTATATGGCGACGGGGGATACTTCGCAGGTTAGTATGGAAAGAAAACAATATCTGGACGCAGCCAAAGGCGTTGGAATCAATATGATCATCTTTGGCCATATCACAACTGTCGGAAATCCGGTGGATAATTGGATCGGGATCTTCAAAATATCGATTTTTTTCATCATTTCCGGGTATCTGATGGCAATGAATCATACAGCTGAGAAATACACGGCTGCCGAATTCCTGAAACGTCACGGAAGAAGCCTTATGCTGCCTTACATAGGGTACAGTATCATATCCATAGCCTATGTTTTTCTGAGAAATCTGTTTTTAAACAGGACTTTATATTCTGCATGGAGAAAGCTGCTGGATATGGGGTATGCCTCTTTAACCTTACGCGGATACAGTACCCTCTGGTTTTTGCCCTGCCTTTTTCTCGGTCAGCTGTTGTTCCTTTTATGGCTGAAAACGCCAAAGGTTTGCCGGATTGTGCTGTTCTTTCTTCCGATTGTCATAACGCAGGTTCTGGAAAAAGTGATTTTGTCCTGGAAAGCATCCCTTTCATCCACGACTTTTAAGCTGATTTCCTATCCGACCCTTACGATCTCAAGATCCATTCTTGCTTTATGGTTTATTCTTGCGGGTTATCTGTGTTTTATGATCCTTGAAAAATGGCAGGTTCCTCTGGGTCGTTTTTTGGTGGGACTGGCAGCCACTTTCCTGACGATGTTTTTGTCAAGATATAAGGGCAACACAGATATCAATAATCTGTATGTCGGAAAGCATCCGGAAATATTTTATCTTTGCGGCATCCTGGGTGCGATTGGCGTCATTCTGATTCTGGAATATCTGGAACATTGTCGTGTACCGATGAATTTTCTGATCTGGTGCGGAGTCCATTCACTGACGATTATGGCCACACATGTGCCGCTTGGATTCAAAGCACTGGTAATCCGGGGCTTTTCACATGTGTATGCGCTGGAAAAGGCAGCCACGGCAAAATATTATCTGGAGGTCATCGGAATTCAGGCACATCTGCTTATGCTGGAATGCGGTGTTGTACAGATAGTGCATCAATGCTTCCCGTT
Source organism: Blautia sp. (assembly GCA_017475035.1). Lineage (GTDB taxonomy): Bacteria > Bacillota > Clostridia > Lachnospirales > Lachnospiraceae > Blautia_A. The sequence continues at coordinate 73,215 of JAFVGK010000030.1, forward strand.
TCTGGAGGGGAAGATAAGAAGAAAAAATACCGCCGGGAATACGGGAAAATGAAAGTGTCAGGAGATTTCTGAAGGCGGGGAGTAATACGTCCACGGGTGGAGCCTTAGGAACTGTCAGGAAACAGGTAATTTCCTGGCAGTTCTTTACATATGGAAAAGAAGACTGATTTTGAGTCAGCGAACAAAACTGTGTTAAGGGAGGAGACTGGTTTTGAGTCAGCGGACAAAGCTGTGTTAAGGAAGAAGGCTGGTTTTGAGCCAGCGGACGAAACTTCGTTATCTGAGGTGAGAAAATGGTAAAATTTCATATTGCCCTGCTTGAGCCTGAGATCCCGTCAAATACTGGGAACATAGGACGTACCTGCGTCGCGGCAGGGGCCAGTCTGCATCTGATTGACCCGTTAGGCTTCAGGCTGAATGAAAAAGAAATCCAGCGGGCAGGAATGGATTATTGGGATGAGCTGGACGTACACAGATATCTGAACTATGAGGATTTCTGCAGAAGAAATCCGGAGAAACGAATCTATTATGCAACCACAAAAGCACCGCGGTTATATACAGAAGCAGCCTATGAAGAGGGATGCTGTATTATGTTCGGAAAAGAAAGCGCCGGGATACCGGAAAGCATTCTGCATGATCATCCGGATACCTGTATCCGTATACCGATGGTCTCGGAGATCCGCTCACTGAATCTGGCAAACTCTGTTGCCGTCATCCTGTATGAAGCATTACGTCAGCATGGCTTTCAGGGAATGCAGACGGAAGGCCGGTTAAGAACATTTGAATGGTAAAATGCAAGCCGAAGAATCAGGCTTACGTCGAAGCGATGGACTGATTGTACCCGGGAGATGAGAAGGATGAAAAGAAAAAGGTTATTATGCTTTGTTTTGGCTTTGACGTTAGGTGTTTCATGTACGATAAAGGCTTTTGCGCAGGAAAACGCGTCGGATTTTTCCGACGGTGAAGATAATGCTGGCTGCGGGGATCTTCCGGAATATATGCAGGAAGAGGGGGAAGGCTTTTATTTTGAAGAGTTTGAACCATATGAGAACCCGGATGATACCTTTGAAGAAGTGGGAGCAGTCGGTGAGGTTCCCTATATTCTTCCTTCAATGGAAGAGATGGAGATCATACTCGCAAAACGATATAAAATATCAGAGGATCTGTTTTCATCTGAAGAAGACCTTGCCTTTGATGACGAGACAGACCTGATTTCGTCTGAAGAAGACCTTGCCTTTGATGACGAAACAGACCTGATTTCATCTGAAGAAGATATTACTTTTGATGACGGGACAGGTTTGTTTTCATCTGAGGAAGATCTATCCTTCGATGACGAGACAGACCTGATTTCATCAGTTGAAAATGTCTCTTCAAATGATGACGCTGACATCGTTCCATCCTCTTCGGAAGGCTTGTTTTCGTCATCAACAGATGACGGGCTTTCCGCTGAAGATGATAATCTGCTTTTGCCTGCGGCAGAGGGTCCGGAGTTTTCATTGACAGATGCTGCATCCATGGATGATGCTGCCGGCCGGCTTTCGTCTTCCCCGGATGCTTCCTTTACTGCGGAAGCAGCTGACGAATCCGATATTCTTTCCATGATCAGCAGCAGTGATAAAGCCGCCGCTGTCTATACGTTGAATATCGAAGAAGGCGAGGATCTTACGATTCCGCTGAATTATCTGATCCAAAGCGTCAAGGATGAGGCAACTGACGCAAAGCCGGTGAGGATCGTGATCCCGCCGGGAAGCTACGCGATCAGCGGAACCATCTTCCTGTACAGTAATCTGCAGCTTTGCGCAAAAGGAGCCAGGATTACAAAGACGACGCCTGTCAAGCAGATTCTTATGCGTCTGGGTGAGTTTAACGATAATTTTGGCGGAGGCTATGAGGGATTCCGCAATATTTCCGTTGAAGGAGGAACCTGGGATCTTAATTATGCTTCTGTTCCGGATGAAAAGAAAAGAGAAGACGGCGGCTTTGTCGGCTTTCGATTTGCCCATGCAGATCATCTCACCGTAAAGAATGTCAATTTCTGTAATAATCTGAAATCCCACTTTCTGGAGCTGGGCGGCGTTCGTCACGCGACAGTTACAGGCTGCTCCTTCAGCGGATATTGGGAGCCTTATAATATCGGAGGACAGGAATGTATTCAGATTGATGTCTGCTATGAATATTCGATTCCGGGTTATCCGCCCTATGACGGTACCGCGTGTGAAAAAATCAGGATTGAAAAGAATACCTTTACCCATGTTGTCGCCGGGGTTGGTTCCCACAGCATGACAATGGGTCTTCCCTATGACGGGATCAGTATTATCGGGAATTCTTTTCAGGATGTGCAAAAGCGGGCGCTCCGCTGTATGAATTTTACAAACAGTGTAATCCGGGATAATGTGATGACAGACGTATGTATAGGCGTGGATGTAGAAAGCATTGCCGGAAGCAACGCCCATACCGTTCCGGACGGCGAAGTCCCTGACCCATATACCCTGGATGCCCAGGTAACCGTTTCCGGAAATGAGATTTCTCTATGTGGGACGAGGCTGTTCGGGGAATCCTTATGGCAGGCTTACGGAATCCGGGTTTTAGGGGCAAAGCCGACTGCCGAGGCCGAAGACCGTAAAACAGGGGTTTATCCCATCAGCCATGTCTATGTGAGGGACAATACGGTCGAAGGCCCCGGAAACGGGATCCTCCTGACGCTTGCAGATGAATGTGAGTTAAAAGACAACACCCTGTGCCTGGAAAAGCCGGAAAGCTATCCGAACCTGGGAGTGATTTTTTCTGCCTCCACCGATAATATTCTGGAAACAAATAAGATAGAGGGTACGAAAAAATACGGGATCTATCTGTATAAAGGCACAAAGAAAATCTCCTCGCCCAGTTCCGGCAATCTTATCATTGACAATGAGGTGCAGAACAACGGCGGAACAGGGATCTGGCTTGCGGCGAGTTCCGATCATGTACAGGTGCTGCAGAACCGTATCTGGTATAATGCCGGGGTTGGAATCAGGGTGGTGTCATGCCGGGGCACGGACATATGGAACAACCTTATTCAGGAAAACGGAGGAAGCGGAATCTATACAGAAGGCAAAAGCAAGGCTCTGTCTCTTCTGTCAAATAAAGTATTGAGAAACAGAAGTTCCGGGATTTATCTTACGAACTGCAAGGTGAAAGCGCTGAGGGCCAACCAGGCATGTTACAATAAGAATTATGGCATTTACGCGAAAGATACGGCGTTTTCCGTTGCCGCGAAGAATCATACATACAGAAACGGGAAAGCCTGGCAGATTTACACTGCAGACAGTACAGGCCTGAACTCATTAAAAACACCTGTGAGCGCATTGATTACACCCAAAGTGAAATACATGAAGGGAACCGCCAAGGGAAGCACACGCATGCTGATCTATCGGGTGGAGAACAACGGGAAAGTGAAGATATGCGCCGGAAAGACGAAAGCAAACGGAACGTATTCTCTTCTGGCGGCAGCGCAGAAGAAAAATACGATTTTGCTGTTGATTGCGCAGGACGCGTCGCAGAACGATGTCCGGGTCCGGGTAAAGGTAGCGAAAGGATAAACCAACGGGAGGAATATCATGTCATTTTCGTGGACAGATGAGCAGAGGCAGGTGATCCGGCTTCGGAACAGGAGCCTTCTGGTAAGTGCCGCCGCCGGATCCGGAAAAACGGCTGTATTGGTTCAAAGGATTATCGGGAAAGTGACGGATCCGCAGCAGCCCCTGGACCTGGATCGTCTGCTTGTGATGACTTTTACACGGGCTGCAGCGGGAGAGATGAAAGAGAGGCTGACCCGCGCCCTGGAAGAGGAACTCTATCTTAATCCGGAAAACGAGCATCTTCTGCGTCAGATTAATCTGGTTCATATGGCGCAGATTACGACGATCGATGGATTTTGCGCGTATCTGCTGCGCAATTATTTTCATCTGATTGACCTGGATCCCGGTTTTCGCGTGGCGGAGGAAGGGGAATTGCGGCTGCTTCGCGAGGATGTTGTCAATGAGCTTCTGGAAGAGGAGTATCAAAAAGGAACGCCTGAGTTTTACCGGTTTGTGGAAAGCTTTGCCCCGGGTAAAAATGATATTGCTTTAGGAGAACTGATCCAGAAGCTGTATAAATCCTCCATGAGCAACCCATACCCGGAAACCTGGCTGGATGAGTGTCTGAGTTCATTTGAAGAGGCTGATGTTTCCTCCTCTGACTGGATGCAGCAGCTTTGGGAAATGGCTTCTTCGGCTCTTGCAGAGGCAAAATGGATCAACCTTCAGGCACGGGAGCAATGCGCGCAGCCGGGTGGCCCGTATCTGTATGAGGAAGCTTTGCAGGATGATCTGCTATTCCTTGGGGAACTGGAAAAGGCTTTGAAGGAAAGAGATTACGATACCGTTTCAGACCTGTTTTCAGATTATGCCTACACCAGGCTCTCCTCAAAGCGAATGAAGGATGTTGATGAAGAGAAAAAAAACCAGGTGAAAGCAAACCGTGAGCAGATGAAAGCTGTACTGAAAGAGTGCCGGGAAAAGCTGTTTTGCGCGGATACCAGGGAGCTTATGGCAGCACAGCAGTTATGCCGGGTTCCGATTACAGAGCTGGTGCGGCTGGTGAAAAGGTTTTCCGTTCTTTTTTCGCAGAGAAAGCAGGAAAAAAATATCATAGATTTTTATGATATGGAGCATTTTGCACTGAACCTTCTGACGGATCAGAACGGAGAGTTCTCTCCTGCGGCAAGAGAACTCTCAGAACGATATGATGAAATCATGATCGATGAATACCAGGACAGCAATCTGGTACAGGAATACATCGCGCAGGCGGTTTCCGGATGGGCGAAGGGAAAAAAGAATCTGTTTATGGTGGGGGATGTAAAGCAGAGCATCTATCGTTTCCGCCTGGCAAGACCGGAGTTGTTTTTGGGGAAATCCCATACTTTCGCAAAAGAGGAAGGTCCGGAACAGAAAATCATCCTGAGCAGAAACTTTCGGAGCCGTAAACAGGTGCTTGACTGTGTCAATTTTATTTTCAGCCAGGTCATGGGAGAGGACCTTGGAGGGATCTGCTATGATGAAGAGGCGAAATTATACCCGGGGGCAGATTATCCTCCCGTACCGGTTCAGGAGACTGATTTTGTCTTCGGCAGTCCGACTGTCAAAGCAGCAGAATCCTCATCCGGAAACAATGAGTCAGCGTACAACACTTCGATGTGGGAGGAAAGCCTGTACCAGACGGAAGTCATGGTAATCGAAAAAGACAGTGAAGAGCTCGACGAACTGTCTGCCCGGGAAGCAAGAGAAGCAGAGGCTGCGGCTGTCGCGGAGCGGATACAGGAGCTGGCAGGGACGCTTCCGATATGGGATCGAAGCCTGGAGAGATACCGGCCTGCCCGTTATGGGGATATGGTTGTGCTGCTTCGTTCTGCCCAGGGATGGGCGGAAGTATTCTCGGAGGTTTTTACTTCCCGCGGCATAGGCTGTTATGCCGCGGCGAGAACCGGTTATTTTTCCGCAAAGGAGGTTGTGACCATCCTGAATCTGCTGAGGGTCTGCGATAATCCCCTTCAGGATATTCCCCTGGCGGGAGTACTGATTTCGCCCGTTGTAGGTTTATCAAATGAGGAACTGGCAGTATTGCGGATACAGCGGAAAACCGGAAAACTATATGAGAGTATCCGCTCGTTTCTGGGTGACGGGCAGATAAGCCTGGAGGGATTTGATTCGATACGTGCAAAGACGGAAGAAAAACTGGGAAGCTTTATCCGCATGCTGGATGATTTCCGGCAGCGGGCAGCCTATACCCCGATTCACAAACTGATCATGGAACTGCTGGAGGAGACGGGTTACGGGAGGTACGTGAAGGCTCTGCCGGATGGCTCTGTACGGGAAGCAAACCTCCTGATGCTTGTAGAAAAGGCTAAGGAATACGAAAAAACCAGTTATCACGGTCTGTTCCGGTTTATCCGCTATATCGAAAAGCTTCAGAAATATGAGATAGATTTTGGGGAAGCAAATCTTGCCGGAGAATCGGAAAACGTAGTACGGATCATGACGATTCATGCGAGCAAAGGATTGGAATTTCCGATTGTATTTGCGGCAGGGATGGGAAAGAGCTTTAATTTCATGGATCTGAATGAAGAATTGCTGATCCATCCCCGATTCGGCCTTGCCATGGACGTGATGCAGCCTGAAAAACGGCTGAAGACCAGGAGTGTTCAGAGAAATGTCCTGCGTCAGGTGCTGCGGAGCGAAACCCTGGGAGAAGAGCTTCGCATCCTGTATGTGGCTATGACAAGAGCGAAAGAAAAGCTCATACTTGCAGGCACGCTGGGAAAACTGGAGGAAAAGGCTGAAACATACAGCCGGCTGTCCGCTCATACAGAGGAATTATTCCCTCTGTATGTAAGGGAACGGGCAAAGAGCTATTGGGACTTTGTCCTTCCTGCCTTATGCCGGCATCGCTGCTTCGATGCCTGGTTTGCGGAAAGGGGCTTTTTTACGCAAAAGCAGGATACCTTTTATAACGATGTTTCCTCCTTTATATGCCGGATTCTTACTCCCATAGAGCTTGCGGTCACGGAAGTGGAAAGGCAGGCGGATCAGGAAGAAAAAAGACAGGCTCTTTGGTCCTTTGATCAGGAAAAGGTCTATGATCCGGTGATCCGGCAGCGACTGGAAGAATGCTATGGCTTTATTTATCCGTTTGCGTTTTTGAAAGAGCTTCCTGTCAAAATGAGCGTCTCAGAGCTGAAAAAAAGAAGCTGGCACAACGAAGAAGCCGGAGTCGTACTATATCAGGAGCCTGAAATCGTACCTCTGATTCCTGGATTTATTCAGGAAAAGCAGAGCACGGAAGAAAAACAGGGAGGCCTTGTCGGCGCGGACCGGGGAACCGCATACCATCGGTTTATGGAATGCCTCGATTACAGGCGCACCTCTTCCCCGGAGGAACTGTCAGAACAGCTGGAGCTTCTGTTTGCGCAAAAGAAAATGACTGCCGCCCAGATTTCGTGCATTGATCTGAAAGACATGGAGATTTTCCTGAAGACAGCTCTTGGCAAACGTATGAAGGCAGCCTGCCTTTCCGGGCTTTTGATCCGGGAGCAGCCTTTTGTCATTTCAAAAAAAGCGAGAGAGATTGACGGCAGATGGGATACGGATGAATCAATCCTGATTCAGGGGATTATTGACGCCTATTTCCTGGAAGGAGATGAACTGGTTCTGGTCGATTACAAAACAGACCGTGTCCGGCCGGAGGAAGAACAAAAGCTGATTGACCTGTATCATGTTCAGCTTGAAGATTATGCCGCCGCCTTGGAACGCCTGACAGGCCATACCGTAAAGGAAAAACTGATTTATTCCTTCGCGCTCGGGAAACAGCTTCAATTATAAAAGATTTCAAAATATAAAGGATTTCAGACAAAACCTGACGCACGGTTTCAAAAATGCACCGGATCGATGTCACATCCGCCCGGTCTTTGCAACGAAGTCGTCATTGACGAACCCCCTGTAAAGGTGTACAATAACCATGTTTCACAAAATCATCACATAAGGAGGAAACAAAGATGAAAAAGATCATCCGCATGCTTCTTGCATTGTCTATGATCGTAGTATTCTCCGCAACCGTATTCGCGGCAAGCGTAGAAACAATCGATCTCGGCGATGACATTGAAGACGCAGCTGACGAAACCGAAGAGGCTGTCGAGGCTGTCGACGCCGACTATCACATCGGTATTGTCACAGGATCTGTCTCCCAGTCCGAAGACGACCGTCGAGGCGCAGAGGCTTTCCAGGAGATGTACGGTGAGGATCGTGTGATTCTTGCGATCTATCCGGACAACTTTACAGAGGAGCTTGAGACCACGATTCAGACGATCGTAAATCTTTCCGATGATCCGCAGATGAAGGCTATCATTGTGAACCAGGCTATTCCCGGCACGACAGAAGCTTTCCGTCAGATCAAAGAAAGAAGACCTGACATCATCTGCATCGCTGGTGAGTCCCACGAAGACCTCCCGGAGATCGGCAGCGCAGCTGACCTTGTCTGCAACAATGACTTCGTAGCCCGTGGCTACCTGATCATCCGTACCGCTCATGAACTGGGCTGCGATACCTTCGTACACATCTCCTTCCCGCGTCATCTGTCCTACGAGACGATGAGCCGCCGTGTAGCCATCATGAAGGCTGCCTGCGAGGAGTTCGGCATGCAGTTCGTCATGGAGTCCGCTCCGGATCCGACGACCGATGTCGGCGTTCCCGGCGCACAGGCTTACATTCTTGAGCATGTCCCGGAGTGGGTAGAGAAGTATGGCACAAACTCCGCATACTTCTGTACAAACGATGCCCATACAGAGCCGTTGCTGAAGCAGCTGCTTGAGTATGGCGGTTACTTTATCGAAGCCGACCTTCCTTCCCCGCTGATGGGTTATCCGGGAGCTCTTGGTCTTGACCTCACAGAGGAAGCCGGAGATTTCGAAAAGATCCTTGCCAAGGTTGAAGAAGCGGTTGTCGAAAAAGGCGGCGCAGGCAGATTCGGTACTTGGGCATATTCCTATGGATATACTGTATCAGCTGGTCTTGCACAGCATGCCATGAACGTAATCGACGGCGTAAGCGAGCTTGAAGATATTGATGATATCGCAAAAGCTTACGAAGTGTTCTCTCCGAACGCACAGTGGAACGGTTCCAGCTATACCAACGCAGATACCGGCGTAAAACTGGAAAACGTCTTCCTGGTATATCAGGATACTTATATCATGGGTGATCCCGGCAGGTTTATGGGCTCTACTTCGATCGAGGTACCGGAGAAATACTTTACCACAAAGTGATTTTAGATTTATTGTAAACGAATAAGTGCTTGCATTTTGATTCGTTTACCGCGCCGGATTACGCCGCTGCAAGCGGCATGATTCTGCAGTAAATTCGTGCGCGTTATACTCCTTACAGGAAAGAAAATGGCAGGAGGAGGATCCTATGTTCCTCACCCTGCCGTTTTTCAGTTAAGTAATAATAAGTTGACACGAGGACGGTTCTCCTGCCGAACCCGGTAGAAGAATCGTCCCCGTGTCAGCTTCAGTACATGAAGGAAGGCAGCTATCCCATGAACGATGAGAAAACTCCTCTTTTGCAGATGCTGGGCATCAAAAAGAGCTTCTTTGGAAATCAGGTCCTTACGGACATCAATCTGACGCTGGATGAGGGAGAAGTGATCGGTTTGGTCGGCGAAAACGGCGCCGGAAAATCCACCCTGATGCACATCCTTTTCGGAGCCACCATGATCCAGGAAACCGGCGGCTATGAAGGTCAGGTATTGCTGAACGGAGAACAGATGCATTTTACTTCTCCTTTTGACGCGATCGAAGCCGGGATCGGTATGGTACATCAGGAATTCTCTCTGATACCGGGCTTTACTACAACAGAAAATATATTATTGAACCGTGAACCGACAAAGAAAACACTCGTTTCCGATATATTCGGAGATCGTTTGAATACATGCAATCGCCCTGGTATGGAGGAGTCGGCGGAAGAAGCTATTTCTCTTCTGGGCGTAGATTTGGATCATAAGATGCTGATCAACGAGATGCCGGTTGGTCATAAACAGTTTACCGAGATAGCCCGTGAGTTGTCCAAAAAACAGCTGAAGCTGTTGATTCTGGATGAACCGACGGCTGTTCTGACGGAAAAAGAAGCGGAAGCGCTTCTGGAATCGATTCGCGGTATGGCAAGCCGCGGCATCTCCGTTATTTTTATCACCCATCGCCTGCAGGAAATTCTTTCTGTCTGTGACAGGGTTGTGGTAATGCGGGACGGATTTATAGTAAATGATGTTCCGGCAAAGGAAACCAATGTCTCGGAGATCACACATTGGATGATCGGCAGAGAAGTGAAACATTCTGCGTCTCCTTCCGTCCGGGAAGAAAAAAAGCAAATCAGTGAACATAAAAAACCGATCCTCAGGATAGAAAAATTATGGGTTGACATGCCCGGAGAAATCGTCCGGAATGTAAACCTTGAGGTTATGGAAGGAGAGATCCTGGGCATCGGCGGTCTGGCAGGACAGGGTAAGCTGGGGATTCCAAACGGAATAATGGGCCTGTATCAGGCAGGAGGCAAAGTAACCTTCGAGGGGAAACAGATTCCCCTGAATTCTCCGCGGTCGTGCCTCGATGCTTCCTTTGCGTTTGTTTCGGAAGACCGGCGCGGCGTAGGTCTGCTTCTGGACGAATCCCTCGAGTGGAATATCGCTTTTCCTGCGATGCAGGTCCAGAACAAATTCCTCAGATCCTACCTCGGAGGACTCATTAAGTGGCGTGATGAGAAAGCAATTCAGGAGGTTACGAATCAGTATATTGAGGAGCTGGCAATCCGCTGCACCAGCTCCAGGCAAAAGGCAAAAGAACTGTCCGGCGGAAATCAGCAAAAGGTATGCCTGGCAAAGGCCTTTGCCCTGCACCCAAGACTTCTGTTCGTTTCCGAGCCCACGCGGGGGATTGACGTCGGCGCCAAAGCCCTGGTTTTGGAGGCTCTGAAACGATTCAATCGCGAAAACGGGATTACGATCGTGATGGTATCTTCGGAGCTGGAGGAGCTTCGCCAGAGCTGTGACCGGATCGCCATGATCTCCGGCGGCAAAGTGGCAGGTATTTTACCGGCTTCTGCTTCGACAGAAGAACTGGGAACCCTGATGCTGAGCCAGGTCAGATGAAAAAACTGATTGATTCGTCAGAAAAGAGGTAAAAATGACTACAAACGAAAAAGGGGCAGTAAGGAGGTTCATAGACGGCTTTGGCCTTCCAAGGCTGATTATTACACTCTTCCTTCTGTCTTTACTGATATTGGCTCCCTTTGTCGGGGCAGATCTTCCGACACAGATTACAAATATTATTGCCAGGTTTTCCTGGAACGGTGTTCTGGTGCTTGCGATGGTACCGATGGTTCACTCCGGCTGCGGCTTGAACTTTGGCCTTCCGCTGGGGATTATATCCGGCCTGCTCGGAGCGACGCTCTCCATTGAATTTGGCTTTACCGGCGCGCTTTCCTTTGTGATGGCAATCGTGATCGCGACGCCCTTCGCCCTGGTTTTCGGTACCGGCTATGGCTGGCTGTTAAATAAGATCAAAGGCGGCGAGATGATGATCGCGACCTATGTCGGCTTCTCATCGGTCTCCATGATGTGCATGATGTGGCTGGTGCTTCCCTATCACAGCCCGAATATGGTCTGGGGTCTTTCCGGCAAGGGGCTGCGTACGACGATTTCCCTGGAAGGATATTATAACCAGGTATTGGCGAATTTCCTTCAGCTGCGCATCGGGAAGCTGGTTATTCCGACAGGCACGCTGCTTTTCTTTGCGGTACTGGCTTTTGCGATCTGGGCGTTTCTGCATACAAAAACCGGCACGGCCATGACGGCAGTCGGTTCGAACGCTACTTTTGCCCGGGCAGCAGGCATCAATGTCGACAAGATCCGTCTTTTGTCAGTTGTGATGTCCACCTGGCTGGCAGCGGTAGGCATCCTGGTCTACGAGCAGGGCTTTGGGTTTGTGCAGCTGTATATGGCACCCTTTTATATGGCGCTGCCGGCAGTTTCAGCGATTCTGATCGGCGGGGCGTCCGTAAACAAAGCTTCGATCTCCAATGTTGTCATCGGTACGATCCTGTTCCAGGGCATTGTGACCATGACCCCTACGATTATGAACAATCTGATTCACATGGATTTGAGTGAGATCGTCCGTATCATCGTTTCGCAGGGCATGATTCTTTATGCGTTGACCAGAAAGACGGAGGGTGCGAAATGAAAAAAAATAAAACAGGCTCTTTTCTTCGGCAGAGTTCCGTTCCGATCATGTTTTTGATCATCTGTGCCGTGTGTATTCCTCTGTCAGGTCTTTCACCGACGTATCTGGCAAATGAAATCGTGACACGTATGGGAAGGAATGCTTTCCTTATCCTGTCGTTGCTGATCCCGATCATGGCAGGTATGGGTCTTAATTTCGGCATGACCTTAGGCGCCATGGCGGGGGAAATCGGATTGATCCTTGTATCTGACTGGCAGATCGTCGGCATACCGGGGATGATTCTGGCCATGATTATATCCGTTCCGATCTCGATCCTCCTCGGCCTGTTCTGCGGTAAGATCCTGAACATGGCAAAAGGCAGGGAGATGATCACGAGCTATATTATCAGCTATTTCATCAATGGCGTTTATCAGCTTGTGGTTTTGTATCTGATGGGTTCTTTGATTCCGATCAAACATAATTCCATCAAGCTCCCGAGAGGATATGGCATTCGAAATACCGTCAGCCTTCTCTCCATGAGACAGAAGCTGGATAATCTGATCCCTCTTACCGTGATGGGGGTAAAGATTCCGGTGGCTACCTTCATCGTCATCGCGGTGTTGTGCGTGTTCATTGTCTGGTTCCGAAGGACCAAGCTCGGACAGGATATGCGGGCTGTGGGGCAGGATATGGAAGTTGCCAATGACGCCGGTATTAATGTAGAACGCACCAGGATTCTGTCGATCATCATGTCTACCGTTCTGGCAGGGATCGGTATGGTGATCTATCTGCAGAATATGGGAAACATTGCCACCTACAGTTCCCATTCCCAGATCGGCATGTTCTGTATCGCGGCTCTGCTGGTTGGCGGCGCGTCTGTAGACAAAGCGTCCATCGGGAATGTTTTTCTGGGAGTCATCCTTTTCCATCTGATGTTTATCGTGGCCCCGAGAGCGGGAGCGGCGATTACCGGGGATTCCATGATCGGAGAATATTTCCGCGTGTTCGTTTCCTATGCGGTCATTACAATCGCCCTTGTCATGTATGAGTACAACAAACGGAAAGCCAAGAGCCTCGAAGGAGCTCGTCTGGAGCAGGAACAGCTGGAGGAGGAGAATCAATGAAAAAGGTCAGAAGCCTTATCGCGAAAATCATCGCCCTGGCAGCTGTGATTGCCCTTGCGGCTGCGATGTTTATCATCGGACGCGGCCATACGGTCTATTTTGACAATAAAACACTGGAAGCGGACGGTACGACCTATAAAGCCCCATATATGATTCAGGTATTTGTCAATGATGAATCCGTGGCAAAACTGAAGGAAGGAGACCGGGGCATGGTTGCCACCATGGGGCAGGATTTCAGAATGGTTTTGCATATCACGCCCGAAAAGGACGGGAAAAAAGTCGGCAGCGCCGTAACGTTGAAGATTCCCTATGGGATGGACGGAATCATACTGAATCTGCCGGCTTTACTGGGCGGCGCATCGGAGGAAGTATACCGGTCAGAGTTTATTCCGGCGGCGGTCACCGAAAGCGAAGAGGAAGATGTCGTCATAACAGATGAGTTCGAAATGCCTATGGATGAATAGTAGAGTTATATATCGGAAGATAAAACCGTCGTCCGAAGACGGTGAGTCAACGTATAAAACTTCGTTATGGGAGGGGGAGTGAGGCTTATGGGGCAGGGGAAACAATATCAGATTGGTTCCTTTAACGCACGCCAGCTGTCACGCAGCACGTCTACAAGGATTAAAGCTGCGATGATTGCCAAATTGATCCGCCATGAACAGATGGACCTGATCGGCATGCAGGAGGTGCTGGATGCCGACGCCCTCATTCCGATCATGGCAGTTCTGGGTACGGATTGGGACAAGGTCTGGCTTTGTTCCCGTCCAAAGCCGGGTATCAAAGATCCGGACCATGATCCTCGGGGAGAAGGCTATGCTTTCATATGGAATAAAAGAAGGCTGCGCCTGATCCAGACAAATCTGCTCAGCGGAGAGAAAGAACCATACGAACCCCAGGTATACAATGAGTACAGGGTAGATTTTAAACAGGAGCTCATGGAGCTTGTACGGGATCCGGTGTATGGAAGATTCACGGTATCAGGGCTTGGCGGAGGAAATTTTGAACTGCGTATTCTCATGGATCATATTCGTTTTAATGGGATTGACGAAGAAAAGGACAGGAGATTCTGGAAGCTTCGGCAGAACGAGTTTGATGTTCTGACAAAATCCATTCTGCCGAAGCTGGAGGATATGACCTACGGGACGCAGATGCCTTCGTATACCATCCTGATGGGAGATTATAATATGAACCTGCGCCGGTTCTGGACGAAAAAGCCTTTTCTGGAAACGCCGCAGGATGGCCTGGCACTTGGAGACAAAAAGATTGTCACCGTGCAGGATCAGCCGACGAAGCTGCGCAGTCCGAATTACAAGAAACCGAACGAGCCTACTGTAGGTTATCTTCACAATTTTGACCATTTTTCTTATAATATCAACCGATTGTCTGCCCTCCATCCGGCATGCAGGAGAGTGGATGTGATGGGAACCGGTTATTACAGCGAATACTATGGAGATTATGATCGGTATCGACTGGAAATATCGGATCATATACCGATTATTCTGACAATCAGTCCGTGAGAAAGGGGAAGCCAGCATGGAAAAATATGAAGCAATGTCGGGAAACCTTCCCTTTACAAGGGAACAGATGCAGGCAGCCTATGCACTGAATCTGTGCACTGTTTCGGTTTCGCAGATCATCGCATATGCGGATACCACAGTTCTGGAACAGGAATATGAAACGATCCTGAACAACCTGAATCTTGAGTACATGCCAAAAGATGAGGCTTTGCTGGAGATCATAAAGCGCCTGCTTGAGACGATTACCTTCTTCAGGATTCAGGAAAGCGAAAAGGAGTTCATAGAAAAAGAATACCAGCAAAAGATGAAAAATGCCATCTGGACGGCAGTGCCGAATCTTGCGCTGCTGGTTGCGGGCGGAAATCCTATTTCCATGGGCGTTTCCCTGGCATCCCAGGTGGGCATCGGCTATATGAATTACCGGAAAAACCGCGCCCAGTATAATCTGGACCGGGATCAGCAGCTATGGAAGCTGCAGAGATCCGCTGTGGAACAGTTTGAAGGACTGCAGCAGCAGTTGTTTGAAGCTGCGTGGCGGCTGGCGGATAAATATAATTTTCCGGATGCCTTCCGACTCACGGAAAAGCAGATCAAGCAGTATAATGCCATTCTTATGGATGAGGATATTGTACGCAAGTATGAGAGACTGGATGCCATGCGTGAACATTTTGCCGCATATCCGCCCTTCTGGTATTATTTCGGCAATACGGCAAACGCCATAGCAAACAGTTCTGACCTGGGGATCAGCGAGGAAGCAAAAGAGCAGTTCCGCCTGGAGGCCAAAAAATATTTTGCATATTTCCAGAAATCCAATGAATATAATCTGCTCAGAGAGGATGCGATTTCTGCAGCCTGCAATCTGGAGTATGTGGATCTTCTGGATCCGGTGGCTGACCATGACCAGATTTTGAAGCTCATAGACGATGCGGCCAGATATGCCGGGAATTCCTTTGATGTGCATCAGCTTTGCGCCATCAGCTACCTGAAAAACGGCGAGATGGCCAGGGCGGCAAAGGAACTGCGGCTTCTTGTAAATGAGGACTATAATGCGATGATCAACGCCCAGCTTCTCAGCACGATCTATGTGGAGCAATATTATGTGGATCAAAATGCTGCAGCGGTGGCTCCTTATCGTATGCTGTCCTCCCGTGTAAACGGAAAATATCTGTTCCCGATGCCCAAAGATAAAGAAAAAAAGCTGGCGGATCTTCATCAGGATTTCATTGCCAATCAAAGAGTGATTTTACACCAGATGTACAGGCTTGTTCTTGACCGCTTTATGGAAAAATACGCGGTTCAGATCAACCAGATCATACCTTTGCCGGGGCAGTCATCAGGGGAAACTTATCCGGATTCGATTTATCTCGACACGGATTATGCCAGAGAAGAACGGCTTCGCAAGGTAGAGCTTGCTCTGGGGAATAAAAACCGTGAGATGACCTACAAACAGGAGGTTGCGGACGTTTCTTATTCCTACCAGATCATCGGGATCCTGAACAGACTGTTTTCCGCCATCTGTGTACTGGAATGCGTCCAGGATCAGCATACAAGGCTTGTGCTTGAGGAAGCGGTAAAAGAGGCTATCCATGCTCTCAGAGAAGAGATCGGCGAGATTGAAGAAAAGCTGCAGGATTTTGACCTTGATACATATCGCGAGGTACAGAAAATTACCCTCCATGAGCTGACCCGGGGCTTTCGTGAAAAGCTGCTGGAAACAGTGAGGGAATCTGTTGAGTCAAAAACGGAAATGCAGGATTTTGCAATCGCGGAAACGAATCTGGTGCGTTTCTGTACAAAAGAAGGTATCGAGCAGCCGGAATTCCTATATTCCCATAAGGATGACGCGGAAGAAGGCGAGGATGAGATCACCTTCTTTACCCCTGACCTTCTGAGCGATAAAGCGGTATCCCAGAATGAACGGGTGAAGAAGAATGCAGAGATGATTCGCTGTATTCATGAAAAGATTGACGCCATCGTGTTAAAAAAGGATGTAGTCGAGTTCTATACGCAGGAAGATGCCAGAATGAACCGCTATTTCTACAACAAAGCCCTGCAGAATTACGGATGGATCCGTGCAAAGACCCTGGCTGTTTTAGACGACCGTTCCTGGGGAGACTGCGATATTCTCTTCACGACGGAGGGGATTATGCCTATTATCCGTGGGAAAGCGAAAAACGCCGTAGGCTACAGTGATGTCACCTGGACGGCAAATACACGCAAGAAAGAACTGATGATGGGCGTGAAATACGAGAACGGAAATCTGGATATGGATGCTCTTTACGAGCTGATAGTTACGCTGTCTTCCTACGCGGAGAAAATCTGATACGAAAAAAAGGGGCGCTTTTCTGCCGGCATAGAAAATCTATACCGGAGAAAAGATGCCCCTTTTATAGTATTTGCACGAATTTACAGTGAAATCATGCCGCTTGCATATTATCATCATTTGAAGACATTGAGCCAATGTTCAGAACGTCAGATTCTGCTTTTGACTTCAAATTTATAACCGATGCCCCAGACGGTGGCAAGAGACCATTTCTCATGTTCTTTGATCTTTTCACGGATTCGCTTGATATGAACGTCGACAGTCCTCGTATCCCCGACATATTCATATCCCCAGATCTGATCCAGAAGCTGTTCCCTGGTAAAGACCTGGTTTGGAGCGGAAGCGAGGAAATAGAGAAGCTCCAGCTCTTTGGGGGGCATATCGAGACGTTGTCCGAAATAGGTAACAGAATAATCCATTAAATTAATGATTAAATCAGGATAAACGATCTTCTTTTCTTTGGGATTGGTGACAATCGGGAATTTCGCAGCCTGATATCTCCGCAGTACAGCCTTAATGCGTGCCAGCAGTTCCCGGGAATCAAAAGGCTTCATGATATAGTCATCCGCTCCGAGCTCCAGGGCGAGAACCTTATCAAAAGTATCTTCTTTGGCGGAAAGAATAATGATCGGCACATCAGATCTCTGTCTGAGCTCGCGGCATACCTGGTTGCCGTCAATGCCCGGAAGCATCAGATCCAGCAGGATCAGGTTCGGGTGGAAGACAGAAAACTCCCTCAAGGCACTCTCTCCGTCGGAAACGACTCTGGTATTATATAACTCCTTACTCAAATATAAAGTGATTAAATCAGTGATATTGATGTCATCATCCACAATCAGAACTCTCGGCTTCTCCGACATCGTGACATCTCCTCTCCTTCGGGTAACTCCTCTTTTTCTTTTTTTTCTTCCCCTGGATGAATTTCGTCTGAAAACCTCCTATGTTATGAGCCGGCACGCCTCAGACAATCCTTTCCCAGAGGAATGTCGTGCTGTGCCGGTGAAAGACAGATGATATCCGCAATCATAATGCAATCCTGTTTTGGACTGCGGTATATTAAGAAAAAATAACCAAATTGATCATCCGTTTCTTTGACTGCATGGTAATCGGTTGTAATCGCCTGCTTTTTTGCTGAAGTAATGTATCAGTTGTAAATCAATGTAATCAATTATACTACTGTTTTTTAAATTTGACAATCGTTACACCGGCATCTCCCTCACCAAATTCTCCGAGACGGAAAGATGCCACCTTTTTCTGCTTTTTTAAGAAATCATGGATGCCTTTACGCAGAGCTCCGGTACCTTTACCGTGAACGATACGCACGCTGTCCAGATGGGCGATATACGCATCATCGAGGTATTTTTCGACTTCAGCGACCGCTTCGTCCACTGTTTTGCCCAGAAGATTGATTTCCATGGGAACATGGGCAGATTTTGACATCCGGATTTTGCCTGCGCCGGTGCGCTCTAATTTATCTGAAGTGATGGTGGGTTCATCCAGCTGTTCCAGATCAGAGATGTGTACCTTGGAACGGATAATGCCCATCTGTACGAAAAGATATCCTTTAGAATCCGGGCGGCTGGCAATGGTGCCGTTCAGGTTCATACTGCGTACATGTACGGCATCGCCGAGGACGATGTTTTCCGGCGTGAGGACTTTGCCTGTCTTTTGGGAAGAAGGCGCCGGCGCGGCTACAGTCTGGGTCTTATTGATACGTTCACGCAGTGCGGCGCGCTCCCGCTCTACGGCTGCGGTATCCACATGGTCCTTTTGAAAGCGATGGAAAAGCTTCATGGTCTGATCCGCATATTCTTTCGCTTCCCGAAGAATCTGGCTGGCTTCCTCGTTGGCTCTGCGCAGTATTTTTTCCCTGCTCTCATCCAGTCTTTCCTTTTTTCCGGAAAGCTCCTCGCGAAGCCGTTCTACTTCAGCCCGGGTATGCTCCAGCTCCAGCCGCTCCTGCTCGGCGCGGACACGATTGTTCTCCAGGGAGGAGAGGACATCCTCGAAGGATTCATCCTGTTCGTTGATCTGTTCCCTGGCTTTTTCGATAATATAATCCGGCAGTCCAAGCTTGGAGGAAATGGCAAATGCGTTGCTTTTGCCGGGAACGCCGATGAGCAGCCGGTAGGTTGGGCGAAGCGTGTCAACATTAAATTCACAGCAGGCGTTTTCCACGCCGGTTGTCTGCAGGGCATAAAGCTTCAGCTCGCTGTAATGGGTCGTCGCCATGGTACGGATCTGCTGTTCATGCAGATGAGACAAGATCGCGATGGCAAGAGCCGCTCCCTCGGTAGGATCAGTGCCTGCCCCCAGCTCATCAAAGAGAACAAGGGAATCCTGATCTGCCTTCTGGATAAAAGAAACCACGTTCGTCATATGGGAAGAGAAGGTACTTAAGGACTGCTCAATACTCTGCTCATCTCCGATATCAGCGTAAACCTCGGTAAAGACAGACATTTCGCTGCCGTCGCGTGCAGGGATGTGAAGCCCGGCCTGCCCCATAAGGGTAAGGAGGCCGATGGTTTTTAATGAGACTGTCTTTCCCCCCGTATTAGGCCCTGTCACGATGAGAAGGTCAAAATCATCTCCCAGACGGATATCGATGGGGACGACCTTTTTCTTATCAATCAGGGGATGTCTGGCCTGTTTCAGGCGGATGCGCTTTTCTTCATTAAAGGAAGGCTCCGTGGCGTTCATTTCCAGAGCGAGAGATCCGCGCGCGAAAATGAAGTCCAGCTGTGTCAGGATATCGAGATTGATCCGGATTTCATCGGCGTTTTTTGCTGCGTCCTCACTGAGGGAAGCAAGGACGGCCTCGATCTCCTTCTGCTCCTTTAATTCCAGCTCCCGGATGTCATTATTCAGCTTCAGGATGGCCATCGGCTCAATAAACAGTGTAGCTCCGGTGGAAGACTGGTCATGGATCATTCCGGGCACCTGGCTTTTGTATTCCGCCTTTACCGGGAGGCAATATCTGCCGTTCCGCATTGTGATGACCGCGTCCTGCAGATATGTCCTGGCGCTGCCGTTCACCAGTGACGCCAGATGGGAGTGAATGCGGTCGTTCGTGGTTTTGATTTCTCTGCGGACCTGACGCAGACCCGGGCTGGCGTCATCAGAAATTTCATCTTCTGCAAGGATGCACCGGCGGATTTCGGTAGTCAGGGAGACGAGTCCGGAGAGCTGGTCAAACATAACTGTCAGAGAATCCACGGCTTCCTCTGCACGGTCCGAACGGGCATAATTTTTAGCCTTCTGTGCAATCTCACAAAGAGAACAGATACCCAGCAGCTCCGGGCTGTTCAGGGAACTGCCGATGGCCAGACGCTTTAAGGAACCGCCTACATCCTTTAAACCGCCAAAAGAAAGGCTGCCTTTCTTGATCAGACGGGTCAGGGCATCCTGCGTCTGTGTCTGCCAGACACGGATCTGATCGATATCCGCCACCGGCTCCAGTGCGCGGCAAAGACGCTTTCCCATGGAAGATGAAGCCTTCTCAGCCAGCATTTCGATCACTTTATCAAATTCAAGGGTTTTGTATGCTTTTCCATTCATAATAAAGATTTCCTTTACTTTTTATACTCGTGAACGCTATCAACTGCCGTTTCAGACTGGAAGATAAACGCGTTCACTCGTTATACGTGTTTGTTTAGACAGATAATTACGTTATCGGGTATATATACTGACCCGGCAGTCCGGAATCGGAGAGCCGATGTAATACCCATGTTGATCATGGAACGGATTATTTATTCTCTGATGATTATTTTACATGATTTTGCTTGCAAAGAAAAGGAAAATATGTGATGATACCTATGTCATTTATAGGATATGCATGAATTTACTTTCAGAAAGATGCTTCTTACATGGCGTAAATTCTACGCCGTAAACGAATCAGACTGCAGACTCGTGCTATACTGTGAAATGATGCCGCTTGTGCGGTTTAAGTCCGGTACAGTAAACGCATCAAACCCCAGGCGTTTTGGTCGTTTACCAGAATATGGCCTAGAAACGAGGATATTGCTCATGAGATATATCAGTGACCTGCAGGAAGGCGATCGTCTGACCTGCATTTACCTGTGCAAGCAAAAGACGGCTGCCTTTACGCGAAACGGAAAGCCCTATGACAACCTGGTGCTGCAGGATAAGACCGGTTCGATAGACGGGAAAATCTGGGATCCGAATTCCGGCGGTATTGCTGATTTTGATGCGATGGACTTCATCGAGGTGACAGGGGACGTGATCAATTTTTCCGGAAACCTTCAGATGAATATCAAGAGAGTCCGCATCGCCCGGGAGGATGAATACAATCCTTCCGATTATGTGCCTGTTACGGAAAAATCAGCAAAGGATATGTATCATGAACTGATTGAAATCATACAGACAGTGGAAAATCCTTTTCTGTCCCGACTCCTGAAAAGTTTTTTTGTGGATGATAAGATTTTTGTCAAATCCTTTGCGATGCATTCAGCTGCAAAAACCGTCCATCACAGCTTTGTGGGAGGGTTGATGGAGCATACCCTGAGCGTAACCAGGTTCTGCAATTATATGGCCGGAGCTTATCCTTTGCTGAAGAGAGATCTCCTGATCAGTGCGGCGCTTTTGCATGATATCGGAAAAACCATAGAATTAAGCGATTTCCCCATGAATGATTATACCGAAGAGGGACAGCTTCTGGGTCATATTGTTATAGGCGCGCAGATGATCCATGACAGAATCAAAGAAATCGAAGATTTTCCGAAGGTATTGGAAAATGAGCTGGTTCACTGTATTCTTTCTCATCATGGGGAACTGGAATACGGATCTCCCAAAAAACCGGCCCTGGCGGAAGCAGTGGCATTAAATCTTGCCGACAATGCGGATGCAAGGATGCAGACCCTGACAGAGATTTTCAGCGCGGATAAACACAAAAAAGACTGGGTGGGTTTTAATAAGATATTTGATACAAACCTGCGCAGGACAGAGGAAGTGTAAAACGGAGTTCTTTATAGCTGCCTTTTTGAGTATCTCTCAGGCAGGCTCGAGAACATGAACAGGGAGATATGAAAGTTTTGGCTTTCATATCTCCTTCTGTCACAGCAAGCTTATCAGAGCCGCGCGGATCATCTAAGAATAGTAAAATATAGAGGGCCTGTTAATATCTGGCTATATATCTGCTGCGTCAGTATATGCAGGGTAATGATCAAGGAAAGTATAGAATGTATAAAAAAAACCAACTGATTCATATAAGAATAGAAGACATCGGAACGGACGGAGAAGGAATCGGCCACTGTGACGGCTTTACGGTTTTTGTAAAGGATGCCCTGGTGGGAGATGAAGTATCGGCAAAGCTGACCAAAGTGAAAAAAAACTATGCATACGCCAGGTGTGAAAAAATCCTCACTCCTTCTCCGGATCGCGTTGCGCCAGGGTGTGCGATCGCGAAATCCTGCGGGGGCTGTCAGCTGCAGTCACTCTCTTATGAAAAACAGCTGGAGTTTAAGGCCAGAAAGGTGAGAGAAAACCTGGAACGGATCGGAGGGTTTGAGGATATTGCCAGGTCAGAGGAAAAAATTATTGGCATGGAAGACCCGTTCCGGTATAGAAATAAAGCGCAGTATCCGGTAGGAAGAAGTAAAGACGGCCGGCTGATTGCAGGCTTTTACGCCGGAAGGACACATGTCATCATGGAAACAGAGGATTGCCTGATCAGCGTTTCCGAAAACAGGCAAATCCTGCGTATCATTTTATCTCATATGGAGAAATACCGGATTGAACCATATAATGAAGCAACAGGTACCGGCCTGGTGCGCCATATACTGATCCGCAAAGGCTTTTCCTCCAAAGAGCTGATGGTTTGCCTGGTGCTGAATGGAGAACATCTGCCTCATCAGGAAGAGCTTGTTCAGAGCCTTGCCGGAATAAAGGGAATGACCAGCGTCAGCCTGAACATCAATAAAGAACAGACCAATGTAATTCTGGGCAGCAAACTTTTTAATCTGTTCGGAAACGGTTATATCACAGACCAGATCTCATCACTTCAGTTTCGGATCTCTCCCCTTTCATTTTTTCAGGTAAACCCGGTACAGACCAGACGCCTGTACCAGAAAGTGTTAGAGTATGCAGATCTGCAGGGAGAGGAGACGGTATGGGATCTGTATTGCGGTGCAGGAACTATTTCGCTTTTTCTGGCGCAAAAGGCAAAACAGGTGATTGGGGTGGAAGTCGTACCTGAAGCAATCGAAAACGCCCGCGAGAACGCCCTGATCAACAACATCGAGAATGTTCTTTTCCATGTTGGAAAAGCGGAAGAAATCGTCCCCGAAGAAGTTGAGAAAAAGAATGCGCGAGCGGACGTGGTCGTTGTAGATCCGCCGCGAAAGGGATGTGAAGAAAGCCTGCTGGCAACGATTCTTACGATGAAACCGGAACGCATTGTCTATGTCAGCTGCGACAGCGCGACTCTTGCAAGAGATCTGAAATATCTTTGTTCGAATGAATACCGGTTGAACAGATTTTGCCCTGTAGACATGTTTCCCCAAACGGTCCATATAGAGACAGTAGCGCTCCTAAGCCTCTGATTATCAGGGTTTCTGCCTTTTCAACCCTGCCCACGCGTGGGCATTTCCCACGATTTGCCCACGTGAGGGATTAAAATTCTCCTTTTGTGTTTTACGCTGTACATTCTGTTCGTGAACAAAGTGTACACCGTCAGGATGTCTTACGTGCGGCAAGCTGATCAAAGAGCATCGCTGTTTTTTCCTGCATCTGCTCCGTGTCATGGACGTAGGTATTCAACGTGGTCGCAATGTCTGCGTGGCCAAGACGGCGCTGCACGTCCTTGATGTCTGCGCCGCCCTCGATCAGCATGGTTGCATGGGTATGCCGAAGGCTGTGGTAATCAAACGCAATCTTGAGCTCATGATGGATCACCCTGTTTGCATACTTCATGCTGTCCGGGGATGTGTACTGCCCATCTGCGGCGACGCAGACGAGCTTTATCTGCGGGAGCTGGCTGCCGAGACATTTAGGCGCGTGAATGATGCGCACAATATCCTGATTCTTCTCATCCTTTTCTTTGTGCCCGAAATGCAGCATATACTGCCCGCCATATCTCAGCTCGTTTTCTGCCTGCCTTACCTTTTCCCTGCGGAGTGCATCCCTGAGCGTCTGCCCGATCTTGATGGTGCGCAATGATCCATCTGTTTTTGGCGTCTCGATATACCATGCCGGAACCGCTTCTGACAGATCAGCCCCGACATGTTTGCGCTTCTGGGCCTGGTGATCTACCGTGATCCACCCGCCATCGAGGTCGATGTTTTCCCATGTCAGCCCCAGCGCCTCACTGATCCTCATCCCGGTGTAGTAACCAAGGAGCAATGGGATCTCAAACCTCGTGCCCGTAAACCTGTCAATGATTTCCTGCCAATCGTCCGGCTGGAGGATGATCCTCTGCCGCGGCGGCTTTTCCGCTTTTGGAGTCTTGACCATCTTCATCGGGTTTATCTTGATGTAATGGAGCGGTTCCACCGCATAATCCAGGGCTTCCGAGAAGGTGGAGAGGATCCCGCTTAAGTGGCTCTTCGAATACCCGTGCAGTTTCAGGCTGTTGGCGTATTCCTGAGCGGCCGCAGGAGTCAGGGAAGATAAGCGGTAGTGCCCGAAAGCTGGTTTCAGGTGGTTGTCTATGATGTTGCGGTAGGCAAGCTGCGTATTGTACTTAAGCTCGATTTTGCAATACAGGTCAAACCACTGGTCGAGGTAATCCGAAACGGTTGCCTCCGTCGGTTCAAATACCTGGCCTGACTGGCTGTAAGATGCCATGGCCTCTGCCAGGGCAGCTTCGGCTTCTTTCTTCGTCCTGAAGCCGCCTTTCTCTTTTTGCTGGCGCTTGCCGTCTATGACTCCCATGTCGAAACGATAAGACCACGCGGCTCCTCGTTTTCGCACAGATCCTTTCATGTTTTTCCTCCTTTCTGATTGCATCGCATCAGGAAGGATGATATAATCGTAATGTGGGCTTTGGTTATATCATCCTTTACGGATGCATTTCCAAAGTATTTACTCCTTGCCGCTGTCACCGGCAGGGAGTTTTTTTGATCAGATCCTGATCCTGTCAAAAAAAAGTGCTTTTATTTTCCGGCAGGTGTGTGGTAGTATAAATATATGGTGCTTTGCATGCCTGTGCCAGCAGGCACATGGACATGGTGTAAAGATAACATACCGGTTACTGTCAGACCGGTGATGGTGGTGCAAATCCGTCTGTCCGTGTTTGTGTAGCTTACCGCTTTGATGGGAGCGGAAAGCTGTCATTTTTCATTACTCCTCCTTTCTTACGAATGCGCGGTAGATGCAGAGCTGCCGCGCATTTGCATGGTGCAGGAGCGAAACCCCCTTTCCTTTAAGAGCCCCGCCGGTTTCGGTTGGGGCTTTTGTTGCTTCAGCGGGTTATTACGATTTAAGCCCTCCGAATTTTTTAATAAATGGCTCATACCATTCAAGGCTCCAATTTTTATCCTCACAGAGAGTTTTCAATTCCTGCTCATTATCAACATTATTTTGAGTGATGATGCTATGAGTCTCTTTGTTGACCAACAGACCGTTTTCTACTTCTGTTCCAACCTCTGGGTATAATGAATAGCTCCTTATGTGAGAGAACTGGCACGTTCTCTTGACAAGCGGCTTCCCTGTCAGCTCATCAAAGAGAGCACCCCGGGCTTCCAGGATCGCCCATCTTTTTTTCTTCAGCTTCGACCTTTCCTGCTTCAAATTTTCTCTGCTGATGGTTCGGATTTTTTCGACATCGCCAGATTCCTGCATAGATATATATGTGTCGATGGATACACCAAGATTTGCGGCTTTCTTGGCTGTTGTTGCCGTTTCTCTGTCCCTGTCCATCATCTCCAGTATCCTGGATCCGCGGATATACAAACATCCATCTATGGTTCGTTTATCTTCTTGTGGGGCGGTTCTGGCTTTTTTATCTGCGTTGTTTTTAGTTGTACGCAGAATTGTATGAAGGAATCTTGCATCCACCCAGATTCGCCCGTATTGGTCTGCCCCGCTGCCTTCCTTCCATGCCTTTCGGATTTGGTTCACTACTTTTTGGTTATACGTTTCATCATATTCCCTGTGCTTGAACAGCAAGTCCTTCGTGAGCTTCAGGAGGCTGGGCAGATTGAACACCATTAGTTCTTCCCGAGCATTCCGGCATAGATGCCGTTCAGCTCTTCGGAAGCCTGACGCGCATATGGATGAGTTGAAACATCCGGATGGACGTGTTTGGCAATATTCTGCATCCACCTCCTGGCGGCTGTCTCACTGCCATAATGAATCTTATTGATTCCAAGTTTGTCAGCTCTGGCCTCCCCGTCAAGCTGTGTCAGGTAAAAAATATACATAGCTTCTTCGGACTTAAAGAAAGGGTCATCCCATGTTGAGGGCTCTTTTTCTTCTTTTTTAGCGGGTTTGCTGGTTACCTGATTATATTTCTGGATGGTTTCGAACATTGCGGCCCAAGAGTTTGTTTTTCCCTTAAAACCCAGACTGCCGACCGTATCCTGAAATATTTTTCTGACCTCTACGAGCTTCCCGCACTGCTTCAATTCATCTACAGATTTCGCCTGGAAAATTGTCATCTTCCCTGTTCCCCCTTTTGTTTATTTGCAATTCGTTACTTCCTTTCCTTTATCCAACCGGAAAGAAAGCATCAAGATCCCTCTCCAAAAATGCAATGTCTGCGAAGCGTGGATAATTTTGCGTAAGCCACGCCGTTCTTTCGTCGAAGAGCTGCTGACGCTTTGACGGTTCCCTTTTCTTTATGCTTATCGCCGGCCTGATCGGGATCGCCATGAATTCTGTCAGATCCAGCGGCGGCCTGAAGTGATCCAGAATCCGCTCACCGGCAGACCTGTCATAATAAAAAGAACCGATCAGCGCATGGTTGGCTGCCAAAATAGATATATCAAAATAGATACTTATTTTTTCTGCGCTGCCGAACCTGCGGTCGATAATAACCGCTGGCGGTGCAAGGATGCCCGAGGCGAAAGCGTCCGCTTCGTCCTCGTCGCTTGTCTGCAGAACATAGTGTCCAATCTCATGCATGAGGTTAAACCGGATCCTCCTCCTGCTGTTCTTCTGGTTGTAGCAGATCATCATGTCATCATAGCTGGTAAAGGCATCACCGGAGCATAAACATAAAAGTTTATATTCCTCATGGTTTTTTGCCAGATCTCCATAACTGACCAGTGTGAAACCGAGTGCCTTGACAATGGCGTAACAGTCAATCGGGAAATCCCTGATATTGCATTTCCGGTAAATCTCCACTATTTCTGACTCGTACACTTTCCTATCCCCTACGGCTCAACCCTCTGGATGCTCTTCTCGCCACCTTCTTGTGATACTCAGAATCTTCTCTTTGTCACTGGGTGACAGATCCCTGCCGTTTCTGGCGACCAGTTGCCCTGATCCACGATCCAGTGTCAGTTCAACAACTTTGTTACTTGCTTCGTCTTCTGCACACCGAGCATATTCTTCGTCAGTTACGATTGTGACGATCTTCTTACCGTGTCCGTCTAAACATCTAAATTTTTTAATATGTTCTTTCTCTTCTGACGATAAATGCTCCGCTTGCTGAAAATCCCTCATTTCATCTTGAAGTAGAAAATTAGCATCCACTCCCAAGGCTGTCATTATTTTTGAGAGCGTAAACATTGACGGTTCTCTCCCGTCTCGTTCATATCCAGACAGCGTTGATTTAGCAATGCCAACCATACTGGCAAGCTGCTCTTGACTCATTCCCGCGTTCTTTCTGGCTTCTCGCAGTCTGTCTTTAAGAGCCATTATTTCACCTCCCTTCCAGTATGATTATACGACGGTGAAACAATGTGGTCAAGGTAAAATTTCCGAGAAATGCGGAAAAAATGTCTTGACAAGTGCGAGTAAGTCGTATATTATGAGTGACGAGGACGAGTATCTCGTACTTCTAGAAGGAGGTGATTTAATGCGCTTGTCAAGAAACACAAATCAACCAGTCGCGCGAAACATCAAGAGGATCATCGACGACAACGGTCTGAAGCAGGGATTTGTTGCAAAAAAGGCAAACATTCCGGAGAAGAGATTTTCCGATATGCTGAACAGCCGGCAGATCATAAGACCGTGTGATGTGGTTGCTATAGCGGCTGCTTTGTCGGTTGATACAAGCACATTGTTTGTAATTTAAAAAATGCTCACCAAGGAAAGTAACCAAACGATCAGTCTTAATCGAAAGGAGGTGATGAAATGTCGGTCAAAGACCAGTTGTATAAAGCCCTTGTTTTGAAGAACATCACGCAGTCAGACCTGCACAGGATGACGGGGATCAGCAAGAGCGCAATCAGCTCTTACCTTTCCGGTAAATGCGTCCCGAGCGATCTTCAGAGAAGAAAGATCCTTGAAGCTCTCGAGCTTCCCTCTGATTACTTCGATGAAAAGGAAGAACCAGAAGTGTTCAGGATGCCGGAAAAGATTCCAAGGATCACTCCGCTGCAGGCGGCAAAAGTGATGGGGGTGTCGGCAAGGACCGTGGAGAACGGTCTGAAAAACAAGGCTTTCCCGTGGGGATATGCAATCAAGAATCCCGACGGGAAATACACCTACTGGATCAACGCGATGAAGTTCGCACAGATCGAGATGGGGGGGATATGTTAAGGAGGCGCAATGAAAAAAATGAGTTTACCTGCAAAGGGGAAAGGAGGGCATTTGGAAGTGAGGAGGACTGCAGCGGCCGTCAGGCAGTGGCTTTACACACACAAAACCATGCTCGATCAGGCGCGGGCATCGGATGATAAGCAGAGAGCCAACGATCTCATAAACGAGATCTATGGATTCAAAGAAGGACTGAAGATTTCCTTTCGGGATGTGCTTGTTGACGCCTGGTTTGAGAATGTGGGGCTTTGATAAAGAAAGGGGAAGTGAAAAATGATGCTTACGCAGCAGATCAAGATTGACGAGGATTCCAACAGCATGTCTGTTGAGGAAATGAAGAAGCGTGTCAGGGATGCCTGGAAGAAGGAAAAGCGCAGCTATGACATTTACGTCAAGCTGTGCAAGGACGGATCGGTCGGGAGCCGTTACTCATGGCTCATGATGGCTCACGAGACGCTGATCCGCGAGATGACCCTCAAGACACTGATGGTTGACCTTGGGATCACGGAAAATGAGGTGGATGCTTTATGATATCGGTCATTTGTGAATTTACGATGGGGCAACTGGAAGTGATAGAGAACGCCGTTGGACAGGCACTCTGCCACGAAACAGGATCCCACAAAGACGTCCTCACCGATGCCTGGAATGCCATCCGGTACCAAAGGTCATATGGACGATTAAAAAAAGCGCCCCATGCTGATGGACAGGCGAGGGACGCTTCGGGGAAATTTTGAGTGCATAGCAAAAACACTCTTTCCACATTTTATGCAAAGGAAGGGGAAAAGTCAATGGAAAGCCGCCCGTATATTGCGATCGACACAGCCGACAGGGGAAAGTGGCTGGAGGCGAGAACGAGAGGCATTGGCGGGTCTGATGCGGCGGCTATCGTTGGGCTGTCGCCATTTAAGACAAACGTGCAGCTCTTCGAGGAAAAGACAGGGGAAAGAAAACCCGAAGACATCTCGGATAAACCGTACGTTGCTTACGGCACTGCCGCAGAACCGCTGATCAGGGAGCTATTCCGGCTGGACTATCCCGAGTACCAGGTTGATTACCATGAAAACCGCATCCTGCGGAGTACAAGGCACCCATTCATGCAGGCCTCCCTCGACGGGGAGCTGACAGACCTTGAGGGACGCAGGGGGATACTGGAGATCAAGGCATCAAACATAATGGGGCAGCTCTCGTGGAAGAAATGGGAGGACAGGATCCCAGACAACTATTATTGCCAGATCCTGCACTACTTCCTGGTTACCGGATACGATTTCGCTATCCTGCGGGCACATCTGGTTTTTACCAGCGGAAAGGATATCCGCACATCCGCCAGGCATTATTTTATTGAAAGGTCGGATGTGGAAGAGGATATGAAATATCTGGCAGAAAAAGAGCAAGAGTTCTGGGAGCGGATCAAGACAGGGCGGAAGCCTCCGCTGCTGCTGCCGTCATTGTAAGGGGGAGAAAATGGAGTTTGAAATACTGAATCCGCAGGAGGTCGCGGCTCTGCCGCAGGTCCGGTGGAATTTTGAAGAGATTAAACGATATGCCGTTGAGAAAGCCGACGAGTATAAAGGCATAGCTTATACCGAAGACGATGCCGCGGCGATGAAATCTGACCGCGCGGACATCAATAGATTTATAAAAGCCATTGAGGCGGAGCGGATTAAGAAGAAAAAAGAATACCTGGAGCCTTACAACGTTTTCGAGGCTCAGGTGAAAGAGGTTCTGCAGCCGCTCAGGGAAGCGGAAGGTGTGATTGCGAGAGGTCTCAAGGAGATCGACGACAAGTGGAGAGCTGAGCGCAAGGAAAAGGTCAGAGAGATCTATAACAAGGTCATCGGAGACCTTGGGGAAATCGCTCCGTTTGACACTATTGACGATGAGAGTTTCTACCGGAAATCGGTCTCGATGAAGGCCATAGAGGAGAGCCTGAAAAACCTGTTTGACCGGATCAGGGCAGACCTTACAGAGATCGAAGCCCTGCCGGAGAAATACCAGGCGGCGGCGCTCAGGGCTTACAAGACGAGCGGGAACAACCTTTCTACCGCTCTCGCAGAGGTACGGCGTATCCAGCAGGATGAGGAGATCATCGAGGAGCGGAAACGCAAGGCGGCAGAGCAGGAAGCGAGGACGAAAGCGCTCACAGAACAGCTTTACAAAGTCTCTGGTGTTTCAACAGAGCAAGCTGCTCAGATGGACGCAGAGCCAATTATGAAACTGGAATTCAGGGTATACGGTACAAGAGAACAGATCCTCGCACTCCGGGACTTTATGGTTGCGACGGATCTCAAATTTGAAAGGGTGGGTGTGTGATGGCAGTACAGAACCAGCTCGCAGCAAAACCAGAAAGCAGCTTATCTGCGTATCTCGCGAAAGACGCAGTGAAAAACCAGATCAACCAGATTGTCGGAGGAAAAGACGGGCCGAGGTTCATTTCATCCCTGGTATCAGCAGTGCAGACGAATCCTCAGCTCCAGGAGTGCACGAAACCCAGCCTGTTATCGGCGGCATTACTCGGGCACTCGCTGAACCTTTCGCCATCGCCTCAGCTTGGCCAGTATTACATGGTACCTTTCAATAACAAAAAGAAAGGAACCGTGGAAGCCAGCTTCGTACTTGGGTACCGCGGTCTACTCCAACTTGCGATCCGCTCAGGGTACTACAAGAAATTGAACGCCTTGGCGCTCAAAGAGGGCGAGCTGATCCGGTACGATCCGCTGGAAGAGGAGATTGAGGTCAGGCTGATCGAGGACGAAGAAGAGCGGGAGAAAGCCCCGACAATAGGTTATTTTGCAATGTTCGAGTATGCGAACGGTTTCAAAAAGACCCTGTACTGGAGCAAAAACAAGATGATCTCCCACGCCGACAGGTACTCTCAGGCTTTCTCGGCAAACGCGACAACAGGGAGATACCCGAAGGTATCATTTGCTGACTACGAGGCCGGCAAGGTTCCGAAGGGCGACGAGTGGCTGTATAGTTCCTTCTGGTATAAGGATTTTGATGCAATGGCGATAAAGACCATGCTCAGGCAGATCATCAGCAAATGGGGCATCATGAGCATTGACATGCAGAACGCGGTGCAGAAGGACATGGCAGTGATCCGAGAGGACATGACGCCGGATTACGTCGAAGAGGCTGCACCGGCCGCAGGAACCACAGCAGAGCCGGCCAGCGTACCAGACCAGGTTGAGGTTGACCAGACAATCGTTATTGACCAGCCAGCGCAGGAACAGAAGCAGGAAGCTGTGCAGAAGCCTGCGAAGTCACTGGAAGATGAGTTTTTCGGATGATCGGAAGGGGCAAGGAGGTGCTGAGATGACTTGATCGACAATGGTGAGATTTTCGTGCTGAGGGCGAGGATCTGCAAGCGCTGCGGGAGGATCTTAACGAAAGCGGAATCCGTAGAGCGTGGCCTTGGCTGCCAATGCGCGAAGAAAGAAAAGGCAGCGGAAACGGAGAAGACTCCGATTCCAGGGCAGGTAGATGTTTACGAATGGTTAAAAAGCAATGAAAGTAATTAGATTTACAGTTCCCGGAAAACCAATGGGAAAACAAAGAGCTCGGACGTTCTGGAACAATAAACTTTGCAGGATGCAGTCGATCACGCCGAAGGCAACGGCGAGTTACGAAGGCGATATCAAACTTTTTTACCAGCACGAAACCGGAGGGGAGATGTTTGAAAAAGGAATCCCCATTGCCGTGGAACTCATAGCACGGTTCGAACCGGCAAACAGTGAGAGTAAAAAAAGAAAAAGCCTGATGGTTTCGAACATGATACGGTACACGAAAAAGCCGGACATAGATAACATAGCAAAAGCGGCGCTGGACGCGCTTAATGGTCTGGCGTGGCATGACGACTCTCAGGTCGTGTCCCTCCTGGTCAGGAAGAGATATTGCTCAGAAGCTGGGTTGGATGTGATCATAAAGAGTTTGGATGATTGAAGTTTTCGGCAGCTGAAAAATCGGTTCCTTTGGCGTTTGCTGATCGCGGGTTCCTCTGGCGTCGAATTACAGCTGGTATTCTTTACAAAAGCCATACACATCCGGTTCCTCTGGCGTTCACAGAGTGGGTTCCTTTGGCGTTGGATCTATGGCTGATAATGGTTAATACAACCGTAAGACCTGGTTCCTTTGGCGTTCGCACGGCGGGTTCCTCTGGCGTTGGGCTTGCGGCTGATGATTAAACGATTTCTCTCCGGAATACGGTTCCTTTGGCGTTCGCACGGCGGGTTCCTCTGGCGTTGGATTCCCGGGAGCAGAGAGGGTTGGAAATGGGCAGGCCATTTAAAGAGGGGCTCGATTATTTCGAGCTGGACTGCCAGATGGACGACAAGGTTAAATTGATACAAGCCCAGTATGGATTAAAAGGATTTGCTGTAATCGTCAAGCTCTTCCAGCATATATACGGGGAGCATGGTTATTACTGTGAATGGAACGAAGACGCGACGTTTCTCTTCATGTCCGAAGCTGGATCGGGTGGGTTGAGCGACAAAAATTTCATAGAGGAAGTGGTGCGGGCTTGTATCAAGAGGGGCATTTTTTCAGCGGATATTTATGAGAAGTACGGGGTTCTCACGTCTGAAGGGATACAGAAAAGGTATCTCCGGGCGACCGCAAAGCGCGGCGGTGTGAAGCTGAAAAAAGAGTACCTCCTGGTTCACTGTGCACAAAACGGAATTTCTTCCGTCAAAAACTCGGTTTCTTCCGTCAAAAA
>JAFVGK010000165.1 GCA_017475035.1 Blautia sp.
GTATCTTAAGGGAAAGAGTGCCCTTATGATCTTCGACAGACATCCGGAATTTAAAACCAGAGGAGACAAAGAATTCTGGGCAAGGGGATATTATGTCGAGACTATAGGCAATATTGATGAAGCGACAGTAAAGAAGTACATTGAGAAACAGGTTGAGGAATCCAAGAAAGGTAATGATTGAACCCCTTACAGGGGTAGCCACGCAAGAGGCATGTAAAGAACCCCTTCCAGGGTAGCCATGTAAACTGCTTGCGAGACCGCCCTTTCAGGGCAGCCAAGTATTATGCCCTTTCAGGGCTTTTCAAACCACCACTTGAAGTGGTGGTTGGTGACTAGCCATGGTAATCACTTCATTAACAACGGCTACATTGCCCTGAAAAACAGATAGTAAATCATCATATATCCCTGATTGACGCGAAAGCTGTTCCAACAGCCAGAAGGCACCGTAGAAGCGATTGTTAAACTGGTCGAGAACAGTATCTGATGGAGAGGCTGTTTCACCGGCAGGGAGGATGATTGTTCCTGATCCGTCCACGCTCTGGTCATCACAAGGAAGAATGGTCCCGCTTCTGTCACTGTATTCATGGAGTTCCTGCGTCACGCCGCAATTGGATTCATCGGGCTGATTCATGGACAATATGCTTGAAATATCCCATTCTACTGGAAATATCAGTTTCATGCGCTCTTTTGCATCAGCCAGACGGTAAGTGGCATTGGGTGAAAACACGAGATCTTCAGAAACAGTGCCCCAGTGAGTAATGGTGTATTTTGATCTTTTGCCCGATGATATCTCATTCTTTCTTTGGGTTGCGGCATATCGGTACTTTCTATCTTTATGCAGAAAAACCTTATAAGGAGACATTGGATCTGCTTTTCTACCAGCCAAAATATAGACCCTCCTCTATCTTTCATAATAAATAGATTATAAGTCTTGAATGGCAAAAACGCAAGCTATGATACATAGATTTTATGTACGAGTATTGAACAAAATGCTGCAAACAAAGGATTCTACCAATTGTACTTAGAAAAAATTGCAAAAATCAGATTAACCACATTTATTTTCCTCCTAGCAAGAGAGGTATTGTTTCTCTCCGTCACCTCTCTCGTTGGTGACACGGTGCCCCTGCGCGGGTAATGGTTTTTGATATCAGCAGGAATCTCGCCATGCTCATATTCACATGTTTTCGGATGAAATCCATAAGCGACGAGGCGTTCCCTTGTGATTTCCCGCTTTGCCGCAATTAGGCTGTTGCCACATGAGACGACATCATTCACATGAGTGGTGTGCCTGAGGAGAGAATCGCCAAGGCGGTTATAGCGTTTGTTGAACTCGTCCCTTGCCTTCCGATAAGAAAGGGTAATGGAAAGATCACAAATGGACTTCTTGTATTCGCGGGTCAGATAACGTTGCCCCGCATATAAAAAGGAAACAGCGGATATTGGTACAAAACATAGCCGTCTACCAATGCAGAATTCAATTTCGACCATAGCCAGAGGGCCTAAGGCGTATCCTTTTTTTAACGTTTGTAAGATACAAATCCCGTCCTGCTATGTCTACTTTTTGGGAAAGTGCTGTCATTTGCCTATCCAATTCATTGATGGTATGGTCAAATCCTTCAACTACTCTTAGTGGATGATTTCTGATGTCATTAATTTTTTTATAGTCCTCTTTTTCTCAGGTGTGAACGATAAGATAGTTTTTGTCCTTTATATCTCATCCAGATATCCGGAAAACCCCTGTTCTATTCGGATTTGATGTATATAACTCTCCACCCCCAACAGGCAGATGCTTCTGAATGTCAGAATGAAGGATGAACAAAAGACAGGTAACCATCATCTGAATGAGTGGGGCTACGCATCCGCTTCCTGGCCTTGTTATACATATTTTACCGCCGTCCCATATGCCATTACTTCTGCTGCGCTTTGCATGATGGAGGAGGATGAATAGCGAACGCATACAATTGCGTCAGCTCCCATCTGTTCCGCTTCCTCTACCATCCGTTTTGTTGCTAATGCCCTGGCCTTGTTCATCATTTCATTATATTTGGTCAATTCCCCGCCTACCAGGGTTTTTAATCCGGAGCCAATGTCCTTGAACGCATTGACGGTCTGGATTGTGCTTCCTTTTACCATGCCTAACATTTCCAATTCTTTTCCGTTAATTCCTTCAGTAGTTGTCAAGATCATCTTCTTCACCTCTCCTTATCTCTTCAATTCTTGATTTTAACACAACTATCATGCCGATTCCCAGGAAAACCAAGGGCGCGGCAAGCAGTAACAACATTGGTGCAGCTTCCGCTACTGCCCCAGTTACTATGATTGCTACGTAAATAATCAGGTAAAGCAGGAAAACAACCGTGATTATGATCGGAGCAATCATTTTCTTTTTGTGGTTATCCATATTTCTCCCCCTCTCCGGTTCTGTTTGTCATCATATTGCCCGTTTGGAAGAACGGTGGCCTCTTTAGGATCTATAAAAATGACCACCCTCAAAGAAGTATACCACGTTTTATGTGAATATCTATGAATATTTTTTGCTTTGCAATACCAGTTCTTCTTTTTTAGGGGCTGCAAAAATTTCTGTGTAAGATTGACGAGGATAAATTCGCTTATTCAAGGCGGTGGAAGGAGGCGTAGCGGGCTACGCCGACTGACGGCGCTGCGTGCCGGTGGCACGCGCTTAGCGTGGGCCGAATCGGGAGATGAGACCAACGCAGAAGAAGCGGATTTAGACCGTCAAGATTGCGAAGTTATTTTTTCAACGCTGGTGAAATACGACGCTATACGACAATGATAATGCCTCGGCAGCCCAGGCTGCCGAGGCATCTTCATCAGTCTCCCCTATCATTCGAGATGTGGATTCCCTGGCTCAAACGCCCGGGCGTGGTCAAATGCTGTTTACTGCGCCGATAAAGAGCGGGGTTCCAGTCTTCACATCGATGAGCGCATAGACAAAGGGGCGGTTCAGATACACTGTTTTCACCACCTCATCTGGGTTCGGCCCTACAGAGGTTGCCGGATAGATCACGACCGTTGCCGCCGCAGCTTCCGTCCCTTCTTTATTCACCTCAATGTGCGCTTTATGGATGACATCATCGATGCGCATCCCCGTCTTTGACATCTTTGAGAAATCGGCATTGTTCGAAAACGCTTTCTTTATCCCTAACTTCTTCAGGGAGGTCAACATCGATGCGCTATAATCGTAGCTAAACTCCGGCATTCTGGTCTTGACGACCACGTTTTTGGTTGCCTTGTTTTTATAACCCTTGATCAGGGCTTCTCCAGTAAGCTTCGAGACATACTCTTTGACAGAAGTACCCTTTGGCGGCAGGAGTGCCATAAACGCGATCTTTCCTCCCCGATAGGTCTTCACAAAGCCCTTCGCGCCGTTGATCGAGACGAAGTTATTTTCTTCCCCGCTCATCATCTCTACCTTCTGTTTCTGCCCGCTCGCCTTGGTAAAGGCCCGCTTTGTGCTCGTCATGAAGGGTTCCGCCCATGCTCCCTTGAAATAGACGGCATTGACCAGAACCACGAGATCCATGGAATTGAGCCGGTTGATGATCGAAGGAATCTTCCCATTTGTCTTTTCGCTTACCCAGTTGTTGATCTTCTTTACCGTAGTCGCGTCAAAGGGAGCAGCGTAGATATCGGCCTGGAAGTTTTGCTTCATCTTGTTCAGATAGGCCTTTTTCAAGGTAACGCTTCCCTTTTTATACCAAATCGAGTTTGCCGGACGGTAGGTAAACGCCGAGGAACCGGAAAGCCGTTGATGCAAGCTGGACAAAAAGCTTCCAAGCTGCGTGGCGGGAACGTTTCCTAACGCGGCTTCCATCTCTTTCAGGGTTGCTCCGGCGGCACCATTCTCCGCCATCGCCATCGCGGTGAGAATCGAGTCCGGAGAGATGAGGATGTTCTCATCCGTTTTCCCCGTGCGCAAAGCTTCCCGCAACAGCTTCACTGAGGTATCCGCCACCGCGACCGGAACAGAGCCGGCAGCAAACACCTGCGCCTCCAACATAAGGGACGCGATCAAAGCGACCAAAAGAATTCCAAATCCTTTCTTACCTGACTGCAACTTTTTCATCGTTTACACTCCTTTCCAAAAACGATAAACCATTTTCTTCTATAAAGATGGGACGATGATCCCAGCTCAACTGCTTTCTCCCTATATACAAACGCGGTGCGCAAAATGTTGCAGGATTTAAAATATTTTTTTATCCTGCATCTTCCGCGGATACCTTTTCCTCCTGAAACTCTGTCACAGGTTCTTCCTCTTCGGTCTCCTCCTCGGTTGGCGGTTCTGTGTCTGTATCCGGAACAGTATCTTGATCTGGACTCACGACAGAGTCGACAAGCTGTATCATATCCCCTTCGGAAATACCCACGGTATTGCTGATGGTGTAAGTGTAATCTTCATCAGACCAGATGGCAAGGTAAACCTCTTCTTCGTTTCCAAGCATGGAGACGGTAATGTCCTCGATCTGGACTTGCGTCTCTGTCTCATACGCGCCGATGTCGTCAAAAGCTTCCATTTCCCCTGTTGATTGCGTGAACTGAAAAGACTCATCTTCTCCTTGATATTCGACCTGGGCAACCCCGCTGCCGATCATCGTAAATGTCGTATTGGATACAGGATAGGGCAATTCATCGGGGAGCTTTACCGTAAACCCTATACCCTCGGATAGTTCATTGGAAGTCTCGAAATCTGTCCCTCCCTGCTCCGTGGCCACAGATGGAAACCTCAGTTCAGCCAACTCTGACGGGCTTCGCCTTCTCCATGGGCTTAATACCATCACAAGGATCGCGGCAGCAACTACTCCCTCAGCCATCACGTATTTCCTGATTTTTGAAAACCGCTTTTCCTTTTCTGTCTTTGCCCTTACCTTGCACAGAATACGGTTTTTCATCGCTTCATCGATTTCTATGCGCTCCATTACCTCTGTGTACTTATTCAAGATCATACTCCTCCTTAAGTACCTTTTTCAGGTGATCTCTGGATCGTTTCAGATCCGACCGAACGGTCGACTCCTTCCGTCCGAGTATTCTTGCAATCTCCGCTGTTTGGTAGCCTTCCACATAATAGAGATGAAGCACTTCCCGATAAAGGTTCGGAAGCTGTTTC
The DNA here is from genome assembly GCA_017475035.1 of Blautia sp. Classification (GTDB taxonomy): domain Bacteria; phylum Bacillota; class Clostridia; order Lachnospirales; family Lachnospiraceae; genus Blautia_A. Next base: position 5,126 of record JAFVGK010000165.1, read on the forward strand.
ACCGCTTCCCAGACAAAAGAAAGGTCTTCCCTCTCTTCATTTTCCAGCTCTTCCTTTAGTTCATCCGTTTCCCGGCGCTTATTATATTCCAGCAGGTTTTTTGAGACATTCGCGGCCGCCCTCAACAAATATGCCTTCTCATGTACTTCATTTTCGAAAGAGGGATTTACTTTCATCGTATGGATCAAAACCTCCTGGAGGACATCCTCCGCATCTGCCATATTATGTACGTATGAGTAAGCAAGCCTCAGGATGGCGTTCCCATATCGATTGAGAATGCGCTCCGCGCGTATGCTTTCCTCGTGAGCCGAGACGGCTCTTGCTTGAAATGGAATCACCTTGGATGCCTTTCTCGAAGCAGTGAACCAGAAACCGGACGCTGTCGGAAGCAGAGCAGACATCAGGCTGGGGAATCCCATCACCACGTTATCCATATGTTCTCATCGTCCTTTATTGATAGTTTTTCTGAGTATAGCATCTGATCTGTACCAGTCTACTATGTATACAAGTGCGATGCCAAAAATGTTGCTGGAAGTTTCATCTACGTGAAAAACTCTCTTCCGGATGTTTTCATGGCTTTGTATCTCTCTCAACCCCCTGAAAACAGTGCATTTTGAGTTTTTCACGTTTTTCACGCGCCCCCTTACTTATCGTAAATAAGTAAGGGGGGGGGTTCACGCATGATATTCGTGTGTTTTTCTGTACTTATGGCCAATAAGTAGCCACATGTCTCTGTTCTTCTCATTTTGTCAAATCCGGGTTTATATATTTTTTCTATCACAAGTCCAGATCTTCTCTTGATTTTTCCTGTCTTTAGTGCTTCTCTATCTTAGAAACAAAAAAACCTGAACACCGCTTCCTGCCAGAACCATGTGTCCAGGTGCCTTTTTCAAGACGCTTCTATTATGATAGAAATCGTCCTGTCTGTCAAGAACCAGACACTTTGTTTTCTGTCTTTTTCCATTATAAGCGTATCTTCCCGCTCTTCTATTCTTTCTTTACACTTTTCTTTATTCTACAGCGTCTTGAAAACACACTTCCCTGCACATTGGTTGGACTGATGGTGTTCAAATCACCTATGTCAAAGGAGGATCCTGTTATGGATCATGCAATGGCGACAAACTCTTCCCCGGTACTGGAAGAAGCTGCAAATGCTATCCGGTCCGGGAAGAACATTTTCATTACAGGGGGTGCCGGCAGCGGTAAAACTTCCATCTCATGCA
>JAFVGK010000166.1 GCA_017475035.1 Blautia sp.
ATCGTAACGCTTACACGCATCATCAAATTCTCTTGATGAGCATTTCTTTGGCCACTCAAAATCCACCTCTGCATGCCGAATCAAGATAAGCTTCATCATCTGACCTCCTATGAAAAATCATTCTAAAGCATTCTCATCCTGCCTGCAAGAAAAGTTTCATGTGGCTACTAAAAAAGGCCCCTGCTTTCATACAGGAGCCTTTCTGCGCTTGGTTTTCATTGGACCGGGAGCAAAGTGTGCAGCATTATTATTGCATAGGAGCCGGTTTCCTTGGCGGCTGTATGGATGAACAGCACCTTCCAACCACAACCGTCCTATGCTGGCTGTCAGGTGTACAGGTACTGAGAATCACAGAGTGGTCTCGCTCCGTCAGGAGGACATTGTTTGAGACAGCAGATGCCATCTGAATGTCCTGTTCCCAGGAAAGGAATTTCTGTCCGTCTCCATCCCAGAGCATGTACACAGCCGACTTTGGCATCGTGTCAAAGGCCGCATAGATATGGTAGCGGTAATCCCCGTTTGGAGTGAGGATCCAGAAATAAGGCGAAGCATTATATACTTCCTTCTCCTTGTAATGTTTGAGGCAATTGAACATGGAGCCGTCTTTCATATTATGGCCGTATATGATCGTTGCCGGATCAGAGAAGTCAGCAGCATTCTCCCAATCCGCAAACAGGCAGCCCGCAAACAGGTATTCTTTATTGAAGTCCCGATGCAGATAAAAGTCATTGTCATATGACTGCATAACGGGATATGACTTATCAGGATATGCGTCCAGATAAATCCAGCCGATGATATCAGGGTTTTCTGCCTTCAGTCCCGCCCAGTTCAATGTGATTGGGCATTCGCCATCTTCAATGTACCCAGGTTCAAATTGCTCTGTAACATCTCCATTCAAATCACTAATATCCTGTTTCTCTAAAAACGCATCTCCCTTCGTATTCATAATCTCCTCCGGTTCGTCCATCTCCTCCGTCCTTACTGTATACGTATCTGCTAAAGCAGTATATTTTTTCTGCCCCCGCACATATCCACTGTACAGAACCGCAAGATTATATGCGGCATACGCGAATACTGCATAAGAGGTCAACAGGATAATGGTCAACACAACCGGCTTTTTACATCTTTTTTTCATTTGAATTCCATATCCTCTCTTTCCCTATAGGATCATACCGATCTCAGCAGCGGCATCTCTTAATTATGAATTCTATGGCAAAATGCCTTTTTCTTCTTCCGCCATATTCACGCTACCACAATCCATTTATTTCTTTCCACTCCCATAAAGATTTCTGGCAAATTACAAGACCCAAGTGAACGATCACCTCTTTATGATTAAAAAGGCGATCTTAAGATTTGACTTTTGGAGACTGTTTCAGGCAGGGTGTCCCAAACAAGGAAAGGAGGCGGTTTCTTTGAACAGCCTTGATGCGCTTAATACTCCTGAAATCATTCCATCCCAGATCTGTCCGACCAGCAGTGTACCCCCTATGCAAAAAAGAAGCCGATGGTTTCCCGTTTCCACCGGCGATCCGGAAGATGCATTCCGAAAAACCTGCCTGTTTGGTGTGTTCGGCTGGTATTCATTTCACACAAATAAGAAAATGATTGGACTTTTATACCTGCCTACATGTGGCCTTTTTGGCTTCGGATGGCTCTTTGATGTGCTGGCCTTCCTTATTGGACACGCCCGTGATGAGAACGGCCTCCGTTATCATCCTCTCTCGAACAGAAAAAAGGGACTGCTTTGCTTTTTTGTATGTATCGCTGCAGCCGTTCTTCTTATGATGCTTTACTTACAGGCCTTTATTTGGGTGAGCAAGCTGTATGCTGCAGTCATGATGTCGTGCATCCCGAACGGGAACTTTGAGAGCCTGATATAGGAGGACTACAGATGATTATTGAAAAAGAAACCGCTGATCTGGTACTGGAGCAGGCGAAAGCAGCCATGTCTGCTCTCGCTGAAATGCAGACTGCGCTTCTGACGGCAATCATAAAATACAACCAGGAGAAGCAGTTAACCCTGGGCATTGGCGAGGTCTCCATGGACAAACTGATCCGATCCCTGGATAAGAAGACGGGCGAGACTCTTTCCTATTGTGTTCTGGAAGCAAGTGTGTTCCAGGATCTTCTCCGCACAGGGGTTCTGAATAAGAGCGGGATACGTAATTATACGGCTATGGCTTCCGCCAACAACAGCGATGTAATGATCTTTTACGGAAGCAGGGATCAGATTTTCATGGACAACGCATTACACGCCATAGATGCCCTATATGGGACAAGAACCATGATAGACAGAGATTCTTTTTTCATGACTGCAGAGGGAAAAGATCTCTTCGTCCTGGAAGGCGTATCTGCAGAAGACGCAGAATTATTGGATTGCATCCTGAGAAAAAAGGACTCACACTTGCATCCTTTTCCGTACTCAGTCGTTGAGATGGACGGTAATCCATGTATCATTTGCCTGTCTGAAGATATGGAAAAGCTTAAAGAGGCCATGAAGGTAGTCGCTGCCACCTTTGAGTCAGAACAAGGGGACAGGGTTCTGGAAGATATCCGTATCAGGCTGGCGGGACGGCAGGAACGCGGCATTGCCATAAAAGAAGCCCGGCGGGAACAAGCCATCGTAGACGTAGATCATCCATTCCACAAGATCGTTGTCACAGCGGATGACTACAGATACTACAAGCATAACAAAGAAATCCTGGCTGTCCCGATGTCAGATCCTTCCTGCCTGGACAGGGTGTACGACCTCATCATTGGTATGTCCAGTCCTGTATTGACTGGGGACTGCAGCTACGAGCAGCTTCCAGCTTCCCAGCAGTCGGAGTATATCCACAAGCACGCGATCTATGAATTTCAAGGCGAAAGCCCTTTGGAAATAAACCTTGCAAAAACAGCGGAAAAAATGGCAGATGCCGATGCACTTCGAAAATACCTGAACAAGATGACCGGCTACAACGTCAAATGCGAAGAATCCGAGCCTGAATATGTCATGCAGGAATTTGCGAAAGAACACAAACGCAGAAAAGCGCGGGAACTTGAAAGAGATGTTCGGTAGTTTGTAACCGTAAAATAGACATGCTCATGTTTTCTTGAGGAAAGGAGACGGTTGAAATGTGGTTCAAAAGAAAAAAGACAGGACGCAGGATTTCTGGAATGCTGGCTATTATGCTGGTTTTCTCGGTCATCCCTGTGTCTGCAGTTGAGGAGAGTTTTTCCTCTGTGGAAGTAAGTTACAGTGAAGGTTTGGCTGATTCCTTCGAAACAGGTGAAAAGTTTTTCCCAGAAGTGCCTTCTGATTCAGGAAATACAGGGGTACTTCCTGATGAAGACATTACGAATGCGTTCTTCAGTTCGGTTCCAGACGAAACGCAGGACGGAGACTCGTTATCGGTTAACATGCCTGCAGACGAAGGTGATCGTCCCGATGAAGAAGAAGCCTGGAATACTATTTCCTATACGGATGAATCAGAGTCATTCGGTGCTGACTTAGCTGCCCTGGATGAAGCAAACTACACCGCGGCGGATGAGGCATCAAAATGGAATGTATCAGTCTATATCCCTGACCTGTCACCAGAAGAGAACATCCGTGCAAGGATCCTCAATCAGACAGGAGATGAAGCGGACGGGTACCTTTTCTCCAGTTTCCAGCAGCGTATCCCTGAAAACATTCTTTACTCTGTATATGCTGTTGAACTCACTTCTGGCTATATCGAAAATCAAAATGACATAGCTATGATGATAGGAGGAGTTGACCTTGTAGATTATGAATGTATTGCCCTGTTCCATTTCGACGAAAATGGTGAAACTAAAGAGATTCCGTTCTCCTATGACGCGGCAATGAATCAGGTATGGTTCACAACAGATGGGCTGCAAGGCGGAAATACCATCTACTTTGGTTTTGCTGAAAAAAAGGAAGAATCTGTCAGCAACAGCAGTGATCCGCAAATCGAAAACACTATAGTGCATGATATTGATGGATTTGATTCCACGGATGAGCCATGGAATCCGCCTTTTATGGAAGAATGCTTATTGGAAGAGACTACGGAAACCTCTGTCGGGATAATTCCAGGGGATCAACCAGATGCTTTTGATCTTGAAGAAGAAGAGGGGACACAGGCTGCCACTGATGACTTAGCAGATAGTGTTTTGGGGAATCAGGTAGAAATTCCCTCTTATTCTGAAACGGAAACAGCTATGGAAACCGAATCGGAAACGGGGGCAGAGACCCAAATAGAAGACGGGACAGAAATAACCACTACGGCTGAACTAAGAAGCACCATACTGCGAAGTCCCCTGCGCTCACCTTCTGCGGATACAACCTGGCAAGACGATTACCGATATAATCTTGATGAGACAAACCATCACATTGATATTGAGCACTACCTCGGTTCAGCTGAAATCATCACCGTCCCTGCTAAAGCGGTCATCAACGGCATTGACTATGAAACGCATATTGTCAGGAGCAGTGCATATACCAACGGGCTTTTTTCCTTTTCTTCCAGCCTGAAAGAGGTGTACTTCGAGAATAACGTTATTGCAGACACAATGTTTCATATGTTCGATCATTGCGAACTCCTTGAAAAAGTTGATTTCACAGGAATCAATGCCTCCTCTTCGACAGATATGAGCAGCTTGTTTGAGAGATGTACCAAATTAAAATCCGTTATTTTCCCAGAAGGATTTGACAGCAGCAGCGTAGAATACATGTTTGATATGTTCAGTGGATGTATAGCCCTGGAAGAGATCGACCTGAAAAACCTGGACACTCAAAGCGCAACTTATATGAGCTCTATGTTTTATAATTGCAGATCATTGAAGGTGATTGACGTATCTGGTTTCCATACAACTAATGTGACAACTATGAGCAGTATGTTCAAACAGTGCAATTCCCTTGAATCCCTTGATTTGTCTGCCTTCAGTACGCAGAATGTAACCAACATGAACAACATGATCGATTGTCCGGCCTTAAAACATCTTGATATGTCCGGCTTCGATTACTCACAATTATCAGGCAGCAACAACGGATTTCTTGGCTATGCGAAAAAGCTCAGGGAGCTGAAGACAGGAAACGGATTTGGGACGAATGCCTGCTTACAAGTCTCAGATCGTGACGATACCCTCTGGTCAGATTATGGCACCGGCCAATATATCAACTCTGGTGACATCAACGGGAACAACGGAAGCATGATTCCTCCGGGAGATTACAGAATTTGCTCCTATTACGCTTTCCTATATGAGGATGGTGATCTTGTGATCCAGTTCTCAGAGAGCCCGGATTCAGATAAGGGTGCGATCCTTGCATCTTATTCCAATATTGGAGAAACGGAGACGACACGCCGTCCATGGTCTGACAACAGCGTGGTCAATCAGATCCAACGGGTAGTTTTTGCTGATCCTTTTACACCCCGTTCTATATATGCGTGGTTTAGCGGCTGCCAGAACTTACAGGAAATTACAGGCATGGGCAACATAGATGTATCCCGTATCAGCAGCCCTTATCTGGACAAAGCATTTGAGAACTGTACATCCCTGCAATGCCTCGATTTTTCTTCCTTCGACACCCGAAATATCGCTTCTATTGAAGCACTTATTGACGGAGATCATAGGCTCTCAACCCTTATTCTTGGCCGATACTTCGAGTTTCACGACGGTGTTTCCCTGCCAGGCTCTTCCTGGATACATCAGGAATCAGGCCAGGTCCTCACAAGGGAGTTTCTAGAGCAAAACTACGATGGGACTACAATGGCTGGGACATATACCAGTAACAGCGCAGTGGCAATTCTGTATGAAGACGGTGACCTGGTTTTTCAGAACGGTACGGCTCCTGATCCGGCCAAGGGCTCTGTCCTGGGGATTTACTTCGGATTTGAATCCGCACATTATAACTCAGAGACGCCGCCATGGTATGGCGAAAAAGATGCGATCAGCAAAATAACCTTCCAAACGGATGTCTACCCTCGATATGCCCACAATTTATTTAGTAACCTTGGAAATCTTACGGCAATTAGCGGGATAGAGCATCTGCATACGGAACAGTGCAAATGCATGGCGAATATGTTTTCCGGCTGCTCAAAGCTGGAGATGCTGGATCTTTCCTCGATGGATACAGAGAACGTCACAGAAATGGAATTTATGTTTAGTGGCTGTACTGCTTTAAAGGCCGTAGATTTATCGTCCTTCAGTACTCAGAACGTCACAAATATGAGCTACATGTTCCATGAATGCCCGGCATTGGAGAATCTGGATCTGTCATCCTTTGATGTGCGCAAAGTAACTGCGATGGATCGTATGTTTCTCTCATGCAAAGCTCTTTCCGGCATCAACCTGTCTTCTTTCCATACGGAATCACTGGTGGAAATGGCTGGGATGTTTTATGGGTGCGAAAGCCTGCAGGAGCTTGACTTAAGTGGATTTCAAACCAGCCTCGTCAGCGATATGTTTGGGTTGTTTTCTAGCTGCACCTCGCTGAAAACCCTGGACATTTCTTCATTTGACACCATAACAGGAAACACCGCCATGGAAAATATGTTCTCCCAGAATAATGCTCTTCAAACCATTAAGCTTGGAGAGCGGTTCCGATTCAACGGATCATCCAATGCCAGCTGGCTGCCTGGCTTATACTGGACACGCCTGTCCACAGGGGATGAATACGAATCTTCCGAGTTAGCCCGTGTGTATGACGGTTCTACAATGGCTGGTACCTATACTAATTCCAGTATCAAAGCCCTGCTGTACGAAAATGGAGAACTTGTCCTTCAAAAAGATATGATTCCTGACCCCGAAAAAGGGAATATACTCAAGGTTTATCTTACCATCGAAACCGCAAGAACTTCGCCCTGGAGGACCGAAGCAAATACTATACAGAAGGTTACCATAAAACATCCATTTTGCCCCCGATCCCTCTATCAGTTTTTCTGCAACTGCAAAAACCTTACAGAAATTGAGTCCATAGAAAACATGGATACTTCAAACTGTACAGACTTTTCTTATCTGTTCAGTGGTTGCAGTTCTTTGACAAACCTGGATCTGTCTGGTTTTATCGTCAGTCCAGACGCAGCTGCATACGCAATGCTTGGAACACCTTCCCTTGAAAAGATAAAGCTGGGTGAGCTTTTCCGATTCAACAATGCTTCCCTTGATGGCACATGGAAGAACGTCGACACAGAAACTGTTATTTCGGGTGAAAGCCTCGCTGCATCTTATGATGGCTCCACGATGGCCGGCACATATGTGCGGAATGATTCCTATGCGATTCTTTATAAAAACGGAACCATGGTCTTTCAGAGGGGCAGGCTTTCTGACCCTGACCTCGGGGAGGTGGACACAATTTACTCTGGTTTTGAGAACACTGCCTATTCTTCCTACAGCAGTGTCCCGTGGTATAGGAAAGCCGACAGCATCAAAAATGTGATTTTCAAAGATACTATTTCACCCAAAGGGACATCCTACTGGTTTTATAATTGCAGTGAACTGTCAGAGATAGAGAACCTGGACACGCTTAATTTCTCAGAGTTTCTTTCTGCCTACGGCACCGCAGGTATGTTTTACAACTGCAAAAAGCTCAAAGAATTGGATCTCCGTTCTTTTACCATAAGCAGCCTGACAAATATGCAGTCCATGTTCTGCCGCTGCGAAAACCTTGAAATAATCGACCTGTCAAACTTGTGTACAAATACGGTAAAAAACATGGGGCAGGCATTCGACGGATGCACATCCCTCAAAATCCTCGATCTGTCGTCGCTCGGATGCAGAGACGTAACGAATATGAATTATGCCTTCCGTGGCTGCCAGTCCCTGCTTATGCTCTCCCTGAATGCAGATTTTGTTTTCAAAAGCAGCCACAGCCTTCCCCCGATGGACTGGATCCGTCTGGACACGCAGGAGGAATATACCTCAGAGGAACTGGCCGGCTTATACAATGGGATCCATGAGGCGGCAACAGCCACATACAGCCGATGCACGGATATCCGCTTCGATGCTTCTGGCGGCAGTACATCCTTCGCAAGGAAAGTATGTATTTACGGCACAGGTATCGGAGAGTTACCTTCTGCCGCGAGAAAGGGATACTTCTTTGATGGGTGGTATACGAAACGCATCGGCGGGATCAAAATTGACGAGGAGAGCATTGTAGATCAGAGTACATATTATGCTCACTGGATCCCAATCTCGTACACGCTCATACTAAACGCGAATGGCGCGGATCCCGAGGATGTTACTGTCAATCTGGATTACTCCGAACCCTATACCCTGCCGAAGGATGGCTATTACAGAGAAGGATACAAGCTGGAAGGCTGGAACACGAGGCGCAATGGAAAGGGATACAGTTACGCTGCCGGGGATACCATACAGAAACTGTCTTCGGAAGACGGAGCAGTCATCACCCTGTATGCGGAATGGAAAGAGCTTGGTTATTCCATCCTGTTTGACTCACTGGGCGGATCCGCTATTCCCGGAAGGGATATACAGGCTGGCCACGCACTGGGAACCCTTTATTCTCCAGCGAAAGACGGCTTCACTTTCCTTGGATGGTTCACGCAGGCGGAAGGCGGGATTCAGGCTACAGCCTATACCGTTCCCACTGAGGATACCACCTACTATGCCCACTGGGCCAAGAACCCGACCCTGACATTTATCTCGAACGGGGACACACCAGACTATGTAAAAACCGTAAACTATAATTCTCCAATCGGACAGCTCCCTACAGCCTCCAAAGAGAATTACACTTTTATCGGATGGTTTACTCAAAATGAGGGCGGGGAGCAGGTTACTCCATCCACCCGTGCCATCCATGATACGTCATATTATGCCCACTGGGGACTCATGCTGAACTTCGACCCGATGGGCGGTCGGATCACAGAAGAAGCAGCTTCCGATGGCATGATCGCCGCTGATCCGACAGCCTTTCTGGTGGAATCCATGCCGACTGTCCAGAAAGATGGCTATACCCTGGACGGATGGTATAGTGATCCCCTGAATGGAAATAGAGTGGAGCTGGGCGACTCCGTAGATCTGACCCAGGGAAGTACCCTGTATGCCCACTGGGTGCCCGCAGAATCCGTAACCCTGACATATGATCCCAATGGCGGCTCCTTGCCTGCGGGAACAGTCAACCCTGTGGAGTATTATGTCGGGCAGGAAATCTTCAATCTGCCAGTCCCGACAAAATATGGATGTGCATTTACTGGATGGTTCACAGATGCCGAAGAAGGTGAACCAATCGCGCAGGGAACCGTAATCACAGAGGATCTGACGCTCTATGCACACTGGAACAATGCTCCCCTTGTTTACCTGACCTTTAATGCAAACGGGGGCAGTTCCGCGAGGTATCCTTATAGCTATTACGGTTCTAACTCATACTCCGTGTTCTCTGTCCGAAGCGGTGATACGATCCAGACACTGCCTGGTTCAAATCTTTCAGGCTATGTGCTGGATGGCTGGTTTACGGAAGCAGAGGGCGGGGATAAGATCACGGAAGAAACCCCGATCCTGTATGATGGCGCAACTGGTACGACGTCATCCAATCCAAGGATGTATTATGCCCACTGGAAGCCAGTCCGCGAATCTGGTTCCACATCTGACATTTCCTATACCTATTCCGCTTCCTGGCAGAACGCTTCCAATGAACAGGCGGACAACCGGGAAGGCCGGCTTACTTTCCATCCCACCTATGATACCCAGCAGACGGCGGCACTGAACGTTTCTTTTGAATTGAACAGTGCGGTGGACACGGTTCTGCCTGAAGGCTCCGTAAAGATCAGGGTTCCTAAAAAGGCCTTCAAAAACTGGGATGGTGAATGGACAGGCGGAAACAACCTGAGCGCAAACCTGCCGGAATACCCGTCCAGGCGGAATGGGATGTATTTTTCTTACATCAATGAGGAGGGCGATTTTTATGTCCTTGTCAATAACACAGAGCTCACTGGAGGGGCTGGCGTTAATGTTACCATCTCTTACACCGCTATGCCAAGGGATGTCCCCGGTGGCGGGCAGACGAAAGACGGAACCTATGCCGAAGGCTATGATTACTACCACAACACCCTTCCCATCACATTCAGTATCGACAAGGACCTGAACGGGACAGCGGATGCGGAAGAGGTTAAAAGCCTTGAGATAGAGATGCATACAAGAGTTTTATCCTCCCAGCAAAAATCTCACACTGCCACATATTACCAGTGGAATAATACATGGGGGAAGAAACCGTATGACGCAGAAGACTATTTCTATGTCCAGTGGAAGCTGTATGAATATCTCAACTCCTATAGCAGCACACAGAACTGCACTTATGAATGGTCTGAAGATACCGTCCATGACGGTACGGTAGTCTATATGACAGATACTGCCGTCGTAACGAAGCACCCTGTCTCACTTTTTGAGGAAACGGGAAACCAGGGGGTTACGCTCTACAATGAGGCTCTGCTCACAGAGACCTGGAAAAGCGGTTACAAAGAAACCTACAGGCTCCCAGCATCCGTAACCGTGTACAATGTCCTGAACCATGGCAGCACGACAGCCAAATGCGCCCCTGTTGTATATTATTCGACCAGGGCAAAAGATTCCTTCACAGGGAGTGACTGGGATGTGACAAATACAGAAATCTGGACGTCGGCAAAGCCCACGGACAGCTCATCCATCACAGCCATTGCAGTCGATTGTTCCATGGACACCGAAGGAAACAGCTTCATCCTCAATGGAAAATCTGCCATGACTGTGTACATTACAATGACTGCTCCTGGAAATGCAGAGTATATCGGGAAAAAAGCATACAACCAGGCCGTCAGTTTCGCCCGCAAATCCTCTGGCGGCGTTCTGGAAGGAGACGCTACCCCAGAATACTCCGAAGCATCTGTAGCCCTGAAGGACAGTGATCTCGCCCTCAGCAAGGAATCCAGCCCGGTAAGCGGCACCCAGGCCGCTCCTGCTACTGTAGAACACGAAGATGACCTGAACTACATTCTTGCTGTAACCAACAATGACGGAGTCTTCACCCTTCACGATATCATTTTCGAGGATATGATTCCTGAAGGGCTTGATGTGGATTGGGAAGGTGTCAAGGTTTATCTTGATGATCCAGATTATGCGATTGGAATCGACCTTACCCCAAGAGCGGCATTGACAAGGAACGGCAGGAAAGCCATCTTCTCCATCAGGGAGCTGAATCCCGGAGAAACCCTCCGCTTCCTGATTCCGACTGTAGTTACTGCTCTGGAAGGAACGATTGAGAATTGCGCAAAGATCACGTCCGTAAACGGAATGGAAAAGAATATCGCCAGTGAAAGGACATACCACAAGATCTTTGATCCGACCGCTGCTGACCTTACAGAAGATGTCACGATCGAGAAAAAATGGATATCGCCAAAATCAGCCATTGCATTCGATATCCGCGATTCCGAAGGAAAAACATCCAAAGTAAGTTGCATCGTCATTACGGATAACGAAGGAGCCATTGTTGAGACGATCCAGGGAGCAAACGGGGCCATCCTTTCGCAGAAGGCTTACGATGTGGAAAAGAGCTATACTGCCACCATCACTTTTGAAGATGGAAGCACGAAATCAGCTGTGATTAACGCAGATCCATTCGAAAAGCCTGAAATTGTCATAAAGGTAACCACTGAAGATGAGGAGAAAAGCGTTGTACTGGGGGACGACGGAGGATGGACGGATACCGTCACGTTAAATGTGGGCTCCCATGTTTTCGAGGAGATCACCACAGGAGACTGGTCCACATCGCAGGAGTTTGACGATGCAGCGAAGAAGGCTGTCTTCACCAACACAATCACGATAGAAATCCCCATAACCGTCATAAACACAACCTCCCACAGTATCGTTCCACAGACAGGCAATCCAAAAGATAACAGCCGTGCATTCGCTTTGGCCTTATTCCTGGCTTCCATAGCGATCCTGGCAGGATATCTGATAAGCGAAAAGAAGAGAAACAAAAGATCCTGAATAAAGCAGCAAAACGAGAAGGGAGCGGTCATGCCGCTCCTTTTTCTTTTCCACCCCGATCATTTGCTTTTTCGAATCTTTTTCAGGCAGGCTGTCCGGGCAAAGGAATCCTCCTTTGTCCGCACCGGAAGAAAGAAGAAAGGAAGGTACACACCAACATGACGCCAAAAGAACTCAGTTCCAGGCAGAAGATGGTATACGGGATAACGGCAGGAGCTATATTCCTTACAGCCATGTTCTATCTTGCCCACCTTTTTTACATCATCAACCTGGAAAAAGCAGGTTTTATCCAGATCAGGGACAACCTCCTGGTGGCTGCGGAATGGCATGCCCTGACTAAACCGTTTGAATTGTCACCTTTCCCCGCCTCCCAGCTCGGTGGGGCAGCCCTCTTCATTGCAATGGTGGGTCTTGCGGTCTACGTTAATGCCATGAAGAAGAGAAGAATGATGCAAGGTGCGGAGGAAGGCTCCAGCCACTGGAACCATTCCATAGGAAGATATGCCAAAGAATACAGCGACCCTCCTGGAAGCCCGGCATCGACCATTTCCAGCCTGGAGAATAACATCACAAGCAAAAACATGATCCTCACTGACTCTGTGTTCCTGAGCATGGACGGACGGCAGACGATGCGGAACAACAACATCCTCGTCATCGGGGGCTCTGGCGCTGGGAAATCAAGGTTTTTCGTGAAACCGAATCTTTTGCAGGCGAATGCCTCCTTTGTAATCACGGATCCTTCAGGAGAACTGCTGGAATCCTGCGGAGACTTCCTGGAAAAGTGTGGTTATCAGGTAAAGATTTTTAATCTCGTGGAAATGTGCTACAGCAATACCTATAATCCTTTTAATTACATCCGTGACGATGAAGGGGTTCTGATGATGATCCACTGCCTGATCGAGAATACTACACCAAAGGGGGCAAGCAAAGGTGACCCTTTTGGGAGAAATCGGAGACAGCTCTGCTATTAGCGATCTGCTTCTACCTGCATTATGAAATCAGGCCTCAGGACCGCAACTTTGCCAATGTCATGAAGCTCCTGCTGAAAGCTCAGGTCAGAGAAGATCAGGAAGACTTCCAGAGTACACTGGACATCATGTTTGAGGAACTGGAAAAAAAGAATCCGAACCATATAGCAGTGCGGTATTACAAGATTTTCAAGATGGGGGCAGGCAAAACCCTGAAATCCATCCTGATCTCCTGCACGGTGCGTCTTGGGACATTCAATTTAAAGGCTGTCCAAACCCTTACAAATACAGATACCCTGAACCTGATGCGAATAGGAGATGAACCCACGGCCTTGTTTGTCGTCATCCCATCCGCTGACACCACCTTTAATTACCTGGTTTCCATGCTCTATTCACAGCTGTTTGAGAGTTTATATTTTCATGCCGAGAACGAATGCAAGGGAAAACGTCTTCCCTATCATGTTCGATTCTTGCTGGACGAATTTGCAAACATAGGCACGATCCCGGATTTTGAAAAAAAGCTCGCGACAATGAGAAAGTACGAGATTTCCTGTGCGATCATACTGCAAAACCTGGCACAGTTGAAAACCCTCTATAAAGACGCATGGGAATCCATTACTGGTAACTGCGACACCCTGTTGTTCCTTGGCGGGCAGGAACAGACAACACTTGAATATATTTCTAAGAAGCTGGGAAAAGCCACCATCCTGGTAAGCGGATATTCCCGGTCGCGGGGTGGACAAGGAAGCCGTTCGGAATCAGAAAATGCCAAGGGAAGGGATCTGATGTCCCCGGACGAGATTTCACGGATGGATAACGTGAATTGTATTTTATTCATCCGAGGGTTATTTCCTTTCTTTTCAAAGAAGTTCAATTATCCGCGTCATCCAAATTACAAATTTACCGGAGATGCGGATGAACAGCTTCTATACCGATACAGGGATCCAAAACATTTTACCGTTCCTGAGGATCTGCACCGAACCCACAGAAAAACTATCATACGGCATACAAGAGCGGAACTGAGGCAGACAGGAAAAGACATCTCCCATGCGGAAAATCCTGCCGTGATAAGACGCAAACGTGAATCAGCATCGAATGCCAAAGGCGGGAAGCTGGTTACTCCTGAAAACCTGGCAAGGGATGCAGGGCTTCCCAGAGGGGCAACGACAGAGGACATTGCCAGCAGCTTTGACCTGATCGGAGGTTTTATCGCTGATTATGAATTCAGAGGGGCGGAGAATTATAAATCCCAGTTCCTGGGCGTGGATCCGGATTCTCCTGAGGCAAAGGCTGGCGGTGTTCCAAAATCCTATGATTCTGAATACGTCAGCTCTGAAATGGAAACTTACAGCATATCTGATGAATTTGAAGAACCGGTTACAGAAAGACAGGACGTTGAAGAATACATTCCAAACTTCGATGAATGGACAGATGGAAGCGAATAGAAATCTCTCTTTGGAACTTTTGACTTTTTAAATTTTCCTTTGGTAGCTTGACTATGGTGAAGGAAAAACCATATGTCCCTTCAACCGGCCGCCTGGTACAGCAAACCTGGCATGCTGTGCCGTGAACAATTCATTTTCCCCTACGGGAGAAAGGAGCAAGGTGATGAACAAGTTTCTTACCAAAGGTAAAGCTGTAAAAGTAAGGCTTGCCAAGGCGATTCCCAGGATAATAGCCGTGGCAGTATCTACTGCAGTCATGGGACCGTCACAGGTTTATGCATCTGATGTCATCACATCTGGTACATTTAATACTGGAAATGCTGACAATCTCACAAATCTGATGGGCTCCATTATCGGCATGATGCTCACAATCGCGAGATATGCGGGTATGGCTCTGACCATCTGGGGCATCGTAAAAACAGTCATGGCTTACAAAGATGACAACGTCAACGAGATCACGCAGGGCATCAGGCTTGCCATCGTCGGAATCTTCCTTGTGGCGCTGAAGTCCATCCTGACTGGTGTGGGCATCCTGACTGGCTGATCCTGGGCCGACCGGCTGCACCATGGAGGAGGACGAGCAGTCGTCCTCCTTTTTCAAGCAGAAAAGAAGGTACGTCTATGACGAAAAAAATAAATTGGACATATCCACTAATTGCCTTCCTCTTCCTTATCATCCTGACTGCAGCACCCGTATTTGCGGCTGGCAAATCTGACATCATAAAAGCCATTGAGAAGATGGTGAAAAACATGGTGAACATGGGGGCAACCACCAAAGCCATCGAGATCCTCACTGTTGACGTAGCGGAAAAATATCCTGAAGTGTGGAGCAATATCGTCATGCCGCTTGTGGAGACGGCTATTGTTCCTATTTCATACTCTGTTCTCTGCATCTATTTCGTTGCAGCCCTGGTCTCTGCCGCAATCAAGTTTGATACTCTTACACCGGAAATGATCGTAAAGCCAATGATACAGTTTATCGCCGCCATCATCCTCGTAAAGGCGACGCCAAAACTGCTTGTCATCGGCACGTCCATTGGAGGAAACTTTGCGAAAGGATTCTCCGTTTCAGTATCACAGGCGGTGAATGTGGACGAGACAGCGAAGGGAGTCATGAATGCCATCAAACCTGCGGTTACCGGCATCCCTTCTGGAATATCCGTATACCTGGAACTTATGCTCCCAAACCTTGCGACATATCTTATAGGCATGCTGATCCAGATCATCTGCTACGCCGTCATCATCGAAATCTTCATCCGGGCAGTACTGATGCCTCTCTCCTTCGGGAGTATTGTTACGCAAGGGATGCTCGGACCAGGCTTCCGTTTCTTCAAATCGTTCCTTGCATGCTGTCTGCAGGCAGGTGCGATGGTGCTGATCTGCATCATCTGCGGCCAGTTTGTCGGAAATGATGTCTGGTCTGCAGCAGTCACAGGAGCTTCGGATTTCGTTGGCCGCATCGGAAAAACATTGGTGATAGAAGGTGCCTGCGTCATACTCATGTTTAAGGCCGGCACCTTTACCAGGGAAGCCCTTGGACTATAAGGAGGAAGCTTATGAGCAGGAAAAAGAAACTGATCGCATCTGTCTTCCTCATTTCCGTTTTTTGTATGCTCTTCTCAACAACTGCCTTTGCAGGCGGCCTCGTAGATACCATGAAGAAGCACCTTTCCGGTATGCTCGAAGACATCCTGACTGGGACACTGGATAAGAACGTACTGCAGCCGCTTTACGACATCCCCAGCGACCTGTCCTCCTCGACAGGCGCATGGGGTGTGGTATACAGCGTATTTACAGGATTTTTTAAGCCGGTATCCTTCTCCATCGTCGGGATGTGCTTTACGGTAAAGATGGCGCAGGCTTCCTCTGATCTCCGCAATATGACGATAGAGAAATATCTCACCATCTGCCTTCAGCTTGTCCTGTGCATGTTCATCGTAGCAAAGTCAGACGACCTGCTGAAGTGGATTATTCAGATCGGCCTTAATGCGGCTCAAACCGTCCAGAACACCATCATAGAGCTCCTTGATAAGGACGTGGCGGGCCTGCTCGAAAATGCTTATCCTACAGCTGAGGACTCTAACCTCTGGAAGGGAATCAAGGAAGTATTCACCCTTGTCCTGGACTATCTGCAGCTCGCACTCCCTTATGTGGCCTATATTATCGTGTCCTTTGCCATGAAGATCGCTGTCTATGGCGTCGTGATCGAGCTCATGGTCAGGAGTGCCCTGTTTCCCTTGTTCTGCGGGGACATTATGCTTTATGGCTATGAAGGACGCGGCTTCCACAGCTTAAAGGGATTTGCCGCCACAGCTCTGCAATGCATGGTGATCGTACTGATCGCAGGCATTGTAAACGGGATCAATTATACTTCCCTGTCAAATGTAGTCGGTGCCCATACAGCAGATATCGGAGGGCTTGTCGCCTCCATAGGGGTTGTAATCGTGACCGATTTCGCTGGCTTTTCCCTCATGATGAAGGCAGGCCAGATCACCAGGGAAGCCATCGGGGCATAACAGAAAGGGGAATTCAGATGATAGAAGTCAAGATACCTCAGGAGATCAACCAATATGATGCAAAACTGGTCGGGCCATTTACAATGCGTCAGGCCCTATGCGGCGGCATGGCTGCCCTCTTGTCCTATGGCATCTACAACGGCATGAAAGGAACGGTCTCTGAAGAAACTGTCATTGGTCTCATCATGCTCGTTTCCACGCCATTCGCTCTTCTTGGATGGGTGAAACCATATGGGATGCGGTTTGAGAAGTTTTTCATCGGCATCCTGTTCAATACACTGATCAGCAGCCCGAAACGGTATTATCAGCCGAAGGACATGATTACAGAACTCATAGAACAAGGAAGCCACTCTATAACAGCTCGTCCGGACGACAAGGATATGTCAGGGAAGAAAAAACCGGCAGCCCGGGAAAGAAGGAAGAACAAGGATACAAAGGAAGATCTCATAAAAGCTCAGAAGAAATACAAGAAGTACACATTCTCCTAAGCTGAAACATAATAGAAAACCAGCTCTGAACAAAATGAACATTCTCGTTTTTGAGCGTCTCAAAAAAATGCCTGGGCAGGCTCTTCTTTCCATAAAAAACCTGCTCAGGCATTACACGTCATTAGCCAGGGTTGATCCAGTCTAATCTCATTTGGTCTCTTCCTGTGGTATTATGATTTGTCAAATTTACTTGATATTCCTGACAGCTTTATCCAGGTTTTCGATAACCTCTGCCATTTTTTCATCCGCATTCTCCAGAGAACCGGCCACCTCATCATCTTCCGCTTCATCAATCAGCATCGTGATTGCGTTCCTGGCATCCTCCAAGTCGTTAATGAGAGAGGATTTTATCTTCTGTCGACAAAGCATCGCTATCAATATATTCAAACATGTGTTAGGCCTCCAAATTTAAATTTCCAATGATTACCTGTTGTCAGCATCATGTCTTTTCCAAGTTTCTTACAGCTCCAATTATACCTGATACAAATCCCCTATTCAATCATAGAATAGAGAAGTGAAAAACAGGCTTGCTATTTACAATCTAATTTCTAAATGCGTCTGCGCGGAACTGTTAGCTGCATATACAAGCCTTTCTCATCCTGTTCTGGATGTTCTGGAATGGTTTCACACATTCCATGTGCATACATGGCTCCTGTAACAGCAAGGCAGGCAGCATCCATCAGATCATCCAGGTTACAGCCCAATTTCTTAGATTCATCCCATAATCCCTCTAAATCTGTGCTGTCAAAATATTCTGACAGGATCTGTTCTCTTTCCATATATCCCAGATATTCTTTCTTTTTGCTCATAACCACCGATCCATTTAATCGGGCAAATACTACTTCTGGATGGCTTTCAAGGATCCTGTTCTTGTATTCCGGGTATGCATTCAAAAATTCATCCAGCTCACGAATCTTTGGAATGATCGCAGTAGACTGTTTTGCAAGACTTTTCCCCAGAGTTTTTTTGTTTGCTTCCTTTTGCGCATCTTCTCCATCCGTGTAAACTGCCAGTCTCGATGGAATAGGGAAGACAGAAGATGCCTTTTCTCCTAATTCCTTTTTGGCAGCATCATCAGGCCTGATATCATCGGGATTATTTCTTAATCCGATTGCCATATCAATAAGGAACGCCGAAAACTCCGGATATTCAGCAATCACCTTGTCAATCCTGTCATATTTTTTGAATTGCAGATATCCATGATCCAATACCGCAGAGATCCATCCGCCCCTGCAGCCGTCAACTCCTATGTACAATCCATCCTGAACAAAGGTATTTTCTGGTATCGGATACTGTAATGCTACATTCATTATGTGCGCAATGTTCTGGTCACCGGCAAATCTGTTCTTATCCGCAAAATCCTCATTCAGAGAAAGCCAGAACAATCGATTCATCTCTTCCTTCAGGATAACATCTTCTTTTAACTGGCCAACATATAGTTGCAATTCCATATCCGGAGAGTAATATCGGATGTCCATCAGACGATATAGCCGAATCTGATTCCTGCCAATTCCGGTCTCTTCTTTCAATTCCCGATATGCTGCTTCCTCAGAACTCTCATCAGGTTCAACCTTACCTCCAACAAAATTGTAAAGACCCTTGTATGGCTCTTTCCTTCGCATACAGAAGAGCGATGCGTCTTTCGTCTTATTGAACACCACGATGCAGTTAAATACTTTATGCATAATACAGTTTTTCCCCCAATATCATCTGATTAAGTGCTTCCTGCTTTGTTTCAATAATCAAAAACAGGATTTTTCATTTTCTTGACTTTCTATAGCTAAAACGGGCAGTTTGTCCTTAGCATGAAGAAAGGAGAATCTTTTATGAGTAAAGTCAGGAAGAAAAAACAACATTTGAAGATTCCTTCCCAGTCTGCCGAATGCATCCCATATCTGTCAGTAACAAAAGAAGGAAATGCCATAGAAACCGCGCCTGGCCAGTTCAGCAGAACCTACCAGCTGAGTGAAAACACTGCTGATGTCGGCATGGTTACAGAGGTTCTCCAAGGGCTTCCCAGGGATATCAGGATACAAGTCACCGTTATCCATGATCCCAGTGGTTATACAAGATATGTATCCTTCTCTGTACGGGCAATGACCGTAGAGCAGGCCATGAAATCACTTGACTCTGCTGCAGACAAGTTCCCTTTGTCGTTGATATCTATGAGCCTTACAGAGCAGCTTGGCATTATCTACCGGTTTTTCAACCATTATACACCTGGCAATATCACTGACAAGATTAATGGACAGGATATTTCCCCATCCATACTTTCAAAAACGAGGCTGACTACAAAAGATCTCGTTGGTTCACACAAAATACGGTTCGACAAGGACTACATCGAAACAGATGGCGGCTTTGTCCGTATCTTCCATATCAGGACACTTTCCGGACAGATCCCTTCTGGCATACTGAATGGGATGCTGGAAGCGGGCAGCAATACGCTGCTTTCCTTGCACATAGAGCCCATAGACGCACAGGCAGTCCTGGATGCCATCAATCAGGAGATTGCGGCTTACAGAAAATGCGCTGTGAATAGGAAAAGTGGAAAAGACATAAGCAAGCAGGCGAAGAGCAAGAAAAAAACACTGCAGGAATTATACCCGAATTTTGAAGAGATTGAAGTCAAGGAAGCATTTACCTCAATCCTCAAAGATGCCATAGATACTAGCAGAGACCTTTACCGATTGTCTTTTTTTACAGCAGTTTTCTCTCGGTCTCTGGAAGAGCTGGATGCGCATACGGAAGAAATTCTTTCCCATGAATCCAGCAGCTTTCTCAAGGCTTATCCCTGCGATTATTTCCAAAAGAAGGCAATCGGTCCCGTCCTGCCATTGGTTTTAGATGTTCGTTCTTACAGCAAAATATTCACGCTATCAACATCAGCAGCCCTTACCGGAACCGTGATGGGATTTCACGTTCCTGTTGATCCCATTATACCGGAAAACGATAAAACGTGCTACTTCATCAAAGCAAAGATCGACAAGCCAAAGGCAGGCGGATCTCTCAAAACGAAAAAAACCATCCAGGAAACAATCCCGTACTTCGCCGCATATGCGAAGGATGGCATCATCGAAACCAGTCCAGGCGTATTCACTAAGATGTATCGTTTCAGTGATATCAACTACCACACCGCCACGGAAGAAGACCAGACAGGCTTCCTGATCAAGTATTCCCAGCTCCTGAACCGTTTTGACTCCACCGTAAGGTTCCAGGTCGTTTTGAATAACAAAAACGTAGATATGGTGGAATTCAAAGACGAAAACCTGCTAAAACCGAAGGGTGATGGCCTTGACGTTTACCGGAAAGAATACAATGCCCTTCTTCTTGCCAAAATGGAGGAAGGCCGCAATAACTTAAAACGGGAACGATACCTTGTTGTCAGCATTGAAGCCGAAAACCTTGATGCAGCAAAGCACAGCTTTGCCCGTTTGGATCCTGAGATTATCAATTCTTTCAAAGAAATCGGCGGCTCAAAGGCGGAGCCTCTCACTACTGAGGAACGCCTGGAAGTCCTTTACGATATATACAACATCGGCCATGAAGGTACATTTCTGGAAGAAGTAAAAGACCTGGAATCTATGTACCGCATGGGCATCCCCTCAAAGGATCTGATTGCACCCAGCGGCTTTCATTTCCGGAGGGATTGGCTGCGAATGGGACCGAAATACTGCAGGGTACTTTACCTGATGGATCTGCCCAATACCCTGTCGGATAAATTTGTATCAGAACTCTCTTCCACAAGCTGCAACATGATCCTCTCGATGAACCTGGAAGCCGTCCGGCAGGACAAAGCCGTAAAGCTGGTGAAGCACCAGATGCTCAACATCAATTCCAGCATGCAGCAAGCCCAACAGACCGCATCCAAAAACGGGTATTCCATGGATCTCGTTCCTCAGGATCTTCGGCAGGCACAGGAAGAGGCGAATGATCTCCTGCGGAATCTTACAGGACGCAACCAGAAAATGTTCCTGATGACCTTCACTGTTCTGGTTTTCGCGGACGACCTGGATGAGCTGCATACGAATACGGAAACACTGATTTCCACAGGAAGGAAATTCCTGTGTAATCTCAAGAAACTTCAGTATCAGCAGGAAGATGGCCTGAACGCCTGTCTTCCCCTCTGTGTCAATAAGCTTTCCGTAAAGCGAACGCTGACAACGGACTCTACCATCATCTTCAGCCCCTTTGACACGCAGGAGCTGATCCAGAAGAAAGGGATGTACTACGGCCAGAATGCCACAAGCCACAACCTGATTCTCTTCAGCCGTGACAGCTCGCAAAATGGAAACGGATGGATTCTTGGAACGCCTGGAAGCGGAAAATCATTTGCCGCAAAGATGGAGATGGCAAATGTCTTTCTTAATACGGACGATGATATCCTGATCATCGATCCGGAAAGGGAATATTCACCTTTGGTGAAGGCATTTGGCGGTTCCATCGTCCGGATCGCTCCTGGTTCAAAATATCACCTGAACCCGTTAGACATGGACAAGGATTACGCAGATGATGACGATCCTATCGTACTAAAGTCAGATTTCATGCTCTCACTATGTGAGAGTGTCATCGGCGGAAGATACGGACTCACACCCACGCAGATCGCTATTATCGACCGCTGCGTCAACCTGATCTATGAAGAATTTGTAGCAAAATGGGATTACGATAAAGCATATACGCCTACGCTGCTCGATTTTGAGCATGTGCTGGAAGCCCAGCCAGAGAGAGAAGCCCGTGAGCTGGCTCTGGCGTTTGAAATTTATACGAAAGGATCCCTCGATGTCTTCGCCCATGAATCGAATGTGGATATCAAAAACCGCTTCGTGGTCTATGACATTAAGGACATCGGCTCCAATATTAAGACTATGGCCTACCTGATTGTGCTTGATGCCATTTGGAACAGGGTTGTCAAAAACAGGAAGATTGGAAAAAAGACCTGGATTTATATGGACGAGGTATATTTGCTCTTTGACAAAGATGAAAGTGCCAATTACATCCGGCAGATCTTCTCCAGGGGACGGAAATGGGGAGCCAGAGTAACCGCGATCACACAGAATGTAGAACCGATTCTCCAGAATACAATTGCCACAACAATGCTTTCCAACAGTGCCTTTATACAACTACTGAACCAGGCACCTGTTGACCGGGATATCCTCAGCAATCTGTTAAAAATCAGCCCGACTCAGACAAACTTTATCAGCACCGCTCCACCTGGACAAGGGATTTTGTATATCCAGGATAAAGGGATCATCCCATTCAGGAATAATTTCAGCAGACATATCGCTCCAAATATGTATCAGATCATGACATCCAAGCCCGATGAAATGCTGGAAGAATTCCGGTAAACACTGGCATTCAACAGAACTCAATCACATATAAGCAGCAATGATACGAGGAGGAAAGATTGTAATGGACAGAAAGAGAATTTATTTGGCGGCTTTGGCTTTCCTCTTATATGTGGCACTTCCTCCACCTAAAGCGTATGCCGACATCATCTATCTCTCGAACGAAGAGATTTCAAACCTTGAAGCAGGACCCGTAACAGATGGCCAGGACACCGTATATTTAAATGGGGTGCTGTATTACGTCAGGGACGGATATCTGGAAGAAGTAGTTTCGTCACCTTCTTCCATTGATATCCACGAGACAGGACTTGAAGAACTGATCGGAA
>JAFVGK010000167.1 GCA_017475035.1 Blautia sp.
CAGGGGGACAGGTTCCTTGACTCAATTAGTTTGAGTCAAGGAACCTGTCCCCCTGACTCATGAGAGGAGGAATTGCTGTGACAGACGATTTATTTGAGAAGAAATCTTATACTTGCAGGAACGAAGTGAAGTCAATCAGCATCCGGGAGATTACCGGTGAAATAGTCGTTCAAAAAGACAATGTCGATCATGTGACGGTCAGTTATTACGACAGAGACGATGAACCTGACTATGAAATCAAAGAGTCAGACGGAGAACTGTCAATTATACGGAAAAAAAGAATCCATCTTTTCAACTTCGATATCTTCAGGCATACCATGACGGTTACGATACCCGGTGATCTGGAAGGGGAACTGAACATTACGAACAAAAGCGGAAGTATTCAGATCAGCAGGATATCCGCGAAAAAGGTGGCCATTGACAACGTGACCGGGAATATCAGGCTGGAGGATGTCGTCAGCAAAGATGATCTTACGGTGAACAACACATCCGGATCCGTTACTCTTGAAAATGTTAAGGCAGATGAAGATGTTGATGTGAGCAATACGACCGGAAGAATTGAGGTTGATCGTCTTAAGTGCGGAGGAAATATCAGCCTGAGAAACGTTACGGGAAGCATCAGTGGGACGATAGACGGGAAGAAATCAGATTACAGCGTTTCAACGAAAGTTGTGACCGGAAGCAGCAGCCTGGAAAATTCCAGCCCTGGAAAGAAGAAACTGAAGGTCAGTACTACAACCGGCAGCATTAAGCTTTCTTTCACGGAATAAACCCGCCGATCCGATGAAGGCCGCATAGAGGCAGCTTTCATTCATTGAGTCAGGGGGACAGGTTCCTTGACTCAATTAGTTTGAGTCAAGGAACCTGTCCCCCTGACTCACCCCTGACTCTTAGAGAGGAGCTGAAATGGATAATCTGTGCAGTCAATGTGCGTATCTGATCTATGATGAAGACAATGAAGAATATGTCTGTGATGCCGGAATGGATGAAGACGACTATTCCAGATTAAGTCAGAACGGTTACAGGCAATGTCCCTATTATCGAAACGGGGATGAATATCTGGTTGTACGCAGTCAGATGTAGAGAGGACAGGTGAAGCGCGATGGAAAGTATCACTCTGGAACAGCTGACTCAGACATTTTCTGTCTGCAAAGTGCCGGATTATGCGGATATAGATATTGACCAGCCGTTTGTATTTACCGGAAGAACGGACGAAGAAAAATCTTTGGTATGTCCGGTTGCTTTGGCACCGGAAAATACAGTCAGCCGCGATGACGGATGGAAGGCATTTCGGATCTGTGGACAGCTTGACTTTTCACTGATAGGTATTCTGGCCGGGATTTCAGGAATCCTTGCTTCTAATGAAGTGGGAATCTTTGCGATTTCCACCTATAACACAGACTACATCCTGACCCGGGAAGAAAATTTCGCAAAAGCGATTGCAGTGTTAAGGGAAGCTGGATATATGGTTGTGTGACTGAGATGAGTCAGGGGGACACAGTATGAGGTTTGAAGAATATAATGGATCCCTCATTGCCCGTCATAACGGCGAGACACTGAGGATTGAACCCTGGGGAACTGATTCATTCCGGGTACGGGCAACCATGTTTTCGGACTTTACAGGCCGTATGTGGGCTCTTTCAGAAGAGCCTGCGGAAAACGAGTCCGTTATTTCAATAGGATCGGAAGATTTCCTGGTGGGAGACGGAACCGTCTCCAGGGTACCGACTGCATCTATTACGAACGGAAAGATCAGGGCCGTTGTCAATTTTGCCGGGGTGATCAGCTTTTATAAGGGCGATGATCTCCTTCTCCGCGAGTATTATCGTTTTTACCAGGGAACCATAAGCGAAAGCAGCCGCTGTCTCAAGGTATCCGGACGTGAATATAAAGGTGTGACAGGGGGATCAGACTATTATCTGACAGTCCGGTTTGACGCGAATGACGAAGAAAAGCTCTATGGGATGGGTCAATACCAGCAGCCGCATCTGAATCTCAAGGGCTCTTTGCTTGATCTGGAGCAGCGGAATTCCCAGATCAGCGTTCCCTTCGCAGTTTCCAGCCTTGGGTATGGCTTTCTGTGGAACAATCCTGCAGTAGGCCGTGCTTCCTTCGGGATGAATTATACCGAGTGGACGGCACGTTCCACAAAGGAGATGGATTACTGGATCACCGCAGGGGATACGCCAAAGGAAATCCTGGCAAATTATACTTCCGTTACCGGCCGTGCCCCTGCTTTTCCGGAAAACCTGATGGGCTTGTGGCAGTGCAAGCTTCGTTACCGCACCCAGGAAGAAGTCCTGGAGGTCGCGAGGACTTACCGGAAAGAAGGAATCCACATCGATCAGATCGTGATCGATTTCTTCCACTGGCCATATCAGGGAGACTGGCGGTTTGACAGCAAGTACTGGCCGGATCCTAAGGCGATGGTGGATGAACTTCATTCCATGGGGATCAAGGTGATCGTATCCGTCTGGCCTTCTGTGGATCGCCGGAGCGAGAATTTCGGCCCGATGATGGAGGAGGGACTTCTGATCCACACCGAACGCGGCGCGGCCCAGACCTATGATTATCAGGGGGACTGTGTGGAGATCGATGTATTCAATCCCAGAACCCGGGAATATGTGTGGGAAGTGTGCAAAAAGAATTATTATGATCTTGGGATCGACGGATTCTGGCTGGATAACTCGGAACCGGACTATGGCGTGTATGATTTTGAAAACTACCGTTATCTGGATATGCCGGCCCTTCAATGCAGCAATCTGTATCCACAGTGGTACAGCCGGATCTTCTATGACAAAATGGCCGGGGAACAGAGTGAACCGGTGGTCAACCTTTTGCGCTGCGGCTGGGCCGGTTCTCAGAAATACGGCAATGTGATCTGGTCAGGGGACGTCCCCAGCACCTTCCGGGCTTTTTATGAACAGGTGCAGGCGGGACTGAATATCGGACTGGCCGGTATTCCCTGGTGGACGACGGACATCGGCGGCTTTATGACGGATGATGTAAACGACCCGGATTTCCGGCAGCTTCTGATCCGGTGGTACCAGTTTGCAGTGTACTCAGCTGTTCTCCGCATGCACGGAGACCGCGGTCCTTACAACATTCCGCCTCTGGATGACCGCGATTTCGGCGGCGGGTATCTGCATACTGGCCAGCCAAATGAGCTTTGGAGCTATGGCGAGGAGAACTACGCCATCATGAAGAAATATTACAGGATCCGGATTGATATGCATGATTATATAAGGGATCTGTATACAGAAGCAAGCGAAAACGGATCGCCGCTGATCCGGACCATGTTCTATGAATTCCCGGAGGATGAAAAATGCTGGGAGCTTCAGGATCAGTATATGTTCGGCAGCAGATTCCTCTGTGCGCCGGTCTTTCATCTGAACATGTTTGAACGCGACGTCTATCTGCCGGCCGGATCCTGGAAGCTCACCAGTACCGGCACGGTCTATGAAGGCTGTCAGACGGTTCATGTCGATGCTCCGATTGACTATATGCCGGTGTTTGAGGCTGTCTGAAAAAGCAAGGAGAAAAAAATGAAAGAAAAAATCAACATTACGGACTATGCAAACCTGATTACGAAAGCTTTGCCGAAAGGCATTCTGCTGAATACAAATGGCGGGAAGTTCAATTCGATGGTCATAGGATGGGGCCATATCGGGACGCTCTGGAGTCGTCCGACCTTCCATGTTTATGTCCGGCAGAGCAGGTATACAAAGACACAGCTTGACACAACCGGTGAATTCACGATCAGTGTGCCGCTGGATAAGCCGGACGCAGCGATCAACAAGATCTGTGGCTGGCAGTCCGGGCATCTTATCGATAAGGTGAAGGAAGCCGGTCTTGTATTGGAAGACGCGGAAGTGATCCATACTCCCGGCGTAAAGCAGTACCCTCTTACAATCGAGTGTAGGATTCTTTACGCACAGGATCAGGATCTGAACAGAATTCCTGAGGATATCAGAGAGAAAATGTATCCGCAGGATGTGGATGGAAGCTATCCTATGGCTAACAGGGACTTTCATACGATGTATGTCGGTGAGATCGTGGATGCCTATATCATCAGATAAGATAAGCGCAGGGCCTTGAGAGTAATGAGCGGGAGGGGATGACGGGATGGATATCAAAGCATTCCTGAAAAATCGGGACAAGAATCAACAACATGCATTAGAATCGGGAAAGGAAGAAGCTGAAAAACGCAGAGCATCAAGGAAGCCATTTCTCGACAGAATAAGAGGCGGACTTGTCGGCGGCGCGATCGGTGATGCTCTCGGTTATCCTGTCGAATTCATGTCCTGGAAAGAAATCCGGAAAAAGTATGGAACAGACGGAATTCAGAAATACAAGCTTGATTTTGAAGCCGGCGCTGCAGTATTCTCAGACGATACGCAGATGAGCCTGTTTACGGCAAACGGAATCCTTCTTGGAGAAACATATGCTCATCTGAAGGGCATACAGGATCCTGTTGCGGACTATGTCTATATCGCCTATAAGGAATGGCTGCGGACACAGAAGTGGGGGGCTGATTCTGAACAGGAGCCTCGTTGCTGGCTGTATGAGATTCCGGATCTCCACCGTGACCGTGCACCCGGGACAACGTGTCTGTCGGCGCTTGGCACAGGCAAAAAGGGAAGTACGGATGCTCCTCTGAATTACAGCAAAGGCTGCGGAGGCGTCATGAGAGTCGCTCCTCTAGCCCTGCACTATAAACCCGGGGCGGATGCCGATCAGAGCAAACTGGACATGGATGGCGCTGAGATAGCCGCCATCACTCACGGCCACCCGCTGGGTTATATTCCTGCTGCCATTCTGACTCACATTATCAGCATCGGAGTGTACGGCGATGGAAAAATGACGCTGAGAAAAGCGGTTGACGAAGCATGGGCTGCTGTCAGAAGTATGTTCACAGGCACAGTGCCTGCCGCGGATCTGAATGCGATGGAAGAGCTGATCACAAAAGCGGAGGCATTGGCTGATTGCGAAGGAACCGATGAGGAACACATCAAGGCTGTCGGTGATGGCTGGACAGGAGATGAGGCGCTTGCTATAGCCATCTATTGCAGCCTGCGTTATCCGGATGATTTCAGCAGGGCTGTAATTGCAGCAGTCAACCACAGCGGCGACAGCGATTCTACCGGAGCAATCACCGGAAACATACTTGGCTCCTGGCTCGGTTATCATGCCATTGAAGAGAAGTGGAAGAAGGATCTGGAAATAAAGGGTATTCTTCTGGAAATGGCGGATGATCTTTGTTATGGATGCGTGATGCATCAAGGCGGAGACTATGTGGATGAAGACTGGGTCAGGAAGTACTGTAAAGGACTGGACCTGGAAGTACTGTAAGGGACTGACCCGGAAGAGCTGTAAGGAATTGAGTCAGAAAATACGGAAAGGGACTGAACCCGGAAGTGCTGTAAGGAATTGAAGCAGGAAGTGAATCAGAAGTCGGGACGGTTTGATATTGAAATGACTATGGACAACGGTGTATTCGATTATGAATACAGGAAGGAAAAGGAAATATCAGGAACTATAGAAAAATGAATTGTCTGAGCTGCTGCGCGCATATTTGAGGTCGCTGCTATAAAGACACTTTATGAGGATGCAAAACCTTTATCGGAGCAGAAGGAGATAAAATGAAAAAGATTATACCGTTAATGCTTACAATTTTGATTACAGTTCCTGTATTTGGCGCCGGTTCCTATGATAATAATCCCGCCGTCGCGTTGGCCGTACAACAGGAATTAAATGCTCTTGGATACGATTGCGGTACGGCTGACGGTGATGTCGGCCCAAAGACAAGACAGGCAATTACGGAGTTTCAAAGAGCGTGCAATATCCAGACAGATGGTATGATCTCAAAGGATCTGCTGGCGGAGCTGTGGCTGGCAGAACATGTGCGGCAGGAAACAGACAATACACAGTCAGCGGAAGCCTCGGATCAGCAGTATTTAACATATGTCAATGAACGCTTTGGATATGCGATTTCCTATCCCTCATACTTTGTCCAGTCCAGGCCGCTTCCGGCGAATGGGGACGGGATCTGGATGTCCGGGAACGGGGCAAATCTGACCATGTCCGGTTCTTATAATGTGATGAATGACACACCGGAAAGCTACAGCAGATATTCGGCAAATGAAACCGGAATCACAGAAAGCTATACAGGCGATGACTATTTTGAGTGTTATCGTATAGAAGGAGACACGGAAATGTATTCCTATACAAAGATTGAAGATCTGTGCGTATCTTTCCATCTTGAATATCCTGTTGCGGAACGTGACCAGTACCGTACGATGATTGAAGAAATGAAAAAGAGTGTGGTGGTTCACGCAAAATAGGTTCCTCAACCCAAATATCGAACGGCGTTTTTCCCCGGATGACTATTTTGAGATTATTCCGCCTCGCGTTATGGGAAGAAATATGTCCCAACCCCTGAAAATAGTTGATGGAGAAAGGCTTAGGTTTTATGCTATGAAGTACTCATGGAATATGTTATTAGAAGCTCTCCGGGAAATGTCATCATCCGAGTTGAAAGAACTCTCGTCAGCGATACAAGAAGCATTCTCTGTAAAAGTGGAAGATCCTCCAAAACCAGAATACCATGATTTTTGGCAGTACTATTATTTAGGAGGGTATGATGTGGTTTTGAATGATGCCGGCTCCAATAAGCTCAAGGTGATCAAAGAACTGTATCGGTTCAAAGAAATAAGTCTGGCAGAGGCCAGAGAGATTGTTCTTCATCATCTGCCTGTAAAGATAGCAGAAGGATTCAGCAGCCGGAACGAAGCAAACGAAATAAAACGCCGATTTGAAGCATTAGGGGCAGATGTTTCTCTGAAAGGAGGTTTTATATATGATCCTCTTCCGGATGGGTATTCACACGACTGATCAGAAGAAAAAGGCTCTTCTGCTTCATGGGTGGGTGAAAAATCTTTGAAAGCCTTATTTTATGAGCCCGGTCTACACTTGGAATATGTATGGGTTGACACGGAGCCTCTGGCTGATGTGATGTGCCAGCCATACGTCCAGCCCACGCCGGTA
>JAFVGK010000168.1 GCA_017475035.1 Blautia sp.
GATGTGATGTGCCAGCCATACGTCCAGCCCACGCCGGTAAACGGCTTGGCTGGCCGCATGACAGGCTATCACATCGCCCTCTCCATGTAAACCCATACATATTCCGAGTACTTCACCCACCCATGAAGCAGAAGACCGAAACTTTTCAGTGTAACAACCACATAGGTTGTTACGACAAATGCACCATGACAACTGCATAACATTCTTCAGACACGACCCTGTGACGAAGAGCGACGTTCACGGCAAATGCCATAATCTCCCACTGCGGGAGGAAGCGGTAGGCCGGTGATAAACGCGGGGCAGCTCCCCGCGCAGCATTGAGGCGTCACAGGATAATGAGACTTCCGCCTGCGGGCGGCTCGGTGAGAACCACGGAGGGGTTAGATTCCCATGGATCCGGTAAGCTGCCGGACGTCTGAATGTATTCCCTTGTTTTCCGGGGGCGTCGGGGACAAATACGGAAAGAGCATATTCGTTGTTAACGAGCAGAGCAGAAATTCAGCCTGAAGCTGATGCGTCGAGTTTACTCGTAAGCAGCAGATTACGGATGAATTTATATTCGGCGACAAGCCGAAATGAGAAATTCCTGAAAGGAATCTCGAATCTGCTCTGCTCTTAAGATAACCAGGGCAGGCTTTGAAAACGGCCTGCCGGTACATAGGAAGGAGGAACACATGGATCTGAATGATTTAAAGATCGATCCGGAGTTCGAGGAAAAGATCCCTCCGCTGACAGAGGATGAGTTTTTGCTCCTTGAGCAGAACATCGTCGCAGACGGAGAGGTGCTGGATCCCCTGATTATCTGGAATAACACGATCCTGGACGGACACAACAGATACCGGATTCTGAAGAAACATCCTGAGATTCCATTCAAAACATTTCCGAAAGAATTTCCGGATAAATATGCAGCGATTGCATGGATCTGCAGAAATCAGCTTGGACGGAGGAATCTGACACCTGAACAGAAACGCTATCTGATTGGTAAGCAGTATGAAGCAGAAAAGGCGTCACACGGTGGACATTACGTGGAACGAGATTCAGAAACTGGTCAATTCACCGTAAGTCTTCAAAATGAAGACTTACGGATACCCGAACGGACGAGTGCAAAAATTGCTGAGGAATCTAATACCAGTCGAAGCTTCGTTGAACGGGCTGAAAAATATGCAAAAGGTGTAGATGCGGCAGATGAAGCACTTCCTGGCATTCGAAAAGAGATTTTATCCGGATCAATAAAACCTACACAAGCCGCAGTTGCCGCTATCGCCCGTGCCGCGCCGGAGGACAGAGCCGAACTTGCAGAACAGCTCCGGCAACCAAAAGCAAAACCAGAGAAAACTGAAGAACCGGAAGAAATCGACGAGGAAGACTTTGAAGAACAGGAATCCGAAGTGGATGACACTCCGGTCCGGATCCCGAAAACAAGCGAGATCCTGGCACTGGCTGAGAGCATGAACCATTCCGAAGGGCAGGCCATCGGCACCGTCGAAGACATGATCTACGAGATGAACAGCGCGATGCAGGACATGATCTTTCGCTGGAACTTCTGTAAGGAAGCATACGCCGGACCGGTCCGGAGCCGGGACGGAAAACGGCAGATCAAAGATCTGGCGGCCGAAGGAATTGAGTATCTGAAAGAGATCCGAAAAGGAAAGTTGTGGAAAGGAGAAACCGATGAAAACAAATGAATTTACTTATAAGGTCATGGACCTGAATACGGCGCAGCTGGAGATCCCGCGGGAAACCTACCAGAGAGAATTGAGCCCGGACAGGGTGCGGTGCATCGTCAAGGCGTTTGATGAACGCATTGCAAACGAGCCGAAGGTCAGCTATCGCGGCGGCCACTATTACGTGTTTGATGGCCAGCACACCATCGCTGCCAGAAAGCTCCGCAATGACAACCAGGACCTTAAAGTACGCTGCAAAGTGTATTTCGGAATGTCGGATAAAGATGAAGCGCTTCTCTTCGCACAGCAGACCGGCGCTTCTGCAAAACTATCCGCCGGCGTGAAGATCCGGGCCAGAATCTTTGGAGGTGATCCGGAAGCGATCCAGTTCAAAGATGCGACCGAGGCCGTCGGTCTCCGCCTGGATTACGGGCAGGACAAAGGCAAGAAACGGCTTCCCTGCATAAGCACTGCTTACACTGCTTTTCAGAAGCTTGGAGCGGAACGCTACATGGAGATGCTGCAGGTCATCCTGGATGCCTGGAACGGAGCGCCGGATTCATTCCGAAGAGAGAACGTGCAAGGGATATCCGCTTTCGTAGATCTTTACCATGATGAATATGACCCGAAGCGGCTGGTAAGCCGGCTGAAGCGATACGATCCGCTTCACATTTACAGAGAAGGCAAGGCAAGTGGCCTGAACCTGGCCGGTTACAAGAAATATCTGAACCAGGTATGGCTCATGTACAACGGAAGCAGCCGTAAGAACGCGCTTCCCCAGAAATATTGATCGGAGGAACAGCCCATGAGAACAAGAGAATTAAGACCCGGATGGTTCTTCCGGAGAGGCGATATTTACCTGGCAAACCTGAATCCATTTACCGGATCGGAGCAGGGAGGCACACGGCCGGTACTGGTCCTGCAGAATAATGATGGGAACTTCTACTGCCCCACCCTGATCGTGGCGCCGATGACGACGCAGATCAAGAAGCTGAACCAGCCGACCCATTATCTGATCAAAAACAACCGTGCGCTTGCGGCTCCCTCGATGGTTGAGTTCGAGCAAATCAAGACAATCGACAAGAGCCGGATCAAAGGCTATCTCGGAAAGCTGACGAGGGAACAGCTCAGCGAAATCGATGATTACCTGAAGATCAGCCTGGGGATGTATATCCCGGAGACGGTCGAAGCGCCGTAAAGACATAAATACCGAAGAGGAGGACGACAAATGAACGAGATGAGAATAGATGAGAAAGAGATGGAAAAACAGGATAATGCAGATTTTGAAGTAAATGCGGATGAGGCGGGTACCGTTCCGGAAAACCGTTGTTATACAGTGGAGGATCTGGAGGCTATCCTGATGATCAGCAAGAGAAGCGTTTACAACCTTCTGAAGAAAAAGGAATTCCGATGGATCAGGGTCGGCCGTTCCGGTTACCGGATCTCGAGGAAAAGTTTTGATGAATGGCTGAATCATACTGCCTGAAATCTGTCAAGGATCTCGTTTCGGCAAAACAGCGGAATCGACATCCTAACAATTCCGAAGAAGGGTTGATAGGTTATATCCAGGCCGTGCGGCCTGGATATATCTTTGAGAGGAGGAGCTGAAAATGCCGGATGAAAAGAAAACCACAATGTCTGTCGCAGAGATGGGGAAAATGCTGGGCCTCGGGAAGACGGAACCCTACTGGCTGGTACATAAGAACTGCTTCGAGACGATCATGGTGAATGGAAAGATGAGGGTCGTGATCGAAAGCTTTGAGAAATGGTATACCAACCAGACCAAGCGCAAAAAGGTGAACGGACCGCCGCCCGGAGAAGAACTGAGGGCAAATTCGTATTCCGTGCAGGAGATCGCAGATATGCTTTCCCTTGACAACACGTCCGTGTATTACCTGATCAGGAGGGATCAGATCCCGACTTTCAAGGCTGAGACGTGGACGCGGATCCGAAAAACGGATTTTGAAAAATGGTATGCATCCCAGAACAAACACCGGACACAGGAAGACCGTGAGAAGGATGCTGCGCTTGAGGCAGAGACCCTGACGATGCCGGAAATGGCAAAGGAGCTCTATATCGAGAGGGATGAAGTCTACAACATCCTTGAAAGGAAGGAGAATCGGGATGCGTTTGACTTTGTGATCATTGCGGATAAGAAAAGGATCACACGTGAGAGCTTCGAGCGGTGGTATGCAGGGCAGTCAAAATACCGGAAGCTGTCGGATCGGACGCCGGAAGAACTGGAAGAGATTCGGATGGCAGAAAAGAAAAAGGAAGCTCCGCGTCTGGAGGTTGATCCGGACAAGCCCAGCTATAACGTCCGGGAAACGGCAGTTCTTATGGATCTTACGCCCGATGAGGTCCGGCGGCTGATCCGGGAAGGGAAGCTCGCGGCAAAGAAGTACGGCGCCAGCTACATAATCCGCAGAGAAAATATTTCGTGGTGGCTTAAGCAGCAGAAACTCTTTGCGGAATCATAAGGAGGTGCAGGATATATGGCATCAATTGTTCAAAAGAAGAATCGGTACTATGTCGTTTATCTTTACGACTCTGAAGACGGCAGGAGAAAGCAGAAATGGGAGTCTTTTAAGACGAAGGAAGAGGCCAAACGGCGAAAGGCAGAAATCGAATACAGGCAGCAGCTTGGCAGCCTTGTGATTCCCAAATGCAAAACGGTCGAGGAACTGCTTCGGGAATATGTTTCCCTCTACGGCAAGAATACCTGGTCCATGTCCATGTATGAAGGCAGCACCGGTCTGATCAAGAACTATATCAATCCGATCATCGGACCGATGAAGCTTTCCGAAGTGACGCCGAGAGTTCTGGAAAAATACTATATGTCTCTTCTGCAGACGAAAGCGGTCATCCGGTGTACGGACAAGCAGTATACCAAACGGGAAACCCCGGGGAAAAGAGACAGCTTTGTAACGCCCGGAACCGTGCGGAGAGTACATAAGCTCTTAAATAGTGCTTTTACGCAGGCGATGAAGTGGGAACTGATCGAGAAAAATCCTGCGCAGCTGGCGACGGTCCCAAAGGTTGAAAAAAAGACACGTGATATCTGGGATGCCGATACGCTGTTTCACGCATTGGAGGTCTGTGAAGATGAACGCCTGAAGCTGGCGATCAATCTGTCGTTCTCCTGCTCTTTGAGAGTCGGCGAGCTGCTCGGCCTGACCTGGGACTGCGTGGATGTTTCGGAAGAAAGCCTGGCAGAAGGAAAGGCTTCCATCTTTATCAATAAAGAGCTGCAGCGGGTCAGAAAGAGTACGATGGAAACATTGGAAAAGAAAGATGTTCTCTGCGTGTTCCCTGAGCAGACAAGCAACGCGGCGACGGTGCTTGTCCTCAAAAAGCCGAAGACCCTTACCAGTACAAGGCGCGTCTATCTGCCGAGAACCGTTGCCGAGATGCTGATTGACTGGAAAAAAGATCAGGAAATCACAAAGGAGGAGCTTGGCAGTGAGTATCATGACTATCAGCTGGTAATTGCCGGTCCTTTTGGAGCACCGATGGAGCATGGAAGGATCAATGAGCTCTTTAATCAGCTGATTGAGCAGAATAATCTGCCGAAGGTAGTCTTCCACAGTCTTCGCCATTCCAGCATTACCTACAAGCTGAAGCTGAACGGCGGCGATGTGAAATCCGTACAGGGCGATTCCGGTCATGCGCAGGCCAAAATGGTCACGGACCAGTACTCTCATATTCTGGATGAAGACCGCAAAAACAACGCCCAGATCTTTGAGGATGTCTTCTATCAGAAAAAGACACCGGGCCAGATTGCAGCCGAGCAGGCCGGTCAGTCGGCCGGTATCGATGCGGAGCTGCTGATGAAGGTCCTTACGAACCCAGAAATGGCGAAACTTTTGAAGGCACTGGCGGGAACAATCGAATAAAAATCACTGTAAAAAAATGGGCTTGCCTGACGTACGTTAAATCGTCAGGCAAGTTTTTTTCATCTCAGAAGATAACTGAAACGGCAGAAACAATGCCGTCGGATCCGGTCTAAAAAAGTCCTGTGCTCATAACACAGTAAACGGCACTATTAGAAATTTCTAAAAAACGTCTAATTTCACCAGGTGATTACCAATGATTTCGGATGATTTCCGGTGATCACCAGTGCACTCAATAACAAAAAAATAACTTGCGATTACGGGCCTTCAGGGACTTTGAAAGACTACATATGATCCTCGGTGCATAACACCGACCGTGGCTCCTAAGCGAGGGGTCGGAGGTTCGAATCCTCTCGTGGACGTCTCGAAAATGAAGCGGATTTGATTAGCTAGCTAATCAGTCCGCTTCTTCTCTTTCTATAAGAGAAACCAAACACGCGGAGAGACTCACAGCTAATCCATTAGCAGAATTCCGGAAATTTCAGCTAATGGAATGTGTGATTGCTAATCGGACAGATGAGGGCTGCAGCTAATAAAAGGGTTCAGCCCTCGGTAAGGCCCTGTGTGAGGATGTAAATTCAGGTCAAAATGAGTGATTTTGTCCAGAATGGCCCTCCCCGGCAGGCTTTCCAGCTAATCAAATTAGCAGTAGACAGTATTCAATTCATTAGCTCCAGCTAATCGAGCGACATTCCCGAAGAATGCCCGCTTGGGCCAGATGGCAATGTAAATCTGGTCTGAGCGGGCTTATTTTATTGCTCCGGTTCAGGCCGACAGGTAAGCAGATGCACAAAACGTGCAGGAAGGAAGGTGTGCTTATGCCGGTTAAATCCGTTTTTATGAAGAGCGGGCAAAGGGAGGCGCCGGTCTGATCATCACAGAGATCACGCGTGTCAATGATATACACGGTGCAGGTGAATATGACCAGCTTTCTCTTGCCTGCGATGATACGATTGAAAGTTTTCAGCATCTGGCGGAAGCAGTCCATCGCCATGATTCCCGCATTTTTGTCCAGCTGCATCATCCCGGCAGGGAAAGTCATCTTGTGTTAAATCCGAAGACGGATCAGCTGGTTTCTTCTATGGCTGTTCCCAGTGATGTGGCGCCGGAACCGACGAGAGCTCTTTCTGCAGCGGAAATAGGTGATTTTGTAAAAGATTTCGGAAGAGCGGCAGGAAGAGCGAAGAAGGCAGGGATCGACGGAGTTGAGATCCACGCTGCACATGGATATCTGATTCACCAGTTCCTTTCTCCTTTTGACAATCATCGCGAAGATCAGTACGGTGGTACTCCTGAAAACAGGCGACGTTTCCTGCTGGAGATCATAGAGGAAATCAGACGTGTATGCGGGGAGGATTATCCAATCAGCGTAAGGCTCAGCAGTTCAGAATTCTTAAGTGATCTGTATGATGAGAGCCTGAAACTGCAGGATACGATTGCCGATGCGAAAGCCTGTGAAGCAGCAGGTGTTTCTCTGCTGAATATCTCTTCGGGAACTCATTTTACCGGCAATACAATTGTAGAACCGACAACATATGAACAGGGGTGGAAAATACCTTTTGCCGCGGCGATTAAGAGAGAAGTCTCAATCCCGGTAGCTGCAACCGGTGTAATCCGGGACCCGGCTTACGCAGAGAAGATCCTGACAGACGATGATGTGGATTTCGTCGCTATGGGACGCTCCTGGTTGGCCGATCCGCAATGGGGTGAGAAAGCAATCAACGAAAGGGATGAGGATATCAGGAAGTGCCTGGGATGTATGTACTGCTTTGAGACAGCAGGAAACAATCTGATCAGCGGCGGTTCACATGCATTCTGTTCCGTCAATCCCTGTATGGGCGAAGAAGCTTCCTGTGATGATTCCGTTGCTGATGGAGAAGGACGTAGTGTTGTGGTGGTCGGCGGAGGACCTGCAGGCCTGGAAGCTTCCATGATCCTTGCAAAACGGAACTTCCATGTGGTTCTGTTTGAAAAGAGGGAGAGACTGGGCGGTCAGATGTATCTCGCCTCCCTGCCTCCGCACCGGGCAAAGATGGGCAACTTTATCCTCTATGCCGAAAAACAGCTGAAAGATCTGGGTGTGGAGATTCATCTGAATGAAGAAGCAACGGCGGATAAAATCCGTGCACTCTCCCCTTACGCGGTATTTCTCACAACAGGCTCCGTGCCGGTGCTGCCTCGAAGCATTCCCGGAATAGACAGACCGAATGTGTATGTTGCGGAAGATGTCCTGACAGAGAGGGTAAGGTTTTCCGGCCGGAAGATTGCTGTGATCGGCGGCGGTCTGACAGGAATGGAAACAGCGGAATATCTGCAGACCGGAGGAAATGAAGTATTTGAAGTGGAAATGGTGGATGCAATGGGCGCAGTAGGATTCCCGCTTATGATCATGGATGCGACAAGCTCACTGGCAAAGCTTGGGGTGAGAACCATGCCCGGGCATAAACTGCTGGAGATCCGGGAAAACAGTATCCTTCTGGAGGATAATGCCGGATACCGGATTGAAGAGGCTTGTGACGCCGTAATCGTTGCCCTTGGAGCGAGAGCGCAGAATACGCTTGAAGAGGCCTTAAAACCCGATATGAAAGTATTTACGGCAGGTGATGCAAAAAGAGGAGGAAGACGCATACCGGATGCGATTCACGAAGCATTCCAGGTTGCCTTACTGTTGTAAAGCCA
Source organism: Blautia sp. (assembly GCA_017475035.1). Lineage (GTDB taxonomy): Bacteria > Bacillota > Clostridia > Lachnospirales > Lachnospiraceae > Blautia_A. The sequence continues at coordinate 8,237 of JAFVGK010000168.1, forward strand.
AAATATCAAAGTCCCCACCACTACCGGCGGGGACTTTTTTTCAGCTCCTGATTGGTATTGAGTACCACATTCAAGATATGCTTTCCTTAATAAGCATCAAAAACAAGAAAATGTATTTGACCGCTGATTAAAGACGAGATATAATGCAGATGGATATTTTTAATCAGCGGCGAAAAGGAAATACAGAAGTTTAACGCTGCTTAAAGGAAAGAATGGCTATGATTGGAAGAGCTTCCGAAGAAAAAACATTAAACCGACTATATAACAGTGGGCGTGCTGAATTTGTTGCCATATATGGGAGGAGACGCGTTGGCAAGACGTTTCTTGTCGATGAGACATTCTCCGGCCGTATCACATTCAGACATGCAGGCCTCTCTCCGGCAGATGAAGAGGCAAAAGGATTGCTGCAGGCACAGCTGGAACATTTTTACAATTCTCTGGTATTGCAGGGGATGGAACCGTGCGAAAAACCAGGAAATTGGCTGAACGCTTTCTTTCTGCTGGAAAAACACCTTCAGAAAATAGATGATGGATCCCGGCAGCTGGTCTTTCTGGATGAGCTTCCGTGGCTGGACAGCCCGAGATCCGGTTTTCTGACAGCCTTTGAGGGCTTTTGGAACACATGGGGATGCCATCGCAAAAATCTTATGGTTGTTGTCTGCGGCAGTGCCAATTCATGGGTTCTTGATAAGCTGATCAATAATCATGGGGGGCTCTATGGCAGACTGACTCATGAAATCAAGCTTGCTCCATTTACGCTTCGGGAATGTGAACAGTTCTACCAAAGCAGGCAGATACAGCTCTCGCGGTATGATATTGTACAAAGTTACATGATTTTTGGAGGCATACCATATTATCTGGGGTATATTGAGAGCAGCCAGAGCCTTGCCCAAAATGTTGACCGTCTTCTCTTCTATCGCAACGGAGTACTGAAAAATGAATTTGACCGGCTTTTTGATTCTGTATTTACGAATCCGGACATAATCAAATCAATCGTCAAAGTACTTTACACAAGAAATGCAGGATATACCAGAAAAGAAATAACCGAGAAGCTGGGAATCTCTGATGGAGGAACATTAACAAAGCACCTTAATGCATTGCTGGCCAGTGATTTTGTGATCAGATATGTTCCTTTCGGCTTCAGCAAGCGTGAAGAGCACTATAAACTGGTAGATCAGTTCTGCCTGTTCTACCTTCACTTTATGCAGAGTCAGACGAGAACAAATGAAAAGTTCTGGCAGCAGAATATATCTGCACAACAGGTGGTAACATGGCGCGGATTTGCTTTTGAAAATGTTTGCTTTAATCATATTGATCAGATAAAGGCGGCTCTGGGCATCACAGGAGTTATTTCATCAAACTCTGCATGGTCTAAAAAGAGCGATGATGAAGATGGCTTGCAGATCGATCTCTTGATCCATCGAAATGATAACGTGATCAACATGTGCGAGATCAAATTCCTGAGTGAAGAATTTAAGGTAGATAAAAACTATTACAGAGTTCTTCTCAGCAGGCCGGAACGAATCAGAGAGTTGGTATCGCCAAAGATATCTATATACAGCACTTTAATCACAACATTTGGATTAAAGCATAATGAATACAGCGGGGTCTTCACAAACGTGATTACGATGGACGATCTGTTTGAATAATAAGCAAGCGGATGAACATCATTTCCAAACCGAGCTTTGATGAGTGGTTTGATGGAAACACGCCTTCCGGAGATGCTCATCAGGAGCAGTAACAGGCAAAAAGTATTAGACTTCTGCACCCTTGCGGTGTATAGTAGATCAGGGGTTTTGCAAATTTACGGAAGGAAACTGATTTTATGAGTATCAAAATTATCAGGGCTGAACGGAGCAATCTGCAGGAAATATTGGATCTGCAGTATCTGGCATATCAAAGTGAAGCAGCATTGTTCAGGAGTAAAGACATCCCTCCACTGAAACAAACCCTGGATAATCTGATGGAAGAGTATGAAAAAGGGATTGTTTTAAAAGCGGTTACGGAAGAGGAAATCATTATCGGATCTGTCCGGGCTTATGAGGATGCAGGGACTGTATATATAGGCAAACTCATGGTACATCCTGATTACAGACGCCGGGGCTACGGAAGTAAACTCCTGACAGAAATAGAAAAGTGTTATACCGGGAAACGATATGAACTGTTTACCAGTACAAAAAGTGAAGACAATATCCGTCTGTATCAGAGAACCGGCTACACCATTTTTGATCAAAAACCGATCAATGAAGATCTTATATTTATTTTTCTGGAGAAAAGGTAAATGGAAAACCTTTGCTGCTTGAAGATTGCAGGGCGGAGGATGAAATGAACAGGGTTGTAAGCGTGAATGGTACTGATTATGAGATCATAGACCTGTTGGGACACGGAAAAGGCGGATACTCTTATCTTGCTTCGTCAGATGGAAAGAAAGCAGTTTTGAAGCAAATCCATCATGAACCCTGCGATTACTACACATTTGGAAATAAGATTGAAGCAGAGAAAAACGATTACCGAAGGCTGAAGGCGGCGGGCATCAGAATACCGGTTATGTTTTCTGTCGATGACACTTCTGAGAGAATTGTCAAGGAATACATTGAAGGCCCAACTATTTTTGATATGGTGCGTGATGGTATATCCGTTGAACCATTTATGATTCAGATTCGTGAAATGGCGGAGCTGGCAAAGAAAGCCGGATTGAACATTGATTATTTCCCTACGAACTTTGTTGTCCGGGATAATCTGATCTACTATGTCGACTATGAATGTAATCAGTATATGGACGAATGGAGTTTTGAGAACTGGGGCATAAAGTATTGGAGCAGAACACCGGAGTTCGAGGAATATCTTAGGAACTATACATGAAATGAGGGGATCATTCATGATAAGATATGTTGAGAGCCAGGATAAAACAGCCTGGTATACGTTTGATCACGAACTGCCGGAAACCGGATTTGACGAGAAAGTCAGAAACAGGCAGGGTTATGTCTGTGTCAGGGACAGGAAAATCATCGGCATCCTTCGTTATAACCTTTTCTGGGACAGCATCCCCTTCTGTACACTTCTGCGTGTTGACGATGAATATCAAGGCCAGGGATATGGGAAACGGCTTATGGAGCGCTGGGAGCAGGACATGAGATCCGCGGGCTGCGGAATGGTAATGACTTCTACTCAGGTAAATGAAGAAGCGCAGCATTTTTATCGTAAGCTGGGATATAAGGATGCAGGTGGTTTTGTTGTTGACATTCCGGGCTATGAGCAGCCAATGGAAATGATTATGATAAAAGCAATTCCATGTTGTCGGCGACCGTATCTAAGAGCGAAAGTGCTTGACATCCTTAGGTCAATATGATTAACTAAAGAGGATTAGATGCATCTAACAAGGGGGCTGAGACATGCCAAGAGACAAAACGGCTGCTTATGAGAGGATTATCCGCATGCCGGTCAGCCCTGCATGGGCATTTCCCGTTGTTGTCATCGTCGGTATAATCTTGTCGGTATGGATTGCAAATATTTCCATGAAGAAGCACAAAGCAGTTGAAAAAGCATCTGGGGATGAAGCATGATTGAACGAGGAGAGATAATCTGATAGCTGGAAAACTCATTATCGAAATACTGATCCTGTGGATCATATATGCAGGTTATATGGCAGTTCTTGTGCATAAGCGCGGACCACTCGGCGGCATTTTCTTTTATCCCAAGGTAATGCAGGAAAGAGTGATCGAAATAGGATTGATGACGGAGCAAGAACTAAAAAGACGAAGAACCTTTGCCTATATCCTGCTTCTGGCGCTGATGATTCTTGTGCCGGGGTTTATGATCCTGCGCATCAATGGTGCCCAGACTTATTTCAGCTGTTGCTGGCAGTTTTACGTCCTGTTTCTGGGAGCGGAGTTTTTTGACTGGCTTGTGATTGACACGATCTGGGTGGCCTTGTCTGATTGGTGGATCATCCCTGGGACGGAAGATCTGAACGATACATGGCACAGTGTCCATGTAAAAAAGTGGAAGATGCTGCAGTTGATTCCGTTTTCCATACCGATTTCTGCGATTATCGGTGGGTTGTATTGGGGAATAAGAGTTCTGAGTTGATACAGAAAGATTATGAAAAAGAGGTAAATCGATATGAGAATCCATACCTGTGGTGTGGAAGGCAGGCCGGTTATTATCATGCTGCCGGGCTCCTTCTGTAATGCCGACACCATGGCAAACATTATCACAAGGCTGAAACCGGAATTTCATATTCTGGCTGTGGACTACAGCGGACAATATGCAGGCAGCGAAATGCCCTTTACCTCCCGCGCCGGAGAGGCGGAGAAGATTATCCGCTATTTACGGGAACAAGCTATTCGTTCTGTCGCTCTGGTATACGGCCAGTCCATGGGTGGTGAAATAGGGATGGAACTGCTTTCCCAACTGAAGAAGAGCAACATTGCGGTAGGCGCGGCCTTCTTTGACGGCGGACCGTTCCTGCATTTCCCCAGGTTTGTCTCCAGGCTGCTCGGAAACAAATTCAAAACCATCGTCGGAAATCTGCGGGGCAAAACTCTGACCGAGGCGCTGCAGGAACCGACAATCTTGAAATTCTCCGGCGGAAAGCCTGAACGCTACAGCAACATGCTGGGGCCTATCTGTCAGAACGCTGCTTTCATGAGTGACGAAACGCTGGAACGAGAGGCGGACGCCTGTGTGACCTTTGATTATCCGGCCATGGACAGGGATTTCCAGAAGCGCTTGACCTTCTTCTATTCCAAAGAGGAATCTGCCTGGCGCTTCTGTCATAGGAAACTGCAAAAATCTTATCCCTTTGCGCATTACAAACTGGTCAGCGGCTACGGCCATGTGGGATACCCCGGGGAGCATCTTGCAGAATACTGTGCCTGGCTTTCTGCGGCGGCACGGGGCGATAACATGATATGAACCTTCAAGAGAACACAAGAATTGAAAGAAGGATCAGTAAATCTGCGTTCCCGTTTTTTCTTGCACTTCCGCAGATCCCGATGACTTTCATCCTGATACCATCCTTCGCATCGCAGATTGCTTCTTCCAATGCTCTCGAATAATCCCGGCAGGAACGCCTCCCACAATTGCATTTGCCGGTAAATCATCATGAATGACTGAGCTTGCCGCTACCACAGCTCCGTCGCCGATTGTCACGCCAGGCAGAATTGTGGCGTTGGAGCCGATCCAGACGTTTTTACCTATGTGGATCGGTGCATAGTGATTTTTCCGAGACTGGGGATCCAGATTATGGTTAATGGTGGCCAGCACCACATTGTGACCGATCAATGTGCCATCGCCGATATAGATGCCTCCCTGGTCCTGAAAATGGCACCCGGAATTTAAGAACACATTTCGGCCGATGTAGAGGTTTGGCCCGAAGTTTGCGTAGAAGGGCGGGAACATTCGAAAACCCTCGCCGACAGAACCGTGGGTGATTTGATCCATCAGGACCGCGATCTCTTCCTGAGTGTGATACTTGTTATTTAGTTCCATGGTATACCGGACCGTTTCATGGCAGATATCCCAGATCTCGTCATTCATCTCTAAGGGAAGTCGGATCCAGGGAATCGGCCAGGGAAAAGCTTGATTCTCTGGCAAAGGAAACTGCGGCATAAACTCCAGATTCGATAGTATTCCAAAGCCAGTTATCAAAGCTATAGTGTTTATTTTATTGTTTGCTGTTGCTGCGATGATAAGAGTGTTTATATCTAAATTATCTGGATAATATCAATCTGGTGAGGTGATTAATCATGGTAGAACCGCACAATAAAACGATTGAGCTTCATACTGAAAACCTTGTACTGAAACCACTGGGACTGAAGTATCTGGAAACAGTAAACGAATATGCTTTGGATTATGAAAACACGAAGTATATGTGCCGTTTACCAAACATGAATACGGAAGAGACTGTTGAGTTTTTAAAGATAGTTGATGAGGAATGGGGAAAAGATGAACCAGCATTTTATGAGTTTGCTGTTTTGTATCATGGAAGACAGATCGGCGCCGTGAGTGTTTACTTTGAAGATAAGATTGGCGAACTTGGCTGGATCATAAACCGGAATTTCTGGGGAAAAGGTTTTGCGACAGAAGCTGCGAAGGTGGTCATTACGCATTTCTCAAAACAGGGTTTCCGACATTTTATTGCACATTGCGATACAGAGAATACAGCATCTCGTCGGGTTATGGAAAAACTGGGTATGACCAGAACCGGCATCCATGGTGGAAGAAAAAACCGATCTGCAGAGACAGAGAGTTTTGAATACCAATATGAGTTGATAGTGTGATGGTCATGTGGTCTTCCACAGCCTGCGCCACACCAGCGTCACCTATAAGCTGAAGCTGAACGGTGGTGATGTGAAAGCTCATACAGATAAGTTACCTTATGAGTGTAAGCGTTGAGTATCTGGTTAAAGATCAGGATTGTGCAGTGAATATTAAACAACAGCCATATACAGAGCCTGATGAACTGATAGCTTTCAGATTGGAAGCAAATATTAATACGTATGCAGCGCTTATGAATGAGGTTGATGCAACCAGGCCTGCATCTCATGATTTCCAGTATAGGAACGGCGAGTATGTGTATTACGATACATATGTCGGTGGAGAAGAATTTGCCGGAGAAGAAGCGATATGGAAGGATGGACAGGGCGTCTATGCCATGAATTATATGGGACGGGTATTGGCTGCAGGGTTTAGTGGTAACTTCTTGAAAGAAGCATTGAGAGCAGCAGATAAGAAGATGCCATATAGGGGACCGGAATTATATCAATCAGGAGAATACACATATAGATGTAAAGTAACTGGTGATTTTACCTGGTTTCAAGGATATGAAGAAATCTATCAGGGTGATCTCAAAGTATATGAATGCGTATTCCATGGTGGATTGCTGAAATAACATAGAACTATTTAGTATTTGATATAGCTCGGAGAAATCCGGGCTTTTTTCGTGCCCGGAATGAACAAAACCGGGAGGTGAGAAATATCTACCGTAATATTCAGCCGGAACAGGATATGCTGGGCGAATTTGGTAATGGATGGAAGGGTGTTTATCGTTGGTGTGAAACAAACGCGGACTTGAGATCAGATCCCGCAGCGAGCTCGTACCCACCGGGGAAAGGGAAGAAAACATCGCTTGTGATCTGAATGATTTTTCATGGATGGATCAGATCGATGCCGCAAGCGGAGCTGTTCTTTATGCTGCCGGAGTATTCCATTACTTCACCACGCAGCAGATCAGGGATATGGGCATCGCTATGGCGGATAAATTCCCGGGCGGCAGACTGGTCTTTGATGCGGTAGGCAAATTCGGAAGAGATGTGCTGATGAAAGGCACGCTGAAAAACATGGGCATGAATGATGTATCGGGCCTTTTCTATGTGAATGATGAATCCGGACTTGAGGGCTGGTCCCAGAAGGTGAAGCTTATGACGAAAAAAAGCTACATGCAGGGCTACTATAAGCTCGACGATCCGAATATCAAAGGAATCCATCGATTCCTCGCAAGACTCTGTGACAGCCTTGCAAAGATGTATATCTATCAAATAGAATTCACGGTGTGAAAGGAGAACGAAAAATGGCACGACCATCATGATCGATGCAGGATACAATTATGAGCGCCTCGGTGAAAAGATGAAGTGGCTGGATATCGACCCGGCACAGGTAAAGCATATCATGATCACGCATCAGGAAACCGATCACATGGGCGCGCCTGAACGGGATTGACGAATGCAAGAACCTTTACTATGTATGATAACTAAGTTAGCATACATAGTTATCAAACATCCGGCAACGAAGCGGGGTGGCGGGAAAATGGCATGTGGGAATTATGACGAAACGCATCAAAAGATTCCTGGATCCTCTGAACAAAGGCAAAGAAAAGACTTGACATGATAAGCTAATTGTGTTAGCATAAAGTTAGAATTAGCTAACTGTAAGAGGGATGAATATGCCGCGTGATAAAACTGCCAACCACATCAAACTCATGGCCGCAGCGCGTCAGGAATTCCTGGAGTTCGGCTATGAAGAAGCCTCCATGAGGTCCATCGGTGAGCGCTGCGGCTTGACTGCGGCAGGGATATACCGGCACTGCAGAGGCAAAGCGGATCTGTTTGGCCATTTGGTCGAACCCTATGCCGAGAGGATAGACGATTGGCTTACAGCACATGTCGCACGATATGTTGATACCGTTCACAGTGGGTATATGGTGACCTGGCGTGATTCTGAGATCGACATGATGCGGGAAGTCGTTTTTCCAAGCATGGAGGACTATCACCTGCTATTGGCCAAATCCCAGGGCACGAAATATGAAAACTATCTGCACGACATAACAGAGCGGCATCAGCGGGAACTGTTAAACTATTTGCCTATGCTACGCACAGAAGGTTATGCTGTCCGGGATATTGATCCAAAGGAACTGCACCTTCTGCTTACAGCGTATACGACTGCGCTGTTCGAACCGGTAATTCATAACTACTCACAGGAAGAGGCATCACGCTGTCTGGAAACGGTAGAGGCCTTCTTCCTGCCCGGTTGGAAAAACCTGATGGGGTTTTAATCCTATATCACACCGCCAATCATATCGCCTATCTCTTGTTTTGAGAGATAGGCGATGCGTTTGAATAAAGGTTAGCTAACACTAACTATAATGTGTTAGCTAACAAAAAGGAAGGGATGTCAATGAAAGAAAAGAAAAAAAACGACTTATCCGTACTGCTGAACTTTGCAGGCAGCTACAAGGGGCTGACCTTTCTGGGGCTTGGCCTTTCCGCAGTGGCCATGATCCTGGGGATGCTGCCGTATATATGCATCTGGCTGGTGGCGCGGGATCTGATCGCCGCTGCCCCGGACTGGACGCAGGCGACGGATATTACCCGTTACGGCTGGCTGGCATTTGCCTTCGCCTTTGCGGGAATTCTCGTATATTTTGCGGCACTGATGTGTACGCATCTGGCGGCATTCCGTACAGCAAGCAACATCCGTAAAAAAGGTATGGAGCATCTGATGAAAGCACCGCTTGGTTTTTTCGATTCGAACGCCTCCGGCCTCTTAAGAAACCGGCTGGACGGAGCCACCGGAGAGACAGAAACCCTGCTTGCTCACAACCTTGCCGACATAGTCGGCAGCATTGCTATGCTCCTTGCGACGATCGTGCTGATGTTCGTGTTCGACTGGCGAATGGGTGCTGCCTGTCTGCTGGCGGCTGTTGTTTCCGCAGGGGCATTGTTCTCCATGATGGGCGGTAAAAACGCCAAACTCATGGCGGAGTATCAGGCGGCGCAGGATGTGATGAGCAAAGCCGGTACGGAATATGTGCGCGGAATCCCTGTGGTGAAAGTTTTCCAGCAGACGGTGTATTCTTTCCGGGCATTTAAGCAGGCGATTGAGGATTACAGCGCCAAAGCGGAACACTATCAGGCAGATGTCTGTCAGGTGCCCCAGGCACTTAACCTTACCGCTACTGAAGGGGCATTTGTGTTCCTTGTGCCTGTTGCGCTGCTCATCGCTCCGGGCGCCCTGAAAGGCGGCAATTTTGCCGGTTTCCTTACGGATTTTGTATTTTATGCGGTCTTCTCTGCTGTGATCTCTACAGCGCTGGCTCGTGTCATGTTCGCGGCAAGCGGCATGATGATGGCCAGCACGGCACTGGGCCGTATCAATCAGGTCATGAGTGCCCCGACGATGAAGATCACCGACAAACCGAAGACACCGAAGGACAACAGCGTATCGTTTAAGGATGTGAGTTTCACTTATGAAGGCTCGGACCTTCCGGCACTGGATCATGTTTCCTTCCGTGTCGAACCGGGACAGACGGTCGCTCTGGTCGGTCCCTCCGGCGGCGGTAAGACCACGGCGGCCAGCCTCATCCCGCGTTTCTGGGATGTGAGTTCCGGTTCGGTTGAAGTCGGATGTGTGGATGTCCGGCAGACCGATCCGCATGTACTGATGGATCAGGTAGCTTTTGTGTTCCAGAACACTCATCTTTTTAAGGCGTCTATTCTGGAAAATGTGCGGGCATCGAGGCCGGATGCTTCCCGGGAAGAAGTACTGGAAGCTCTCTCCGCCGCGCAATGCGATGACATTATTGAAAAGCTGCCGAACGGCATTGATACCATGATCGGCACCGAAGGCACATACCTGTCCGGAGGTGAACAGCAGCGTGTGGCACTCGCGCGGGCAATTCTGAAGGATGCGCCTATCGTAGTGCTGGACGAGGCAACGGCTTTTGCCGATCCCGAGAACGAGGCGCTGATCCAGAAAGCCTTTGTGAAACTCACGAAGAGGCGCACGACGTCCAGCGGACGTCGGCTTTGCGCCGACCGGAGCGGCAGCGGAGAACGGACAGTAATTATGATTGCCCACAGACTCTCTACGGTTGTCGGTGCAGACCGGATCATCGTTCTGGATTCCGGCCATGTGGAAGAGCAGGGCACACATGCTGAACTCCTTGCAGCAAACGGGCTTTACGCACGCATGTGGACTGATTACCGGAAGGCTGTGAACTGGAAGATCTCAAGTGAAAGCGAGGTGGGATAAGATGTTCGGGAAGGAATTTCAACGCAAATTCGCGCTGACGGAGCAGGGCGTTCATAATACGAAAATGGGGACGTTCTGGACGGTGATCGTCAACCTGGTTGTCATGGGCGGAATGGGCATCCTTTATCTCATGATGAACGGTTTTATCGGCACTCTGACGGAAGGAAAACCCCTGCCCGGCGTGCTGACCATACTGCTTCTGGTCCTCGGGTTCCTGATCCTTTCTTTCTTCACACATTTACAGCAGTACAAGGCCACCTACGGTCTTGTTTACCGCGAAGTGAAAAATGTCCGGATATCACTGGCTGAGCGGCTCAGGAAACTCCCTCTCGGATATTTCGGCAAACGGGATCTTGCGGATCTGACGGAAACGATCATGGGTGATGTCAACCGTCTGGAGCACGTCTGGTCCCACTGCCTGGGGTATCTTTACGGCTCATATATTTCAACAGCAATCATTGCCGTGATGCTCTTCGCCTATAACTGGAAGCTGGCGATTGCCTGCCTCTGGGGTGTACCGGCAGCATTCCTGCTGCTGTTCGGAAGCCGGAAGATGTCCGCACGTAATTCGGAAATCACAAAAGCTGCTGCCGTTCAGGTATCCGACGGTATTCAGGAAACTCTGGAAAACATCCGGGAGATCCGGGCGACTAATCAGGAAGACCGGTTTTTGAAAGCGCTGAATGATAAAATCGATCACCATGAATCGAGAATGATCCATACAGAACTGACGAACGGCATTTTTGTCAATGCGGCCAGTGTGATCATGCGCCTTGGTGTTGCGACGACGATCCTTACCGGTACAGGCATGATCCTCTCAGGAGAGATCAGCTTCATGGTTCTGTTCATGTTCCTGCTGGTCATCACCCGCGTTTATGCGCCTTTTGACCAGGCCCTTGCGCTGATTGCCGAGATGTTCCTGTCACAGGTGTCTGCAGATCGGCTCATGGAGATACATGATGCAAAGACGGCAGAGGGCAGTGAGAGCTTCTCGCCGGAAGGTCATGACATCGTGTTTGAAAACGTGGGCTTTGCTTACGACAATGAGCAGGTCTTAAGAGGCGTCAGCTTCACCGCAAAAGAGGGTGAAGTTACTGCGCTGGTCGGCCCTTCCGGCTCCGGCAAGAGCACCTGCGCCAGACTGACAGCAAGACTTTGGGACATCGACAGCGGCACCATCCGGGTCGGCGGCGTGAACATAGCTAAAATTGATCCGGAAATGCTGCTTACTGATTATTCTATGGTATTTCAGGATGTGGTATTGTTTGACGATACCGTGATGGAAAATATCCGTCTGGGCAAGCACGGCGCCTCTGACGAAGAGGTCCTGGCTGCTGCAAAAGCGGCAAACTGTGACGAGTTCGTAGAGAAGCTTCCACAAGGCTATGCCACACCCATCGGTGAAAACGGAGCAAAGCTTTCCGGAGGAGAACGCCAACGGATCTCTATCGCCCGCGCACTCTTAAAGAATGCCCCGATCGTGCTTCTGGACGAGGCGACAGCCTCCCTTGACGTGGAAAATGAGACCAAAGTGCAGGGCGCTCTGTCGCGTCTTTTGGCAGGTAAGACTGTCCTGGTCATTGCCCATCGGATGCGCACAGTGGAAGCGGCAGACAAGATCGTTGTTCTTAAAGACGGTAAAGTGGCTGAAGAAGGAAATCCGGAGGAACTCTCTGCCAAAGAAGACGGCATCTTCCACCATATGACTGAGCTGCAGGCTGCCAGTGCAGGCTGGGCATTATAACAAAAAGGAGAACGGAATTCATAAAAACTGACAATAAACTAAAAGGCCGTGACCTCATCAACATCGGCATTTACGCTGCCCAAATGGTACTGCGCGTTCAATCTGCTGTTCGGAAAGGCTGTGTTCAACGGGGTTCGTCAACTCGGCAATACGGCGTTGATAAACGGGATCGGGACGTCAAATATGAGCCTCGGTGCGATCGTCATGTTTACTGCTCTGCTGCTCGTCTGGAGAAATATGTGGGAGATCCATGCGACTTTGATCCGGGAAGGGACGTGTGTAACATCGGATGAATACATCAGTGAACAGGATGATGCTTTCCTGGAGCAGCATGGATATTCCTCGGTGTGAATACCATTCCGGAATATCGCAGGCGTGGCTACGCTGGAGAATTGATACAGAGGGCAATTGATGATGCCAGGGCACAGGGGCGTGCGGGTCCTGTGCTGACATGTAAAGACAGGCTGGTGGATTATTGCGCAAAGTTCGGTAGATTTTTCGTTTTCATGATCCGTCACAACAAAAAGATTTTTCGGTATGTCCCGACGATTCTGTTCAGTCTTGTGGGATATAAGCTATGCCTGCTGAAAAAGGAAAAGCAGGTACCGCATGGTATCTGAGGAAGAAAGACGAGAAGGAACAGAACCAGGACTGATGATTGATCAAATGAGCTGAAAGGCTCAGGAAGCGCAAGTCCCCGGTTTCGGCCGGGGACTGTTTCCCATGTTGTCGGCGACCGTATCTAAGAGCGAAAGTGCATGACATCCTTAGGTCAATATGATTAACTAAAGAGGATTAGATAGACCTAACAAGGGGACTGAGACATGCCAAGAGACAAAACGGCTGCTTATGAGAGGATTATCCGCTGCTTGAAGGAAGAGTTTCTGACCTTTGGATATGAGAAAGCCTCTTTGAACAGGGTGTCCTCAAAGGTTGGAATAACAACAGCCGGATTGTACAAGCACTTTAAAAACAAAGAAGACATGTTCTTCTGTCTGGTAAAGGATACGCTGGATGCCTTTCACTCCGTAACGGATGGCAGCATCGATCAGATGGAAACAGAAAAGGAATATAACCCCTTTGATGCCGACTGGGCAATGTTCTGGGTGGATTTTATCTATGAGCATTATGATGGTGTAAAGCTCCTGATCTGCTGTGCGAAGGGGTCTGCATATGAATCCTTTGAGGAAGATCTTATCCGGAAAGAAGCAAAGACAAACAGGGAGTATGCGAATATTCTGAGAGGCTCCGGAAAAATGATAAAAGATATTTCTGATATGCAGTGGCATATCCTGGCAACGGCATATGTTCATCTGATCTTTGAAGTGGTCCGGCATGACATGACCCGGGAAGAAGCCACCGAACATATGCAGTTTGTGAAAGACCTGCTGTATCCCGGCTGGAGGCAGATCTACGGATTGTAAAAGAGCATGGATTAAAAAGGAAACAAAAGAGAGATCCCGTATGAGCGGGACTTTCTTTGTTTATAAGGTTAGTTAATTCTAACCCAAAGTATTAACTTATCTGAGGAGGCAAAGTATGATCAACAAATGGAACCGTAAAAATGCTTTGTGGATGCTGCTGTATGCAGTCCTGTACGCGATTGTCACGGCAGTTGTCTGTGTAACAGGATCGATCCACCCGATTTTCTTTGTGTGCTATCAGATTACGGCAGGACTGCTGCTGTCGCCGATTGTGATCCGTGCATTTCGGAGAGTACAGGCGCCCGGGGCGGCCGTCTGCCTGTTTCTGGGAATGCTTCTTCTGCTGCTTATCATAAGAGATGCGGTCATGTGGCATGTGGTACCGCTGATTGTCATTGCGGTTCTGGCAGAGGCTGTCCGGGGAATGACAAACTACAGTCGGTCAGGAGATGTTGCGGGCACGGTTCTGATGAGTTTCTCAAGCTTCGGTTATTATGGCCAGATCTGGTTCAACCGTGTATATACTTATGAGTGTGCGGTAGAAGAAATGCCTGCCGGCTATGGAGATACCCTTATATCGGTCAGCCCTGCATGGGCATTTCCCGTTGTTGTCATAGTCGGTATGATCTTGTCGGTATGGATTGCAAATATTTCCATGAAGAAGCACAAAGCAGTTGAAAAAGCATCTGGGGATGAAGCATAATTGAACGAGGAGAGATAATCAGATGGCTGGAAAATTCACCATCGAAATACTGATCGGCTGCATTTATACGACTTTGATGGCACTGATATTTGGGGGAATTGATTATGCAATACTGTACTTCCTGATGTGGAACTAAAAGGAAAGGGGCGGAAACATATATGAAAACAGAGACTAAAACGAAGTGAACAGATTAGATGAGTTTCATGAGTACTATAAAAATACTGATGTTGATTGCTGTATTTGGCCATCTGCTTTGCGGCATCTGTGACTGTCTTCTGATTTATACGCCTTCCAGGAAGTTTGGATTTCAGCTGATTTCCAGGCCCCTGTTGGAGCAGTTACTTCCTTGGTCAGAAACATTACCTGATATATGTTATGCACGGCACCGCTGAAAGGCGGTGCTCTTTTTATGGCAGGCGTAACGAATGGAAACTTGTCCTTAGTTGGGGAGTGTTACCCCCATCGGAGACTATAGTGTGACTTCTTCCTTCCCCTACCCTACCGCGGGGGAGCGGATGGTTTTCCGTTTACAGCTGGGAAACGTTCGCCAGCTAACAAAAATGCCCTCTCAGTTAACATCTCCGGAAGTGCCTTCAGCTAACAGAAGGAATGAGGTAAAGGGGTTGTATCCACATGATGTGGATACAAACCGTTCTCGCCCAGCCCCGAAGGGGATGCCCGACCAAAGGGAGGGTTTCAAACCGCCTTCCTTAGGCGGTCTGAAAGGCATTTGTCAGGGATGTCAAAGAAGGGTAAAGCCTGGACAAGACGGGAAAGCCCGCCTGGATCAGATTACAGAAATGTAATTTGATCCAGGAGGTTTTTTCTGTTTAAGATACAAGCCTGCCGCATCAACCTATAGTGAAAAGTGCCTTTGCGTAAGGATATCAGGTAAATAAATAAGCAAAGTTATTTGTTTATTTGTTTGCTTGTTAGAAAGAGAGTTTGCAAAATCAAAAATCCGCAAAGCAATAAGCCGAATTTATCAAAGACTTGATTGAAAATATTAGCCTAATCTGTTATCATTAGCTAAATGAAAGGCAGGTGAGCAAAATGCTGCAAGATGAATTAATTGAATTAGCGAACCAGGTTCGCCATATTAAGGCTGAAGTACAGATCGTGGAGGTAAAAGCTGCTCACGAAGGCTGTCCTAAGAAACTATATGATACGTTGTCGAGTTTTTCCAATCAGGATAGTGGAGGGATCCTGCTTTTCGGACTCGATGAGAAACAGAATTTTGCCGTTGTTGGAGTTTATAATTTGCAAGATCTGCAGAAAAAAGTAACGGAACAATGTAATCAGATGATGCCGCCTGTCAGAGCTGTATTTACTGCTGCGGAACTGGAAGGCAAAATAATCTGCTCAGCGGAAATTCCATCGGTCGATTTAGCAGAACGCCCTTGTTACTATTCAGGTGTTGGACGTGTAAAAGGATCATATATCCGAGTGGGCGATGCTGATCTTCCGATGACGGATTATGAGATATATACTTATGAGGCCTTTAGAAGTCACGTTCATGATGATGAAAGGGTTGTTGATAGAGCGACAAGTTCTCTTATGGATCAGAATAAAGTCAATGCATATGTGTCGCGAATGACAGAGGAGCGGCCGGGATTTTCAAAGCTTTCCGATGAACAGGTGAATGAAATGCTGGCTATTACCAGGGGAAGTGTTCCGACTCTCGCTGCTATATTGAATTTTGGCTTATACCCACAGGGATATTTTCCTCAGCTTGCAATCACTGCAATTGTTGTCCCCGGAAAAGAAATTGGTGATACCAGCCAGAGGGGAGAACGATTTCTGAATAACAAACGGATTGAAGGAACTCTGCCGGAAATGCTGACAGAAGCACTTGCTTTCTGTACTCGTAATATGAAGGTGCGAACAATCATTGACCCAAACACAGGTGAACGAGCTGACAGGACTGAGTATCCGATCGAGGCTATCCGTGAAGCAGTATTGAATGCGCTGATTCATAGGGATTACAGTCATTTTACGGAAGGTACACCGGTACAAATAGATTTCTTTGAGAATCGTCTCGAAATACATAGCCCTGGTGGATTATATGGCAGAATGACTATTGAAGATTTAGGAAAGGCCAGACCGGATCTTAGAAATCCTGCACTTGCAACAATGTCGGAATTTCTTCTAAAGACGGAAAACCGGTATTCAGGAATTCCAACTATCCGACGTGAAATGCGTGAAGCGCGTTTGCCTGAGCCTGTGTTTCAAAATCACAGAAATGAATTTGTGGTGATTTTATATAATGACAGGTTAAATGAGGAATCCGACACCATGGCTGAACAGAAGAACAAGGACTTGCTTCTTTTCTGCAGTATTCCGAGGTCACGACAAGAGATCACAGAGTACTTGGGAATAGGCACCGTGTTCTATGCGATGAAGCATTATGTTCAACCATTACTCGAAAGTGGAGATCTCATAATGACGATTCCGGATAAACCTAAAAGCCGGAATCAGAAATTCGTTTCTGCCAGAAAAGAATAAGATACCAGATTGAATGGTGATTGCCCGATTAAAATTGTAGCCAAACCACTGGACAAAAACCAGCAGAGCGATAAGATAAACCCGTAATCTGATCAATCAATATTCCAGGTCATTCCCACTGCTGATCAGGCTGTTTTCGGGAATGGTGACCGATGATGTGATCCGCGACTTTACGTATTGCCTGATCCCATTTGTTAGCTCAGCTAACAGCCAGCTAACAAAAATCGCTTGACAATACTTTACAGCAGCATACATCAGATTGACCAGATTTGATAATGAACCCCGTGTTTTTGTTAGATTTCCTGACCTGGCATGACTCCGGTTGACTGTATTTTACCGCGTTTCAGCCGCCTCCTAAGCGGTAGGTCGGGTGTTCGATCTCGTCTCCCGACTCGGTCGGCGCTAAACGCGTGCCACTGGCACGCAGCGCCACCTTGCGGACGTGACTTTTGAGTGGGAATGTGTTAGCAGGGAGATGTTCTCCAGCTAATAAAAATGCCCTTCCAGCTAACATCTCCAGAAGTACCTCCAGCTAAAAAAACTAAGAGCTGAAGCAGCAGGGAACTGAACACTCCGCTGTTTCTGCTGCGGTGTCTGGAGATCGGGCTGTCGATCAGGGATCCGGATCCGTTGACTGTGGGAATGGTGCTTGATCTGTGGACGGAGAAGGCGAATGATACGGTAGTCACCTCCAGGGACGGGGGAATGACTTTGATTGCGGGGCAAAAAGAATATGATTCCTTCTGACTGAAGTGGTAGCTTTTCCCGTTTGTTTGTGGTATGTTTTGAACATCAGTAAAAGAAAGCGGGAAGCAGCCCTCCCGGCTTTATTTTCCAATGTGTTTATTGTCATAGATGTGGTTGACTGTGCTGCTATTATTGTTCTGTTAAATACTGTTTGCAGGAGATAGAAAAGAACGCCAGCCAGGCGTGGTAGGATAGAGGTATTGTGGAGGCGGCTTATGTTGGGAACCATACAACTGAAAACGGAAAGACTGGTATTAAGAAAGCACCTTCCTGAAGATGCTGCGATCCTGTACAGAGATTTTGGAAGTGATGAGGCGATGTATCGATATTCTGGATGGAATCCTTACGCGTCATTGGAGATGGCTGAAAGTACAGTCAGGAATTTCATGGAACAGTACACGGATGCCAACTTCTACGGATGGGCGATTGAAAAAGACGGACAGCTGATTGGTACGATCGGCGCGTATGATTATGATCCGGTAAGAAACTGTATAGAAACAGGCATGAGCATCGCGCGTCCTTTCTGGGGGCATGGTTATGCAGGAGAAGCTTTAGGAGTGGTATTGGAATACCTTACGGAAAAGGAAAAGATCCAGGTGGTAACAGCATGGTGTGCCTCCGATAATATCGGCTCAATCAAGGCTATGGAAAAGGCAGGGATGAAACTGATTGGCAAAGAGCATTGTGCGTTGAAAATCTGTGGAAGGACCTATGATAAGCTTTTCTATGAATATAGAAGCGGGCACTGAATTGGGATCTGTAAACGGCACTGGGTTTAGGATTGCCGGATATGCAGTATTCAAGAAGAATGATGCAGGTAAATGAGGACAGAAAACCTGTACACGCCTACGGATAAGGCGGCGGATGCCATGCTGTCCCTGGGACTGGAGACCAGTGACGCGGAAGGCAACATGAAGCCTCTGAATGAGGTGCTGAAGGATCTGGATGCCTCATTGGGAGGGATGAGTGACGCTGACCGGGCAAAAATTCTGGCGGAGATGCGTTGAGCGCATTGTTAAGGTCTTTGATATTGATAATCATTTCGTCTTACCGTCCCGGTACTTTTTCAGCTAAACTCTGACCACAATCTTCCCGTTGACCTTTCCCTCATCCTGGGCGGCAACGGCGTCGCGTATGTTTTCAAAATTGTATACCTTTCCACAGACCGGAACAAGATTCTTTTTGTTCAGGAAAGCGAAGATTTCATCCATGATCTGCTGTGTCGGATAGTTGGAGAAAAAGCCTGTCAGATAGATTCCGTTGGGGATATCCTTGATGGGATCAAAGCCGTTTAGCGCATACACCCCGCCGAGGATGCCCGTCTGGCATACAATGCCGCCTTTCTCCACAGCGGTCAGCGTATCCTTCAGATTTCTTGGCCCGATGAGATCAAGCGCCTTTGTCACGCCATGAATCCTGCCAGTCAGCTTGCCGTCATCCAGCACCGCTTCATTCACGTCCGCAATCAGGGCCAGCTTGGTTTCTCGATGCGTTGTGGCAATCACCCTGCATCCGAGCGTATTGGCGATCTGCATGGCGGTGTAGCCCAGCGCACAGGTCGCACCGCGAATCAACAGCGTATCATCTGCGGTCAGGTGGAGACATTCAAACAGCGATCCCCATGCCGTGAAGTAGGTTTCCGGTACAGCGCCCAGCGCCTCCCATGGCAGGTCGCTGTCCACAGCGAAAACAATTCGCTCCGGCAGCAGAGCATATTCGGTATAACTTCCGTTGAATGAACGTCCCATCCCGCCCATCAGCGCCACAACCTTCTGTCCGAAGGCAAAACCGCTGTCGGAAGGATCGACGATTTCTCCCACGCATTCAATACCGGGGATAATCGGTTTCTGAATATACGGAGCCTTGATCTCGTTCAGCCGGAGTATCTGCTCAGAGTGGTTCAGTCCAAAAGCCTTAACCTTTACCAGAACCCAGCCGGGTCGTACAGTCGGGATTGGACATTCGGACAGGATAATATCCTTTGCTTCCGTTGTTCTGTCAAGCACTATAGCTTTCATTTTGATTCGCCTCCGTATTTGGCATCAAAAGTCCATTTTCCTCACTTGCCCAGCACTGAGGATCGTCGCCGTAGAAATCACCAGTATATCCCTTTGCAACGGCAGGGCATCCACGGCAGAACTGCTTCAGTTTGCACAGTGAGCATTTGGAAAACCCGTCGTAATTCCTGTAGGCTTCCATGCTTGTGATCCACACATCGGCCAGGCGGTCCTCAAAGATGTTTCCAACCTTGCTGTCAGCCACGCGGCGGCAGGCGTAGATGTCACCGGTGGGAAGAATCGTGATATGGCAGTTGCCGCAATTGCAGCCGCCGTAGATCAGGCCGTCACAGGCGGAGGAGGGAATCTGGAATGCTCCCGTTTCGTATTCGTACAGCGTCCAGAGGTGGTCCTTCTTGTTAAAATAGGTTTCACAGCCCTCCGCTTCATATTCCTTGAACTTTCTGTCGCATATTGCGAGGAGTTCCCGGTATTCCTTCGGCGTCATGCTCGTGTCCAGTTCACCGCCGGAGGGAACATAGCGGGAAAAAGCAAAGATATTCGCACCGGCTTTCACGGCTGCGTCGATGATGCCGGGAACCTCCATGCGGTTTTGCTTTGAAACTGTGGCCATGATGACGCTGCGAATGCCCGCCCGATTGATGCAGCCGATTTTTTCAAGGGTGCAGTCAAACGAGCCCGGCTTGCGGAACCAGTCATGGGTCTCCCGCAGTCCATCCAGGGAAAGCTGATATTTCTGACAGCCGAACGTCTTCAGTTCCCGGCAGATCTGGTCATTCAGGTGAAAGGGGTTTCCCATGATTGTGAATGGGACATGGTGTTCATGAAACAGTTCCAGCAGCCGCCAGAAGTCCGGATGCAGGATAGGATCGCCGCCGGTCAGATAGAAATACGGAAGTCTACCGTAAACTTCGCAGAAATCAAGACAGTTATAGAATGTGTCCTCCATCTGCTTCCAGGTCATGCTGTCGAGCTTTCGGCATGGATCGCCGGAGAAAATATAGCAATGCTTGCACCGCTGATCGCATTCATCCGTGATGTGCCACTGAAAAGAAAAATACTGCTTCATGTCGTCACCTTGAGTTTCTATGGTTATCGGAATGTCCGAGTAATAATCGAGGTTCCCGGTAAGACGCTTCCCACCGGGAACATTGTCGAGTAAGAAGCAGAGTTTACTTGTCACCAGCACCGCAAGCCGAGCCGCAGGCCGCAGGCTTTTCTTCCGGCTTGTCAGCCGCACCACAGGCAGCGGGAGCCTCGGCAGCGCCGCAGGCGGAACCGCAGGCAGCGGGCTTCTCCTCCGGCTTGTCGGCAGCACCGCAGGCCGAAGCGGGAGACTCCATTTTGTTCCATCCGAACAGATTAGAAAGTGCCATGATCGCATCCTCCTTTGTGTTTGTCAGAAGGCTGTTTACCCTCTGCGTTTTTTATTATACGGATGATTGAAGTCCATACAAGTACGCACCTTTTTATTACATGGTCACCTTTTTGTAACCCATCGACAAGCAGCCGATGTTCTGCTATATTATACTCGAATTTGGTTATAACATTTATTTCAGAATGTTGCATCAATCTGGAGGTGAACCATGAAGACAAAAGACGAACTGCCTGATTGCCCGGTAGCCACCACGGTCCAACTAATCGGAAGCAAGTGGAAACTTCTGATCCTTCGGAATCTTCTCGCAAGGCCCTGGCGTTTCAATGAGCTGAGAAAAAGCCTTGATGGCATCAGCCAGAAAGTGCTTACCGACAGCCTTCGGTCGATGGAGGAGGACGGCATCATTACAAGAACGGTTTATCCTGAAGTTCCGCCGCGTGTAGAGTATGCGCTGAGTGGATTGGGTGAATCCATGCGCCCCATCATTACCGCGATGGAGGAATTCGGAGCCGGCTATAAAAAGCAAAAAGAATAGGGTATCACCAACGCCGACCCTTTCATCCTGCCTTCATCGTCCAGCAGTCCGCCGGCGCAGATGATCTGCCTGCCCAGGGCCTTCATGCCCTCCAGGTGACGCGGACGTACTTCCATGCGCTTTTCCAGCATACCGTCCCCGTCATAAGCTTTCACTAAGAATTGCATTTCGACTTACTCCTTTACTCTTTTTCCACAATGCGGGCAATGTCTGTCGTGGACTGAAAACGGCTTACCGCACTCTGGGCATGTCCACAACTCTCTCTCATGCTCCAGGTAAGCATCCATCCCGCTTTCCCGAATCATCCGCAGATTCTCCAGCGGGGATTCCCGATGCGGATACTGCGTAGTGTAGCGGTTTTCCTTCTCCATGACATCCTCGCAGGGATAATCCGGACATTCGTCGCAGTATTTATAGCCATTTTCTCTCCGCTTCCGACAGAGGATTATGCCACAATGCATCGCACAAAACTCCGGCTTGTGATCATTCGGTCCATTGCACCCCTGACAAGGATCATCCTCAATCAAAGCCTGAGAACAGATATTACAGTCCAGTCCACATGGAGCTACCATTTCCGCTTTGAACATCTTTTCTCCTCCAGCGCTTAAAGCGTTATGACCTCTAAATAATGTACATTTGAAAAACGCTAGTATGATCGTGCTTTACGTATTGCTGGAAAAGAAAATGACTGATCATCGAGAAGGTTTTATGCGACCTTTAAACGACTTGTTCGTTTTTGTATGAAAGTATAATTCACCGTATCAATTGTTCACAAAGATTTCACAGAAATATTGGCACTCACTATTGACGAGTGCTAACAATAGTGATATAACATAGTCAGAACAAAGGAAAAAGAGATGGCCGGAAGGCCAGAACCCTCCATCCCTTTGCGATTCGATAAAAAACCATGGATGGCAAAAGGAGGTAACGATTATGTTAATGCCCAGTATTTTTGGTGATAGTTTATTTGATGACTGGTTTGATTTCCCGGATTTCCGTGACCTGGACAAAGCAGAGAGAAAGCTTTATGGCCGTCATGCAGACCGGCTGATGAAGACGGATGTTCATGAAGCGGATGACCATTATGAAGTAGATATTGATCTTCCTGGCTTCAAGAAGGATGACCTGCATCTGGAATTGAAGGACGGCTATCTGACAGTATCAGCTGCTAAAGAACAGGAGACGGAGAAGAAAGGCAAAGCTCTTCGTAAGGAACGTTTTGAAGGAGCAATGCAGCGGACATATTTCGTGGGCAAGGAGCTGACAGAGGAGGATATCAAAGCAAAATTTGAACATGGTGTTCTTAGCCTGACGATTCCGAAGAAGGAAGCCCCGAAGGTTCCGGAGAAGAAGTATATTGCTATTGAGGGGTAGGCGGTAATACAATTGAAATAGCTGAATAGGTTGAGCCGCAGTGGAAAGAAGTATTCCGCTGCGGCTCTTTGCAAGTGTGATTGTTTTATAAGTGATTACCTCATGGATCGCCTGTTACTACGGCAGCCGCGCCATTTTCGTACCGTATTCCTCATCCGGCGCGTCCAGCAACAGGATGCTTCCCGGTCATAGCCTGGTACCTCGTATCCCTTGTCTTCCAGTGTTTTTCTCTTCTCATGATCATAAATATCGTATAAACGCGTTTGGGGAACCTCCATTATTTATTCCTTTGTATGGTAACCTCTTCCGTAAGGGTTGTCAACGATTCCTTCCAGCTCCTCAATGATCACAGTTTTTCCATATTCTCACAGATGAGGGCAGTCCGCTCATCATCCTTCCGTGCCTGCATCGCCTCGTTGTCGGTTCTGGTCCTATTCATCGTCACGCCGCATGTTCCTGACAAGTCTGTTCACAAAGGATATGACTGTCTCATTCCCGAATCTCCTGCTCTCATACATGCAGACGATGCGGATCCTGTCCCCTGTCATCACACACACCCTGGCTTCCTTGGAACTGCGCCTGATGATTTTTGCTGTCTCTGCCTCGGCGAAGGGGGTCAGATCTGTCACGATCAAATCGGTCCCGGCGACCTGCGGCGGCTGGATATCCAGAACAAAACCGCCTTCCGTTCGTTCAGGATACCGGTAAGCCCATCCATATTCCCGGCTCCTGGCCAGCTGCAGCTGGATCCGGGACAGTTCCGTATCTTTTTCATAGATAAAGGGAAAGCCGCAGGCAAACATTCCGAAAAGCTCGTTATCTGCCGTCAGAATGTCCGGTCTGCCGTCAGCCGTAGTAAAAAAGCAGGCTCTGTCTTTTCGCGTAAATTCACAGATGACCCGTCCGAATGCCGCATGGATATATGTGGCAACCGTAACCTTGCTTCTGCGGCAGTACGCCAGGATCTTTCCGGTGTCGGCTTTGGAGATCCATGTCGTGTGGACCATGAGGCCTTCGCCCGATGGCAGTTCCTCCGTACGGCCCGGTCTGAAAAGCGTTTTCTCCACGCCTGTCATACAGGCCCAATATCGATCAGCCTCAGCCCGCAGCCGTTCCATGGTACCGTAACAGGATCTGACGGCGATACTGTCATCCGTCAGGCAGCCGTCATCGAACAGTTCTCGCTTTAAACGGCCAAGGGATAAGGCATCCATGATGAGATGCGACCACATGATAAAGAGCATATACTCCTCATCCTTTGTCCTGATCAGACCGCCGGCGATAAGGGCGCGGCCTTCTTCAAAGCCCTTCGCTGCCCACAGGTTTACCAGCGTCCGTAAATAATTCTCCTTCTTTGCCATAGACCTGCTGTCCACATAGAACATCTGCGCCTGCGGATCTCTGACGATCCATATCCGGCGATCAGCTGTCCGCGGGTCCTGCCTGTTATGATGGCTGCCGCCTGTTCTGTAAGCTTCTCACCTGAGGTGCATATCCTTTTGAGCTGCCGGAGAGCATCAGCAAACGTCTCATCCTCAATGTATCTGAGGAGCATGGACGGCGTAGCTGAAAGGGCATCTGCTTTATTCCGCATTATGCATTCCCCTAAACGCGCAGGCGACTGCCTTTCTTCCTGAGAAGCGATGATCAGCGTCAATCCGTTTCTGACAGACGAGATCATGTCATACAAAGAAAAGGAATACGCATAATTCAGCAGGCTGACAACCCTGCGGCAGTTTTTCAACGTATAGCTGATCATGACATTTTCTTCAAAAGGCGATGTATAATTGAACAATACCTCATGAGCCACAGATAAGCCTTTCGGCCTGCCGGTGCTGCCGGAAGTGTAATACACACAGCATTCATCCTCTCCCGAAACGACCGGGAGTTCCACGGAGCCCGTCCCGTCTGCCGTCAGTCTTCTGTATACCTCCGGCTTTATGGTCAATACCGCTCTGCAGTCCGAACAGATGCATTCTATCCTTTCCTCCGGCCACGAAGAATCCACCGGGACACAGACACCGCCGGCATACAGCACCCCGAACATGGCCGTCACAAATTCGATCCCGGGATCAAGACACAGCACGATTCTTTCGCCCTTTGAAATGCCTCCGGAAACGAGCGCGCCCGCGATCCTTTGTGAGAGACGGATCAGGCCGGCAAAGGACAGTTCCTTATCCTCACAGATGAGAGCCGTCCTCTCATCGTCCTTCCATGCCTGCATCACCTCGTTGACAGTTCTGGTCTTATTCATCGTTACGCCTCATGTTCCTGACACGTCTGTCCATTTTTCGCTTATCCTTCCAGATCCTCCAGGATCACCGCTTTCCATCGGTCAAAAATGCGTTCTACGACGTCTCTGTCGATCTTATCGGAATCATAGGCATAATTGACCGTGAACTGTCCGGATGGGTTTATGAAGATCATCAGGCCGTCGATCTGGTGCTTTGCTATCTCCTTCGTTTGGAGAATCGTCGTCAGTCTCGCATTGACTGCACCTTCCCTGACCCAGGGCCCGTCTTCCTTAATAAAATTGGTCATGTCGACAATGATCTCGTGGCCGCTGCACTTTTTGAACGCTTCGCCTTCCATATGCAGAACCCAGTCATATTCCATACCCCGGCAGATCTTCTGCAGGCTGTCGCTCAGCGAATCTCCGCGTGTATAGACAAACGGGAACCGGTTCATGAAGTTTCCCGTAAGCTGATCATCTGTCGTGACAACGCTGCTTCGCCCGCTTTCGATCGTCAGTACACAGATGTTTTCTGTATCAAGTACCGCGCACAGAGCCTGTCCGAGAGTGTTATGCAGATAGGCCGATAAGGTCACTCCCTGACGGCTGCAGTACATTTTCAGCATGTCGCCTCTGACTTTGCCGAGCCACCGGTTACGGTAGATCATTCCCTGTCCCGATCCTGCCGGGGGCGTAAGCCTCGTCAGATCTCCGACGGTTCTCATCACTTCCTTCCAGTAGCCCATCTCCGAAGAGCCGTCTCTTTGTGTGATGTTCCTGAAATAGGCCTGGATCAGTTCCGCATCCCCGGTCAGCTTCTCATCGGAAAGCAGTTCTTCGCTGATCCGTTTCACTCCGATGCCGTCCAATATACCATGGCTGTAGCGCAGGAAGAGATAGAATTTTTCGTCATCCGCCCGAATCAGTCCGGCCTCCATCAGGGGGGCTCCCTCTTTCCTGCCTTTTTCTGCCATCATGCGCATCAACTGGCGTAGATAATCTTCCTGCGCCTGCGACAATGCATCCTGCTGCGGCGAACGGTCCCTCAGCCCGCGTATATCCGCATAAAACATGCGTTCCGGGTTCTTTCTGGTCACGACGAGCAAGGGCTTTCCTTCGTCCGTGTAAACCACAGCGGTCCTCAGCATCTGCCTGGCCGCGCAGAGCTTGTCATATCTTTCTCTGATTTTCTGCGGATCCAGCTTTCCATTGAACAGTTGAAGTTCAGGAAGCGCATACGTACAGCCGTTATATCGTTCGTAGAATCTGCGGTTATCGTAGGTCACGGGATAGACGGCCTCCACGTTATCCCATCCGATCTTCTTCTCAACAGCCGCCCGATCGGACATCGTCAGACTGTATTCCCAGCCCGGCACATGCCCGTCTCCACGGGACTCATCTTCACAGGACTCCAGTACCTGCGCCAGCTGTCTGATCTCCGGCAGCACAAAGATCCATTTGATTTTCAGTTCCATTCCCCTGGACTGAAGCTCAGTGATAACCCTCATCGCCAGGATCGAGTCTCCCCCCAGATCAAAGAAGCTGTCGTTCCTGCCCACAGGCCGGCCTGGCTTAAGCACGTCTTCAAACACCTGGCATAACAGCGTTTCCTGAACAGTCTCAGGGGCTTCATAGACCCTGGTCTGGTCTTCGCCGACCTCGGGCAGCGCCTGCCGGTCGGGCTTCGTTTCTGTCACCATATGGATTATCCTCTCTGCCGCCTCTCTGAACCGTCCGGAGAGCGTATCGATCACGGTCGGGTCACAGGCTTCTGTGTTGAAATAGCTGGAGATATTATAGTTACCGCCCGGTGTGATCAGGAAGGTCACGTCATTTTCATGCTGGTGAAACGATGTCTCATCCACCACGCCGTCCATATAATACGTTTCAATACGGCCTGTCACCTCAGGCTCATCCGGACCGCTGAAATTCATGACGTCCATGATCACTGTCCGTCTTCGCTTGTCCGGGTCACGGAAGCCCTCCCCAAGCCAGTCCAGGTCAATATGTTCATGATCCAGACCCGAAAGCAGCTGCGACTGGCAGTCGGCCGGACTCTCTCCGGCTCTGTACAGTATGGGGAACCTGGTCATATACATCCCCGTAAGATCCGGATCATCCGTCAGTTCGTTTCCCCGGCCTTTTCCAGTCATAAGAAAACAGACTTCATTCGTATCGCACAGTTCCGTCATCGCTGTTCCGATCATGGCTGTAAAAAAGGCGGTCATGGTGACACGTCGTTCCCTGCAGTATGCCCGGATCCTTTCCCCCAGCTTATGTCCCAGCCATTTTCTGCGGATCACCGCATACCACGATGGCCGGAAGCTGTCCGTGACCGGCAGCTGTGTAAGGCTCTTTATATTTCCCAGTGTCTTTTTCCAGAAGGATAACGAAGGATCCCCCACTGAACGCAGGCGCCTGTAACAGGCCCGTACCGTTTCATCATCGGCGCTGACCGCCTCGTCGCTCTCCAGTTCGCGGACGATGCGGTACAGGCCTGTGCCGTCCAAAACATAATGGGAACAGATCATCCATCTGACATACTGCCTGTCAGACACTCTGATATACCCCAGGTGGATCAGCGGCCCGCCCTCCGTGAGGCCTGCGTCAAGACGCTTTTGTGTAAGTGTTCTCAGATACTCCTTCTGCCCGTCTGACAGGCCGTTTTTACCGGCAGCTTCCCCGTCAGCCATCTCCCTGAGATCTGCATAAAACAGCTCATTGTCCGTTTTCCGGAGCACAGCCAGTACAGGATCCTTGTATTCCGGAATAAACATCGTCATACGAAGCGCCTGCCTTTTTGAAGCAAGCTCTTTGAATCTTTCCTTCAACCGGGTAATATCAAGAGCGGTATCTGTGTCAATGATCTGAATATTGACATTGTACCAGGTTTTATCCCCGGTATACCGGTGATGATCTCTGGATGACGGTATCATTTCGTAAATATCGGTGATCTCTCCGGCATCTGTGCGTTTTTTTATTTCTTCAAGCTTTCCCTGTATCATCTGAATAACCTTGTTTTAAGCCAGCTGACCGCACTGTCAGAAAGAAAATGTCCATCCCAGGAGATCAGGATCGTGGTGTCTTTCCCGGTATCGAACAGGGTAATGCGGTACCTGACTTCGTCGGCGCCAAATCCTCTGAGCTCCTCCACCATTATATATCCGTCCACGGTCTTTGACATCCTGTCCTCATCATACCCTGAAATACTTACGCTGAGGACCTCCGGCGACGCGTCTTTGGTGACGATCCCTCTGAAACAGTTATCAGGATCCGGAAGCAGCCGTAATCCGCTGTATTCCGATGCGGTATTCTTCACCTTCTCCTGAATGAGTGCCTTGTCTGTCCTCCCGGAATGGATCTTCATATGCTTCCACTCAGGCTCTCCGAAGGCTTCGGCTTCATCAGGAAAAGCCGCAAGCACCGCCGCGGCCAGAGAAACCCCTTCACCGCCGTCAAACCGGCGATCCGACCTCATGACCTGCATATCCCTCAGTCCGGATGATATATAGTGAGCGATCTCCATACGCAGCGCAGCGCTCACATCGGTGACGCGCATCATGATCGACATGGCCTGGCTGATCTGGATCCACATCCAGTTATTTATATCCGGAAAATCCGTGTTTCTGAAGGAACTCAGTCTGTCCATGAAACGCTTCAGTCCTGTCCAGTACCTTCCGGGATCCCGTGCCCTGGACTGAAAAACACTGTCCTCCCTGATGTAATAGACATAGCCCTTCGTTTTCGGCAATAAAAGGATCTGCCTGGCCCGTGAAGCTGCCTCAAAGACATAATTTCCGTCGCAGAATGAGGCGCCCGGTGTCTGATCAAATTCGACGCCGCAGGATCTGATAAAGGAGGCTTTGTAGCCCCAGCTCCATACGTTTATAAAAAGTCCTTCAAGGGCGTCGCAGATCCTTATGTCGCCATGATCCAGGATCTCCTGTGAATCGCAGGGGAGCTTCGCTTCAAAAAAAGCCCGCTTTTGACGGGCATTGCAAAGTCCTTCGGCGACGCAGGGAAAAACTGCCATGTCCGCGCCGGTCTTTTTCAGCTGATCCGCGACCTTGACAGTAAATCCGGGCGTGAGTTCGTCATCGCCATCCAGCCAGAAGATATAGTCGCCCCCCGCTGTTTTAAGCAGGATATTGCGCACTGCGCCAAGACAGCGTGCAGGTTCTTTTACATCCAGTACCCTGGCAAAAGCAGTTCCCTGTGTTATGTCAGTGATCGTTTTGAGATACGCCTCAGGCATATTGTGAACCGCTATGAGCCATTCCAGCTCATAGCGGGGAGATTCCTGGGCCTTCACAGAATGAAGCGCCCGTTCGACATATTCCGGCGCCATCTCATAAAGCGGCGTCAATATTGATATTTTTTCTCTGGCTTCCATACCTTCCCATCAGATTTCTATTTCCTTCAGCGCGCTTCGCTGAAGTTTGCCGCTGACATTTACGGGCATTTCCGGAATGCGCCGGATAAAAGCCGGTATCATATAGTACGGCAGATTTTCAGCGATATGTGTGCGGATCAGTACTTCCGGAATATCTCCGTCTGCCGTATAAAAACCGCAGAGAACCTGTTTTCCCCTGACTTCTCTCACAGTCACTGCCGCCTGGAGGATTCCAGGCGTGCCGCCCATCACATTTTCGATCTCCTCCGGGGCCATCCTGAGGCCGTGTATCTTGATCATATTATCCATCCGGCCGGCCAGCCGAAAGGTTCCGTCCGCAGTCTTTATCGCCGCGTCTCCCGTACGGTACAGTCTGCCCAATGTCTCATGAACCATATATCTTTCATCTGTAAGCTGACTGTCCGCCAGATAATATCCGTCTTCAGGTGATATGCCTCCCAGCATCAGTTCGCCTGTTTCCCCTGCCGGAAGCTCGTTCATGTCCTCGTCCATGATATAGATCGCGGTCGTAGGCCATATCTTCCAGTCAGGCTCCTGTGGACCGGTAAAGATGCGCTGGGCCACCCCGAACATCTCGGTCGCCCCGTAGGTATCAAAGATCCTGATCCCGGGGATCTTTTTCCTGAGCTCCTCCGCCATGATCGGCGTTACGGCTTCACCGCTCAGGCACACACCTGTGATCCCTTTCGAAGCCTGGGCAAACACAGGGTTTTCCATGTAGCGGATCATACCTGATATGGTAAAGCTGATCCACTCCACTTTGTCCCGGATGATCCTGGCTGCGATCGCGTCTATAGACGTCAGCTCCTTTTCAGAAAGAATGACCGATGTCCTGCCGATAAGTAAGTTCGCAAACATCATCCCCGACGTCGCCGCGAAGGACATATTGTACATCAGCATATACCTTTCGTACGTATCATTCAGCTGAAGCACCTCCACATTCTCCCGCGAGAATACCATGCCCAGCACCATACGATGGGACAGCACGGCGCCTTTAGGAGTTCCGGTACTTCCGGAGGTGTACAGATACGCACAGGGATCAGTCTCTGCAGGAACAGGCCCGGAAAACGCAGCTTCACAGCCATCCTCAGGCTGTTCCAGAAGCGCCTTCAGCTTTTCCTCTGTCAGAATGACCGCTGCCCCGCACTCCTCAGCGACAGCCCTTATCCGGTCTTCAGGCCAGAGCAGCGTCATCGGCACATAGATGTAATTGCCGAGCATAGCCGCCGCTGCCGCGGTTACATAACCGATCCCCGGATCCATAAGGACCGCGACAGGAGCGCCAGGCTCTATCCCCTCCTTTCGAAGGCATGAAACGACCTTTGAGGCGTCAGCCAGGAGTTCCCTGAACGAAATGCTGTTTTCTAAGGTAATGGCAGCCTCTGTTTCTGAATCTTTCAACAGCATCAGAACTTCACCGACGGTTCCGAGACCGCCGGGAACTGTTTTTTTCCAATTATATTCAAATTTTTTCATTTCTTTAATAATCCGAATTAACCCAAAGCATCGAGTAGCGTTTGACCAGTTCATGCAGCTCGCGGATCAGGCTGCGCGCAAACTGCGGCTGTTCATTCATGAATTCGACCACATCCGCTTTCGTGATGTGGACGATCTTTACCTCCTCCGAGATCGCATTGACACCGGAATAGGTCCTTACATTATCCAGCGTTCCGGATGCGCCGATGATCCCGCCCGGGCCAACAGCCCTGAGCGTGTTCTGCCATCCGTTGGCGGCTGTTCTGAACTCCTCCACATATCCTTCCGCGATGGCATACAGCCCATCCGGAAGGGATCTTTCGCGGATGATCACCTCTCCCCCGGTAAAGCTGAGGATTTTCGCTTTTTCCGCAAGTTTCCAAAGGCTTGTTTCATCAATGCCCTGAAACAGAGGCATTCCCTTAAAGAGTGACGCCTTCTTTTCTGTCTCCAGCGCTTCATCGTCCTCACTGTCAAGGAAGCAGGTGAGCGTGGGACATGAGATATCCCCCACCGTAAGGGTTCCTTCCGTGTCCCTGATGACCTGCGTCAGCACCTTCCGGTAGCAATCCATCAGGACGCGGATCTTCCGATCACTGAAAGCCCGGCTGTCGTAGGTGAACCGGCAGATCAGATCCTTTCCCGGCATCTGGAAATACAGGCAGAAACCCGTGGACAGGTTGTCAAAGAAATCCATCTCCAGAATGGAAAAACCCGGCAAGGCAGGCATTCTCTTGTGACTGCCGCCTCCGAAATTATGAAAATTCAGGAGATGGTCAAACACAGGTCCCTCCCGGCCAAGCTTCTCTCTGATCTCATCCGGTGTGCAGTGGGCCTTATTCTGCGAAATCAGGATTTGTGTCTGAATCTCTGCCACCAGCGCCTTAAACGGCTTATCCTCCTCCGCTCTGACGCGGACCGGAAAAGCATTGACAAAGCTGCCGGTCATCATGTCATTGTCGCTGACCTCGGCGCTGCGTCCGGAA
Organism: Blautia sp.; assembly: GCA_017475035.1. Lineage (GTDB taxonomy): Bacteria > Bacillota > Clostridia > Lachnospirales > Lachnospiraceae > Blautia_A. The sequence continues at coordinate 40,307 of JAFVGK010000168.1, forward strand.
GTGATACAGCCGAAAACCGCGTCGTCCCTTTTGTAGATCTTCTGGAGCATGACACCCCAGGCAGTCTGGACGATGCTGTTCATGGTTGCCTGGTAGCGCCTCTGCATTCCGCCGATCAGTTCCTTTTCCTCTTCCGAAAAACTGAGTATCCGGGTATTCATCATCGGATCCAGATTGCTTGTCACCCTGCCCGGAAGTCTGGAAATACGGGCGCCTTTAAGCAGCTCTTCCCAATACTTCAGTTCCGCTTCTTTGTCAATGTTTTCGATCCACTTCGCGTAGCTCTGGTATGAGCCGGCAGCCATTTCCGGCATCGGGAATTTCCCGCCCAGGGCATAATCAATGAAGATATCCTTCATGATCAGTCCCTCGCTCACACCGTCGTCATTGATGTGAGGCTGGGACATCACGATGGCGTAGGTATCTTTCTCAGCGGTGCTGAAAACCGTTATCCGAAGCAGCGGATCCTTTTCAAGATCGAAGCCCCTGCGTCTGTCATTCTCACGGAACAGGCTGATCTCCTCTTCAAGCTCCTCCTCGCTCATATCTGAGCGGTCGATAAAGTTAAGCTCCGGTCTCCGGTTCTTCAACACGACCTGATATGGCTTCTTCAGACCCCGATAGGCAAACGCTGTCCGAAGATTTGTTCTCTTAAGACTCACCTCATCGACCTTCTGTCTGAATTCCGAGGGCTTCAGCTCCATATTGAGCTTCATGTACATCTGGAGAAAGAAAGCATTGGTCACCTTCTTTGCCCTTCCGAACATCCACTCCTGGCCAGGGGCCAGATTAAAGATATCCTCTATGTCGATCCCGTATTTGGTGATGATGGCGTCCAGGCTCTCCTGTGTCAGATCGCTGGCTGTAAATGTTCCGGGCGTCAGACCTTTTGCCGTACTCTTCGCGGGCTTTGAAGCAGCATTGGCTGCCGGTTTAAGGGTCTTATTGGCTGCAGGCTGCTGTCCGGGCAAGTGACTGACCGACTGCGGCTGCTGCCAGTTCTGTATGTTCCGGCCGTAATACTGCTGTCCGCTGTAATTCTGCTGCAGCCAGCTGCTGTAATTCTGCTGCGGCCATGACTGCGCCCACATGCCGTTCTGCTGCCCGAAAAACTGAGTATTATACATGCCTTCACCTGTAAATAGTGTCTGCTGAAAAAATCAAGACTCCGCTTGTCATCGCATAAAGTAGCGATTTTTATAGGATACTTCTGCAAGGCAATTTCTTTGAAAATCCTTTAAATAGGGTCTTTAATGTAAAATTGCTTTGCACTTCACAC
>JAFVGK010000169.1 GCA_017475035.1 Blautia sp.
AAGCAGAGCTTGTAATATTGAACCACCATTGGAGTGCATTCCGAAAACAATGAGAATTACAAATCATGAGACAGTGGAGCATGAAAGAGTCCAAAATAACGAGTAGATTATATTATAAGTAGAAACAGTGCAAAAATCAGAGTTGAATGAAGCCAATACCTGTTTTTATGTGGTTTAAGCTCTGCTTCTGACAGAATCCTGTTGATGGTTGCACATGATATTGAAGAAACAACCTTCTTCTCAATGATGGCTTTCCGCAATATTGGCAAACTCCAATGACTACGCACAAAACCATAATCATTCGGGTTATTGCACGCGATCCCTATAATAAAAGTTCGGCTGACTGCATCAAACACCGGAGGACGCCCTGTCCGCAAATTATCTGAAAGAACAGCATGAACTTTGACAGACAAAAGTTCCGGCTTTTTCTGCGCAATATGATTTAAACCAGGCAATGCATCCAGAAATCTTCTCCGCCATCTTGCAACTACGCTGCGACTGACATCATAAAGAAAGGCTATTTCCTCGTCAATGACCCCGGCTATAGCCTGAAGCACAATATTTGCTCTCTTCCATATTGAGAGACGAATCAAGTTTCCGCCAGCGATTCTTTTTAATACCTTAGCGATCTTATGGTGCATTTGAGTTTTCCAGGCTTTGTTATACTTGCGCATCCTTATTACCTTAATCGAAAAGACCTGACTGGAAATGGATACCTCATATTTCCACATCATGAATGAGTGAATATATTTTTGAGATTGAAATATCCATATTGGCGACCTTGCTCTTCAGTTCATCCTGCTGTTTTCGAAGATATTCAACCTGCTGTTGTAATTCAGCAATATTCACCCGTTTAGAAGGTACACTTTTCTGTCCATAAGATTCTGAAAAATCCTTGCCTACGGGAATGCGATTGCGTTTTCCTTTTTCAGCTTTTGGAATTATCTCATTTGTAACAGGGTCAACGCGCCCAAGATATGTTCGACGGCTTTTTGGCTGCTTTGTTACTGGATCTCTATATGATTCAGAACGATATGCATATTTTGTATTTGTTTTTTTATTTGTTATGTAAACGATACAAGACAATTTTCACACCCCCCAATAGTGATTTTCATGTATCTGATTATACACTACTGTGGAGATAAAATCTTCACATTTTAAAGGAATTTATGTAAAATGTAGTAACATTGTAATAAGATGTAGGTAATATGTAGTTAACATAAAGTTAAACTTTATATGCACTACTACTTATGAAATACTGTACTATAAATGCGACTATGCCAGAGAATGTTGTCAGATATTTGAATCCGTTGAAGTGTACCTGTATTTGTATCGAACCCATTTTTGATATTTGCGTCTTACACCATTATCATGAGGACCAAGATTATGAACATCACCCAGACCTTCTATGATAACATGGCCACTCAGTACGATAAGCTGTTTCTTGACTGGCATGCCGCAGTCCGGGAGCAGGCATCAATCCTGCATTCCATCTTTTCAGACAGTGGCTTTGATAAAACAGCGCGGATCCTGGACTGTGCCTGCGGGATCGGCACGCAGACCATCGGGCTGGCCGAGCTCGGCTATTCTGTAACCGTATCGGATATCAGTGAAGGGGAGCTTGCTGAGGCAGCCGTGCGCACCGGGAAATATGGGTAAAATCCGTTTTGAACACGCGGATTTCTGCTCTTTGTCCGATGTCTTTTCCGAACAGTTTGATATCGTAATTGCGATGGACAATGTCCTGCCTCATATGCTGACAGGCGAGGCTCTGGCTTCAGTTGTCAGAAGCATCACCGGTCAGCTCAGGCCGGGCGGCATCTTTGTGGCGAGTATCCGGGATTATGACGCCCTTCCGGATGGGAAACCTCCGTATTCTCCGGCTTACATCCATAATGCGGACAAGGGACAGCGCGTATCCTTCCAGACTTGGGTATAGAACGGGGTCAATTATCAGCTCACGCAGTACATCATCGATGACGAGGACAGTCTGCAGATCAGTAAGTTTGTCTGTGAAAACCGTGCTGTCCGCAGAGAGGAGCTGACAAACCTCCTGCTGTCAAATGGCTGCAGCGAGGTAGCCTGGAAGTTTCCGGAAGAAACAGGCTTTTATCAGCCGATTGTAATGGCAAGAAAGGACGCCGGATCCTTGATGCGGAGGATGAACGGATTGGATATAAAGATTATGAAGGTTTCGAAGATGCTTACATGGCGTCTGAACCTTATGTCGGTATGCAAATCTGTCTGTGCAAAATGAACGGATTCCGAATGGCTGTAGGTTGCTGCATGCCAGTGGCATGCGTTTAGCAACGACCGAGCCGGGTGGCGAGACGCGAGAGCAGCTCCGCTGCGAAGCGATCCGTAGAATCAGGCTTTTGTCGATGCAATCATAATATATATAAAGGCAGAAAGGTAGAATTTATGGAAAAACCACAAGTATATGAGGGAACCGAACCGTATATTTTTGTTAGCTATGCGCATGCCATTTCGGAACGAGCACTTAAAATCATCCGACTTCTTTCTTCGGCTGGTTATCGTCTCTGGTATGATGAAGGGCTTGTAGTAGGGAAAGCTTATGCTGACCTTATCGCAGAGAAAATTGAGAAATGTTCAGTTTTCTTATGCCTTCTTACAAACGATTATGGGGAATCTGCTTTTTGCAGGTATGAGTTTAATTTTGCTTTAGAAATTCTTCATAAAGAGTGTATTCCTGTATATCTGGATGAGATTGAGAATGTAACGTTACCAGGCGGTATCCGAATGAGGTTGGCTGGAATTCATGCCGTTGAAGTCTGCAGCGATAGAGAACAGATTCTTTCTGCATTAAAGAAATCAAGAAGCGCATATGCGTGTCTGGAAAAGAATGCAGAACTAATAGATACTGACATAGGTAAGAAGGGCAATATACAAGAAACTGTAAATACAAGGATGCCTGAAGAAAAACCTTTTGATAAAGGAATAAAGGTATCAGAAACTGAAGAAAAAAAGAATAGTAAGTCAACAAAAAAGAAGAGTAAAATAGCATTATTATTTATAATCATACTTGTTGTAATTGCCGGTGTAGGATTATATCTCAATAATACTGATAAATCAAATAAATCAAAATCTAAAGATGAAATAAATACAGGTACAGATGGAATTCCAAAAAAATCAATAGAAATTATAGTTGATATGAATGACGAAACAGATTCGACTACGGAGTAAAGTGAGTATGAGGAAGTAGATTATGAACATCACCCAGACCTTCTATGATAACATGGCCACTCAGTACGATAAGCTGTTTCTTGACTGGCATGTCGCAACCCGGGAGCAGGCATCGATCCTGCATACCATCTTTTCAGATCATGGCTTTGACAAATCAGCGCAGATCCTGGACTGTGCCTGCGGGATCGGCACGCAGGCCATCGGGCTGGCTGAGCTCGGCTATTCTGTAACCGCGTCGGATATCAGTGACGGGGAGCTTGCCGAGGCTGCCGGGCGCGCGGGGAAATATGGGGTAAAAATCCGTTTTGAACACGCGGATTTCTGCTCTTTGTCTGATGTCTTTTCCGAACAGTTTGATATCGTGATTGCGATGGACAATGCCCTGCCTCATATGCTGACAGGCGAGGCTCTGGTCTCGGCTGTCAGAAGCATCTCCGGTCAGATCAGGCCGGGCGGCATCTTCGTGGCGAGTATCCGGGATTATGACGCCCTTCTGGCCGGGAAACCTCCGTATTCTCCGCCTTACATCCATAAGACGGACAAGGGACAGCGCGTATCCTTCCAGACCTGGGTCTGGAACGGGGACAATTATCAGCTGACGCAGTACATCATCGATGACGAGGACAGTCTGCAGATCAGTAAGTTTGTCTGTGAATACCGTGCTGTCCTCAGAGAGGAGCTGACGAACCTCCTGCTGTCAAATGGCTGCAGCGAGGCGGCCTGGAAGTTCCCGGAAGAAACAGGCTTTTATCAGCCGATTGTAACGGCAAGAAAGGACGCCGGATCCCTGATGCGGAGGATGAACGGATAGACCTGATGCTCATTTATGAATATGTAGATTATGAAGGTTTCGAGGATGCTTTCCTGGCGTCTGAACCTTATGTCGGGATTTGCGGAGGTTGATGATGTACGAATTGATTCAGGTTACGGACGCTTGTTATTACATCCAGAGTCCGGCAAAGATCGGATTGTACAAGGTATCTCAGAATGAGGTATACCTGATTGACAGCGGAAATGATAAAACGGCCGGGAAGAGGATAAAAAATATCCTGGATGCCAACAGCTGGGATCTGCGGGCGATTCTCAATACACATTCGCACGCGGATCATATCGGCGGGAACCGGTACCTGCAGAGTCATACGGGATGTGAGATTCTGGCGCCGGGGATCGAACGCTGCTTTACGGAACACCCGCTTCTCGAGCCGTCATTTCTGTACGGCGCTTTTCCCTTCAGGGAGCTGCGGCACAAATTCCTGATGGCAGAAGGCTGCGTAGTGTATACCCTCGCGGAGACAGATCTGCCTGACGGTCTGGAAATGATCAGATTGCCGGGTCATTCCTGGGATATGGTCGGGTTCCGGACGAAAGACGAGATTGTCTATCTGGCAGATTGTCTGTTCGGCAAAGAGACACTGGAGAAATACCAGATCAGTTTTCTGGTAGACGTAGAAGCCTATCTGTCGACTCTGAAGGCGGTTCAGAAAATGGATGCAAGGCTGTTCATTCCGGCGCATGCGGAGCCGGCAGAGAATATAGCGCCTCTTGCGCAGCTCAACATAGATAAGGTATATGAAACAGCGGAAGCGATTATCGACATCTGCAGGGAACCGGCGGCCTTTGATACCATCCTGCAGAAATTGTTCACCCGGTACCGGCTGACCATGACGTTTGAACAGCATGCGCTTGTGGGAAGCACCGTCAGGTCCTATCTCACATGGCTGAAGGAGCAGGGACAGCTGCAGACAGTCATTGAAGAAAACAGATTGCTGTGGAAGGCTTAACGCATCTTGTGCGGCAGATCTGATCAGGCAGCATCGGGAATACCGGCAGGTTTTTCGGAAATGTGGTTTTACAGAGTGGTTGATAGAGAGAAATGAAAACGCTGTTTCAAAGATGTTTTAACCATTCAAAGATCATCCGGATGGTGACAGATTTTTTTCTGAATGCGCGAAAAAGGCCCGGGGACAGTGAAGAGTGGACGTTGCTGGAAAACTGCAGAGCCGTTCTGGAGAAACTGCTTTGTGAGGAGCGTTATATCGCCAGGAGCGAGTTCTATGCAAAAGAGAAAGACTGGCAGAAGGCCTGCGGGAGCTTTCATGAGCTGGGGAGGAACGGGCTTTTGCGGGATTACGCCGGCAGGTATCATATCAGACCGGAAGCTCTTGAAGACACCCTCGCCTTTTTTGAACAGCTCGAAACCCTGCGGCTCAGCCATAACGCGGATTTTGTTGAAAGCAGTCTTGTGAAGGAAAAGGAATATTTTGATCATATTCTGGATCCGATTGACCCGTCCATCTGTCTGGACGAGGATCAGCGTCGGATGGTGCTGGATGATGAGGACTATTTTCTTGCCGTGGCAGGGGCTGGGGCCGGAAAGACGACCGCGATCGCGGCGAAGGTCCGGTATCTGGTGGAGAGAAAGGGCGTTTCCCCGGAAGAAATCCTGGTTATTTCCTTTACGAACAAGGCCGTGGCGGAATTAAAGCAGCATCTCCAGAAAGAGCTGGGAATCCCATGCCCAACGGCGACATTTCACTCGACAGGGAATGCCGTTCTGCACCGGGAGCATCCGGATCGGGAAAACGTTGCGGATGCGTCACTCAAATACATTACGATCATGAATTACTTCCATCGGCATGTGCTGAGGGATGAATCCATGACCCATCTTCTGGTCCTGTTCTTTTCCTATTATCTGGACTCCCCCTTTGACGAGCAGGATACCGAAGCTTTTTTCCGAAATATCACGTTAAAAAGATATGAGACCATGAAAAGCCACCTTGGTGAGATCTCATATTCCGCCGTGGATGCGCGCAGCAGGAAGCCGGTCACCATTCAGAACGAGCTGGTGCGGTCGATGCAGGAAGCCGAAATTGCCAATTTCCTGTATTTGAACGGAATCACGTATGTATATGAGCCGGTTTATCCCTATGATATTCCCGGCTCCGCAAAGCCCTATACGCCTGATTTTCAGATCACGCAGGATGGGAAGGTCTGCTATCTGGAGCATTTCGGCCTGTCCCAGGACGGAGAGAATAACCGCTATACCCGGGAGGAGCTGCAGAAATACAGGAAAGCCGTAAATGAGAAGGTGATCTGGCACCGCGTTCATCATACGGAACTGATCTACACCTTTTCTTCTTATAAAGACGGCAGGCCGTTGCGGGAACATCTGCGGGAAGAGCTTGAAAAGCATGGCTTTTCCCTGACCCCTGTCTCGGAACAGGCGGTTCTTGAGAAGCTGCTGCTGCAGAAAGAAAGCCGGATTGTAAGCCGGCTGGTCATGCTTCTGACAAGGTTTATAGGGATTTTCAAAATCAATGACCTGAAGCTGGAGGACTTCAACCGGCTGCGGCAGAAACAGGAGAATGTGAGGAATATCCTTTTTCTGGATATCTGCAGGGCCTGTTACCTGGAGTATGAAAGGGTGCTGCAGGAACGCAAGGCGGTGGACTTTGAAGATATGATCAATGAGTCCGCGGAAATCCTTTTCCGGATGGCGCATGAGAAAGAGAAAGCCTTTCCTTTCCGGTATGTGATTGTCGATGAATACCAGGATATTTCCAGGCAGAGATATGACCTGGTAAAGGCGCTCCGGGAAGCGACCGGGGCAAAAATCGTTGCGGTGGGGGATGACTGGCAGTCGATCTATGCTTTCAGCGGGTCTGACATTACCCTGTTTACGAAATTTGAGGAAAATATGGGGTATGCTCAGCTGCTGCGGATTGAGCATACCTATCGGAACGCCCAGGAATTGATTGACATTGCCGGTGGCTTTATTCAAAAGAATACGGCGCAGCTGAAAAAATCATTGAAATCAACGAAGAATATCACAGATCCTGTGATCATCCTTTCCTATGAGCTGCCTGAATCGAAAAAGACAGCCGTTTTTTCGCAGATTGCCCTGTGCGTGGAGCATGCGCTGGACGAGATCGTGAAATATCATGGCGGGAAGCAGGACGGCCTTTCGGTGCTGGTTCTGGGACGCTTCGGCTTTGACGGATATAAGCTTTCCCAGACGGAGGCCTTTGCCTTTCATAAAAGGGAGAGCCGTATCCGCTCCCGGAAATATCCGAAGATACGTATGACATTTATGACAGCCCACGCCTCCAAGGGTCTGGGGTACGATGACGTCATCATACTGAACGCCATGGACGACCGGTTCGGTTTTCCTGCAAAAATCGAGGATGATCCGGTTCTGAACATGCTGATCCGGGAAGACAGAAGCTATGAATATGCGGAAGAGCGGAGACTGTTTTATGTCGCCTTGACCAGGACAAAAAACCGGGTGTGGATCATCGCTCCCTCGGATCAGCCTTCCGTTTTTGTCCGGGAGCTGATCAAGGATAATAAAGACATGAAGGTGGAGGGACATTTTTCGGAGACCTCCCGGCAGAGGGACGGAGTCTCCAAGTATTGCCCGGTCTGTGGGTATCCTCTGCGGCTGCGCTTTCATCCTTCGATCGGCCTGCCTCTATATTTATGCACGAACGAGCCGGAAATCTGCGGTTTCATGACGAACGACCTGCGCGGCGGGAAGCTGCAGATCCGGAAATGCCATTCCTGCAGGGACGGATACCTGATCGTAAAAAGGAACGGAAAAACCGGTGGATTCTTTTTAGGCTGTACGAATTACCGGAAAGAAGGCGGCTGCAGAAGTACGGTTAATTGTGCCGACTGACGGCTGATTGCGTACATGCGCGCGCAGGCGGGCCTGACGCACAGGCTGCTGATTGACGGCTTTGAATCAGGGGGATTGCAGTCATGCAGACGATCCGTTGTGTAGTGGAAAGAATTACATATCAGAATCCGGAAAACGGATATACCATCCTCAAATGCCGTGTGAAGGATTACAGCGATCTGGTGCCTGTCATCGGAAACCTGATCGATGTGACAGTCGGTTCTGTCCTGCTTGTAAAAGGAAGCTGGAAGGCAGACGCGAAATACGGCAGGCAGTTCGTGGCCGAGACCTGGGAGGAAACCATGCCCGCAACGGTCTATGGGATGGAGAAATATCTTGGCTCCGGCCTGATCAAGGGTGTTGGCCCGAAGTTCGCAAAGAAGATTGTACAAAGATACGGACAGGATACCTTTACGGTCATAGAGGAAAACGTGGAAGCCCTGATTGAGATAGAGGGGATCGGAAAGAAACGGATTCAGATGATTGCCGCCTCCTGGGAGAAGCAGAAGGAAATCAAAAACATCATGCTGTTTCTGCAGGAGCATCAGGTCTCGGCTTCCTATGCGGCAAAAATATATAAACAGTACGAAAATGACAGCATCCGGGTGATGAAAGAGAATCCCTACCAACTCGCGGATGATATCTGGGGAATCGGCTTTAAGACAGCCGATCAGATTGCCATGAAGCTGGGATTTCAGAAGGATTCGTTTCTGCGGCTGCGGAGCGGGCTGATGTATGCCTTGTCAGAGCTTTCTGATGAAGGGCATGTCTATGCGGAAAAGCAGCAGCTGGGACAGACGGCCTCCGGTCTGCTGGAAGCGCCTTTGGAGTCCGTGATGGCCGTTATGGAAGAAATGCTTCAGAATAAGGATCTGATCCAGGAAAAGGAAATCCGCAAGGTCGATGAGGATGGAAATCCTGTCACGCCCATCTATCTGCCTCCTTTTTATTTCGCGGAGGTCGGCGCTGCGTCGAAGCTGAAAAAACTGGCGGCTTCTCCGGCGGGTGACAGGCTGTATGTAAAATTGATGGAGGCAAGAAGAAAGACCGGGAATGCGTCGCTCTCGATTGACATCGGCACAATTCAGAAGAAGACCGGCATGGAGTATGATGAGGTGCAGGCGGCAGCCATCCGAAGGGCTGCGGCTGCAAAAGTCATGGTACTTACCGGCGGCCCCGGTACCGGAAAGACCACTACCGTGCATGGGATCATCACCGCCTGCAGGGCGTATGGGCTGAGGGTCCTGCTGGCAGCGCCGACGGGACGGGCGGCAAAGCGGATGACCGAGGCGACAGGACTCCCCGCGAAGACGATACACAGGCTGCTGGAGTGCAAACCGCCTGAAGGATACCATAAAAATGAGGATAATCCGCTGGAAGGGGACGTACTGATCGTGGATGAATGCTCCATGATTGATATCATCCTGATGAATGCACTGTTGAAAGCAATCCCGCCGACCATGCGGCTGATCCTGGTCGGGGATATCGACCAGCTTCCGTCGGTAGGGGCGGGAAATGTCCTGCGTGACATGATCGATTCCGGTATCTTTACGGTGGTGCGGCTGACCAGGATTTTCCGGCAGGCCAGCCAGAGCAGGATTATCATGAACGCCCATCGCGTCAACGAGGGTAAAATGCCGGAGATCATAAATGACAGGAGCTCCGACTTCTTTTTCATGGAGAATAAGGATCCGGATGCCCTGGTCAGCCAGATCGTGGAGCTGGTCCGGACAAAGCTTCCGCGCTACTGCCATATGGAGCCATCCTGCATCCAGGTGCTGACTCCCATGCAGAAAGGCGCTTCAGGCGCGTCAAATCTTAACATGGCGCTTCAGGCAGCGCTGAATCCCGCGGAACAGGAAGTCTGCCTGTATGGCGGCGAAAAAACAAAGATACAGAAAAAAAGTCTTTTCAGGGGAGGCTATGTCTACCGGGTCGATGACAAGGTCATGCAGATCCGGAATAACTATGACAAAGAGGTTTTTAACGGGGACATCGGAAGGATTGAAGCCGTCGATGAGGCGGAAAGGACACTGACAGCTGATTTTGACGGGAGGAAGGTCGGGTATGACATTACAGAGCTGGATGAGCTCGTGCATGCTTACGCGACCACAATCCACAAGGCACAGGGCTCCGAATACCCTGTCGTAGTCATGCCGGTTGTCATGAGCCACTATGTGATGCTGCAGAGGAACCTGATTTATACCGGCATCACCAGGGCGAAAAAGCTGCTTGTGATTGTGGGAAGCAGAAAAGCTCTGTCCTGCGCAGTGCGGAATGTGAAGGTTACCGTAAGGAATACCCTGCTTTGCGAAAGACTGCGCGGAAAACAGGAGCCGTAAGCTCCTTGCGGACAGGATATGAAACCTGGCGCAAGGGGCTTACGGCTCTTTTTTGCGCATCAGGCCGGAAGGAACCTCTGCAGCCTGACCGTTTATTTTTTTATTCTTTGATCTCTCTTACAACGTCCATGATCGTGCCGTCGCGGGCTTCGATGATGCCGACGATGCGGTCGCCGAATTCAACGGGATTCGGGACGCCTGTGATGGCGTAGGCTTCGTCGCGGAGCTGTTCGATTGTCTTTAACGGCACGCAGTCCGCGTCCTGAAGGGCTTTCAGAAGATCCGGGCGGTTGGGGTTGACAGCTACGCCGTAATCGGTGACAACGATATCAACACTCTCACCCGGCGTGGTGACTGTGGTGACCTCCGTGCAGATCGCCGGAATGCGTCCCTGCAGCAGCGGACAGATGACGATGGTGCATTTCGCGCCCTGCGCCGTATCCTGATGTCCGCCCTGGGCGCCCGTGATGATGCCGTCGGAACCCACGACGACATTGCAGTTGAAGTGCACGTCAACCTCAAGGGAGGCCAGGATGACATAGTCAAGCTTGTTGACAAACGCGCCTTTGTTGAAAGGATTCGCGTAGGAACCGGCCGTGATGCGGTGGTGGGCAGGATTCAGGACATTCGTGACGGCGTCAAGGTCGAAGGCCTGCGTGTCAAGCAGGACGCGGCAGAGACCGCGGTCCAGCAGGTCGCACATGGGCTTGGTCATGCCGCCGACGCCGAAACCCATCTTGATGCCGCGCTCTTCCATGATCTTTGTCAGGGAGATCGTAGAGGCGATGGAGGCTCCGCCGACACCGGTCTGGTAGGAGAAGCCATCCTTGAAATATGGCGTATTGACAACGACCTGTGTACAGTATTCGGCCATCATCAGCTTTCTCTGGTCGGTGGTAGGCTTTGCGGCTCCGGTGGCAATCTTGGAAGGAATGCCGATGGCATCCACGACACAGACATAGTCGACCTTTGTCATGGAAATATGGGCCGGGAAGTTCGGGAAGGGTACGAGGGTATCCGTGACGGCTACCACATACTCCGCACAGTCGCCGTCTACATGGGAATAGCTCAGGACGCCGCAGTTGCTCTTGCCGCCGATGCCGCGGAGGTTGCCGTATTCATCGGAGGTCGGGGCGCCGATAAAGGCGATATCCACCTTGGTTTCCCCGGTCACCAGGGAACGGACACGGCCGCCGTGGGAACGCATGATGGCAAGGCCTTTCAGCTTGCCGTGGGAGATGGCCTCACCGATCTTGCCGCGTACGCCGGAGGCCTGGATGGATGTGATGGTGCCGTCTTCGATCATGGGGACAAGCGGATCGTGCGCTTTGCCCAGGGAGGTGGCGGCGAGCGTAATATTCTTGAGCCCCATCTTGTGAATCTCTTCCATGACCATGTTTACGACAAGGTCGCCTTCCCGGAAGTGATGGTGGAAGCTGACGGTCATGCCATTGTGGGCCTTGCATTTGATCAGGGCTTCATGGATGTCCTTGACCATCTTGTCGTGCTGGTTGTCCATGACCGGGCGGATGATCGGCGCATAGCGGCGGAAGGGGACGCCTTCCTTGTAATGATTGCCCTGGAAGGGCTCTTTGCCTGTCAATTTAAGTATTTCATCAGGAATTTCTCTTCCTACTGCATTAATCATAGCATTCCTTCCCCCTTTCACAGATCTCCTTTGTATTTGCCGGCAGCCCGCGCAAGCATGAGCGTGCGCTTTGCGCCGTCATAGAAGGCGATGTCAATCATTTTGCCGTCGACGGTAAATACTCCGATGCCTTGCGCGCTCTTCTCATCAATCTCTCGTACGACCTTTTCCGCAAAGATGATATCCTTCTCCTTGGGAGTATAGATGTCGTGGACAATCGGGATCTGACGCGGGTTAACGATGGATTTTCCGTCGAAGCCCATGTCATGGATGGTCTGCACGTCCTTACGGAAGCCTTCCATGTCGTTCAGGTTGGTCCAGACCGTATCGAAGCACTGCACGCCGGCGGCGCGGGCGGCGATGATCATATGCTGACGCGCCCCCATGAGCTCGACGCCGGTCCCGGTGATGGTGGTCTGGAGGTCCTTGGTATAATCGCCGCCGGAAAGGGCGATGCCGAAAAGGCGCGGGGAAGCCTGACAGATTTCAAGAGCATTCATGACGCCCTTTGCGGACTCCAGCGCGGCCATGATGAGAACACTTCCGGGCTCTCTTCCGAAGCGTTTTTCAGCGTCCTCGACGATCCTTTCGACCTTTTTTACATCATCGGCTGTCTCGGTCTTGGGAATTCTGATGGAATCGCACCCGCCGGCAACGCTGCAGAGGATATCCTCCTCCCACAGGTCGGAGTCGAGGCCGTTAATGCGGACGACACGCTCTACGCCTCGGTAATTGATTTCCTTCAGTGCGTGATACAGGGAGAAACGGGCTGCGTCTTTTTCCTTCATGGCAACCGCGTCTTCCAGATCCAGCATGATGGAATCGGGTCCGTATACATAGGGATCCTTGATCAGGCCCGGTTTTTGGGCGTTCAGGAACATCATGCTTCTGCGAAGCCTTTTTTTATTCGGATTTTCAGCCGGATTCATTGAATGGCACCTCCCCACGGAATATCTTTCGTTATGTCATTGCTTCTGAAAACAGCAGCTTCTACGCGTGCTTTTATAGTGCAGTCAAGTGCGCCCTTGTCGACAACCTTAATGTTTACGCTGCCTACCTCCAGGCGCTCGAGCGTCTCGGCTATTACCTTTTTGATCTGGGGACCGAACTGACGCATGACGGAACTGTCAAGCTCGAGTTCGACCCCGCCCTGACCGGGTTCTACCGTTACCATGCAGTCACTTGACTCGAGCGTGCCTGCTGCCGCCGGTTTCATTATTTCCATAGATGGCTCCTTTCTGAGCCCTCATAAGGCTCTCAGAATATAAAAAAGCTGTGGTGATTTTTCCCGGAAACATCTCGAAAAGCTGCCGCCGGAATCCGGGGCAGGATTGCGGTGACAGCTTTTGCATTTCCTTAAAGACTTGTGTGCAGAATGATTACAAATGATTACAGCGGCATGATGCCGAGAGCGATGGCGAAGAGCATGCAGATGATGGAGAAGGCCCATACATACAGGAAGCTTGCCTTGATATGGTCCTTGATATCGACATCCGCAAGTCCGACACCCAGGAGGGTTGCGGGAACCATCGGGCTGATGAAGGTCGCGCAGTTACGGCAGACAACCATGGCGACTGCGATCGGAAGCGCTTCCACGCCGAAGCCTGCGCCGATGGCGATCATGATCGGGAGCATGCCATAGAAGTAGGAGTCTGTATCAAATGCAAGGGCAAGCGGTACAGACAGGACGCCGATGACGATCGGGAGATGGGTTCCCAGAGCCGGCGGAAGAATCATCTTGATGATGTTTGCCATACATGTGACAACACTGAGGATGGACATTTCCGTGCCCGGCTTTGCGATCACGGCGGCACCGGAGAGATCCATGCCATAGACCAGGACGCCCATGAGGACGGCGGCGCCCATCAGGGTGGAGCACATCATAAGGGCAGGGCCTGCATGGCTGTTGATGATCTGTTTCTGCATCTTCGCGCCGGGATAGTTGACCATGATAGCGATCGCGACACCGAGCATGAACGGAACGTAGCTCGGGAACTGATCCCAGATCAGAAGGCCGATGACGGCAAAGGTAAGAACAAGGTTAAAGATGAAAAGGTTCGGACGGGCAAGGTCGCCGGATTTTGCCAGCTCAGACTCGCCGGCGTCTACAGCGCCTTCCTGCTGTGCAAGCTTGCCGTCCAGGCCTGCGCCTCTGGCTTTTTCCTGCATGCCTGCCAGGACAGCATGGACCAGGCAGAGGAAAATACCGAAGATCTGGATCGGGATGAGGGTGCGCCACAGGGCTCCTGCTTCGATGCCGAGTACGGATGCGGCACGCATGGTCGGACCGGCCCAGGGCATCAGGTTCAGGACGCCCATCGCGAGAACGGCGATACGCAGAAGCGTTGTGGAGCGCATATGCATCTTCTTGTACACAGGGAGCATCGCGGGGATCAGGATACAGAATGTCGAAGCTCCGCCGCCGTCGAGATGTCCGATCAGGGCGATGATAGCCGTCATGACCGTGACGCCGATAACAGAGCCGCCGATCATCTTCATGAGGGCGTTGATGATGACGTCAAAGAGCCCGACGTCTCCCATGATGCCGAAATACAGAACGCTGAAGACAAACAGCGCGGCGGTGGGACCGGTGCTCTTGAAGCCGCCCTTGATGAGCTCGCCGATATCCCCGATCGTATAATACTTGCCGATCACGAGGATGACTGCAAGAATGGACGGGAAGGTAATAAAGGCGATGCTGGGAAGCGTTTTGCTCTGAAAGAGCATGTAGACGATAGCTATGATTGTCAGGAAACCAAGAATGCCAACAATTGTTTCGCTCATGCGTACCTCCTTTGTATTGAGTGGAGCTTTTGTGTCTTTCTTAGTATAATACAAAATCTAAACAAAAAAAAGAGGTAATTTCTACCAAAATTGTTCGAAATGATACTGGACGGTGTCGCAGCCATGAGTTTTTCTGGTACATTTGCTGTAGAGACAGACTTTTTCGGGAAACCACAGCAAATAGTCTGTTTTTTACTCCGGGCATCAGATTGGCAGGGCAAAAGGGATTCATCATCCTGCACAGGACGGCTGAGATGCGGATGCAGAAAAAAGGCAGGCAGCAGGACAGCCGCAAAAGAGCGGCCTGGCGGCGGGGAAAACAGTCTTGTATTTCAAAAAAAAGGGGATTATAATCGCATTATGCCTTTTTACGATTTTTACAAGAATGAAAGGAGACTGCAAATGATAAAGCTCTATGACAGCGGCGTATATCTCGTAAACGGAAAGGACATCGTACCGGAGGCAGAGGCTGCCAGGGTGGCCGGGATGACCGGAAAGGAAGTCTGTCCCGGGGAGGCGAAGAAGGGTACGATCGCGTATTCGATCCTGAAGGCGCACAACACAGCGGATACGATGGATCATCTCCGCATCCGGTTTGACTCCATGGCTTCCCACGACATTACCTTTGTCGGTATTATCCAGACGGCTATCGCTTCGGGCATGGAGAGATTCCCACTGCCCTACGTGCTGACCAATTGCCACAACTCCCTCTGTGCAGTGGGGGGTACGATCAATGAAGATGATCATATGTTTGGCCTCACAGCCGCTCAGAAATACGGCGGGATCTATGTTCCGCCTCATATCGCCGTCATTCACCAGTATATGCGCGAGACAATGGCGGGCTGCGGGAAGATGATCCTGGGCTCTGACTCGCATACGCGCTATGGCGCCCTCGGAACCATCGCCATCGGTGAAGGCGGAGGCGAGCTTGGAAAGCAGCTCCTGGAAGATACCTATGATATTGCATATCCCGGCGTTGTGGCGGTTTACCTGGACGGGGAGCCGGCGCCCTATGTCGGACCGCAGGATATCGCGCTGGCCATCGTAGCAGCAGTTTTTAAGAAGGGCTATGTGAAGAACAAGGTCATGGAATTTGTCGGCCCCGGGATCACAAAAATGACGACCGATTACCGCAACGGCATCGATGTCATGACAACGGAGACCACCTGCCTGTCCTCTGTCTGGCGCACGGATGCGGACACGAAAGAATACCTGGCTTCTCATGGAAGGCCGGAGGATTACAGGGAGCTGAATCCGGCTGATGTAACCTATTATGACGGGTGTGTCTATGTGGATCTCTCCTCGATTAAGCCCATGATTGCATTGCCGTTCCATCCGAGCAATGCCTTTGAGATTGATGAGCTGAATGCGAATCTGGAGGATATCCTCCGCGGCATCGAAGCCGAGGCGGACCGTGTCGCGGACGGCAGGGCGAAGTTTACGCTTCTTGACAAGGTGAAGGATGGCCGCCTGCAGGTACAGCAGGGCATTATCGCCGGCTGCGCAGGCGGAAACTACACCAATGTGGTGGAGGCCGCCAACATGCTGCGCGGCAGAAGCTGCGGCCAGGGAGAGTTCTCCCTCGATATCTATCCTTCTTCGCAGCCCGTCATGATCGACCTGACCCGGAAGGGATATGTGGCGGATCTGATGACGGCAGGCGCGATTGTGAAGACAGCCTTCTGCGGCCCGTGTTTTGGAGCGGGAGACACCCCGATGCACAATGGCCTGTCCATCCGGCATACGACAAGGAATTTCCCGAACAGGGAAGGCTCCAAGCCCGGAAGCGGGCAGATGGCTGCCGCGGCCCTTATGGACGCCCGTTCCATCGCGGCGACTGCGGCAAACGGCGGTATCCTTACCTCCGCAGAGCAGTATGACTGCTGGGGCAATGTGCCGGCTCATGACTATGATGATACCGTATACAAGGTACGTGTCTATCAGGGCTTCGGCAAGGCCGATCCTTCCGTGGAGCTCTTTGACGGCCCCAACATTAAGCCGTGGCCTGAGATGGAAGCGCTTGCGGACAACATTCTTCTCAAGGTCTGCTCCAAGATACTGGATGAGGTGACGACGACGGATGAGCTGATTCCCTCCGGTGAAACCTCTGCATACCGCTCGAATCCGCTTGGACTCGCGGAGTTTACGCTGTCCAGACGTGATCCGGGGTATGTAGGACGGTCCAAAGAGGTTGACCGGACGGAACGGTGCCGGGTATCCGGAGGCAGCGCAGCTGAGATGGATGCCGCGCTTTCCGATGTCTATGCGGTGATCCGTACGATTCCCGGATCGGAAAATATCGATACGCAGAAGATCCAGATCGGCTCCATGGTGTATGCCAACAAGCCGGGCGACGGCAGTGCCCGTGAGCAGGCTGCTTCCTGCCAGAGGGTACTGGGAGGACTTGCGAATATCACACAGGAATACGCAACCAAGCGCTATCGCTCAAATGTTATGAACTGGGGCATGATCCCGTTCCATCTCAAGGGAAGCCCGGAGGCTTTCGAAGTAGGCGATTATATTTATGTCCCCGGCATACGCAAAGCACTGGACGGCGATCTTTCCGACATCCGGGCATATGTTGTGAAGAACGGGAAGGCATTGCCGATTGAACTCTATATTCTTGATATGACAGAAACGGAACGGGAGATTGTGAAGGCCGGATGCCTCATTAACTTCAATAAGAACCGGAAGAAAAATTCATAAGGCCTGAGAAAAAGTATGGATAAAGAGCATTTACTCAAAAAAGGACTGTCTTTATTTCTGTTCTTCTTTAAAATCGGCTGCTTTACCTTCGGCGGGGGCTGGGCGATCCTGGCGCAGATGGAACAGGAATTTGTGGATAAGCGTCAGCTGATCACAAAACAGGAATTGCTGGAAATGGTAGCAGTCGGCAAGTCCATGCCGGGCATTATGATCGCCAACATCAGCCTGCTGTTCGGTTATCATGTCGGAGGGGTGTTCGGGGCGTGCTGCACGGTTGCGGGCATCACCTGTCCGGCAATCCTGATCCTGACTCTTGTCACGGTTTTTTATAACTACCTGAAGGATAATTACTGGATCAAGGCGGCGCTGACAGGCATCCGGGCAGCGGTCATCCCGATTATCGGGACTGCTGCCCTGTCTCTGGGGAGGGATGCGATGAAAAGCCTGACGGCCTATGTGGTTCTGGGTATTGCTCTCGCATTGTGGCTCCTGGGAGTCAGCAATATTATCCTGGTTCTGTCTGCCGTATGCGTCGCCCTGGTCTGTTATTTCGCGGGGAAATGTATGGGCAGGAACCGTTCAGACGACCGTCAGACGAGAGAAGAGTAGGGAGCGCGTTATGATTTATCTGCAGTTGTATCTTTCTTTTCTGAAAATCGGGTTTACGAGCTTTGGCGGGATGTCCATGATTCCGCTTATCCTTGATGAAATGCTCAGGCACGGGTGGATGACCTCCGCCGATCTTGCCAACCTTGTTGCCATCGCGGAAATGACGCCGGGGCCCCTCGGCGTCAACAGCGCGACCTTTACCGGCATGCAGACAGCGGGACCGCTCGGAGGATTTGTTGCCGTCCTGGGCGTTCTCACGCCGACGCTGACTCTGACGCTCCTGGCGGCTGTCTTCTTTGAACGGTTTAAGGACAGTGCTGTCATGAGGGTCATCATGCGGTTTGTCAAACCTGTATGTATCGCTATGCTCCTGGGTGTCCTTATAACTCTCGGGAGAGAGACCTTTTTTCATGAGGGGTCGATCCTGCCGTTTTCGATCCTGATCAGCGCCGGTATGTTGGCCGTCATGCTCCGGTATAAGTGGAGCGTTCCGAAGGTCATCTGCGTATCGGCTCTTCTCGGGATTCTGTTTTACGGGGTACTGCCATACTTTGCGGGGATGCATTGAAGATCGTGAAATAAGTTGCCTGTCAAAATTCAAAGATGACTGCGCTGTCGTCAGCCGCAGTTGTAAGCCGCCCAGGGGAAAACAGCTCCGACAAGGAATTGCCTTCCCCTGGGCGGCTCTGTAATAAAGCCAAAAAGGAGACTGATTTTGTCTTCGGCAGTCCAACTGCCGAAGCAACAAAATCGTCATCCGAAGACAGTGAGTCACCGTACAAAACTTCGTTTCAGGAGGAGAGGAAACGTGGAAAGACCGGATACACTCTGCCGGACAGCGGCCAGAATCGGACAGCTTGCGCATACAGCGATGATTGAAGAGGTGCTCACGACCCCGAAACCCGGGCTCGTTGACCTGTACTCCAACGGAGCGCACACTGACATGGATGTGGATACCTTCCGGCGAAGCGCCGCCGCGCTTTTTCCTTTTTTTACTGAGATGGCGATAGAGGGGGTTCAGGAAACCGGCACGCCGGAGGCTCTGTTCCGGTCCATCCGGAAAACCGGGATCGAAGCGGAAAAAGCAATGTACGCGGCAACCGGTGGCGTCAATACGCATAAAGGCATCATTTTTACCTTCGGGGTTTTCAGCGCGGCCGCCGGCCGGTGTCTGCGTGAGGGAAAAGAGGCAACGGCAAAGAATCTTGCGGAAATGCAGCAGGCGATGACCGGCCGTATTCTGAGGGAAGAGCTTGAACATATGAAGAAGCGCAGGGAGACTGATTCCGGCTTCGGCAGTTCAACTGCCGAAGCGGTAAAATCGTCATCCGAAGACATGGAGCCGACATTCAAAACTGCGTCACGTAAGGGAGAAAAGAACTCTGCCGGGGACAGCTCAGGATGCGGCAGGGCTTCCGTTACCCACGGAGAGAGAAATTTCCTGCGCTACGGGACGGCAGGGATCCGCGGGGAAGCGATCCTGGGCTACCCGGGCATTTTCCGGGTCGGACTGCCGGTGCTGCAGGACGGGCTGAAGCGGGGACAGGAATGGAACCTCGTGAAGCTGCAGACGCTTCTTACTCTGATGGCACAGACCGAGGATTCCAACGTACTGTCCAGAGGCGGGCTGGAGGAGTTGGAAAGGGTACATGCGGAGACGAAGGAATTTCTGAGAAACGGCGGAGCCTATCAGCCGTATGCCGTTCAGATTCTGCGCGGCATGGATGCCGACTATATACGCCGGAACTGCAGTCCCGGCGGAAGCGCGGATCTGCTGGCCGCGTCTGTTTTTATAAACAGTCTGACGGCGATGCGGATGAACGGGGACTTTTAGAAAGAGCCGTTTTACACCATCAGGGGCTCTCGCCGGGGACCTGCCAACCGCCTGGGTATCAGCATGATTCGGGGCCTGACGGAACAGGCGCAGGAAGCCGAAGCAGGATTCGCTCCACTGCCTCCTGCATCTCCTGCACCGAATGCGTGCGGGACCGGGCGCATTCCTGCGCCTGCTTATCACAGAGGAGACATTTCCGGAAGCTGCCGCGGGAGAGCTTATTCCCGTCTGAAGCAATCACATCCATATCGAACAGGCGTCCTGCGGGATGCCTGTTTTCTATTTCCGTGGTGAGTTCTTTTATCCGGCCGGCTTCTGCATCGACCGCCGCGATCCATTCGTCGCCTGTTGCTTCATGCAGCTCTGTTTCCTGCAGGATGGCGTACCCGTGTTTTCTGAGGGCAGTCGTAAGGTCTCTCTTTCCGGACATAAAAGCGGCACAGATCTGAGGGTTGGTTTTGACCGGACCCGGTATATTCATGCAGAAGGAGATGACGGGTTTCCCGTATCTGCGCAGCATTTCATTCTGCAGGCTGTTCCGCCGCTCCCGGCAGTCCAGCATCTGGGGCAGGGTGATCTCGATTCCATCCATGGCGGGAACTCCTTTCAGTAGTGTACCACGTTTTTCTCAGCCCGAATCCGTGCAAGGACCGGCTCAGCCTCGCTGCTTCTGAAATAACGGAGCGTGCTTTCCGGAACCATGGTTTTCAGGGCGTCAAAGTTTCCCTCCTTGAGACATTGCCGCACCGTGGAAGCACTGATGGGAGACGGGCTGCCTGCCGGATTGGTCCGGCCGTCCTCTTTTCCTGAAATGGTCTTCCGGGGAACGATCACGCAGGCTATGCCGGAACGGGGCAGCTCGTCCTGCATGATGCGGTTGTAGATGCCGGTTACGAGACTGGAAGGCTCCTCGCCTACATACCGTGTCCGGATCGCCAGGGCATTGGCGATTCTGGCGAAAACCTGCAGGTCAAGCCAGGCGTGGCTCTCAATCGCCGCGGCTTCGTCCTTCTGGAAGTAGCTTGGAAAGGTCGCGTTGCTGATGATATAGGGACCGCTTTCGTGGCAGACAAGATTGGGTAAATGGGCCGTACCCTCCAGAATCAGCCTTTTCCTGACGGCGAAGGGCACAAGCGAAGAGTCCTCACTGACCATGAAAAGGTGTACCAGATCGTTTTCCGCGCAGGCTTTTTCCACCAGATAAAGGTGCCCCAGGGTGAAGGGATTTGCGTTCATGACAATGGCGGCGGATTTCACATCCCTGTAGCCGCTGCACTTGCTTTCCGTCTCTTTTTCCAGATTTTTCAGATAACCGGAAAACCCGCTGCGATGGTTCTCCATAAAAACAATCTGCCCGTCAATGCGGACAATCTCATGAAATCCCAGGTCGCCAAAGAATTTGGCGGAGTCACATTTGGTATACAAAAAAAGATGGCTGTTTCCCCGGGTTATCTGATAGCCGATCAGGTGCGTGACGATCTCGTTCATGAGGCCCTCTCCCTGGTGGTCGCTGCTGACCGCCATACAGCGGAGCGTGTTTCCGAAACAGCTCCCTGTGGCGATGACATGCATTTCATCGTCGTACATGGCACAGGTGTAATCAAGGCTGCCGTCGCGGCGGATGCCTTCTGCCTGAAGCAGGCGGTCCACCTGGTCTCTGGCGTTTTTATCTGACGGGGATACTTCTGTGATATAATAAGAAGACATGGCTGGATTCCTTTCTGGATGCGGGGTTTCCCAAATACCTGTATAACGCATTTCCTGTATTTTAGCATGCCTGCCCGCCGCGTTTCAATCTTTATTATCCAAAAGACAGCACAGTGGAATCATGACAGCTGTTTTTGTGAAGCGGTATATGGGGCTGAGACGGACTTTGACCTGTTTATTTACGGATGGATCCTTATATGTGAAAATGCTATTAAAAATGACAATTTTATAATCGTATCACTGATATGATTGTATAATACTTCGCTCATATGTTAAAATGAAAAACACGGGCTTTCAGCTGGAGGATGATGGATGGATGAATGGAAAGAAAACTTCCTGATTCAAGCTGTCAGGAGACTGCGGAGGGATCGTGAATCAGGCCGCAGATGGACTGGCTTTCCCTGGCGGAAAGTCTGACATATGCTGTCAGCTGCAGCACGGAGGTGGGCAGTCCTGACAGTAAGGCCCGAAACATGGGATAGGCAGACGAGGATGCTCCGGAAAGAGCGCTTTGCGTATCTAAAAACAGCATATACAGGGAGAAAGTCATACTGATGTAAGCGCTGATATAGATGATGCTGTATCTGCGGAGTGCATTCCGCTTTTCCAGGAGATATGCGATAAAAATCAGGAAAAGAGCAATTGGCTGAAAATGAATATCGCCTTCAAAGGCGAAAAGAGATGCGGCGATCCACAGGATATTGCGAAGGACCGTACCGGAAAAGATCTTTGAGAGTACATTTTTCCCGGGAGCGGCGGATGATTTTGAAAATCTCTTCAGCAGGAAGCACCCGGAAACTGCCTCGGCCTCTTTCCGGACGGCACAAATGCCGGGAAGCCTCTTTTCCTTAAGCAGCCGGTCTATACGTACACGAAGCGTTGAAACCGAACACGACATCAAAACGCAAAGATCCGACAGATCCAGGATCTGATCCGAGCAGACAAGATGGATCAGCCTTTTGTCTCTGTATGCGCGTGTTGTATAGAAAATACCTGTAATGACAAGAAACAGACCGCCAAGCAGAGGCAAAGCGGCTGAAAACAGTGATTTGAATAAGGCAGTTCTCCCGTCATAAGAAGCAGGGTATACTCTGCTGAACATAGGGATAAAAAGAAGGAGCAGACCTGCGCCGCAAAGAAGAAGGATAATCCCGTTGCGGCGCATGTTTTTATTATCCTTATTGAGTCCTGAAAACAGTAAAATAATACCCAATGGCGGAATGAGTACGCCGCCGAGGAGTATTGAAAAAAATTCGTATATTTTCCTCCAACCCTTATTTTCGGTGTTCATGTCAAAAACCTCATAGTATGCCAGAAACCTTGGAAAATCTATACTGCATCGACAAAAGACTGATTCTTCGCCCCATCTCATTCAGAAATGAGCGGGCTCCTTTTTGCGTGACCTTTTGTCGTTTGAATCATCAGATACTTTATCATATCTGTCCTTCCGACACAATCGGAAAGTAACAGATACAATCGGAAAGTATATTATTCAGGAAGGAACCGCGATGAGACATTATATCGGCATTGACCTTGGTACGACGAACAGCGCTGTCTGTTCCTTTGACGGAAAAGAAACGACGATCTGGAAAAGCCCGGAGCAGTCGGATGTGACGCCTTCCGCGATCTACATCGACCGGAAGGAGCATTATTATTATGGCAGGAAGGCCTTTGCGATGTCAGCGGAAAAAGAGTATAATTCCGCGACGTTGTTTAAGCGGTATCTCGGGACGACCAAAACCTTCCATTTCCGTGACAGCAAAGTCAGCCTCTCTCCGGTGGAATGCAGCGCAAAGCTCCTGGGGGTGCTGTTTCGGTATCTTCCGGAGGAGATACGGAACGATCCGGAAACGGTTACCGTGATCACGGTGCCCGCAGCCTTCAACCAGATGAAAAAGGACGCTACCCTGGAAGCCGCCAGACTGGCGGGAATCGGCCGGACAGCCCTGATGCAGGAGCCTGTGGCAGCGGTAATGAGCGTGCTGAAAAAGGATGAGGTGGAAAAGATTTTTCTGATTTATGATCTGGGAGGAGGCACCTTTGACATTTCTGTGGCGCAGCTTGTGGACGGACATGTCAGCCTTCTTGCCCAGGGAGGCCGGGAAATGTGCGGAGGCCGGGATATGGACCGCTGGATTTACGATCATAAGATTCTGCCATGGCTGAAGGAGCATTTTGCCCTTCCGGAAGATCCCGATACAGATCAGAAGTATCTGAATATGAAGCGAACTGTGCTGTTTGCGGTGGAAGAAGCCAAGATATCGCTTTCCTCGGCAGAGGAGGCCGCAATCTGGCTGGATGAGGATAAGATGCATACAACCGACGAGGATGATACGGAAATGTATCTGGAGCTGACGCTGACCCGCGGCGATCTTCAGGAGATCGTTTCGCAGATGTCGGAGGATACGGCATCCCTGTGTCTGGAGACGCTGGAGAGGGCGGGTGTTCTGCCGAGGCAGGTAGATCAGATTGTCTTTGTGGGCGGCCCCACCATGTACGCCCCGCTCAGAGAGGAGGTCTGCGCCAGGCTCGAAATCTCCCGGGGAACCGCTGTAAATCCCATGACGGCTGTGGCAGAGGGAGCCAGCATCTATGCGGAGACCATAAACTGGGAGGATGAGCAGCATACCCGCAGGGAAAGCATTGAGGAACTGAACTGGGATGAGGGCAGCGGAAAATCAGAGGAGAAAGAGGTTACCGTCCGGTATGAGAAACGGACAAGTACTCCTGTCTGTAAAGTAGCGGTGATTCCCGGGGACGGTAAGGTACGGATGGTACGGATCCGCGCTCTGGACTCTGACGGGCAGCCGGCATATGATTCCGGGCGTGTGAGCATTGTGCGTCAGGGTATTCTGAGGATTCCCCTTCCTCAGATCGGGAATTACCGGTTTTCCCTGGATATAGAGGATGAGAACGGAAAACCTTGTATGGCGTCACAGATGATCGAAGTGACCAGAACACTGGCCAGCCTGCAGTCGATTCCGGCGTCTCATTCCATTGCGGTGAAGGCCCTGGACCGTCCCGGCGGTGTCCCGGTGCCGGTTTATCTGGTGGAAGCGAATGACCCTCTTCCGAAAAGCGGTACTGTTATTTTCCACGCGGCGTCGCAGCTGGTCGGAGGAAGTGACGGAGCGTTGACCTTCAGTCTCTGGGAAGGGGAAATAAAGGAGCCGGTGGATGATAATCGGTATATTGGGACGTACCGTATTCCCGGAAACGCCTTTTCCGGAGGCGTGATTACGGTCGGCATGGAAATCATCTGTAATTATGAGATGAATGAGGCCGGTAACCTGAAGCTGGGCGTGGCGATACCGGGCGTTGGCGCACAGCTGGAGCAGCAGAACTTTTACAGCCGCTTTGAAGGCCAGCTTGATCTTAAGGATACATATTCTCTGGTGAAAGAAGTCAATGAGCTGCTGGAACGAACAGCCTTTATGTCACTCCGGATTATTGACGACAAATTGAAGGAGATACGTGCCGGCCTCTTTGCGTTAAGGGATACACTTTCCCACAGCAGTGATCCGGAAACAATCGCGCAGGGGGAGAGCACCCTGATGGATTATTACCGGGAGGTCGCGATCCTGCATCAGCGTTATGCGAGTGTGATCAAGACACAGGAGCTTGACAGAGTCATCCGGCAGTTTGAGGAAATAAAAGAAGATGCCTATGAGGACGAAATCGCTTCTTTCAGGAATCTGACAGAAACTGCGCGCTATTCGATTGATATGGGTTCATCTGATTTTGAAGAACAGCTGAAGGAGATGCAAAGACGCATCGGACAGATCAGATGGAGGAATGACGGGTTTATCCGCAGGCTGTTTCTGGCAATGATTGAATTTCCGGGAGACTATACGGACAGGGCACGGTTTGATCACCTGAAGGCAGAGGGCCTGACCTGCCTTGAAAACGGGAATATGAACGAGCTGCGCAGGATGATTATTGAGATTTACGATTTGCGGAAAGACAAGGATAAGGTCCACGCAGAAAGGATGTTTGATGAGGTAGGGATTTATCTGTAGCGAACATCCTGTTATGATGATCCAGTTGACAAAAGGTTATGCGAAAATGAGCTGATTTCGGGTGCCTGCAGAATCGCGAGAGCAGCTTTGCTATAAAATGATTTGTGGAATCAGGCTTTTGTCGATGCAGTGACAGGTGACAGAATGTATCATTCCGCGAAAGAAAGGGTAAAGAAGTATGCAGAGCGGACAATGGCTGCGGCCTGAGGAGGTGCTTCCTGATCTGAATGAAATTGAAGCCCTTTATGTAAAGGGCGCGCAATGGCAGCTTTACACACTGGTTTCCGGCGGCAGCGCGCTGGCCGTATCCGGGGAACTGTATGAAAAATGGATAAGGAAAAACCTCGTGGAAGAAGGACTTCTGCTGCCCGGACCGGAGGGGATTTTCATCCTGACTGCGCCTTTGGGAGAATGCATTTCTTCTGTGGAATACGGGCCGTTTTCAAAAAACAGTCTTGAGGTAAAGGCTTTTGCAAGGGCGCTGAAAAGGTCGGCCATGCGGACTGACGCATCGCTGGCGGACGGAATCTATGTCTCCCGGTTCGGAAGTGTGCTGCCTGCCTGGTGTGACAGGGGAGACGGGAACGCAGATCGGATTTTAGGAAGCTGGATCTGCGAGGGCATGCAGGTCTGTCTGTCCGATACGACCCGGATCCGTAAATACGCTCCATGGCTGCCGGATAAAGACCGCAGCCTGATCCTGGAACTTTTTGGAATACAGGAGAACGCCGGGGGCGGCGATACCATACTTCAGATGCCTGCTCCCATGGACCAGGAAGGGGAAAGGGAACGGCCGGGATTTCCGGATCACCATGCCGCGGGAAAGGCCAGGGAGAGAAAGGAACGTAAAGAGGGAGAGTTCAGTTTGCCCGGGAGGCCTGCTCTGGAGCGGTTTTTCAGGGAAGAAATCCTGGATGTGATCGACCGGGAGGAGGAATACAGAAGGTTCGGAGCAGGTTTCCCCGGGGCCACGCTGCTTTACGGACCGTCAGGAAGCGGGAAAACCTTTGCGGCAGAGAAGCTGGCGGATTATCTGGGCTGGCCTGTATTCCGGATTAATTCCGGCACAATCGGGAGCAAATATGTGCATGAAACAAGCAGAAGAATTTCAGAAATCTTTGATAAAGCCATCCGCGAGGCACCCTCTATTCTGATTATTGATGAGATGGAGGCGTTTCTTTCTGATCGTGAAAATGCCCGCGGATCGGCGGAAATCCATATGGAGGAAGTCGGTGAGTTCCTCCGGAGAATTCCGGACGCGGCTGCCAATCATGTGCTGCTTTTTGGAATGACAAACATGCCGGAGTCCATTGACAGTGCCGTCCTTCGGAAAGGGAGGTTTGACCATATCCTGGAAGTGGGGATGCCTTCTGCCTCGGAGGTTCTGGCTGTGCTGAAAAGCGCTTTGAAGGATCTGCCGGCCAAAGAGGATCTGAACCTTTCCCTGGCAGCGGATCTGCTGGCGGATCATCCTCTTTCGGATGTGGCATTTGCGTTAAACGAAGCCGGACGTCTTTGCGTCCGGCGAAGGAAAAAGGCTATCGATACGGATATGCTTATCGAGGCCTGCAAAAAGACCGTTCCGGTTTCGAAAGAAAAGCGCAGGGTCGGTTTCAGCTTTGACGGGTGATATACCGGATGTAGGAGTCATGAA
The DNA here is from genome assembly GCA_017475035.1 of Blautia sp. GTDB lineage: Bacteria > Bacillota > Clostridia > Lachnospirales > Lachnospiraceae > Blautia_A. The sequence continues at coordinate 27,186 of JAFVGK010000169.1, forward strand.
AAAAAACAAAAGTTATTTTGAAGATTGGAAAGAACCCCTGTATGCCTGCGCAATGAAACATAAAAATGCCGGAACCATACAGGGGCTTTGGCTTGCCGCCATGGAGTTTTCCTTTCTGGGAAGCTACCGGGACTGTGAAGAGATGCTCAGGTCTTCCCTGGGAAATCTTGAAACCGGCTTTGAGCAGCTGAAGACAAAAGCCCTGGAGACAGACGATTTCTATACATCTGTCAAAGCAAATCTTGAGCTGGAGCAATGTAAACAGGCCGGGATGGCAGGCTGTGCCGAGATAAAAGCCCAGGCAGAGAAAAGAAAAAGCATTCTTTTCGAGAAGATCCGGAAAAGACAGCGGAGAATAAGGCTTGCTCTGGCAGGATGCCTGGCGGCCGTAATTCTGGCGTTGACCGGCGCTTCTGTGCACATCCTGAAAGTGGTGCAGCCACATACCTGGGAACAGGCAGCCGGCATGGAAGAAAACCGGGAATATGAGCCTGCCTTGAATCTGTACCGAAAGCTCCTGATCGGTCCCTACGGTGAAGCGGCAGATGAGAAAATATCCTATCTGAAAGAGCAGATCGGGTACCGGATGATTGAGGAAGGGAAATTTGAAGAGGCAGTCACGCATTTTACAGTCCTGGAAGATCGGGAAGGCATACGGCAGGCACGTCTGGCCTGGGGAGAATCCCTGCGTGAAGAAGGGAAATATGAGGAAGCTCTGGAGATGTTCGAGATCCTGGGGGACAATGAGAATAAGAGGAAGACATATCTGGACTGGAGCGAGGCTCTGGAGAGAGACGGCGCGTATCATTCCGCCCTGGAGGTGCTCAGACAGATGGAAGCAGAGTATCATGAAGAGCCGGACAAAAGAGATGAGCGGCTTATGGCAGAGCGCTGTGAGGCAGCAATTGACGCTGTGATTAACGAAGAGACCGGGACGATAGATGAACAACTGGCCGTTGTACGGGGAAGCGAGCTGGATGATCTGGATGGGCTGCTGAAGTTTTGCATGGAATTGGACAAAACCGGAGCAGATCTGGGGAGGATTTTTCCGGAAGGCGTGACAGTCTTAGACGTTTGTCTCGACCCATATCAGCCTACAGCTGACAATCAGGGGATTACGAAGGATCTGTTCGAGGATGGGAAGGCAAAGGTGCTTGTTTTTTCCAGGGAAGAAAAGATAGAAAATTTTAATAAATATGATCTTGCAAGCATCGCGGATCTGCTTCATCCGAAAGAGAAAAAAACTGTGGGATATCGGGTATGGTTTCTGCCTGGCGCATGGCAGAGGCTTCCGAAAGAACGGAGGGCAGAAAGCCTGAAAGAATGCACGATGCTGCTGCTGTCGGATACAGTTTACCTGAGGTTTGATTATGTGCCGGTTAAGGATACAGAAGACAGTAAGCTTTATTATCCGATGTACGAAGCCGCTGACAACATATGCGTGTATGAGAAAGAGAAACCGGATCATTTTCTGCTGGTGGATTATCAGCGCAATAGACCCGAGGTATCCGAGGGTCTGTCCATGATGCAGATTCTGCTGCTCGATACCGGCAGTTTCTGGGGAACCAGTGACAAGGAATATCTGAAGCAGGCGTTGGAGAAAGGAATTTCTTTATTTGGTGGATGATGGAGATGAAGACACGGGCATTGACGGATAATCCGTTTTATATTCTTGAGGCAACTTTGCGTGATACGGATAAACAGCTGATTTCACGCGCAGTTGATCTGAAACTGCTGACCGGTCTGGATACATCAAAAGCGCTGGAAACGCTTCTGACCCCTTCCGGACGCCTGGATGCCGAGGTGGGGTTTTTGCCCCGGATGGACGAGGAGCAGATACAGGATATCCGAAACTGCGCAGCCGGAGGACAGTCGCGTAAAGTGCGGAGCGAGTCCGGAAAAACGGAATACATGCTTCCCTTTCCCGCACCTTTTTTTCAGCCGGAATCGTCGCTGGCGCTTTTTAACGGAGTGTCCGCTCTTCTGACGTCATGGCCTGTTGCCGACGCGGAAAGCGGGACTGCCGCAGCGCTCTGCCTGGCCGGGATTTACAGCATAGTCCGTGATGACGAGACCATCGAGGAGCTGAATGAGGACAGGTCAGAGGGAAAAAGGGAGCGGATCGGAAATCCTGCAGAAGTAAAAATGAAGCTGAGGGAACAAAAGCGTGCGATGCTTTCCCTGCTGTGCAGCCGCTTTGACAGCCTTTCCGACGCTCAGCAGGACAGGATCATGGAACGGCTTGCGGATGCTTACTGTGATAATCATGGCTGGTATTACCGTCTTTACGCGCTGGATGAAATGGTATCTGTGCATATGGGACATCGCAACGCCGGCAAAGCCGCGCAGCTGGTGGTTAAGATCCGGGAAAGCATCAGTCAGTATCATACTGCCAATGCAAGAACCTATAAGATCGCCGGGAAAAAAATGAACAAAGCAGAAGAGCTGACAGAAGAAATAGTCAGAGCGCTGCCGGATGAGCTGAGGCAGTGGGATTACCTGACAAAACAGCCCCGGAGAATTACGCAGGTGAAGGGTTATACACGTGAGGATTCAGCTGCTTTTTTCCGGGAGGTGCATTCTTTCTTTGTATTCAGGCATAATATGTGGAGAGCCTGGAAGAAAGATTATCATCTGCTCTACGCCCGGAGCCTGATCGCCGCGATAAAGGATGTTTTCTGGGACCTGCAGGCACCTGAACGGGAAATGGTCGAACAGAACTATATTATCGCCTTTGCCGGAGCGAAACGTCCCTGAGGGTGAGACCTGGCGACTGTACAGTGGGACGGTTGACTTTGCAAATCGTTCTGTGCAAAATGAGCGGATTCCGAGTGGCTGTAGGTTGCTGCATGCCAGTGGCATGCGTTTAGCAACGACCGAGCCGGGAGGCGAGACGCGAGAGCAGCTCCGCTGCGAAGCGATCCGTAGAATCAGGCTTTTGTCGA
>JAFVGK010000170.1 GCA_017475035.1 Blautia sp.
CCGATTACCAGGTCAGCTTCTTTAACTGCCTTTTCAATATTGCTGTCGGAGGAATATAACGTCTGAATATGCGCCCCAAACATGTTGTCCAGTTCTTCCAGCCGTTTAAGATTGACATCCAGAATCGTCACATTCGCTCCCATTCCGACAGCAATTTTGCAGGCGTTCATTCCCACTGTACCACCGCCAAGGATAACCACATTGGCTTTCGGCGTACCGGGCACACCGGCAAGCAGTATACCCGCACCGCCGAATTTCTTCTCCAGATATTTGGCGCCTTCCTGGATGGAGAGTCGACCTGCAATCTGCGACATTGGAGCAAGGCAGGGCAAAGAGCGGTCCTTCTCCTGAATCGTTTCGTAAGCCACCGCTTTTACTTTGCCAGCCAGAAGTGCATCGGTCTGTTCTTTGTCAGCGGCAAGATGAAGGTAAGTGTAAAGGATAAGGCCATCATGAAAAAGCGAATACTCGCATTCCAGCGGTTCCTTTACCTTGACCATCATATCAACCAGATGCCAGACATCTGCCGCGTTATCGATCAGGCTCGCTCCCGCATCAACATATTCATTATCCGTGAAGCCCGAGCCAACCCCGGCTTCCTTTTCCATATATACATGATGCCCGGCGGCAACATAAGCGCGGACATTGTCCGGAGTAAGTCCTACACGAAACTCATTATTCTTGATCTCCTTTACACAGCCGATTTTCATGGTTTTCTCCTTTCTTCTCCTGAATCATTAATGCTGATGTTTTCCGGCATCCTTTGAATTGAAAATGCCATTTTCCATCCTGGCAGCGATTGAAATGAAAAAGCGCCTCCTGATGAAGAGACGCCGGATAATCTAAAATTGTTATTATATGGAACAATGTCCTGATCAGATAGCCCCATATGTCGCAGTCTCAATACCGGCAACACCGCCGGCTTCATATTGGACAGATCGCTTTCCGAAAGATCTCCATCGTCCAGCTCAGTCATTGCTTTCACAAACCGGAAAACAAAAGTAGTTCCCTTAAATAATATACTACCCTCCGCACAGTGTCAATTACTCGTTTTTCTGTTTTCGGATGATTTTCGCGTTACTGTTTTCAAGCTTTCCACAGCAACACAGAGCGGAGTGTTTCATTGTAACAATACATTAATCATGGTGTTCCTGATTATCGTTCAGGCGGCAGCTTTTCCAGTTCAAGGGTGAATCGCTCAAATCAGATGACCCATACGTATAAACCGGAAAAGCCGTTAAAATCAAGGAAAAAAGTGGTCAGAAGCCAGAAATACGAACCGGATCCTTTCGGCAGCCGCAGAGAAAACTGCGGAGCCGAAGGACTGAACTGTAACGAAACGGGCATTATCAAACCTCTTCCCGGAATGTATCAGGGCGATCCGGATCAAATGTTTCGTTTGCCCACATGAGCGTTACAAGGTTCTGTGTCTCACTCAGGTTGACGATGCTGTGCGTGTACCCGGGCAGCATGTGTACCGCCTGGAGATGTTCTCCGTTCACTTCAAATTCGATCACCTCATCCGTCCCGATTTTGCGTTCCCGGATCAGACCATGACCAGAGACCACAATAAACAGCTCCCATTTGCTGTTGTGCCAGTGCTGGCCTTTGGTGACGCCGGGCTTTGAGATGTTAACGCTGAACTGCCCGTGGTCCGCGGTTTTTATGAGTTCCGTGAAGCTCCCGCGTTCGTCGCTGTTCATCTGGAGGCTGAAAATAGCTCTTTCCTTTGGAAGGTAAGATACATACATGCTATACAGCTTTTTTTCAAAGCTTCCAGGCGCAATTGATGGCATGACCAGGGTCTGGGGCTGCGCGTGAAACGCGCGCAGGCACTCTACGATGGTTCCCAGCCGGACTTTATACGTCACTGGCGCGCAGCAATATCTGTTATCATGTTCACATCGGTGTGGATGCCCTTCCATCGCGTCATACATTTCTTCCAGCAGGTCTTCGATGAAGAGCAGTTCCAGCTGCGTGTCCGGATCATGGATGGTAACAGGCAGATCGTTTGCGATGTTGCAGCAGAAGGTCCCCACGGCAGAATTGTAGTTTGGCCGGATCCATTTGCCGACAATATTGGGGAAACGGTAGACATATGGAACAGAGCCGGTTTCCCGGGCAAAGCGAAACAACAGTGCTTCGCATTTTTGTTTGGAAAGGCCATACTCGGAAGCAGCAAAGCGACCTGCGAGAGAAGCCTGGATCGAAGAACTGAACACGATGGGACAGGGGTTTCCCTGCTTTTTCAACGTTTCAAGCAATCTGGATGTGAAGCTTACGTTCTCTGTCTGAAACCTGGCGGGATTCTCCGGACGGTTCACCCCGGCGAAGTGGAATACAAAGTCCGCCCTGGCGCACCACGCATCCAGCTGATCTTGCGTGCCTGACCTGTCATATTCAAATATCTCACCGATGGAGAGGAGAGGGCGCGCCCTGTTTTTGCCATCGCGCAGGTTTCTGAGATTTGCCACAATGTTGCGGCCAACAAAACCTGCAGCACCGGTAACGAGTATGTTCATGTTCCTTTTCATGTTCCTGTTTCCTCGCAGTCATCCGGGCCCTTTCGCCATACCATCCGGTTCACGGTACCGACATAGCTTTGGATGATTTTTACCACTTTGTCCGAAACGTTGACATCTGTATAATCCGGCACGGAAGTGAAGAATGTATTGTTGTTTCGGGCATCCTTCACCATATCCACCGCCAATTCAACTGCCTGCAGCAACCCTCCCGTGTCAATGCCGGACAGGATAAAGCAGGCCTTCTCCAATGCCTCCGGGCGCTCCGTGGAGGTGCGGAGGGAAACAGCCGGGACCGGGCATCCAATAGAGGCATAATAAGCGCTTTCCTCCGGCAAGGTCCCGCTGTCGCTCACGATGGCAAAGGCATGCAGCTGGAGGCAATTATAATCATGAAAACCCAGTGGATCATGCCTGATCACCCGGGGATCGAGCTTGAAGCCGGATGCGTCAAGCCGCTTCCTGGAGCGCGGATGGCAGGAATAGAACACAGGCAGGCGATATTTTTCCGCCAGTTGGTTAACCGCTGTAAAGAGTCTTTGGAAGTTCCTCTCCGTATCGATATTTTCCTCGCGATGGGCAGAGAGCAGGATATATTTCCCTTTTTCCAGACCGAGACGCCGATGTATGTCGGAAGCCTGGATCGACGCCAGATTTTCCGTCAGTACCTCCGCCATCGGTGAACCGGTAACGAACGTCCTTTCCTTCGGCAGGCCGCATTCCGCGAGATAGCGTCGGACGTGCTCCGAATACGCCAGGTTGACATCGGAAATGATGTCCACGATCCTGCGGTTTGTTTCCTCCGGCAGGCATTCGTCTTTGCATCGGTTGCCCGCCTCCATATGGAAGATCGGGATATGAAGGCGTTTCGCCCCGATCACAGAGAGACAGCTGTTTGTATCTCCAAGCACGAGCAGTGCATCAGGCTTCAATTCCGCCATCACCTTGTAACTGGACGCGATGATGTTACCGATCGTCTCGCCGAGATCCATGCCAACGGCATCCAGATACAGCTCCGGGGCGGCAAGGCCGAGGTCCCTGAAAAACACGCCATTGAGATAATAATCATAGTTTTGTCCGGTGTGAACGAGAATTGTGTCAAAATATCTCCGGCATTTCCTGATGACAGCGGAGAGCCGGATGATTTCCGGACGGGTACCCACAATGATCATCAGTTTGATCCTGCCATTCTCTTTCCACTTTGGTTTTTCCATATTAACCAGTCTCCATGCGTTCTGAAGCTTTGTTCTTAAAAATGGCGGATACCCCGCAATTCCTCCCTGACATAATCCGTTGTGAGCATTTTCTCCACGATGCCTTCAATGTCCAACCTTTTTGTGTTGTGGCTTGTATAGCTTTCTTCTGCCTGGGTTGTCACTTTGCCCTGTATAAAGTATTGGTCATAGTTCAAATCGCCGTCATCGGCAGCTATCCGGAAGTAAAGCCCCAGATCTTCGCTTCGCAGCCGTTCTTCCTTTGTCATAAGTGTTTCATAAAGCTTCTCGCCATGCCGTGTACCTATGATGATCGTCCCGGTATCGCCAAAGAGCCGCTGGACGCCTTTGGCCAGATCGCCGATGGAAGAGGCATCCGCTTTTCGGATAAAGAGGTCTCCTGGATGGGCATGCGCAAAGGCGTAGCATACCAGATCTACTGCCTCATCCAGGTTCATCATGAACCGGGTCATCTCCGGATTCGTGATGGTGATCGGTTTTTTTGCATGGATCTGGTCGATAAACAGAGGGATGACAGAACCGCGGGAGCACATGACGTTCCCATATCTTGTGCAGCAGATCACGGTATCGGAAACTTCCGCAGCTACGCGCGCGTTGACTGAACAGTTACGAATTCTCAAAACAGGGAAATGCGCCGTGATGCAATAGACCGGCAAAAAGGGGCGGAGAACATGGAAGGATACCGGCTGATTCCGGAGAAATATCGTTTTCTCAGCAACAGTGGATTGAAAACCATTGCCGTGGCCGCGATGCTGTTGGACCATATCGCGAGCACGCTTCTATATGATGACATGACCGTTCTCTTCTGTTTTTTTGGAAGGATGATCGGCTATTATGAGATCTTTCGGCTGATCGGGCGTGTCGCGTTCCCAATTTACGCTTTTTTGCTCGTCGAGGGCTTTGAGCATACGTGCAGCAGGAAAAGATACGCGCTCCGCCTGATGCTCTTTGCTCTGATCTCGGAAATCCCCTGGAACCTTGAACATACGGGATCAGTTTTTTACGCGGGTCAAAATGTTTTTTTTACACTGCTTCTCGGATATTTCGGATTGTGCGTGACAGAAAAACTGAATCAGGACAAAGGCAGCATGAATAAAACCCCCTGGCTCGCACAGCTGTTCTTCCTGCTGTTTTTATCGGTCATCCTGCGAGCTGATTTTGGAGCAAGCGGGTTTGGATTTATCCTTCTTTTGTATATTCTTCGAAAGCATCCGGTTTTTCGCGCTGTCACAGGAACCTGCTTCCTTCCGAGCCAATGGCGGTCTGGCATGGCATTTATCCCCATCGCTTTTTACAACGGCCGGAGGGGATTTATAAAGAGTCGTTCACTACAGTGGCTGTTCTATGCTGTTTATCCTCTTCATCTGCTGATACTATATTTTATTTGCGCCGCAATGGGAGGATATGCTTAATCCACTATAATCGGAAGATATGTCGGCGCGGTGAAAATCACTGCCTGAATGCCCGGAGAATAGAGGAAACGTTCTCCAGCTGACAAGAATGTCCTTCCTGAAGCATAGCATAGACCACACCTTTATCAGCGTGTATTCTCTGTTAAATATCACATTCCGCAATCAGCATCGTCTCCGTCAGCACAGTGCCGATCGCCGGATGTCTCACCTTAAACCGGTATCCAAGTCCCAGGCTCTCCAAAAAATGAACAAAACCGGGAGTTGAGAACTTTGAGTTCCATACTGCGAGTCTCCAAAAGAACACATCTGCCATATTGCAGAGCACCATGAGGAACAGGAGTATTCCGGCAGATGACTTCAAAACAAAACCACGGTTGGAAATAGACTTCCAGCCGTGGTTATTTCTGTCATATCCGTTCCCAAAACGTATAGGTTCCGGGCATTACCTTCCGGCTGGTGCCGCCAATCCGGATGCTGGCAGGCACTGCTGTCTCGATCTCGTATCGGATGCCGTCGCCCTCATAGCTCTACCTGCTGCGGATCCTTCCGTGACGGGTATTCAAAGCAGCTTCCAGCCAGCCCGGACGTCTGTCCGGTATCGGGGCGATGATTGCCCGCTCATAACCGGGACATGCCTCCTCATGGCGAATGCCCGTCGCTTTTTCATAGAGCCAGTGTATTATGCTCCCTCAGAAGTGTGGTCACATCATAGCGCTGCACCTGCAGGCGATTTTAGTAGGAGGTCCAGCCGGGGGCGAGGACAAATTGCCCCACCCGGCGACCGTTCAGTTCTGCCTCATAGACGCCCAGTGCCGTAATCACCAGTGCAGCGGATGAGATTTCTCTGCTGCAATCCCAGCTCTTCCAATACTCCGGAACAGAGTCTCCGGTAGGGCAGTCAGTGCTGATCCACTTTGCTTTTTCAAACAGCTTCATCTTCGTCCTCCTTCAAAAAGCGCTCAGATACTTGTAGTCGCCTTTTCTGACTGAAGCGGTAGCTTTTTTCGTTTGTTTGTGGTATGTTTTGAACATCAGCAAAAGAAAGCGGGGAGCAGTACTATGGCATTTATAACTGTAAATTATATGTCGAATGCATTATTCCGGACAGTGCCAGTCAATGTAATCCTTCCGGCAGACAAGTATTCAGCAGATACACGGGAATATTTAAGTAATCCGCCATATAAAACACTATACCTGCTGCACGGTCTGCTGGGAAATTACACAGACTGGGTCAATGGAACACGTATTCAGCGCTATGCGGAGGAGAGAAACCTTGCTGTGGTGAATGCCTTCAGGGGATAACTCGTTTTATGTAAATGGAGTCACGCTTAATAATGATTATGGTGAGTTCATTGGAACAGAGCTTGTCGAGATGACAAGGAGAGTGTTTCCTTTGTCGGGGAAACGGGAAGATACATTTATCGCAGGATTGTCCATGGGCGGATTTGGTGCTTTGAGGAATGGTCTGAAGTATGCGGATACTTTCGGCTATATTGCATCTTTGTCAGGCGCGCTCCACATTCTGGATGAAGATGCAATGGAAATAGGGGGAGAAACACATATATGACGCTTAAGGATGTCAGCAATGGACCTGACTGGATTATATGGATTGTATTTGCCGCTTTTGCAGTTATAAGTATTATTCTGCTTTCCGGCCACGGGGCAAATATGATTGCGGGATACAATTCTGCCGGTAAGGAAGAAAAAAACAGATTCAATGAGAAAAAGTTGTGCCGTGTAGTTGGCGGAGGATTATCTGTTATCACGGTATTGATTTTTATTATGGCCATCGGAGAATCAGTGCTTCCGGCTTCATTTTCCAATGTGTTCATTGTCGTAGTTGTGGTTGACTGTGCTGCTATTATTGTTCTGTCAAATACTGTTTGCAGGAGATAGAAAAGAACGTCAGCCAGGCGTGGCAGGACAGGGAATAAGCAAAGTGGGAGCTGTGGAGGAAAAGATGGAAAAGTATGATTATATTACGTTGAGAGAAAGACCTGGACTAAAAGAAACTGCCGCGGAATGGTTCCACAGCAAATGGGGTGTTCCTGCCGAAGCATATCTGGAGTGTATGGATTCATATCTTAATCAGGAAACAGAGTACGGATGGTATCTTTGCCTGGACGGCGAAAAGATTGTGGGCGGTATGGGTGTCATTGAGAATGATTTCCATAATCGGAAGGATCTTACTCCAAATGTCTGCGCAGTATTTACTGAAGAAGAATACCGGTGCAATGGTATCGCCGGCCACCTGCTGAATATGGTTGTTGAGGATCTTCGCACAAAGGGCATCTCACCAGTTTATCTGGTCAGTGACCATATAGGATTCTATGAGAGATATGGCTGGGAATTTCTATGCATGGTTCAAGGTGACGGTGAACAAGATCTGACCCGGATGTATATTCATCGATAAACAGGTGCGTTATGAAATGAACCAAAACGAGGGAAATGGATATGAAAAGGATATGAAAAAGCATTTTAAGACTCACTGGCGTTTTTGTTGTTCGTCTTGCTCAGCGGATTGATCGGTGGGTATTGTATTGGGATATATAGCTTTGATACGTTATCGGAAAACACGCTGGCAATTCTGCGCGAACAGAATGTCACGAAGGAAATCGTAGCGATATCCGGCATGATGCAATACGGCATTCTGTTCGGCTTATTTACGTGGCAATCCTTAGGTTTGATTTATAAAACGGGACCAGTGGGAGAGTTAATGGTTATGGAAAACACTATATGGCTGATAATAATGGTGCCAGTAAGTCTGCTGTAGGATAATGGGCTTTGACTAAGAGGATAGAAAACAATATGAGTTCATTGTTAGTTTCAACGCATAATACAAGAGCATTGCCTACTGGAACCATGCGGTATATCAGAAGCGATTACCCTGGTGGATTATCTGATACAGAAGTGGAATGGCTTCTCGATAATTCTATTACTACTATCGTAGATTTACGAGAGGAAAAAGAATATATAGTCAAACCATGCAGGTTAGAACACGAAAGGGGATTTACCTATTATCATATGCCTGTTACCGGAGGCGGAGACACACCAAAATCTCCTGAGGCTGTGGCTGAAACATATCTTGGGATGCTGGACGGACAGATGGATAAGATCATCAATACCATAATGAATGCAGACAGTAATGTGATGTATTTCTGTGGAGCCGGTAAAGACAGGACTGGTGTTGTATCGGCTATCATATTAAGGAAACTGGGATACAATGATCAGGTGATAATAGAAGATTATATGGAAACCAAGGATAACCTTATGGGATTCCTTATTGCATATGTAAATGAACATCCGGAGACAGATATAAACATTATCATTCCGAATGACGAAAATATCAAAAAGGTATTGGAATCTCTATGAGTAATGACAATAAATTCCAGTTTTTCTGATTGAACAGCCGGCTCATAGGCGTCTCTTCTTCGGTGGGAGACGCTTTTTCACACTCCCGGAGGGGGTGTTGGTTCATAATCTGTTTGTATCAGATACGTGGTAAGACAGAGCTTTTATTGACCATCATGTCGAGCCTTGCGCAGGAAGAAAGCAGGAGCATTTCGCTCAACGTGACCTGGGGCTGGCGGAAGCGATTTGCTGACGGAAAACCAGTGGTTCCGTTCAGCCATTTCCTCGGCTACGACCGTGGCGAGAACGGGGAACTGATAGTGAACGAAGAGGAAGCCGAAACGGTCAGGCTGATCTACGGTGAGTTTCTTTCTGGCCTCTCTTTTAACGCTATCGGCAGGAAACTGGAGGCTCTTGGTATCAAGTCCCCCGCGGGGAAAGACAACTGGCAGGGCTGCACGGTCAAATCCATCCTCACCAACGAAAAGTACAAGGGGTGTGCCCTGCTCCAGAAACAATATACGGAAGACTACCTGACCAAAAAGGTGGTGGTCAACGAAGGGGTCGTCCCACAGTATTTCGTCGAAGACAGCCATGAGTGCTGCTCTTATGTCAATACTTTTGCACCCCCTTAGAAAGCCCGTAAACTGGGCATTTCTTGCGATAGCGCCGTTGCACACCCCTCTTGAAAACGAGACAGAACTACCGGAATCAGCCTGAAAACAGCAATCGGGACTGCCGCCAATGCACCCCATTGACCTTATAGCCGTATGATTGAAAAAACAGAATCGGCTTCTTGTCAGCGTGAATAGCATGCTGGCGGACAGCCGGTTTTTTCTGTCTTCCGCCCTTCGTCCACTGTGCCCGATCCCCTTTGTGCATATGGTAGAACATCAGTTATGTCGCTTTCTGGTCTTTACTTTCAGGGCGTTTAGAGTGATGTATGGTGTACCGCCAGGGAGCGGAAAACAAAACAATTGGAGGACACCATCATGATGAAGATTACTGGAGAAAGAAAGAGCGCCGCCGCAAGGCTGGCCGAGATCACCGGGGGAAGGGCTGTGTACACGAAGATGCCACGTTGCGCATACTTGATTGGCCCCTTCGCCATTGAGCGGGACGGAAGCGTCACGGCGTCTGAAAGCGCCGACCTTGCTCCGCTGCGCACGCTGGCTCAGGAAGGCCTTCTCGAAGGCTGGGAGGAACCGGTCGAGGAGACTACCAAAGAGGCGCAGGAAAGCACCACGGAGGCAGAGGACAGCGCTGAGCGGGCTGAAACCACCAAACCGCAGGAGACCACCACAGAGACGCAGGAGGGCGAACCTGACCGCTTGATCATCTCCCTGCCGCTCACTGGACACACAGAAACCAGTCTGCGGAACCTTGTGACCATGGTCTACAGCCGGGGCAGTCTGATTTCCAAAGCGACGGGCGGGACCTTTTCCTGCACGCAGTCACAGGTCGATGCGTTGAAGGGATGCATTTCCATCCCTGACCTTTTGACCCGCATCACGCCTGAACTGATCGGCCTGGACTTTTCCGACGGCAAAGTGAATTTCACAGGCTTCCCACTCATTGAGGACGCAGACCGCATCAAGGCTTTCGCCCAGCTTGCAGCGCAGATGAACAAGATGGCAAAGGAACAGAAGCGGACGATGGCGAAGACCGTGGATGCCGCGAATGAGAAGTACATTTTCAGAATCTGGCTGCTCGCCCTCGGCATGGGCGGCGAGGAATTCAAGACCGCCCGACGGGTGCTGCTCCATCCCCTGACCGGCTCCGCCGCCTTCAAAGATCAGGCCATGGAGGAACGCTGGAAAGCAAAGCAGGCCGTAAAAAGGGACGCGGCAAAGGCCGTAAAAAAACGTGACACCCCTGTGACTGAAGAAGAAACGAAATAAAGCTCCGAATTCTTTGTTGATCCCGGATTGTTGATTTCAGTTTACCCGAAGAGCTTTTCTGTCGTGCGCTAACAACCACTTCATGGTGGAGTTTAAGACCAGACTGGAGACGGACATCGAGTTGAAAATGAAAAGGAAGCAGGCTCTTGGTACCGGTCTGCTTCCTAGCTTTGTCTGGTCAGTTCTTCAAAGGTAACTCCGAATACTTCACACAACTTCTGCAATTCAATATCTGTCACGTATCTTTTTTGCGTTTCAATTCTGGTGATCACGTTCTTATCCATATCACAACCCCGGATCTGAAGTTCTCTGGCCAGGTCACGCTGGGACAATCCATGTTGTTTTCTGAGTTCTATCAGGTTTTCACTGATAAGATTTTTCTTTCCCGAGTCCGACCGTGGCTTCGGCAATGCTATCAACCCCTTACCGGTGCCGTCTCACTTTTCGCACCACCCGAATTGTATAAGAATTTGATATGCTGCTCGGTTGTAAAAGTGAGACAAAACTTCGGGAAAAGATTGATTTTGTGCCAACGGTGGAGTATAATCTTTTTGTCGAATATGTAGCAAAGCTGCAGGAGTCCGGAAATCGCAGTTCCGGCCCGGTCTGAAAGCAGCATCTGCTGTTTTTTGAGACCAAGGCGTTGTGGATACTCGATATCTGCAGTGCCTTTTTGTGTTCTCAGGGAGAAGCGAATATGGACGGATACATGACAATTAAAGTGGCATCTGAGAAGTGGGGCATTGGTCTCAGACGGATCAACACCCTTTGCAATGAAGGGCGTATTAAAGGTGCGTCAAAAATGGGAAATATTTGGATCATTCCTGCAGATGCGGAAAAACCGAAGGACGAAAGGATCAAGAGTGGTAAATACATAAAGTCCAAATAGAGACATATTCTGTCTATGCGGATTTACTAAGATGGCAACATCACGGATTTTTGGAGGATACCGATATGAATGATCTGCAGATCGTAAGATTGGAAAATACAGATATCAGCGTCTGGGACTTTTCCATGCTTCGCGCGGAATTGCAGCGCGGACTGGATTCCTACGCCGGGCTCGTATATACGGATGAAACCATAAAGGATGCAAAGAACGACCGCAGCACCCTGAACAAGGTAAAGAAGGTCATCGAGGATGCACGGAAAGCCTACAAGGCAAGATGCCTCGCACCTTACGATGCGCTGGAGCCTCAGATCAAGGAACTGGTGGATATGGTCGAGAAACAGCGCGTCCTTATCGATGAAACTGTAAAGGATTTTGAGACCCGCCAGAAGGAAGAAAAGGAGATGGAGGTCCGGAAATATTATGACCGCAAAGCAGTCGTGCTGGGAAGCCTGGCGGATGCCCTGTATCTGAAGCTCTTTGATAAGAAGTGGGTCAACGCCTCCACCACAAGGGCCAAATATGAAGAAGGCATTATGATTGCCATAAATGGCGCCGCAGCTGACATAGCTGCGATCCGCGGGATGAATTCTCCGTTTGTGGATACCCTGCTTGAGGTGTATGCCCAGACGCTTTCTATGGATCAGGTGAAGGCAAAGCAGGCCGAACTGGAAGATGCTGCAAAGAAAGCAAGTCTCACGACAGTGGAGGAAGCTGCCGCAGCAGTCGGAGCAACGGCACCAACTCCAGTCCAGACGACACCGGCCAATGCTGAGGGCGGAACAGCCATGAGGATCTATGCCACACAGAATCAGATGAATCAGATCACAGACTTCATGAAAGCCATCGGTGTCCGTTATGAGCTCATTTGATTATGGACAAGTAAACGATACACAGAAGGAAGCAGTTCTCGCGACAGAGGGCCCGGTGCTGATGATTGCCGGTCCCGGAACCGGGAAGACCTTTACCCTGGTCAAACGCCTGGCTTATCTGGTGATAGAAAAGGGTGTGAAGCCCAGCGAGATTATGGTGGTGACATTTACGGAAAAGGCCGGAAAGGAGCTGCTCACCAGAATCTCCAACGAGTTCATCAAATACGATCTGAATTTGAATATCAACGAGATGTACATCGGAACCTTCCATTCCGTATGTCTGCGGTTTCTGAAGGAAAACTCCGAGTATGCGGAGAACGATAATAAGTACCGCATGCTGGATGCCTTTGAACAGACCTATCTCGTTTGCAGAAATATAGAGTGCTTTAACCGGCTGGGCGGATATTCCCGCCACATCTCCGGACGGGGCATCTGGAAACAGTCCCTGGAGATTTGCCGGTACGTCAACCAGATGATGGAGGAGCTGGTTGACGTGGAAGCCATGGAGGCAGATTCCGATGAGGACATGCGCTTTCTGGCAAGGCTCGTAAAGCGTTATCAGGAACTTCTGGAACGCAACGGTGTCATGGATTTCTCCTCCATACAGACAAAGACTTATGACATGCTGATGCAGCATCCTGAGGTGCTTGATAAGCTCCGGGAGAGCATCCGCTATATCATGGTTGATGAATACCAGGATACGAACTACATTCAGGAACAGCTGGTATTCCTGCTGGCAGGTGATAAGAAGAACATCTGCGTGGTAGGCGATGATGACCAAGGCATGTACCGTTTCCGAGGTGCCACCATCCGGAACATTCTTGAGTTCCCTTCTCGTTTTGCTGAGGGCGAATGCAGGGTGATCCATCTGGATACCAACTACCGGTCGGAGCCCGGTATCATCGATTTTTATAATCGCTGGATGGAAAACGTGGATGGCATCAACCTGTTTAACTGGGACAAATACCGCTATGCCAAGAAGATACGTGCTGGTAAGCAACCTCTCCTGAAAGGATCATCTGTATATTCCTGCGGCGGTGAGAGTATAGAGATTGAAAAAGAAGAATTGCTGCAGATGGTCAGGAGCCTTATGGCAAATGGCAATGTCAGCAATTACAACCAGATCGCCTTCCTGTTCCGCTCGGTAAAGAGCGAGGAAGCGACACAGATTGGAGCGTTTCTGGAAGCAAACGGAATTCCGGTGTATTCGCCGAGATCGGATATGTTTTTTGAAAGGACGGAGATAAAGCAGCTCTTAGGATGCCTCATCATGTGCTTTGCAAGCTACATGGTCGATCTGAAGAAGAATCTGTTTAACCATAAGATTTCAGATAGGCTGAGAAGCTACTACATCCGCTGCCTGAAGGAAGCGCTGCCGATGGCAAAAGTAGATCCGGCCCTCATGACCTACGTGGATGGCGTGAAGCAGCAGATTCAGGGACTGAAGAAAGAGTCGGATTTATGCCTACTGGACATCTTCTACCGGCTGATTGCCTTTGAACCCTTTCAGGGGTATCTGCAGGCGAGCCTCAACGACAATGTGTCAAAGAGCCGCGCGGCCAGGAACCTTTCGGAGATTTCCAGGATGCTGGCGAAGTATTCCTTCCTGCATGATATGCACAATGTATCTGCAGATAACAAACTGGCTATGCCGGAAGAACTCTTCAACCTGTACCTGAAGTACATGATTGAGGACGGCATCGGCGAGTACGAGGATGAGTCGGAATATGCTCCGAGCGGCTGCATTTCCTTTATGACCATTCATCAGTCTAAGGGGCTGGAGTTCCCTGCCGTAGTGGTGGGTTCCCTTGGAAATGTGCCGAAGAGAAACAGTGATCCGCTGCTGTACAGTGCGGAGAGCCGCTTCTTCCACCGTAAGCCTTATGAGCCGATGGCAGACATCAAGTATTTTGATTTCTGGCGGCTTTACTATACAGCCTTCTCCCGGGCCCAGAATTTGCTGGTACTTGCGACGAAGAAGGCGGACAGTAAGTACTTCGGAGAGTACCTTGATAATCTTCCTGATATCCGGGAATTCACTGAGACGCCCGCGTTTGCAGATGTCAAGGCTGTGAATTATAAGCATGTTTATTCCTTCACGTCTCATATCTCGGTCTATGATGGCTGCCCAACCCAGTATAAGTTTTACAAGGAATATGGCTTCTCACAGAATAAGATGTTCCATACCTCTGTGGGTTCACTGGTACATGCGACGCTGGAGGATATGAATAAGTGCATCATTGCCGGCAGACAGGGCCGTGTGAACGAGGCGGCGATTGAGGAGTGGTTCAATCTGAACTATCAGAGCATGCAGGAGCAGACCGGTTACTTCCTGACAGATGAGCAGCGGGAAAATGCCCTGCAGCAGGTGATCCGATACTTCCATCACAGGAAGGATGAGCTCGGCCGCGTATGGCGGGCTGAGGAGGAGATCAACCTGGTTCTGCCGGATTATATCCTGCAGGGCGTCATTGACCTCATCGAGGGCTAGGGTGACACGGTTGAGATCGTGGACTACAAGACAGGACCGAAACCTGATATCGAAGGCCATCCGGAGCGGGTGGAGCATTATCGAAAGCAGCTGGAGATCTATGCCTATCTGATTGAAAAGCGGTATGGTAAGAAGGTTCGCCGGATGCATCTGTATTATACGAACTGTCAGAACGGAGATCCGCTGATCACGTTTGAGTGGACCCGGAGTGCCATTGATCACACCGTGGCAGAGATATCGGAAACGATAAAAAACATTGAGAACAAAAACTTCGAAGGAAGCGTTACGAATTCCTATGCCTGTACATTCTGCGACATGCGTTTCGTATGCGGAAAGGCAGCAACGTAAGGAGAGCGCCTATGGCTATATGTATTAAGTGCGGGAAAGAAACATCTTCCTGCTTATGTGATAGCTGCAGAACCGGAGCGAATCTGGAAGAGCTATGCCGACAGGTTATTGCCTTCCGACCGGGAACCGGAGAAAATCCTCTGTGGGAGGAAATCTGCAGCGGGATGAACAGTCCCTATAACTTCAGCAACCTGGTATTTGCCCTGAGCGATGAGTTGCCGACACCCAGGAAGGAATATCTGCGTGTGATGGCCATTGCGGGATCGTCCTCCAATGTGCCGAAAGCAAGCCGTCCTTGGTTTTATGAGATCTATGATGCCATTAAGGGCTCGGATGGCCTGACGGAGGAAGAAAAGAACCGGCTGGCGGGCATCGCGGTCGGCGCCAGGTATATGGACTATGATTACGAAGCGGCAGATGAGATAGCGTCTGTTCTGTGTGTATCAGAGAACATTCCATGGCAGGCAAGCTGCAACCTGGCGGAGTTCTATACAACGACCAGACGCTATGATTCCGCCGATGAGGTGATCGAGGAAGCACTCAGCCGGTTCGCGGACGACGCTTTCGTCGTGCAGACCATGCAGAATCGGGCTGGAAAGAACGCGAAACAGCGTGAGAAGGCCGAAGCCGGAAAGCAGGAGTACCTGCCTAACCCGAAGGAGAATCGGGACGAAGTCAGGAAAAAATACATTGATTTCCTGGCATCTATCGGAATCGAGGCAACAGTACCTGCGCCTTCCACTGGCAGAAAGTCCAAAGCTGCGATTCCAAGAGATCAGTACCCTGCTCCGGTAGAAACCAGGGATACAGACCTTGATACCTTTGTGGCCTTTGACCTGGAAACAACCGGAAGAAGTTCAAAGATTGATTCCATCATCGAGATCGGGGCTGTAAAGGTTGTCGGAGGCAAGGTCGTTGAGACCGGTGAGTTTACCTTCCAGGAACTCGTGCAGCCGCTAGATCATAAGAAGGTGTCAGCAGAGATCACAGAGCTTACCGGCATCACAAACGATGAGGCTTACGC
Organism: Blautia sp.; assembly: GCA_017475035.1. Taxonomy (GTDB): domain Bacteria; phylum Bacillota; class Clostridia; order Lachnospirales; family Lachnospiraceae; genus Blautia_A. Next base: position 16,043 of record JAFVGK010000170.1, read on the forward strand.
AGCAAGACCGATCTGGGAAGTGCTGCCGGACTTCATGATATTTGCCGGGGATGCTGTTCTGGTCGGTTTTAACTGCATGACCTTTGACAGCCGCTTCATGGTCCGGGCAGGACGCTACAGCAACTGGATCATAGAGAACAAGTATTTTGATGTAATGCGCTATGCGGCTCAGTTCAAAGAGCAACTTGGCATAGATGCAAAGAAGGTTTCCCTGGAGGAACTCTCCGGGAAACTGGAAATAGAAAACCCGCGTGCTCACAGGGCACTGGCGGATGCCATTACAACGGCGAGAATCTTCCTAAAGCTGAAAGAACTGGATACCGGAGTGGAAAGCAGCTCTGTCGAGGATCTGCTCTCCGACTTGGATGAGTGGTGATAAATATGGCAGGCATAGAGAAACAAATTGTTGCAGTTAAAGATAATGCTGAAAAACAAGAGGCATATCGTAAACAGCTTGGCCGCTACAGGAGGGCATTAAATAATGAATTTTATTTCGAGGCCATGCTGATTGTTTATGCAATGATGGAGGACAGACTACGGTCATTTTTATATTACATAGGAGCACTTCACAAAGCGGATGATCCAAAGCTGAATGTGAAGCAGACAAAGGCTATTTTAAGACGACTGTATTTTGGTTCTGATGAAGCTGCTTTTGGACAAAAAATGGATCTAGGCCAAATTTCAACAAAAGAGAAGCTGATTCGCAACACTCTAACATGGGCACTGGAATATGAAGGCATCCCTGAAGAAACTTACCTGGCAGTACTTAAGAGCGAATATGAAGGTCTGGATATAGGCGGCTTACTTACAACACTTGATCAGATAGATGTTTGGCGGGAGTATCGTAACGAAATTATTCATGGGCTTTTAAACAAGAATGTGACAAGTGTTGATGCGGAATTGAAAAGTAAGGTTGAGACCGGAATGGAATATGCCAGATTCATAGACAGTCAGATTAAGGCTTTGAAAAAGAAAAATGAAATAAGGAATAAAATGAAAATCAGAAGATAGACAGATTCTGTCCATACTCGTTTGCTATAGTATGACTACAGTAGCAGAAAGGCTGGTGATCGATTGGATAAAAAAGTAGAAAGAGTAATCAGTCTGTACAACCGGGTCGTGGACGGAGAAGTTCTGGTGAAGGCAGACGAGGCCGCAAGGTATGGTGTAAATGAGCGGTCAATCCAAAGAGACATCGATGATATCCGGGCTTATTTCGCTAATGATCCTGAGGCAAACCGGGAGCTGGTTTATGACCGCACCAAGAAGGGCTACGTTCTGGTGCAGAACTCCAAAAGGAGTCTGACCAACAGCGAGATCCTGACGGTATGTAAGATTCTGCTGGAAAGCCGGTCGCTGACAAAGGAGGAAATGTATCCGATCATCGATAAGCTCCTGCAGTGCTGTGTTCCCTATAAGAACTACAAACAGGTATCGGACCTGATCAGCAATGAGAAGTTCCATTACCTGGAGCCGCATCACGGCAGGAAGTTTGTGGATGATATGTGGGATATCAGCAGCGCTGTATATGAACACCGGCTGATGCGCATCCGATATCAGAAGCTGAAGGAACCGGATAAGGTAAAACGGCTGATTCAGCCAGTGGGGATCATGTTCTCGGAATACTACTTTTATCTCTGCGCTTATATCTCCGTCAGCGAGGAGACCCCGGAAATAGTGAAGCACCCATTTCCGACCATTTATCGGATTGACCGAATAGCAGAGTATGAGGTTCTGGATGAACATTTCCATGTACCATACGCAGACCGGTTCCAGGAGGGTGAGTTCAGGAAGAGAATCCAGTTCATGTTCGGCGGTGAGCTTCGAACGATCAAGTTCAAGTACAGAGGCCTGAGTATCGAATCGGTTCTGGACCGTTTCCCTACAGCCGAAATCGTCGAGCACAATAATACCGGCTGGACAATAAAGGCTGAGGTGTACGGTGACGGCGTGGATATCTGGCTCCGAGGACAGGGCGACATTATTGAAGTAATCGACGGAGGTAAAAAGCATGACGATTGACATAGAAAAACTCAGGGAAGATCTAAAGCAGAAATGCTATGGTGCTTTTTTCGGCGGCGGATTTGGAGGTGCTTTGATGGAATCCTTCGACCTTGCAAGAGCATCGCCAGAAGAACTGGTTGAGATTGCCGAGGAAAAAGGTGTTGATTTAAGAAACTATCAAATATGATATTCGATCGTACACACCGAAAATATAAAGAAGGAGTTAAATATGCTGTTTTATAAAATTAACCTTGAAGGGACTGAAGATGATATTCAATCCATGACAAAAATACTATCTGGATATGATGAACGTATTTTAAGCATGAATACTGAAACCGAATATGATTTTTCTGAAGATGGAAATTCAAACATTAGTAATGTAGAAGAGGTAGAATTAATAGCTCAAGCGCTTGCTTCAAACGTCCCGAATTCGAAGTTTACGATTGTTGGTACTGTTGAAAACCATGACGAGTATATGGATTTCGAGTTGGTATATGATTCCAGTAAGCTGACCAAGCGTGTTTCAGATTGGTATTTCTCATATTACATTTGCAAGCAAAATTACAAAGATTATGAGGAATTTTGCAATAACACGGATTTAGGAGACAGAGTAACTCAGGAACAGTTTAATGATTGGATACAGGAAGAATGTGAGATTGCTGTAGTTGATAACGGGGATGGGCTTGTGTACAAAAAAGCCCCTTTATCTAAACCCTATGAATTATCAACACAAGAATTGGGGAAATGCCCTGTTTGTGGAGAACAGTTGGATCATATTACACCGATCATAAAAACAATTGATGGAAAAATGTATCATATATGGTGTGCCGAAGAGGCTGGAATTGAAGGAGAAATGGTGTAATTGAAATAGTAATCATAACAATAGTAAGAAGAAAATATATTGCCTTGAAGATTATTATTGGAATAGAAGCTTTCTTACTATCGAAGAGGAGAAAATGGTATATAGGATCATAGATAAAAAACACAAGTTTGTTTCATATTTTAATTCAGAAACAGGCGCGTATATGAGGACGGGCATATTAGATAAAGACGGGAAAGATACGGGGAAGGATCCGTTTATGGGTTCCTTTCCGAACTTGATAGATGTTGGCGTTATGGGGCATTGTATTCACGGGAAAATGGGCTTATGCACGAAAGCCGGGATCGGTTGTTACCAGAGCGGACTTTTTGTAGAGAAGCCGAATATGTCAGTCGATGATTTTAAGTGGATAACGGAGCAATGTCGGCATAAATGCAACCAGTTTGCACTGGGTGGACGCGGGGATCCAGACCAGCATGAACACTTTGAAGAACTGCTGAAAATATGCCGGGAAAATGATATTGTTCCCAATTTTACCACGTCAGGATATGGGATGACATCTGAGATTGCCAGAATATGCAAAGAATACTGCGGGGCTGTAGCAGTAAGCTGGTATCGTAGTGATTATACAAAGATTGCGATTCAGAGACTTACTGATGCAGGCGTTAAGACAAATATACACTATGTGTTGGGAAACAATACGATTGATGAAGCCATCGAAAGGCTCAGGAACAACAGTTTTCCCGAAGAGATAAATGCAGTAGTCTTCCTGCTTCACAAGCCTGCAGGACAAGGGACACAAGAGAACATCCTGAGCGTTAACGATCCGAGAACTGCGGTATTTTTCAAAGAAGCAGACAGGATCCATCCGTACAAGATCGGATTTGACAGTTGCAATGTGCCGGGAGTATTGCAGTTTTGCAGGAATATCCTTCCTCAATCACTTGATACCTGTGAAGGTGCCAGATTCAGCTGTTACATCGATTCCGATATGACGATGTTACCTTGCAGCTTCGATCAAAAAAGAAGATATGCTGTTTCGCTACGGGATAATTCCATTGAAGAGGCATGGAATAGTGATACATTCGAACAGTTTCGCACATATCTGAGGAACTCCTGCCAGGGATGTGAGAAAAAAGAACTCTGCATGGGAGGATGTCCTCTCATGCCGGAAATAGTATTTTGCGATAAACCTCAAAGAAATATCAGATAAGGAGACCAACTATGAAGATCAGGACAGATTTTGTGACAAATTCGAGCGACAGCAGTTTTCTTGCATTTAATATTAAAAATAAGAGACTGTTCCAAAGCCTGACTGCATTGGGGATACGGTTCGAAGATGTGGAAGAAGGGAATTTTGATGACAGGATGAAAATTGTACTCCCGTCTGGCAGGAGTATGGAAATAGACGGGACAAATAATCGGGACTATCCCTATGCAACAGATTATGCGACTATATCTGAATGGCTTGTTGCATTGTTATTATGGGAAATTGGGAAACTTGATTTTTTAGCTCCAGATAAAGATGAATTCGATGACGATGATCTACCTGGAGAAGACAGCGGGTATTCAGGATTTACGAGGGAGCTCGTCGAGCTATTCAATAAATACGACATTACCCATCTTAACTGGGAAACAGTGGAAGACTGGTCAAGAAAGGATATTGATCCGGATTTGCATAAAAAGTTTGGTGACATGGACGAAGATATGGAGACTTCGGTTATTGAGCATACTTACGGTTTTGAAGGCGAAGTAGGTCCGTGTATATATATAACGTCAGAAAAAGGACAAAGGATGGTTGTGGATTATGCAAATGCTATGGTATACAGAAAAGATTGTGATGGGCTAACGTTTGTTGTGACTGGAAAGTTGAAGTATTACAAAAACAGGGAAGAGATTGCAGAATTCATCCAAGAAAACGGTGGGTGTATTTCTGAAAGCATATCAAAAAATACAGATTATCTTGTTTGCAACGATATCGGGAGTAATTCTTCCAAGATGAAAAAGGCAAAAGCTCTTGGTATACCTGTTTTAACAGAATTGGCATTCATTAGAATGTTTGCTGATATAGACGAATTTGAGGAAGGACAAAAGATGGTTGTGGTTCATACAGACAGCCAAGACTGTGATGGGCTAACATTTGTTGTGCCTGAAAAGTTGAAGTATTACTACAACAGGGAAGCGATTACAGCATTCATTGAGAATAATGGTGGGGTTATTTCTGAAATCGTATCAGAAGAGACAGATTATCTTGTTTGCAACGATATCGAAAGCAATTCGTCCAATATGAAAAAGGCGAAAGCTCTTGGTATACCTGTTTTAACAGAGTTGCAATTTATTGCAATGTTTGATGATGATTTATCTTGGGATATCACAGAGGATGGAGAAGCTGTACTTGACGACGACGTTCTTTACGAAAGAGCATGGGATCTTGCTTCCTATGGAGGAACATTTGGTTTTGTAGAAGAGAATGGCATACAGCCCATTGTCATGCAGGTCTGGAAAGACGGAAAGTGGATCTCGAATAAATAGTAGGTGATTCTTTCTCCGCAAATAGCAATGTCATTTAGTTAAGAGTTTTCCTAGGTCATGTTAAAATCACATGACCTTATTTTTTCGTAATATTTTCGGCTCTTCTGCTTCATGGGTGGGTGAAAAATCTTTGAAAGCCTCATTTTATGAGCCCGGTCTACACTTGGAATATGTATGGGTTGACACGGAGCCTCTGGCTGATGTGATGTGCCAGCCATACGTCCAGCCCACGC
>JAFVGK010000171.1 GCA_017475035.1 Blautia sp.
GCCTGAGATGTATACAGACTATGGGATCATTTTTGATTTAGAAAAAGCAGCCGCTTGAATATTCCGAGCCTGTTTGCAAAGGCAGGCTCGATATATTATCGGTTATAATATCGGTCACTTTTCTAACCGCACAGGTCGAAAAATTTCAGACAGGGGAAGGTTCCTTATACATTGCAGGGGACCTTCCCCTGAATCATAAACTTATTTGTTGTGTAACTTGACAGATTTTCGATTATGCCATACAATTACAATAGTGATTTTTTAACAACAGATCCATGGATCCCTTATTTCGGATGGATCCTGAAAAGCAGTGGCGAAAGGATGTAAAGATATGATAGGCCCGGCTACATATGAGGGAACAGACCCTTATATTTTTGTCAGTTATTCTCATGAAACTCTGGAGCAGTCGATGGAGATTTTGCAGGCTCTTTCCAAAGCAGGGTATCGGATCTGGTATGATGAAGGATTGGTAATCGGAGAAGAATATGATGATCTGATCGCGGAGCGGATTGAGAACTGCGCCGTGTTTTTGTGCCTTCTATCATCGGAATATGGCCAATCGAAATTCTGTAAATGGGAGCTGAATTATGCTGTTGAAGCGCTTGAAAAGACATGCATTCCCATTTACCTGTATGATAAAAAGCTGATTGATCAGAATTTACCCAGGGGCATGCGCATGAAGCTGGCAAATGTCCACGCTGTCGTGAATTTTCAGAGCGGCCAGATTGAGGCATTCCTCCGTACCGTAAAAAGATCAAGAGCCATGTTCCAATGCATGGCGGAGGATGATGATGCTGCTCCTCAAAAAGACAGAGACCCCCGCAAGTCCAAAACGCCTGCTGCTGTCAGAAAGCAGGAAAGCAGCAGTACCTCTCAGAACGAATCGTCTTCCAAAGGAGATGCAGAACCGGAAGATACACCATTTGTAAGCCACAGCCCTACCGAAAGTTTAGCTTCCGCAGCAGAGGAGGAGCCGCCGGCAAAAGACACCAAAAAAGAATCCGCTTCTTCCGGCGCTTCTTCTGAAAAACAGGAAAAGCTTCCGGATATTTCCGCGGAGCATCTTACCCCGGAGGAAGCATTTGAGAAGGGTAAGGCTTTGGAGGAAGAAGGAAATTATGAAAACGCAGGCCGGTATTATCTTTATGCGGCTCAAAACGCCCATACAGAGTCCCAGGACAGACTCGGACAGATGTATCAGGAGGGGCGCGGAGTAAAACAGGATGACGCAGAAGCCGTAAAATGGTATCGCCTTGCCGCTGATGAAGGCTTTGCCAATGCGGAAAACAATCTTGGATCCATGTATTTTCACGGAAGAGGCGTTGAGCAGGATGATTCGGAAGCGATGGACTGGTTCCGAAGAGCCGCGAAGCAGGGACACTCGGAAGCGCAGTTTAATGTGGGCGTCATGTATGAGGATGGCCGCGGCGTGAAAAAGAACGACATGGAAGCCGTAAGGTGGTACCGCCGTTCCGCAGATCATGGAAACCGTCGGGGAATGAATGCCCTGGGCATCATGTATAAAAGGGGTGCCGGGATCCGGCAGGATGACACCATGGCTGTGAGATGGTATCGCCGCTCTGCGGATTTAGGCTATCCTCCTGCCCAGGCAAATCTGGGAAGCATGTATGAAGATGGCCGGGGCGTGGAAAAAGATCTTGAAACAGCGGTAAGCTGGTACCGAAAAGCCGCGGAACAGGGAAATGCCCGCGGGCAATGTTTTCTCGGATGGATGTATGAAAGCGGTTCCGGGGTGGAAAAAGACGAAAAGGAAGCGGTCAGATGGTATCGGAAATCTGCAGAACAGGGCTTTGCGCGCGCTCAGTGCTGCCTGGGCGTCATGTATGAGTTTGGTTCCGGCATAGAAAAAGACGAAGAAGAAGCAGTCAGATGGTATCGAAAATCTGCCGAACAAGGCTATGCCCGCGGCCAATGCAACCTGGGCGTCATGTATGAGTTTGGTTCCGGCATAGAAAAGGATGAAAAAGAAGCGGTCAAATGGTACAAAGCTTCTGCGGAACAAGATTATGCCCGCGGCCAATGTAATCTTGGGAGCATGTATGAATTCGGAACCGGCACGGAAAAGGATGCGGAAGAAGCAGTCAGATGGTATCAGAAATCCGCCGACCAGAATTATGCCAGAGGGCAGCGCTGTCTGGCTTATATGTATGAATCCGGGCAGGGCGTTAAACAAGACCTGGCGGAAGCGGTAAGACTTTACCGTCTTTCAGCAGAACAGGGCTATGCGGATGGACAATGCTGTCTGGCCTACATGTATGAATCCGGCCGCGGAGTGAAAAAAGACCCGGAAGAAGCGAAAAAGTGGTATCAAAAGGCAGCGGAACAAGGTTCCGATCGGGCAAAAAAAGCCTTAAAGAAATTGAATGCATAAGGAAATGATTCAGCCTCTCAGAGCAGATCGTGCTAAAACTGCCGGAGAGGCTGTTTATTTAAAAGGAGATGATCATAAAATGGAGAAAAAGTCCTCCATAGCCGATGGATACAATGTCTTGCCTTATCTTGCAAAAATCTATCAACAGCTTTATCTGGTTCCCGGAGAAGAAAGCGCAAAAGAATATGTGAAAATCGTCAGATCAGGAAAAGAAGCTGCCAATAAGGATCTTTCCCATTTCCGGATGGATCCTTCGGACAGCCTGACGCTGGAAAAAACGCCTGCAGGGGAAGTCCGTATTTTAACCCTGCATAACCGCAAGGATTTTGAAATGTTCTATACGATTGTCGCACATAAATGTGTGCCATACCAGGTTCCTGCTTCCCTTGGCGCTTCTCTTCTGGACGGCATGATTAACTGGGAAAAAATCAACCGTCATGAACAGGAATGGGTGGCAGAACAGAAAAAAGCCGGAAATCCCTGTCCGGATGTGGATGCGGAATTTCAGCGATTTACTTCCGATAAGAAGAATTATCTGGATGCGCTGATTGTACTTTCTTATGGTCCATACAGCAATATCAGCGCGCAGGCAGCCGGATTTGCTCCCGAAGAATGGCTCAGTTTATCCGGAAGTATCCGAAAGTATCATGAATGCACACATTTTATCTGCCGCCGTTTATATCGTGAGAAAATTGATCCGATCTGGGATGAGCTGGTCGCGGACGCGGAAGGCATTTATGAAACCTTCGGGTATATGGATGTAAAGCTGGAAGAGCTGTTCCTTGGAATCAATGAAAACGGATATGATAAAGGAAGACTGGAAAACTATGTAAAACCGGAGGATGACATACAGGTCATTGCCAGAACCTGTCATGCGCTCCTTTTGAAGTTTGAAGAGCTTTCGAAAAACCATGAAAGAATGGAACCCTATGCGTTCGCCCTGCTTCTGGAAGAAAAGAAAGAAGAACTGCAGGCGATGGTTTCTGATATTTCTTGACGATTACGGGTTTTACAATTATACTTTTAGCCAGCGTGCAGCACTTCGTTATAGGAGGATGTATTATAATTATGAAGGCATTATTTATTGGCGGAACAGGAACAATCAGCACAGCCATAGTCAGGCGCCTCTGTGATGAACTTCATTGGGAAGTCTGGCTCCTGAACAGGGGAAACAGACCGGATGCGCTTCCGGACGGAGCGCACCAGATTATCGCCGACATTCATAATGAAGAGGATGTCGCGGAAAAGATCAAAGATCTGTCCTTCGATACGGTCTGTGAATTTATCGGCTTTCACAGGGAAGATGTTGAGCGGGACTATCGGCTTTTCAAGGGAAAAACAAATCAATATATCTATACCAGTTCAGCCTCCGCTTACCACAAACCGGCTGCCGGCTACGTGATTACAGAGGGTACCACCCTCGCCAATCCTTATTGGCAATATTCCAGAGACAAGATCGCCAGCGAAGAATTTCTGATGCAGAAATATCGGGAGGAAGGCTTCCCCGTGACCATTGTACGACCCAGCCATACCTATGATGAAAGACATATTCCGCTCGGGGTGCACGGAAATGGTGGTTTCTGGCAGGTAATCAAACGAATGCTTGAGGAAAAGCCCGTCATCATCCAGGGGGACGGCACATCCCTTTGGACGCTTACCTTTAACACAGATTTTGCCATCGGTTATACCGGCCTTATGGGAAACCGGCATGCTATCGGTGAAGCTTTCCAGATTACCGGTGACGAAACCCTGACCTGGAATCAGATCTATGCGACGATCGCGGATGCTCTTGGCGTAAAACTGCACCCCTATCATGCAGCCTCCGAATTTCTGGCCGCAGTGGGAGAAAAGTATGGCTATGATTTTGCGGGAAGCCTCCTTGGCGATAAAGCCGAATCGGTGGTCTTTGACAACAGCAAGCTCAAACGCCTCGTACCCCAGATGCAGACCAACGTCCGCTTTGACCAGGGTGTCCGGATTGCCCTGGATTATGTCCTTTCCCATCCGGAAGAATGCCAGATTGAAGACCCGGAATTTGACCGGTTCTGCGATCAGGTAATCGAAAGCCTTGAGAAAGCAAAAGAGTTATGTAAATATGGTAATTGATTGCATCGACAAAAGTCTGATTCTAAGGATCGCTTCGCAGCGGAGCTGCTCCCGCGTCTCGCCTGAATCATAATTTTTTATGATGCTGAACAGGAGTATAAACCGGTTATGAGAAAACTAGCGCTAAGTGATGAGATTTTGCTGCAGGTGGATAAAGCTGCCCGATATATCGGCGGAGAAGTCAATTCCGTTATGAAGGACCCGGGTGATGTGGCTGTCCGGGTGGCGTTTTGCTTCCCTGATGTCTATGAGATCGGTATGTCCAACCTGGGAATGATGATCCTCTATAATATGTTCAACGAGCGGTCTGACATTTGGTGTGAGCGGGTATTTTCTCCCTGGACGGATCTGGACAAGGTCATGCGTCAGGAAAAGATTTCTCTTTTTGCTCTGGAATCTCAGGATCCGATCAAAGATTTTGATTTCTTCTGTATCACGATGGGATATGAGATGTGCTATACAAATGTCCTTCAGGTGCTTGAACTCTCTGATTTAGCGCTTCGGGCAAAGGACAGGTCTGAAGGAGACCCCATCGTCATCGGCGGCGGCTCCTGTGCGTACAATCCGGAACCGATGGCTCCTTTTTTTGATCTTTTTTATATCGGAGAAGGAGAGACGGTATATGATGCTTTATTCGATGCTTATAAAGCAAATAAAGAGGAATGCGGGACAAAACAGGATTTCCTGAAAAAAGCAGCGAAAATTCCGGGTATCTATGTTCCTTCCTTCTATGAAGCCACGTACCATGATGACGGGACGATCCAATCTTTTGGGCCGACAGATCCGGCTGCCCCTGAGGCAGTCGAAAGGCAGCTGGTTGTTGATATGGATGAAGGATACCGCAGCATTAAAAAACCGGTGGTTCCTTTTATTAAAGCGACGCAGGACCGCGTGACACTGGAAATCATGCGCGGCTGCATCCGCGGCTGCCGGTTTTGCCAGGCAGGCATGATCTATCGTCCCACGAGACAGCGCTCCCTGGAACAGTTGAAGGAAAGCGCTAAGGAAATGCTGCTTGCCACAGGCCATGATGAGATCTCTTTGAATTCCTTAAGCTCCAGTGATTATACAGATCTGAAAGAATTAGTGTATTTCCTGATTGATGAGTTTCGTGACAAGGCCATCAATATTTCCCTGCCGTCTCTGCGGATTGATGCCTTTGCCCTCGATGTGATGGGTAAGGTACAGGATGTCAGGAAGAACAGCCTGACTTTTGCCCCGGAAGCGGGAACACAGAGGATGCGTGACGTCATCAATAAGGGGCTGACCGAAGAGGATATCCTGCGGGGAGCCGGAGAGGCTTTTAAAGGCGGCTGGAATAAAGTAAAGCTCTATTTTATGCTTGGCCTTCCCGGCGAGACAGAAGAAGATATTAAAGGGATCGCTCATCTGGCTGAAAGAATCGCCGAAGAATATTATCTGATCCCTAAGGATCAACGCAACGGAAAAATACAGATTTCCTGCAGCTCTTCCTTTTTTGTGCCCAAACCTTTTACTCCCTTCCAGTGGGCCGGTATGTATCGGGAAGAAGACTTTATCGAAAAGGCCCGGACGGTAAAAAATGAAGTCCGTTCACAGTTAAACCAGCGTTCTATCCGTTACAGCTGGCATGAGCCGGATGTGACCATACTTGAGGGCTTTTTGGCGAGAGGCGACCGCCGCTGCGCGGATGTGATTGAGACCGCTTACCGGCTGGGCTGCATGTATGACGCATGGACAGAAACTTTTCATTACGACCTTTGGAAACAGGCTTTTCATCTGACCGGCATTGACCCGGATTTCTACACGTTAAGGGAGCGAGATGTGAATGAAATCCTGCCCTGGGATTTTATCAATATCGGTGTGAACAAAAACTTTTTGAAAAAAGAGTGGGAGAACGCAAAGAACGGGGTGGTTACACCCAATTGCAGGCAGAGATGTTCCGGCTGCGGAGTGAGGAGTTATGGGGGAGGTGTCTGTTTTGAAAGTGCGGATTAAATTTACAAAGCATGGCCCGGTAAAATTCGTCGGTCATCTGGATACCATGCGTTATTTTCAAAAAGCTATCCGTCGGGCACAGCTCCCCTGTGCGTTTACAGGAGGCTTCAGCCCCCATATCATCATGTCCTTTGCTGCTCCTCTGGGAGTTGGAACCACCAGCAGAGGAGAGTATTTCGATCTTGAGCTGACAGAAGATATGCCGACAGAAGAGATCGTCCGGCGTCTGGATCAACAGATGGTCGAAGGCTTTTCCGTAATCGCGGCTGCCGAGATTGAAGGAGGCAAGTCCAAAAACGCGATGTCTTTGGTCGCTGCCGCGGATTACCTTGTTTCATTTCGTGAAGGGAAACTGCCTTTTATTGACTGGAATAAAGATTTCCCGGTTTTTCTTGATCAGAAGGAGATCCTCATTACCAAAACAGGAAAAGCGGGAGAGCGTCAGGTGGATATCCTGCCATGCATCTACAAAACCGAACTGAGATTTGAGAGCGGCCAACAGCATCCCGTCATCTTTATGCGGCTTGCCAGCGCAAGCTCAAACTATACAAAGCCGGAACAGGTAATAGATGCTTTTCTTGCTTTTCTCGACATCGAACCGGTGCCTTACTCCACGATGGCAGAACGGCTTGAGGTTTACGCGGACGCGGGAAAAGAAGAGCATCATTTCGTGCCGCTTGGGGAGCTTGGTCTCGGATCTGATTCTGCCTGATCTTTTTGTTAAAGAATGATCCTTTTCATTCAGGAATGGTGTACGCGCACGAATTTACTGCAGAAAGATGTCGCTTACGCCTCGTAAATCCGGCGCAGTAAAGAATCAGAATGCCGGCATTTTGTTCGTTCAGGATCTGTGCAGAATAACCTATACTGGTGGCGCAGGATAAATTGCACAGATTCTTATTATACAATACGAGAGGGAAATGAAATGCGCAAGCTGATATTTGCAGACGTTAACCATTCTTCTTTCACAGGGCTTCTGGGAGCTCTGGAAGAAAATGGCGTTATTTGTGAACTGTATCCGATTCAGACGGAGGATGCTTCCCTGGTCGGACAGATCATTGTAGGACAGGTGGATACGGTCGCTGAAGGAATACAGGCGGCTTTTATTCGCCTGCAGGCCGGTCAGAATGCATATTTCCCCCTTAAAGAAGAGCGGCATTTGTTTCTTGCGGATGGAAGAGGGGAGGAAAGCAGGCTGCATCGGGCTCTGAAACCGGGCGACTGTGTTCTCGTCCAGGTGCAGAGGGATGCCATGAAGGGAAAGCTTCCTACTGTCACTGCCAATCTGACATTGACCGGGAAATATTTTGTTTTTACATCTGATGATACGGCGATCGGTTATTCCGCTAAGCTAAGTACGGAAGAGAAAAACAGGCTGGCCAGGTGGATGAATCATCAGCTTCTTCCGGATGTTGATGAAAGGCATGAACAAAAGCGTCCTTTTGGCGTGATCGTCCGGACAAATGCAGCCAGGGCGGCAGAAGAGGAATTACAGGAAGAGTTTGCAGATCTGTGTCTTACCTTTCAAAGGATCATTTCCGATGGAACGCGACGTACGGCAGGAAGCGTTATCTACCGTCCTGTCTCTGAAGCGGCACGTCTGGTACGCGATCTGCGTACCGGCACGGTTGATGAGATTGTCACAGACAATGCCGCCATTTATGAAGAGCTTCAGAACAGGGGAGTCGAACTGCGTTTTTATCAGGACAGGCTTTTAAGTCTCTCCAGGCTTTATCGGCTGGAAAACGCTCTGGAAGAGGTATTTCGGGAAAAAATCTGGCTGAAAAGCGGGGGTTTTCTTGTTATCCAGCAGACGGAAGCTTTTGTCTGCATCGATGTCAATACAGGTAAGGCTTCCGGCAAGAAAAGTAAAGAAGAAACGTTCCTTGCTCTGAATCTGGAATCGGCGAAGGAGATTTCCAGACAGTTACGGCTGCGGAATCTTTCGGGAACGATTTTGATTGATTTTATCAATCTCAGCCTGGATGCCTCTAAAGAGGCTTTGATTAATGAAATGAAGAAATTCGCGGCGGCTGATCGTATACGCTGTCGGGTAATCGATCTGACGCCGCTGCAGATTCTGGAAATGACAAGGAAGAAAATATCTCCGCCTATAATTGAACAGCTTGCGGCGGCTTCCTTTATCTGTACGTAATGAAGCTGATGATTGTATGTGTTTTTTATATAGGAGTGTATGTGTTTCCGATATAGATCTATACGACAAACGCGAGTTTTTCCAATAGATCTGTCAGTGGAAAATAATAAAAGGTCTGAGGCGTCTGCTGGCGGAGCCACCTCAGACCTTTTGTCTGCCATAGGTTTCAGTCTCGTCAATCAGCGAGAATTGATCCATTTATTTACGGTGTTATACGTGTTATTTACGTGACAATCCTAATGTCATATTCAATATGCCTGCTCATCATCATTCATAATGATATCGTCTATGTCGTCGATATCGTCATCATCGTAGATGATATCGTCATCGTCCAGAATAATATCATCTTCAATTCCCAGTGCATCTAAGGCATATTCGATTTCATCTGGTGAGAATTGATCGAATGACAATTGCTGATAAAGATCATCATAGTCCAAAACGGTATTCTGGAGGTAATATTCAGCCATCAGTACAGCCTGTTCGTACCAGTTTGCCCGGCAGTTATTGGCTGCATAGACTGCTGCGTTTTCACTGTATCCGTCAAGGATCAGCTGGTTGATCAGGCTGCCGTAGGAATAAGGCATCGCATTGAGCAGGGAAACTGCCGCATTCAGGGCGTTATATTGTTCTTGCGTCGGACCGCTTGGCGTCTGTGTAGGAATCGGAGTCGCAGTCGGCAGAATCACAGTCGGAACTGGAGTCGGAATCGGAGTTGCCGTGGGCAGCAATGCTGTCGCGTTAATTGCGTTAATCAGGCTCTGTGTAATGGCGTCGGTCAGGGGCAGATCATGATCTACTTTGAAGTGCCGGATTGCTTTCAGGGTGCCGATTCCCATCGTACCGTCTTCCGCTCCGCAATTATAGCCTCTGGCGTTCAGATTTTTCTGGAGCTGTTCGATCATATCCTGGGTAAGCTCTTCGATCACGTCTGTTTCGTTTTTCGCTTTCCGTATTTCTGCGATCTCACTATTCTGCTTTTCAATCTCGCTTTTCAGTTCTTCGTTTTCTTTTTCCAGCTCCTGTACTTTTTTCTTTTTCTTGTTCAGGTTCTTCTTTGTAGTCTTTAATTGTTTTTCCAGCTTTTCATTTTCCTCTGTCAGTGTTGTGTTCTTCTCCTCAAGCTGTCCTTTTTCCTCTTCCATTTTCTGGATTTCACGAAGCAATTCCTGTGTTACCGCATCAAAATCTTCCGATGAAACGTCATCCCAGGACGAATCCGAATCGTGGTCAGAATCCGTTTCTGTTTCCTTTTGCTGGGCAGGGCCGGCCTGCGTGACTTCTTCAAACATGATTTCATCTTCCGCAAAGGATATACAGGAGCCTAATATTGCAGCGGAAATTCCGATTCCAATGATTGCTTTTATAGATCTTCTCATTCTTTCTCTTCCCTTCTATGAATGAACATTGGCTTACACGTCGTTCAAAGTATGTTCATTTCATTATGATTTCATTATGATTGTTATGATTGTTTCAAAAAAGTACGTTTTTGAGGAGCACGTCAGCGTGCGCCTGTTTAAGCTCTTCTTTCATCTGACTTATTTTATCATGAATGGATTATCCGGTCAAGAGAGACAGATTGCAGGCGTGGCTGCAAAATCGTTATATGTGTGTACTTGAGATCAAATTGGCCACTAAAAATTCTTATAAATTGGATATTGAAAACAAGGTCATTCTGCTATATCTTAATGGACAAATCAAAAACACCAAGGAGAAAGGCAGTGACATCATGAATAAGCAGAATTCCACTATTACAAAACTTGCGCAGACTGCTGTTCTGGCTGCATTGTGCTATGTAGCCTTTACGTTTCTTCAGATTAAGATCCCTGTAGGAGACAATGCCACTTCCCTGCATATCGGGAATGCGGTATGTGTGCTCGGGGCTTTGCTGATTGGAGGCTTTTATGGAGGGCTTGCCGGCGCAATCGGGATGACGATCGGGGATCTTCTGGATCCTGTCTATATTTACAGCGCACCGAAAACATTTGTTTTGAAGCTTTGCATTGGTCTGATTACCGGCCTTGTCGCTCATCATATTGCAAAGATTAATGAACATACGGAAAAGACTTATGTGGCAAAATGGAGTACGATTGCAGCCATTGCCGGCCTAAGCTTTAATGTCATCGCTGATCCGATCGTCGGATATTTTTATAAAAGATATCTTCTGGGACAGCCTCAGGAGCTTGCCAGTGCATTGTTGAAGATCAGCCGGATTACCACTCTGGTGAATGCCGTGGTATCCGTCATCCTGGTATCGATTCTTTATAATGCCGTACGGCCTGCCCTGATCCATACACAGCTGCTTAACATTTCCCCAAAGAAATAAAGGGGGAGCTGCGGCTTCGTAATGGCTGCGAAAAAACAGACATTTCCTGTAAAACAATAAATGGCAAAGAAAGACAAAGCGGCGCCTCTGATTTACACTGCTGCAGGCAGCATGATTCCGCAGTAAATTCGTGCGCATACTATGATTGCATCGACAAAAGCCTGATTCTACGGATCGCTTCGCAGCGGAGCTGCTCTCGCGATCCTACAGCCACTCGGAATCCGCTCATTTTGCACAGAAAGATTTGCAAAGTCAAGTATAAATAGTGCAAA
>JAFVGK010000031.1 GCA_017475035.1 Blautia sp.
ATCGAAGCGGAAGAACATCTGGGAAAGCCTCGGCAACAACATGGATCGTCAGGATCGGATCGACGAGGAATTCGACGACGGACTGGCCGAGGGAGGACCAAGGGAAGGTCTGAACGAGAAGCCGTATCCGATTACGGCGGAAGAATTTGCGAATGAGAATCGGCACTTTGACAAGACTACCATCTTTTACTATGGGGACGGCACCGCGGTGGACCAGTCGGACTACAGAGAACGTCTGATCGATGACCTAGACCAGTTGATCGGCAGAGACAATCTGCGTCAGTTGGGTGTTCTGGCGGATGACGAGGGTGTCGTCCTGATTCGAAATGAAATGAGGAGCACGGACTATGAGATCATCCTTCAGGAAGGGAATTATATTCCTGACAGTGCTCCCGTGCCTGACTGATGGATTACTTCTCATGGCTATGCTTCTGGGCTGTGCCGGACGGAAGTAAACGCAGAGACTATTCGCAACTACTGCTCGCATTGCATGATATTCCATTTCGATGGAGTGTCGCGCACGATGAAAACAGGGCCGGGGATGGGCTTCAGCTCCGGTCCATTTATGAGGATGAGACCGGCGAATGGTGCGATGAAGAGAGTCCGGACTGTACGCTTCTGGAGATGTTTCTGGCTCTCGCCATTCGCTGTGACACCGAAATCATGTACGATCCGGACGATCTTAACCGGGCGGATCGGTGGTTTTGGATGATGATGGAGAACCTCAAGCTGGACAAATTCACGGATGAAAATTTCGATTATGGACAGTTTTTGGATATTTGTGGACAGTTTATGGACAGAAATTATGGCAAAAGTGGACAGTTTTGTCCGTTTTGGGTTCCGGATTTGTCCATGAAAATGCGGAAAATTGAGCTGTTTTATCAGATGAATTACTACTTGAAATGGCGTTTTCCGCGGTTTTTTGAGTGAAATCGGCTATTTTTAGGCCAAAAATGATTTTTTGTAGCCACAATATGGACAAATGGACAAAAACAGCCCTATCCCTTTATGAAAAAAAAAAAAAAAAAAATATATAAATAGGGTTTTTAAAAAAAATGTGCCATTTATCCGCCATGTGATTTTTTATGTGAATTTTTCATTCGTGAAAGTCCGGTAGAGAGGAGGCCGATTGTTTGGACTTTTTTGAAATCTGGTGGGAGCCGGGAAAGACAAAGAAATCTCCCCCAACGATATTTCCGGTCTTTGTTGTGAAGAGCAGTAAGGACCTGATGATAAAGGGCGGCAAGTTCTACGCGATCTGGGATTCGGACCGCGGTATATGGTCTACCGATCAGGACGATGTGACAAATATGATCGACCGAGAGCTTGCCAAGTATAAAGATGAGCATCCAGAGCTGGAAGGTGCAAAAGTGAAATGGATGCGATACTCAAATTCCGGTATCGTGGATCAGTGGAACAAGTATTGCGAGAAGCAGCTTGTTGACAACTTCCATCCATTGGATGAGAAACTGATATTTGCCAACACGAAACCAAAACGGGAGGACTATTCAACCAAGCATCTGGACTATGCTCTGGAAGAGGGACCGTTCCTGTGCTGGGATGAACTGGTCGGAACATTATATTCTGAAGAAGAGCGGCATAAGATCGAGTGGGCGATTGGATCCGTGGTGAGCGGTGACAGCCGGTGGATCCAGAAGTTCCTGGTGTTCTACGGCTCGGCCGGAACAGGTAAGTCCACGATTCTGAACATTATTCATGATCTGTTTGAACCATATACCTGTTCGTTCAGTGCACAGGCGCTCTGCAGTGGAACCGACCGATTCGCGCTGGAGCCATTTAATGATAATCCTCTTGTGGCGATTGATCACGAGGGAGACCTCAGTAAGATTGAAAACAACACCAGACTGAACGCGCTGGTCTCTCACGATACGATGATCGTGGACCAGAAGTACGCAAACTTATATTCTCAGCAGTTCAACGCGATGCTGTTTATCGGTACGAACCGGCCGGTGAAGATCACAGACTCTAAAAGCGGTGTAATCCGAAGACTGATTGACGTGAGACCGGCAGAGAAGAAGATCCCGATCAAGCGGTACAGATATTTGACTGAGCAGGTGAAGTTTGAGCTGGGAGCCATTGCATATCACTGTCTGCAGGTCTACCAGGCAGATCCGTATTACTACCAGGATTATATTCCGCAGGACATGATCGGCGCGACCAACGACTTCTATAACTTTATGGAAGAGTACGCGCTGGATTTTCGGAAAAAGGAAAACGTGTCCCTGAGTTATGCCTGGACCCAGTACAAAACCTACTGCGCGGAAGCCCAGGTGCCGTATCCCTATCCGAAACGGATATTCAAGGAGGAACTGAAGAGTTACTTCAATAGCTTTCAGAGCCGCTTCGGCGGAAGCGAGGACCGAAGATGGAACATGTACGTCGGATTCAGAGCCGACAAGTTCAAGCATCTGTTTGATGATCTGGATATTTCGGAAAAGGACGCCGTGAAGTCTGACAGTAAGTCTGGGACTGATGGTTCTGTTGGATCCGTCGGTGCGGCATCTATCAGGCAGGAGGAGCCGGAAGGTCCTCCCAACTGGCTGATATTTGAGAGCCAGCCGAGTGTCTTTGACGCAGCGTATGCCAACTGCCCTGCGCAGTATGCGGTCTTCAAGGATGACGGCAGCGACAAGCCGGCGGATATTTGGGACAAATGCAGGACGGTCCTCGGCGATCTTGACACCAGCAAGCTGCATTACGTGCGGGTGCCGGCGAACCTGATCGTCATCGACTTTGATATTAAGGATCCCGTGACCGGAGAGAAGTCATTTGAGCGCAATCTGGAGGCCGCGTCCAAATGGCCGAAGACCTATGCCGAGACGAGCAAGAGCGGCAAAGGAATTCACCTGCATTATATTTACAACGGCGACGTTACGAAGCTGAGCGCGGTTTACGACGACGAGATCGAGGTGAAGGTCTATCCGGCCGACAAGAAAAGCTCGGTCCGGAGAATGCTGACCGTATGCAACAATCTTGCCATCGCGACGATCAGTTCGGGACTGCCGCTGAGAAAGGAGAGCAAATTGGTAAACTTTGACGGACTGAAGAGTGAAAAGGCACTGCGGACCATCATCCGGAAGAATCTGAACAAGGAGATCCACGCGGACACCAGGTCCAGCATCGATTTCATCAACAAGATTCTGAACGACGCTTATGCGTCCGGGATGAGCTATGACCTGCGGAACATGCGTCCGGACGTGATCAAGTTCGCGGCGGCAAGCAGCCATCAGGCGGCTTACTGCATCAAGCTGACTTCGCAGATGCCCTTCTGCTCCAAAGATATTCTGGACAGTGAGTATGAGGCGGCGAAGGTAGCCGAAGCGGAGTACGATGAGATCGTATTCTTCGACGTGGAAGTGTTCAAGAACCTATTTATCGTGGTCTGGATGAAGGACGGCGGCGTGCCGGTGAAGATGATCAACCCGAAGCCGGAAGAGATTGAGGAGCTCTGCAAGTATAAGTTAGTCGGATTCAACTGCAGACGCTACGACAATCATATTCTGTACGCCAGGATGATGGATTACTCGAACGAGGATCTTTATATTCTGAGCAACCGGATCATCAACTCCGATGGCAGCAGAAGCCCTGCCTTTTTCCGGGAGGCCTACAACATCTCTTACACGGATGTGTATGACTTCGCGGCCAAGAAGCAGAGCCTTAAGAAGTGGGAGATCGAGCTGGATATTCACCACCAGGAGCTGGGTCTGCCCTGGGACCAGCCGGTGGATGAGGCGCTCTGGCCGAAGGTGGCCGACTACTGCGTAAACGACGTGATGGCGACCGCTGCGGTGTTCCACCATCTGAAGGCGGACTTTACGGCGAGGGAGATCCTGGCCGACATCTCCGGTCTGAGCGTGAACGCGACGACAAACCAGCACACCACGAGAATTATATTCGGCGACGATCCTGCGCCGCAGGGCGCCTTTGTATATACGGATCTGAGCGAGATGTTCCCGGGCTATGAGTTTGACGAGCGCGGAATCGATCAGAACAGATATTTGCCGGGGACAAAGATCGTTTCCGGCAAGTCCATTTACATGGGCGAAGACCCCGGGGAAGGCGGGTATGTGTACTCGGAACCGGGAATGTACGAGAACGTGGCGCTGCTGGATATTGCATCCATGCACCCGAGCAGCATTGTGGCATTGAACCTCTTCGGCGATGTGTACACGAAGCGCTTCTATGATATTATGCAGATCCGTCTGCTGGTTAAGCACGGTGAGTACGAGAAGGCGGCGAAGCTGTTCGACGGTAAACTGGAAAGATATTTGACGGACAAGGATCAGGCGAAGGCCCTGGCCCAGGCGCTGAAGATCGCGATCAATTCGGTCTACGGCCTGACCTCGGCAAAGTTCGACAACAAGTTCCGGGATCCGAGGAACGTGGACAACATCGTGGCAAAGCGCGGGGCGCTGTTCATGATCACGCTGAAGAACGAGCTGCAGCGGCGCGGATATTCCGTAGCACACTGCAAGACCGACTCCATCAAAATCCCGAACGCGACGCCTGAGATCATCGAGTTCGTGATGGACTTCGGAAAGAAGTACGGCTATACCTTTGAGCATGAGGCGACCTATTCGAAGATGTGTCTGGTGAATGAGTCGGTTTATATTGCCAAGTACGCGGATGGACCGCACAAGTTCGAGCTGCCGACCGGCGAGGTGATCGAGACTGAGTGGACCGCGACCGGGACACAGTTTCAGATTCCGTATGTGTTCAAGGCGCTGTTCGCCAAGAGCCCGATCAAGTTTCGCGATGTATGCGAGACCAAGACGGTCAGCACGGCATTATATTTGGACTTCAATGAGGATCTACCGGATGTGAGTCTGGAAGAGAAGCAGCTGAAGGCAGTGGAGAAGTGCCTGGCAGACCTGTGGGGGAAGAACTGGGTTCAGATTCTGGAGGATCTTGGGAACAAGACACCTGACGAGCTGGATCAGATGGATATTTCGCAGGAGACCATTGATAGGTCCAACGATCTGATCCGGCAGCATGGACAGCTTACTCAGGATATTTCGAAGGGACACAGCTACGTGTTCGTCGGAAAGGCCGGACTGTTCTGCCCCATGATACCCGGTGTTGGAGGTGGACTGCTGATGCGGGAAGGTGGAGGCAAGTTCTCTTCCGTGGCAGGAACAAAGGGCTACCGCTGGATGGAGTCTGAGGTGGTTCGGGAATCCGGCAAGGAAGACCTGATCGACAAAAGATATTACGCGGCACTGGTGGATGAAGCGATTGCGACAATCTCCGAATACGGAGACTTTGAAGCTTTCGCTTCATAAGTCTATACGGGGCCGTTTTGTCATGCGCAAATACTGTTTCACAACGAAAGCAACAACGAAGGATTGAGTCTGAAAGGAGACCAAGATTATGGCGAGAAACAACGTGAACAACATCTGCATCGAGAACGCGAGAATTATATTTCGCAACTTCTCCGGAGAGCCGACAACGTTTAACAAGAACGGCGGGAAACGCACCTTCAGCGTGGTGCTGGACGAGGATACCGCAGCAAGGCTGAGAGAAGACGGCTGGAACGTCAAGCCCCTGAAGTCCAGGGATCCGGACGAGCCGCCGGCTTTCCATCTGTCGGTTGAGGCATCCTACCGCAACTATCCGCCGAGAGTCTATCTGATCGCCGGGAAAAAGAAAACTGAGCTGACAGAGGACACGATCAGCACACTGGACTACGCCGAGATCAAGAACGCGGATATTATCATCAATCCCTATTCCTGGGAGGTCCAGGGCAAGAGCGGGGTCAAGGCGTATCTGAAGACCATGTACGTGACCGTGGTCGAGGATGAGTTCGAGAAGAAGTACCGCGACTATGGCGATGACTCGGACGATGAGGACGACGGCGAGCTGCCGTTCTGACATTTGAGCATTCGTGAAACTGGGATAAGGGGCTGCCGGACTTTCGGCGGTCCCTTGTCTGATATTTTTCGAAAGAAGAAAGTGAGATGCATATGTCAGTAACACTCCGGGACTATCAGATTGACGCGATCAACCGGATGCACAACGGCAGCATCCTCTGCGGCGGGGTCGGGTCCGGCAAGAGCCTGACCGCCATCGGATATTACTTCACGAAGATTGGAAACGGTCTGTTGGACGGTCTGCAACATGGATATTCGGAAGACTATGTTCCAATGACGGATCCGGTGGATCTCTACATCATCACAACGGCCCGCAAGCGCGACACAAAGGAGTGGGAAGGGGAACTGGCCAGATATTTGATCAGCCCGGATGATGAGGTGAATCTCTACTCCGGGAAGATGAAGGTCACGGTGGATTCCTGGAATAACATCAGCAAGTATCAGAATGTGAAGGATGCGTTCTTTATATTTGACGAGCAGCGTGTGGTCGGGTCCGGAGCCTGGGTCCGGGCGTTTCTGATGATCACGAAAGCAAACCGGTGGATCCTGCTGAGCGCGACGCCTGGTGATACCTGGATGGACTATGTTCCGGTCTTCATCGCCAATGGATATTTTAAGAACCGGACCGAGTTTACGCGCAAACATGTGGTATTCAACCGTTTCACCAGGTATCCGCAGGTTGACAGATATTTGAGCCAGGGGGCGCTGATCCGGTATCGGAACCAAATTTTGGTGAACATGGATTACAACAAGCCGACGCACGCGCATCATGAGACCCTGGAGGCAGACTATGACAAGATATTGTACAAACAGGTGCTGTCTACCAGGTGGAACGTTTTCGAGGACGCACCGATCGTGAACGCGGCGGAGCTCTGCTATGTGGCACGGCGCGTGGTGAATTCGGATCCGAGCCGGATCGAGATCATCAGGGAGCTTCTGAAGTTTCATCCGAAGGTCATTATATTTTACAACTATGACTATGAACTGGAGCTGCTGAAGAGTGCCGACTGGGGTGAGGACTTTGTGGTCGCGGAATGGAACGGACATCGGCATGAAGCGATTCCGCGAAGTGATCACTGGATCTATCTGGTGCAGTACACAGCCGGCGCTGAAGGCTGGAACTGCATTGAGACGGACACCATTATATTCTACTCAATGAACTATTCCTACAAGATCATGGTGCAGTCCGCCGGGCGCATCGACCGGATGAACACACCGTTTACGGATTTATATTACTACCGTATCAAGTCGCTATCGTCTCTCGATCTCGCGATCTCCAGAGCTCTGAAGCGGAAACAGAACTTCAACGAGAACAAGTTTCTGTCAGGCTGACAGCCGCCTGGAAGGAAAGGCCTCGCGAAAAATACATACCTTATAATAGAGGGGATACGCTTTTACGCGTATCTTTTATATTTCTCACGCGGGCCTCGCGAAAAATACATACCTTATAATAGAGGGGATACGCCTTTTGCGCGTATCTTTTATATTTTTTTTTTTTTTTTTTGGAACATTTGGAACGAATTCAGAAAGGACGAACAGCTGTGGCCAGGAAGAAGCGCGAGAACGAGTTTCAGCCAAAACTCATCAAAGAACTGAAGGATCGCTTCGAAGGCTGCATCGTGCTGAAGAACGATCCGAATTATATTTCCGGGATCCCGGATCTGACCGTGCTCTACGGTTCGCACTGGGCGTTCCTGGAAACCAAGAGAGATGAAAATGCGGCTCATCGTCCATTACAGGACTACTACGTCGAGCATGGGAATGAGATGTCCTTTGCTCGATTTATATCTCCAGAAAACAAGGAGGAAGTGCTGAATGACCTTCAACAATCATTTCAATCTGGTGGGTAAGCACGCGTTCCTCAGCGCGTCTAAGTACACCTGGATCAATGACGATGAGGAGAAGCTGATGGCAAGATATTCGAACTTCCTTGCCGTCGAACGGGGAACCAGGCTGCACGACTTCGCCAGGCAGGCGATTGAGCTCGGCATCAAACTCCCCAATACCAAGAAGACGCTGAACCGCTATGTCAACGATGCCATCGGGTATCAGATGACACCGGAGCAGCCTTTATATTTTTCCGAGAACTGTTTCGGCACGGCCGACACGATCTCTTTCAATAAGAACCTTCTGCGCATCCATGACCTTAAGACCGGTGTCACGCCGGCACATATGGAACAGCTGATGATCTATGAGGCGCTGTTCTGTCTGGAATACCGGTACAGCCCGAAGGACATCGACGTGGAACTTCGAATCTATCAGCTGGATGATGTGCAGATCGAGAGCCCTGATCCGGAGGACATCCTGACCATCATGGACAGAATTATATTCTTCGATCAGACCATTAACAAAATGAAGGAAGAGAGGAGATAAGCCATGCCTGAGAGATCAGGATATTTGAAACACTGGCATGTCGGTTACCTGGAGCACTACGGAACGCCGAGGCATTCGGGAAGGTATCCCTGGGGATCCGGAAAGAATCCGAGGCAGAGTCTGAACCGCCACTTCATCGCCCGTGACCGTGAGCTGAAGGCGCAGGGCCTGACTGAGAAGCAGCGTGCCAAGGCCTGGGACATGACGGTCGTTGAATATCGTGCAAGATATTCTGCGGCATCCAACGCGGCCAAGAAGGAAGACATCGCCAAAGTCAAGAAGATGCACGATCACGGCGACAGCAACATGGCAATCAGCCGGGCAACCGGGATTCCCGAGTCGACGATCCGAAACTATCTGAGACCGGAGTTCGAGGCCAGACGTGATACAGCAACGAAGATCGCTGAGGAGCTGAAGCTGCAGATCGAGGAGCGGCCCTATCTCGATGTCGGTAAGGGCGTGGAGACGCAGCTCGGCGTCAGCAGGGAGCAGCTGAAGACTGCGATCGAGATTCTGAAGCAGGAAGGATATTCTGAGCACCGCATCGGGATCCGACAGACGACCGATCCGTCGAAGCAGCTGAACGTGAAGGTCCTCACCAAGGGTGATGTCAGCTACAGCGATGTGCTGGCGAACAAGGAAAAGATATCCTCGCCGCATGGCGTCAAGTTTGAGGACTATGCCGATACGGTCAAGCATATGGAGCCGCCGAAGAGCATCAGCTCCGACCGTGTACAGATCAGGTATGCCGATGATGTCGGTCCGGATGGAGCCACAGGCCTTGACAAGGACGGTGTTATTGAAATTCGCGAAGGCGTTCCGGATCTGGATATCGGCGGGAACCGCTATGCACAGGTTCGCATTGCTGTCGACGAGACACATTACCTCAAGGGTATGGCGATGTACAGTAACAACCTTCCGGATGGCATTGATATTGTCTTCAACACCAACAAGAGCAGCGACACCCCGATGATCAACCGCGAGGACAAAGACCATTCGGTCCTGAAGCCGATGAAGAAGGACAAGGATGGGAATATTGATATTGAGAACCCCTTTGGTGCCACCGTGAAGGACCAGAGGGGTGCTCTTAATATTGTCAATGAAGAGGAAGACTGGCAGAAGTGGTCCAAGACGCTTTCGGCGCAGTTTCTCTCCAAGCAGTATCCGACGCTCGCGAAGAAGCAGCTTGACAAGACGCATCTTGAGCGGGTTGAGGAGTTTAAGGATATTTGTGAGCTGACGAATCCGGTTGTGAAGCGGAAACTGCTGGAGGACTTTGCGGAGAGTTGTGACTCGGCGTCCGTGCATCTGAAGGCGACTTCGTTCCCGCGTCAGGCGGCTCATGTGATATTGCCGATCAGCAGTCTGAAGGACAATGAGATCTATGCTCCAAACTATGACAACGGTGAGGAGGTCGTGCTTATTAGATATCCTCACGCCGGTGTGTTTGAAATTCCGAGACTGATCGTGAACAACAACAATCCGGAAGGCAAGGCTCTGCTCAAGCAGGCGAAGACTGCGGTCGGGATCAATGCTCATGTGGCGGCTCAGCTTTCCGGTGCGGATTTTGACGGCGATACAGTTACGGTTATTCCGACCAGAGGCCTGAAGATTCGAACCGACAAGCCCTGGAAGAAGCTTCAGGATTTTAACCCAAAGACGGAGTATCCGCCCTATGAGGGAATGCCGCGTGTTGGCCCTGATACGGGCTTCCACAAGCAGACCGAGATGGGTAAGGTCTCCAATCTGATTACCGATATGACCGTGAAGGGTGCGACGCCGGAAGAGATCACGAGAGCGGTTCGGCATTCGATGGTTGTCATCGACGCCGAGAAGCACAATCTCGACTGGCGAAAGTCCGAAGTCGACAACGGTATTGCCGAGCTGAAGAAGAAGTACCAGGGTAAGGCGACCGGTGGTTCGGCCACATTGATATCTCGCGCCAAAAGCGAAGCGCATCCTTACGAGTATCGTGAGAAGCGCGTCAACGAGATGACCGATGAGGAGAAGAAGCGTCATGCAAACGGCGAATTGATATTCGTCGAAACGGAGCGTCTGATGCGCGACAAGAACGGCAATTATACCAAACGCGCAACGATTAACTCCACCAAGATGGCTGAAGTATTCCGGGAAGGGAAAGATGCAACCGCGCTCTCCTCCGGGACGATCATTGAGGATATCTATGCCGATTATGCCAACAAGACGAAGGCTTTGGCGAACGCTGCAAGGAAGGAATTATATTCTACCGGCAGGCTTGTGCTTTCGCCTTCTGCCAAGAAGACGTATGAGGTGGAACGGGCGTCATTGATATCCAAACTGAATATGGCCAAGAAGAATGCACCGCTGGAGCGCCAGGCGCAATTGATATCCGGCGTGAAGGCCAGAACCCGCATTGAGGCCAATGGAATTGAGGACAAAGACGAGATCAAGAAGATTCGTCAGCAGGAGCTTAAGCGTGCCCGTGAGAACGTCGGCACCCGGTCCAGGAATCCTAAGGCCAAGAACTCGCTGTCCATTAAGGTCACCGACCGTGAATGGGAAGCAATTCAGGCTGGCGCGATCTCGCATTCCCAGCTTGAGGAGATTCTGAAGTATTGCGACATGGATGAGATTCGGCAGAGAGCCACACCGAGAAAGAGCACGAGAGGAATGACTTCTGCTGTTCGTTCCAGAGCGAGAAGCCTTCTGAACCGTGGATATTCTCAGGCTGAGGTTGCAAGTGAGCTCGGCATCTCCGTGTCGACACTGGTACGTGAATTGGATCTGTGAAAGGAGCTGATTATGTATGAAAGTAGCGTTCCTTACGACTATTGATAATCCGTACGATCCGCATGATCAGTTCGATCAGTGGCTCGCGTACGATACTGTGAATGGGTACAATACCTGTGGATATTTGGCAAACATTGCAAATACATCGCCTGATGCATCTCAGGCCGATAACCAGTTTGCCGTCGAGGCTGCAATTGATGAGATTGTGGCTTTGAATCTGCCAGGTAATCTGAAGAAGGTTGTCAAGGAAATTTGATTATTGATTTTCTGGGCTTTCGTTTTTCATTCATTCCTCCGAAGGGCTATGAGACAGCTGATGAACATAAGTCAGCTGTCTTATAGTCTGACTAAGAGACGATGGATATTTGTTGTGCTGCCTATAGAACTTATGACACCCAAAAGAAGAACGATTTGAGCGAAAAGTATGGATATTTATACCCCTATCTCCATTTAGCCCCTGTGTTATCGAGGGCTGAATCTTTTAGGACTAAGGTGCATTAACCAAAACTATTGATTTTTGCGTTTTCTTTAATTTTTTCATTTTCAGTGCTTATTTCAGAGCTCTAAACATGAATATCAAGCTTTAAAAATGGTCTTTTTGGACTCTGTAAGAACAATCGCCTTATTGATATTGCATGTCATTAAATACCACCTAAAAATAGCATCAAATATCATTTACAAGCCGAATTCTATTGATATTGCATTAGTACCGTTGCTTTAATGGTAATTGACTATAGCACATATACGTGCAAGCGAACTATTGATATTGTAGAATCAGCTCTATAATGCCTTTCTTGGCTATTTGCAGGCCTTCTGTGAGATGTCGTGACTATAGTTATGGATATTTACAAAGTGCTTTGAGTGAGCTTACATGCACTATAGAACACCTATAGGAGCAGCCTAACTATTGATTTTTACAGAAACATACTATGTAACACTTAAAGTATTAGTATTAACAGTTATGGTTTAGGTTACTTCATGCCAAACTATTGATTTTTGTGAACAACTCTTTGTAATACAGCATACTTTACAACAAGTTTGAGTACTATTAATAATGCTTTTAAGCATTAGAAAGTTTATTGATTTTTAAGAACGTTTGTTTAAGTAATAAAACTAAATAAGTTTATGTGGTTCTACAACAACTTAACAAAACTATTGATTTTTGAAACTCAAATGAATGCTATTTAACAACTTTTGTTTTAGTTTCATAACTTTTTAATAAAAATTTTAATAAAAATAAATAAAAAATTTAATTACAAAA
The DNA here is from genome assembly GCA_017475035.1 of Blautia sp. Taxonomy (GTDB): domain Bacteria; phylum Bacillota; class Clostridia; order Lachnospirales; family Lachnospiraceae; genus Blautia_A. The sequence goes on from JAFVGK010000031.1 coordinate 12,295, forward strand.
CTATTGATTTTTGAAACTGAACACCCACGGGGGTGTTTCCAAAAACAGGCCCCCGGGCCTGCATCGAGTGCGCCTTTTAAAATTCTCCGGAGGTGATATTTTCAAGACCTCTATGAAACTCTCGGTGATATTTTTAAGCATTTTTTACAGGAGCGCGGGTTTTTCTTGCACTTTTTAGTGTTGCCCTCCAGTCATTGCTGAGCTCTCCTTTCACTGTTCATGATCGGCCTCCTTTCAACCTACCGTCCACTTACTATTACCCACCCGCGCTTCTGTAAAAGGTGCTTAAAAGTCTATACAAACTTCGACCAAGAAGAGGTGAACTATGAATGAGTCGAACAAAAGCTATACAAAACTCCACAAAAGAGCCTAAGAACCGGCCGGCAAGAACGGCTGAGGCTCGTGAAAACCAATTAATAGCTCTCGCATATGACCTAGCTGAAGAACGGCTTAGAAATGGGACAGCCTCTTCGGCTGAGATCGTCCAATGGATGAAACGTGGATCTCAGAAAGAACGCCAGGAACTTGAGCTCACTAAGAAAAAGATGGAGCTCATGCAGGCAAAAGTAGAAGCCCTTCAATCTGCAAAGCATGTTGAAGAGCTCTATGGCGAAGCGATAGTGGCTTTCCGTCGCTACAATGGAGTGTTTGATGAAGGTGAGGATGTTGACGATGGAACTGACGAATTCTGATTCTTTGGTGATCTGCCTATGAGAACTTACTCCGAACTGATTCAGATCCCGAGCTTTATTGAACGCTATCGATATTTGAGGATGAGCGGGACGATTGGGGAAGCGACGTTCGGGTTTGACCGATGGCTGAACCAGACATTTTATCGATCTCCTGAATGGAAAAAGATCCGCAGGGAAGTGTTACTAAGAGACAATGCCTGTGACCTTGCGCATCCGGACTATCCGGCGTCAGGAAGGCTGATTATTCATCATATGAATCCGATCACCGAGAAGGACATTGTTGAGAGATCAGAGACTCTGCTGGATCCTGAGTATCTGATTACGACAACTCATGATACTCATAACGCGATTCACTATGGTGATGAGTCTCTGTTGGTGTCAGACATTCCGATTGAACGGTATCCGAATGATCTGTGTCCGTGGAGACTTTAATCGGTTGAACTTCTCAGCATGTTTATCGTGTTTATCAAATCTGTTCTGGTTGCTTCCCACTGGCGGTACTCGGCACTGTTTTCACTGAGAGTATACCTCAGACCGGTGGTTTTAATCAGCGCCGAATCGTAGTCTTTAATCTCGAGATCTTTCTGAATTTCATTGAATAGATTATTGAGCCTGTCGAGCTCTACTGCTTTTGCTTCGGCTTCTTGCTTAGTATAAGCTGAGTGCCGAATACTGTAGCCAAGGTCGTCAATGATTCCAGAAGTTACAATCAGGAACAGCGCGGCTATTATACCAAATATTATCAGAGCGATTTTCCAGGTCTTGCTGCCATGTTTCTTTGATTCTTTTCTTTCCTCAGAACGGATTTTTTCGATTGTTGTGCGCTCGGAAGCTGCGATTGACGCCTGCTCTAGTTTTGAGTCGAAGGCTTTGTCTATGACTTTTGCAGCAATTTTACTGCGAACAACCGAAGGGTTTTGTCCGTCGAGTACGATTTTTGTTCCGCAATACTTGCAGAAGAAGGTGTCGACTCCGTTCTCTACTTCAAGATCGGCGGAACAGTTTGGACATTTCAATTGAAACATGTTCATGATTAGGATTCCTTTCTAAAATTCAAAATGGTTTACACGATCACTTTTACTACCACGAAGACCAAACCAACGATTATCATCACGATCAACGCTGATAGGATGAGGAATAATTGTACCGGCTTTGAGATCCTGAATCCTTTGAAGAATTTCATGATCAGATAAATCGTGCTAATTGCCGCAAGAATTCCCAGTACAATGATCACGGTATCGGATGCTTTGAAAATTAGACTGAACACAAAACAAATACATATCATAACGGCTATCGCGGACGTGTTTGACATTTCTTCAGAGAATTTCATGCTATCCTGTCCTTTCCGAAATTCAAAATGGATTTGTAATTATAGGGTTAGTATAAAGTCAAAAACATACAGTACAGCAACAATGAGCAGCAGGGCTATCAGTATGAAAACGGCGATTTTCAGCATTACGCTGAAGACCGGCCAGAAGTCGTGAATTAGGATACATATTTCTATGAGCGCTACGATGCCGATGATAGCTGTTACAACATTAAAGCCGGTGAAGATCAGACACGGAAGAAAAGCGGCGACTGCCAGTCCGCCTATAATTTCACCTATGGTTTGATGGTCTCCTTCCGAATAAGTTCGTTTACGACGATTCTTCATGTCGGCTCTGAACTCCTTTCAGGAACAATATTACGGCTGCTACCGTTACTATAGCATAAGAAAAAGCATTTGAAAATACACTTATCTTAGTTTTCGAGGAGATGGAAAACATGTACTACGTTAGAAGCGACGAACTTATGCATTACGGCGTTATGGGCATGAAGTGGGGCGTGCGGCGGTATCAGAATGCGGATGGATCCTATACCGCGGCGGGGCGTGCCAGATATGGAATTTCCGAAGCCGGGCGAAAGGTGAAAGGCGCGGCAGGGAAAGCGGCCGGAAGCTACGTCAATGCCCGTGAGAAAGCTTATGAGCGCCGTGGAAAAGCGACCCTGGGACCGAAGAGCTGGAGGCCGATCTTCGGCAGTGATTACGGCCGGCCGACGGACCGTAAGCAGCGAAGCGAAAACCAGCTCCTGGACACCATGGGCGGGCGCAAGATCAACGCCAGCTATGAGACACGTAGAGAACGCGGAAAGAAACTGAAGGTCTATGGTCATCGAAGCAAGGTCGGCGCAGTCGGCAGACATATGGGCCGTGCAATGGGGGTGAATCTTATCAGCGGAGCCCTGGAGACAGGACTCAGCAGCATGATACCGAGCCCGAAAGGAAAGCAAGCGGTCCGTTCGCTGATGAAGGCTGGAAGGCTTGCCTTCACCGCAAGCTCCGTTATTAAGACCTATCAGGATATTTCGGACATCAAGACCTACGAGCAAAGCCGGCGCAAGACTACGAAACGTAAAACTTCAGGTACGAGCGCCGGAAGAACTTAATTAGCAGCCTCGCGAAAAATACATACCTTATAATAGAGGGGATATGTCTTATTATCCCTTTCAGATCTTAGAATACCTATTTATTAAACGGTTATGCAAGATCGCTAAAGAGCAGCTTACACGCTGCTCTTAGTTTTTTTCTCAACAGGAAAGGATGTGAAAATTCAAAATGGACCAGGATGATCAGGTAACGACCGGAACCGATCAGAAAGAAGGCCAGACAACAAGCGATGGAACGACTGACTCCACAGGAGACCCCGGTACGAGTCAGACGACCGACAGCGGGGCAAGCGACGTAACAGGAGATACCGGCGCGACAGAACCAATAAGCAATACCGATGCGGAGGATGATGGCGAGACGGAAGAATCCGGAGAATCGATCCTCAACTCGATCAAGAAGCTCCTCGGCCCTGAGGAGGATTACACCCATTTCGACAAAGATATTATCCTGCACATCAACGCGGCGTTCTCGAGACTCTGCCAGCTGGGCGTGGGTCCGTCAACACCATTCAAGATCCGGAGCGCGGAGGAGGTCTGGACCGACTTTATTGAAGACGGCATGCTGGAAGATGTAAAGCAGTATGTCTATCTGAAGGTCCGGGTGATATTTGACCCGCCGGGAAACAGCTCACTGCTGAACGCGATGGACGCCCAGATTAATCAGCTGGAATGGCTGATGAACTCTGTGGCGGAAGTCGGATACTAAGCTTTGCGTTTGGATCACGCAGGAAAAGAGAGGGAACCAAGATGAGTACCTACAGATATTATCCGCGGCAGGATGAGCTGATGCACTACGGCGTGATGGGAATGCGCTGGGGCGTCAGACGATATCAGAATGCCGACGGAACCAGAACGGCGCTCGGAAAACGCAGAGAGCGTAGGGGCGGGGCTCTGGATGAAGAAGAGAAAGAACGGCGGAAAAAGTCCAGAAAGCGTGCCGCCGTTATCGGAGGCGTCGCCGGCGGGCTTGCCGGGGCTGCAAGCATTATCGGGCAGAGCGGAGTAAACGCCGCTGATAGTAAGATCGACCGAAAAAAGATCCCGGAGCTCTTTGAGCGGAACGTCAAAGGCGGCAAGGATAAGCCGAACATTTCGCCAATTGAGCGAGAAGTGAGCGACATCAAGCGGGTTACCGACAAGCTTGATGAAAAGAAAAAGAAAAAGCAGAAAGCCGCGGACCGAGAGAGAATCCGGAAGGAAGTTTCTCATTTATCCGACGATGAACTGCGTAAGCGGATCAATCGCCTGAACATGGAGAAGCAGTACACCGATCTGAAAACGGAAGATCTGGACGCCGGTAAGTGGAGCACTTATGAAGTTCTCGATATTGCCGGGAATGTTGTTACGATCGCCATCGGTGCATACGGATTATACAAAACGATCCGGAAATAAACATTGATGCAATTCTGCAGGGAGGATTCAAAATGGCTTTTGTATTCTTTAATCCGAATCCAAACGGCAGATTTGTCGGTGACTGTACGATTCGGGCGATCTGCAAACTGACAAACCAGGACTGGGATACGGTTTATACGGGAACAGCCTTTGAAGGATTTCTGCGAAAAGATATGCCTTCCGGTAATGCCACCTGGGGTGCGTATCTCGTGCGAAAAGGTTTTGTCAGAAGATTCATACCGGACAGCAAGCTCGGATTCTATACGGTGAAAGACTTCTGTATAGATCATCCGAGCGGAACTTTTTTACTGGCCCTGGATCAGCATGTCGTAACAGTGGTGGACGGAAACTATTACGATACATGGGATTCGGGAAACGAAATGCCGATCTATTACTGGATGAAAGGAGACTAAGACAATGGCAGGGATATTTGGTGGATTTGATCCTTATTCAAACACGTACAGATATGGAGGATACGGACCTGGAAACGGAGTAGGTTACACAACGTCGACTCCGCCGACAACGCCGACAGTTCCATCATATGGGTCGATGGCCACACAGCCGGTCCCGCAGGTTCCGACCATGCAGCCGCAGTCGTTCACTCCGCAGAGCAACATCATCTGGGTGAACAGCGAGCAGGAGATCAACAATTATCCGACAGGACGAGGCTGGCAGCAGCTCTTCGGCGATAAGAACAAAAACATGTTCTACATCCGCGAAACTGATCTGAACGGCGTCACACAGCCGATCAGACGACTCAGCTATACTTTTGAGGATCAGACTCAGCATGCGCCTGCTCCGGTCCCGACTCAGATGCCTCAGCAAGTATCTGGACAGCCGCAGATGCAGCCTCAGCAGACTACCGCACCGGAAGTTCCGGCTGGCGGTGTCTCCAGAGAGGAGTTCGACAAGCTGGCGCAAGCCGTGAGTCTCATGACTGATAAACTTGCGGATCTTCTGAAGTGAGGTGAATGACATGAACCCACTTTTTCAGTCTTTCCAGAAGAATCAGCAGAACGGATTCAACCTTCAGACTGAACTTCAGAACTTGGCGAGACAGATCGCACCGATGGGAATGACGCCGGAACAGATTGTCCGCCAGAAAATTCAAAATGGCGAAATGAGCATGGAACAGTTCCAGCAGTTTTCGGCCATTGCGGATCAGATCACCGGACGGAACAGACAGTAACAATAAGGAGGCATGAATCATGCCATATACACTCAAGATCCAGCAGATTGCGATTCGGAATCCGGTCTCCGGCGCTTATTCCGGCGTCGACGTACTGACTGAACAGACGACCGAAGGACTTCTTGCGGAACTTCAGGCAAAAGGGACCACGATTAAAGGCGAGCTGGACACCAAAAGCGCAACTCTGAAGAGTGATCTCGACAGCTATGTCGCAAACACCAGCAAGCCCAGTCTCGATACGTATGTTACAGGAACTTTACAGCCGCAGCTGGACAGCTATGTGATCAATACCAGCAAGCCGAGCCTGGATGCCTACGTGGATAATACCAGTAAACCAAGCCTGGATACCTATGTGACAAACACCAGCAAACCGAGTCTCGACACCTATGTCTCGGGGACATTGCAGTCACAGCTGGACACTTATGTGACCGGCACCAGCAAACCAAGCCTCGATGCATATGTTAACGGGACCAATAAGCCAGCTCTCGATACCTATGTGAACAGCACGCTCAAATCGCAGCTGGATGCTTATGCCAACTCACTGACGACCAACGTTACCTGGAGCAATACCAGCGGATCGGAATGGACACAGGTGCTTGGCGACTTCTATGTCATGGGACGAGACGGTGTCAAGAGACAGATCGTGTTCAACAATGACAACACGGTTTCCTGGCAGACGGTATAAGCTTCCGGTTCTCAATCATCAGTTATTCAAAATGGACGAGGAACGGCCAGCCTCGGACATTTGAACGTACGTATCAACCCAATGTTTACGTCAGCTTTGTTCAGACTTTTCTAGAGAGCCGGAAAAAGAAGATGTAAACGCCGAATTTTTCAAGGAAAGGACAAATTGAAATGTCTTACAGCGAAAACGCAGGTTCCATGTCTCCCTTCACCATGCCGGTAGCACCGATGTATGGCGGCGGAAACGACGGTTTTGGATTTGGCAACAGTGGCCTCTGGTGGCTGATCATTCTGCTTCTGTTCACCAACAATGGCTGGGGCAACGGCTTCGGCTTCGGAGGCGGCATGATGCCCTGGATGTTCATGAACGGTCAGCAGGGCAACGATGTTCAGCGCGGCTTTGACCAGTCGGCCATCATGGGCTCTCTGAACGGCATCACCAGCGGTATGTCTACCGGCTTTGCCAATGCTGAGATCTCCCGCTGCAACGCCAATATGAACGTGCTTCAGACCCTTAACGCCAACCAGGCGGCCTCCAACGCGGCGATGAATGGGCTCGCCATGAACCTTCAGAACTGCTGCTGTGAAAACAGAGCGGGTCTCGCGGATCTGAAGTACACCGTCGCGACCGAGAACTGCGCAGACCGCACGGCTCTGAGTGAAGGCCTCCGCGACCTGCTGATTGCCGATAACGCGAACACGCAGAGACTTGTTGACGGCATCGGCGCGAAAATCGACGGCGTGATGAACAAGATCTGCCAGCTCGAACTCGCCGGCAAGGATCAGCAGATTGCTGCGCTGACGGCTCAGCTGAATGAAGCAAACCGCCTGGCCTCTCAGGCACAGCAGACGGCAACCATTCAGGCCGGTCAGAGAGCGCTTGCCAATGAGATCGAGCAGTATGTTCTGCCGACTCCGCGCCCGGCCTATATGGTACAGAATCCCAACTGCTGCACGCAGACTTTCGGATGCGGTTGTGCCGCGTAAGGAGGTGCCACCATGGCTGAATGGACTAGCGTGGCTGTACAGACAGTCAATCCAGGAGAGTCCATCCTCTTTACGGAAACCAACCGTCCCTGCTACAAGGGCCTGATCCTCCACCGCGAGGACAGCGGACTCTTCCTGATCAAGGGCTCGAATGGAAACACATTTATGCGCCGGTGCCCGTGCATGGGGTATCCGTCCGTCGACTATATGGTCGACTTCGGAGCGAACATCGCGATACCGACCGGAGAGACCGTCGGCCCAATCAGCGTGGCCTTCGCTCTGGAAGGCGCCACCCTGGCCGGAACCACGATGACCGTGACACCGGCAGCCGTGGAGCAGTTCTTCAACGTCTCCAGGGCGACTAATGTTCCGATCTGGCTCGGGTGCTGCGAATCGTTCAGTATTCGCAACGTAAGCGACATCCCGATCCTGGTCTCGAACGCGAACCTGGTTATTACCAGATAAGATGGAGGAAATCAAAATGGAAAAAGAAGCACTGAAGAAACTGAAATCCTCTGTCGAGAAATGCATCGAGGAGCTTTCAAAGAAACCTGAGCTGAGCGCTGCGGAGACCAAGGCAGCCCTCGATGGAATGCAGCTTCGTGCATGGCTCTGTAAGGAGATCGAAGACTGCGAGATGAAAGAAGAAGGCTATTCCGAGCGCGGATATTCCCGTCATGGAGAGCCTTACCGTCAGTACCATATTACCTCCTACGGTCCGATGCCGGCATCCGGTATGAGGGCCTATGGAGAGGGCGAGGGCTATTCCAGCACTCCTCAGTATGGCGTCCACGGATGGTATCAGTCGAATGGAAATTCGATGCTGCCTGGTTATCCGGTGGAGCACATGAGGAGCTACTGCGGAGATCCTTACTATTATGATGGTCCTGATGGAGGATATTCTGAAAGACGGCGCTACAGCAGACACAGCATTTCCGACCGCGCCGTTGAGAAACTGGAGAATATGATGGACACGGCAGGCTCTGAGTATGAACGCGAAGAACTGCTCAAGTTTATCCGGATGATTCGCCAGTCAGCAGAATAACACAATGAAATGAAGAAGAACCTGGGAGGAGACTTTCGGGTTCTTCTTCTATCTTAACTTAAGAGAACAAAAGGAGGATCAACATGCCTATCACTCTTAAAAAAGATGTCTGGAAGGTGAAAGATCCTTCTTCAGGACAATATAGAGGCGCGGCGATTCTGAGTACGACTTTGCCACAGGACGCTGCCCAAATCATTTCTGAAAGCAACGCCACGATTCAGAATATTAAAGACACGGCCATTGAAGCCGTGGATACGGCGCTGAACGACGAAAGTACCGGTCTTATTCCGAAGGCCGAAGCCGATCGAGATGCTATCGATGACTCTTTGAATAACGCGTCGAACGGCATCATTCCGACGGCGCAGTCCGACCGAGATGACATTGATGATTCTCTGAATAATACCAACAGCGGTATCATTCCGGAAGCGCAGGCGAATCTCGCCACCATTGCACAGGCCGTTCAGAGTCAAATCGGCCAGGGAACTGATAAGACTCTCAGTGTCGCAAAGGGTTTTGCCGATGCTAAAGCCGCTGGTATGATGGTCAGGGTATCGAATTACCAGCCAGGTTCAGCCCTGGACGATCCGGCGACATCTCAGGATGCCTCCCAGAATACTGGGTATCCGGTATATAAGGACTCCAACCGTGTGTGGGTAAAGGAGACCTATGCTGAGCTGGAAGTCCCGACGATGGAGGATCATAATGGCTTAAAGAGCGCACTAAGTCTTCTTAATAATTCAGTAATTATAACCAAAGACGTAGCCGGCTATGCGTATATAGATTACACTTTTGAAGTCGGGAAACGATATTATTTCCGCAATATGTATTCGGGAGCAGTTGTGGCAAATACGACTGACACGAAATCAAGTAGCGCGCCCACAATAAACAATATAACAGGTGGTGCGACTGACGAGGCTATATTGAGTTTTCAGCCGACACAAGCTGCAAGTGTCCTACGTGTTTATTTTAATTCTGCAAACGGTAAAGCCGAAATTGGAGAATGGGGGACCACAAAAAACACGGCTGATATTATAAATGAATCATATTCACAAATTGCCAACTATAGAAAAATAAGTGTTAAAAATAGCACAAATTCAATTTATTATCCTGTAGCAATTGGAAAAACATACCGTTTTACCTTGCTTTCTGGTAATGGCGTACAGCTATACACAAGAAACACACCAGCCGGATCAAACATTGAAACAATCGCGTCTTCATTAGTTGCTGGTGAATCTGTTGAATTTACGCCAAATTCAAATGCTGACTATATTCGTATTATTACGAATGGTTTACAATTGAATACGGTAACGATATCTGAGTTAGGGACACTGCTTGAAGCGGAAAGCACAAATAGAAAAAAGCCCTATCAATCCGGGCAAATACATTTTACAGTTCCCGTGAACCAGAAACGGCTGTATTTTACTCAGGGGGATGAGAACACATCGCAGGATATCGAAACAGATATTGTAAATGTAAACTGCGTTTTAATGTTGCCGTCAACCTATACACCAACTGGTGATAAAACTAATCTGCTGATGATCGTTCACGGCTCTGGCGGTGGTGTTACCGAAACCGCATGGTTTAGGGATGATGCGACAGTCCTTGCGTTCTTCCAGAAATTCATTGATGCGGGGTTTGCTATTTTTGATTGCAACGGCTACAAAAACGGCTCTGAAGGGCAGGAAAGCTGGGGCGTTGATACTGCGTCCATTGCATATCATAAAGCCTATGAATATGTTGTAAGAAATTATAACGTCACAACAGAAATGTGTGTTTACGGCTTTTCAATGGGTGGCCTGAATGCGCTGAATTATTGCAACATGTTCCCCGGTGGCATCAAAGCGCTTGGCCTCGGTTCACCTGTTGTGTCCTTATATAATACAATTTGGGTTGATGCCTCTGTGCAAGCTAAAGGTGATGTTTCCCGTGCATATGGATTCACGGTTTCCGGGACGTATGAGGCTGACACGGTTGGTAATTGCGATGCGTATACCCGGATTAAAACTATTGATGATGTTGATTATTATTTGCAGAGATTGCCGACCGTGAAAATCTGGCATGGTGATAGCGATACGGCCGTGTATTATCGGTATTCCCAGCGCCTTTATAATGCAATTAAAAATTCTGGCGGGTTTGCCTATTACCGCATCGTAACTGGGAAAGGCCACGAAATCTGTTATGGCGGAAATGTAAATGTTACAAATGAAATCATAATGTATTTCAAACGGTTTGTTTTAACTTAAAGAACACTTTAACTCATTGCAGTCACGTCACTTACTAAACAATTCAAAATGGAAAAGAGGTCCTGATACCTTATGCTGTCGAACACAGCGACACCGAGATATTACGGCCTCTTTCGGGATGCCGTGATGAGAGGCGAGATCCCGGTCTGCCATGAGATTGACCTGGAGATGCAGCGGATCGACGCGTTGATCCGAAATCCGAGATATTACTATGACGACGAAGCCGTGGAGGGGTTCATTGAGTTCTGCGAGAACGAACTGACCCTGACGGACGGCACGGAGCTGCGGCTGCTGGACACCTTCAAGCTGTGGGCGGAGCAGATCTTCGGCTGGTATTACTTTGAGAAACGGTCCGTATATGTGCCGAATGAAGACGGCTACGGCGGACACTATGAGACGAGACGGTTTCGGAACCGGCTGGTGAAGAAGCAGTACCTGATTGTCGGACGAGGCGCGGCAAAGTCCATGTATGCGGCAGCTATCCAGGCCTACTTCCTGGCGGTAGACGCGAGTACCACGCACCAGATTACAGTGGCCCCGACGATGAACCAGGCGAATGAAGTCATGTCGCCCATCAAGACCGCGATTACACGGTCGAGAGGTCCATACTTCCGCTTCCTGACGGCTGGGTCCATCAACAACACCACAGGCAATAAGGCCAACCGCGTGAAGCTGGCCTCCACCAAGAAGGGAATCGAGAACTTCCTGACGGGAAGCTATCTGGAGATCAGGCCCATGAGCATCGACAAGCTGCAGGGCTTGCGGTGCAAGTGTGCCAGTGTGGACGAATGGCTCTCGGGCGACATCCGGGAGAATCCGATCAACGCGATTGAGGAAGGCTGCGCCAAGGGCGGCGTAGACGACTATGTGATCCTTGCCATCAGCTCGGAAGGAACGGTTCGAAACGGCAGCGGGGACTCCATCAAAATGGAGCTGCTGAAGATCCTGAGAGGCGAGTTTGACGACGAGGACAAGAGCGCGTTCGACGACACCTCGATCTGGTACTACCGGCTAGACGACATCAAGGAAGTCGGCGACGAGAGCATGTGGCTCAAGGCTAATCCGAATCTTGGTCACACCGTGACCTACCGCACTTACGAGAAGGCGGTCACGAGGGCCGAGAACTTCCCGGAGCAGCGCAACGAGATCCTGGCGAAGCGATTCAACCTGCCGATGGAGGGCTATACCTTCTTCTTTAAATATGAGGACACGATCCCGTGCGAACGGCGCAGAGAGTTCTGGGGCATGCCGTGCGCGATGGGCGCGGACCTGAGCCAGGGCGACGACTTCTGTGCGTTCACCTTCCTGTTTCCGTTGCGGGACGGAAGTTTCGGTATCAAGTGCAGAAGCTACATCAGCTCTGTCACCATGGCGAAGCTGCAGATCGCGACCCGGTCGAAGTATGAGGAGTTCATGCGAGAAGGCAGCCTGGTGGTCCTGGAGTGCACGGTACTCGATATGATGGACGTGTACGACGACCTGGACGACTTTATCCTTGAGGCCCAGTACGACGTGCGCTGCTTCGGCTTCGACCCGTACAACGCGAAAGAGTTCGTGCAGCGCTGGGCGACGGAGAACGGCAGCTTCGGCATTGAGAAAGTCATCCAGGGCGCGAAGACGGAATCTGTGCCGCTTGGTGAGCTCGGAACCTATGCGGAAGAGCACATGCTGGTGTTCGACCAGGAGCTGATGGGCTACGCCATGCGCAACTGCATCACCCTGGAGGACTCAAACGGCAACCGCAAACTCTCGAAGGAGAGACGGGACCGGAAGATCGACAATGTGTCCGCGCTGATGGACGCCTATGTGGCATGGAAGGCAAACAAGGATGCGTTTGAATGAATGTGAAATGTTCAATGATAAATGATCAATTGTCGATGAAAATTCAAAATGGAAGTGAGGTGAGCAGCCGTGTACTATGTTCGAGTGCCGCAGAGCGAACCCGGGCCGGATGAACTATATCACCACGGTATTCTCGGCATGCGGTGGGGAAAGCGGAACGGGCCTCCCTATCCACTTACTTATAACGCGCATTCCGCAGCGGAAAAGAAACAGAATAGCAAGAAGGAACTGTCCGGATACACCGATTCAAAAGGACGGCGCACATTTGCAAAACGCGAACGAGTAAAGTCCTCCAGGACGAGCGGCAAGGGACAGAAGCAGTCTTCCGCGAAGGAGAAAAAAGATATTCGCTCCATCGAAAATGAGGCTGCCGAGCGGGTAAACCGGCAGGCGAAAGACCATATGCGGGAACGAGTCTCGGAGATCCTGCACAGCAAGAAGTTCAAGACCGGAATGAAGATCGCGATCGGCGTTGCTGCCTTGTATGGCGCGACAAAACTCGGAAAGTCGGCACTTCGGAAGTACGTTCTGAAGTCGATTTACCAGCCGAACTTTGAATCCCTGCCGAAGAATTTCAGCAAGCTGAAAGACGTGCCGAAAGCCGCCACCAACTACTACAAGGATTTCTTCTCCAGTAAGGACCCGGATGCCTGGAGAAATCTGACCAAGGGCGTCAACCATGGCGTAAATGAAGAAAATCTCCTGGACAATCTTTTAAGCGGCAGAACGCAAAACTGTACCTTCTGCTCTTCATCGATCGTCATGCGGCTGAAGGGCTATGATGTCACGGCGGCTAAGACCGATATAGGGATGCTCCACGAGATCACGGATAAGTGGTTCACTAACGTGAAGATGCAGAAACCAAAGACCGCCAGCGCGAAGAAGCTGTACAAAGCGCTTCTGAAGCAGGGCGACGGCACCTATGGGACGCTTAATGTCTTCTGGAAAGGCGGCCAGGGCGGACACTCAGTGGCTTACGTGGTAAAGAACGGCGCAGTTGAGATTCTTGACGGACAGCTGGACAAGAGTTACGGAAACACTCTAGAGGCTCTGAATGAGAATCTGTTCAAGAACTGTGATCTGAAGATGACGGAGTTCTTTAACTTGACAAACTGCGAGCCGACCGAGTATATTCTCAGAGCGATCATGTAACAAAGGAGGAGCCGGTCATGACTATCGAAAAGGCGCTTGAATGCTATGAAAAAGCGAAGCGCGAAGGCAAACTGACTCGTAAACGGAAGGTCAGTAAGTATATACCTTATAACGAGGGTATTATTTTGCTGCCAGTACCGGATGCGGTTCCTGTACTCGGAGAGGTCTGGTACTATGTCAGATCTGATGGACGTATCAGTGAAGTGCCTGTGGCTGTATTCGCATCCAAGGTCGACTTTGACGATGCAAAAACGATCTGAGGTTCGCAAGAAAAACATCTCTTTTAATAGAAAGGAGATGTTATGATGAAGGGCGAGAAATTCATGCTCTATCTGGCACACCGTGCAGGCTACGGCCTCTGCAGTGAAACGGAGATTGTGCAGCGTGACAGTCATGTCTTGAGCAACAAGGCATTTCAGGAGCGATACGGTCTTACGAAAGGGCAGTGGTTTATGGCCAAACTGAGATACGGTGATCCATGCAGAGCAAACGAGAAGCTGCGTGAGCAGATCTACAGATCCATAAAACAGAGCAGACGAGAGGGCTGAACAAACAGCTCTCTTCGTTTTTCGGGACGCGAAACGCGTCCTTTTTATTTTTTCGGAGCAAAATTCAAAATGGAAGCGAGGTTGGTTTCGTTGAGTGACTACAAAGCCGTTTCACCGGTCATGAGAGAAACGGAACTTTACCATCACGGCATCCTCGGAATGAAGTGGGGCGTCCGGCGCTATCAGAATTCGGACGGGAGCTATACAGCCGCAGGGAAGATCCGATACGGCGGCGGATCTCGTATCGGGACCGGTAGGACGAACATGCACCGGGCCTATGAACGGGAATATAATCTGCCGGAGAACGTCCGGGAGCGCGAGAACTATAAGCGGACGCAGAAAGAAATTCAGGATCGTCTGCAGGCCGACCGCGATAAAAAACGGTCCGGACATGCTCAGGCCAGCAATTACAGCGAGCAGCAGCGAACCCGGGACCGGAAGATCTATGGTAAGGGCGCGGAAAAGCGGATCAACAAACGCATGCTGGAGGGCGAATCCATTCAGAGCGCCCGCCACAATGAAGTCATCCGAAAGGGCCGCGTCGACACCGCCAAGAAGATCGGAAAGACCGCCGCAAAGGGCGCTCTTGTGGTCGGAGGAAGCATTGCCGTAACTAAATACCTGAAGAAACAGGGCTTCAACACGTACCAGGTGGACCAGCTGGCCAGCACCATGATTAATATGGGGCGGCATTTCATTAATCAGATTTTCCGATAGGTGGTGAGAAACAAGATGTATTACGCAGCAATTATTCCCAATTCAGAGGAACTGTATCACTACGGTGTACAGGGCATGAAGTGGGGCGTGCGGCGGTATCAGAATCCTGATGGCAGTTTAACTGCAGCAGGCCTTGCCAGATACGGAAACCTGAGCCGCAGCCAGCGAAACGATCTGGCCAATTACGGAACCCGCGGCTTTGCCCGTATGCAGAGAATGCAAAAGAAGGGCTACAGCCAGGAGCGGGCCAGACGGTATGAGCAGGACCGAAAAGAGTTCGGACGCAAAGGCGCAAACCGTATTCAGAAGGGCATGAATCGAGATCAGAGACGGTATGACCGCGCAAAAGAACGCTATGAACGCACCGGCCAGGGAAGACCGATCAAAGACCGCACCGACGTTTACGGAAGCGGCAGTCAGCGTTCCAGGGAGCGTGCCAGACGCTTTGTCAAAAAAGCTCTGAGAATTACCGCCGGTGTGGCGGTCGGTGTCTACGCTATCAAGCACCGGAAGCAGATTGCCGCCGGGGCCAAGACCGCCGGACGTATTCTGAAGAAATCCGGAAATGCCGTACAATGGGCAAAGAACGCTTCTCAGGGCTACAAAGCTCAGCGATTCACACAGACCGCGAAAGACACAATCCGCAGCTTCGGGCGAGATGTTACCCAGCGGCGGGCCGTCTTCACAGAGAAAGGCAGAGCTGTTAACCGTTCCGGACGGCGTTATATTCGCAGGGCCAGTCAGACTCCCGAGCGCTTTGCCGGACGGACCGTTCAGAGAGCGAGGTTCCGCTGAACCGAGACAATTTCATAAACTAACCCCAGCCGACTTGAGTATCACACAGGCGTGATATTTGAGCCGGCTATTTTTATGCCCTTTTTTTTCGGGGCAAAACCAATAAACAGGGAGGCATTTTCCCATGCCAACATTTGCCGAAAGGCTCCAGCACGGCTGGAATGCCTTCATCAACAATAAAGATCCGACGCCGGTGATCCCGACGATCAGTTACGGCGGCTACTCCTATCGACCGGATCGGCCGCGCCTCACCAGAGGAAACGAACGATCCATCGTTAACGCGATCTACAACCGGATCGCGACGGATGTCGCCGAGATCGGCATTCAGCACGTGCGGACCGATGAAAACGGCCTCTTCATGGAGGTCGTGCACTCGGGGCTTAACAACGTGCTGACCCTGGAGGCGAACCTGGATCAGACCGGGCGGGCGTTCATCATGGACATCGTGATGAGCATGTTCGACGAGGGTGTGGTCGCAGCCGTGCCCATCGACACCAGCATCGACCCGATCAATAACAACGCATTCGACATTCTCACAATGCGGACGGGCAAGATTAAGCAGTGGTACCCGGAGGCGATCCGGGTGGAGCTGTACAACGAGAAGACGGGAAAGAAACAGGAAGTCGTCGTCCCGAAGCGGATGTGCGCGATCATGGAAAACCCATTTTACTCGATCATGAACGAGCCCAACTCCACGCTGCAGAGACTGATTCGAAAACTGAACCTGCTGGACGCCATCGATGAGCAGAGCGGAGCAGGGAAGCTGGATCTGATCATTCAGCTGCCCTACACGATCCGATCTGAGGCGAGAAGGCTGCAGGCAGATGCAAGACGCAAGGATATCGAGAACCAGCTTAACAACTCGAAATACGGCATCGCGTATGCCGACGGCACCGAGAAAATCGTTCAGCTGAACCGCCCCGTGGACAACAATCTGATGAATCAAATCAAATACTTGACTGAGACACTGATGGGCCAGCTCGGGATTACGAATGAGATTCTGAACATGACGGCCTCGGAGCAGGTGATGGCAAACTATTACGCCCGGATTGTCGAGCCGATTCTCGCAACGATTGTCAATGAGATGAAACGCAAGTTCCTGACGAAGACCGCAAGGACCCAAGGACAGAGCATCATGTTCTTCCGCGAGCCGTTCAAACTGGTTCCGGCGACGAACCTGGCGAATATCGCGGATCGTCTCACGAGCAATGAAATCCTGTCGCCGAACGAGATCAGGCGTCTGATCGGCTACAAGCCGAGCACGGACCCGCGTTCGGACGAACTCAGAAACCGCAACATCAGCCAGCCCATGCAGGGCGAGATGCTTCCCGAAGATCCGTACCCGGAGGACGACCTGTCGCCTGAAGAGGCCCAGGGCGGGTACTACGACGAGGGAACATACCCTGAAGACGGCGGATGAATACAAGTATTTCCCGGAGGAAATTCAAAATGAGCAGGAAGTTTGACTTCAGTGGATGGGCCACGAAAAATGACTTGCTTTGCGCCGACGGGCGGATCATCCGCCATGACGCATTCAAGGACAACGACGGTCAGACAGTCCCCCTGGTCTATCAGCATCAGCATACCGACCCCACCAACATTCTGGGGCACGCGATCCTGGAGAACCGCGACGACGGCGTTTACGCCTATTGCAGCTTCAACGACACGGACGCGGCGCAGCATGTGAAGGAAGCGGTGCGGCACGGAGACGTGGTGTCTCTGTCCATCTATGCCAACAAGCTGGTCCAGAAGGGCAACGAAGTGCTTCACGGCGTCATCCGCGAAGTCAGCATCGTACTGGCCGGTGCAAACCCCGGAGCCTACATCGATAACCCGATTCTGGTGCACGGTGAAGGAACCGACAGCGAAAGCTATGAAGACGTCCTGACCGAGGCCGTCATCTACGCAGACAGTGATATTTCACTTTATCACGCCGAGCCCGAAGAGGACGAGAAGAAGACCAAAGAAGCGGAAGCTTCCAAGGAAGGCAACGAGTCCAAGGAAACCAAGGCTTCCGGCATCGCCGAAAAGAAAGAGGAGGAACCTGAAATGGCGAAAGAGAACGAAGGAAAGACTGTTCAGGACGTGTTCGACGAGTTCACCGAGGAACAGAAGAATGTTGTTTACTATCTGATCGGCCAGGCGCTGGAGGATCAGAACAATGACGCCGACGACGATGAAGACGGCGACGAAGACGAAGGAGAAAAAGAAATGAAGCACAATGTATTTGACACCGACGGCGATTACCTGTACGGCCCTGTCCTGAGCCACTCCGACGAGATGGAGATCCTCGCCAACGCCAAGAAGTACGGCAGCCTGAACCAGGCCTGTGAAGACTTCTGCATCGATAACGGCCTGCAGCACGACGCCCTTGCCGGCGCGAGCGGCTTCGGCTCCTATCCCCCGGTCGGCGGCGGTGCGGCGAATGTCGACCAGCTGTTCCCGGATTACCACGAAGTATACCCCGGCGCTCCCGAGATCGTCACCAATGACCACGCGTGGGTAAAGGCTGTTCTCGGTAAAGTTCACAAGAGCCCGTTCAGCCGTATCCGCACCAGCTCCGTCGACCTGCGCGGCATCGAAGAGATCCGTGCCAAGGGCTACGCGAAGGGCAAGCAGAAGGTCCTGGCCGGCAACTACGCCGTCGCGAAGCGTGCCACCGACCCGCAGACTGTGTATGTTCGCAGCAGCCTGAACCACGACGACATCGTGGACATCACCGACTTCGACTATGTTGACTATCAGTACGGCATTGACCGCGCCCAGCTGGAGTTCGAGCTGGCCCAGGCCATTCTGATCGGCGACAACCGCGAAGACACCGATGCCGACAAGATTATGCCGGATCACATCCGCAACATCTGGACCGACGCCGACATCTTCACCATTCACAAGATTGTCAATGTCTCCGGTACCCCGAACGGCACCAACACCGCCGCGAACTTCGGCAGCAACTACCTGTACGCCCAGGCCACCGAGGAAGCCCTCCTCGACGCGAAGATCGACTTCCGCGGCACCGGCGCCTGCGACATGTTCTGCACCCAGCAGTTCTTCAACAAGCTCCTGCTTGCCAAGGACCTCAACGGCCGCAGACTGTATCAGAACAAGGGCGAACTCACCGCGGCTCTCGACGTGGAGAACATGTTCCCGGTCGCCGAGATGGCCAACAAGACCCGCACCGTGACCGTGGACGGCGTGGAGAAGACCTATCGTCTGCTTGCCATCATCGGCAACCTCAGCGCTTATGCTCTGGGCGCCACCAAGGGCGGCGAGGTCATCCACCGCACCCAGTTCGACATCGACTTCAACCAGGAGAAGAGCCTGCTTGAGACCCGTGTCAGCGGCGCCACCACCAAGCTCTACAGCTTCATCGTCCTCGAAGAGGAAGTTACAAACCCTTAACAGGGCTGACGGTAACGGCATATTCCGGCAATGAAGATCTCCTCGGCAAGTCTGTCGGGGATCTTCAGACCGGGGTAACCGTCAGCGGCACTGCCATTACCGGCACGCTGAAGTATGTGGATGACTATATCGGATTCTCCGGCGATGTGAATGAGCAGAGCGGAAACTATCTGGTCCTGCACGCCGATGTCGATGAGGACACCATCGTAACCGCTGAGGTTATAGGCGGAGACCACGGGCCTGTAACCCTGGATCCTGACGGCATTCTGGTCGTGAGAATCAAGAACACCACGCAGCAGGTGAAGTTCACCGCCAGCAGTGACGACGCGGACGACAACGTTCAGACCTTCACTCTGACGGGCCTGACCCTTGAGCCTGAAATCTGAGCAACTGAATAAAATCAAAATGGAAGTGGTGAAGCATGGCGAAATTCTACGGCGCGATCGGTTTTGAAGTGACGGAGGAGACCCGGCCGAGCGTCTGGACCCCGGTGATCACAGAGCGGCAGTACGCAGGCGATGTGGTCAAACACTACAGACGGCTTGAATCCGGAGCCGGGATCAACGACGATCTCAATCTTCAGAACGAACTGAGCATCCTCGCAGACCCCTATGCGATGAACCACTTCCAGGACATGCGCTATGTCAAATGGCACGGCGCATACTGGAAAGTGACCGGCGTAGAGGTCTCCTTTCCGCGATTATCGCTTACGATCGGAGGAGTCTACAATGGACCGACGGCTGAAACTTGACGAAGAGCTGCGCGAGGTGCTGCAGAACGTTCTGGGGTATGTGAACCTCTACTTTCAGCCCCCGGCGTCCGTGAAAATGAAGTACGACTGTATCCGATACAGCGAAGAAACCATGAATGTAACCTCGGCCGACAGCATGAAGTATCTTGTGCGGAAACGGTATGAGGTGATCGTTATTACAAGAGATCCGGATTCAGCACTGCCGAAGGCGGTCCTGGACCGGTTTGAGTACTGCAGTCCAGGACGGAAGTATACGGCAGACAACCTGTATCACTATCCGTTCACGATCTACTACTGAGAAAGAGGTATTCTACTATGAGTGCTACTACTGGAAAGCTTGTTTGGGACGAATCCGGCAAGCGATTTTATCAGACCGGCGTCCGTAAGGGTGTACTCTATGTCCGAAACGGCAACACCTATCCCAATGGCGTGGCCTGGAACGGCCTGACCGCCGTCACGGAGTCTCCCGAAGGCGCGGAACCCACCGATATCTACGCCGACGACATCAAGTACCTGTCCATCCGCAGCGCAGAGAACTACAAGGCCACGATCGAGGCCCTGTTCAGCCCGGATGAATTTGACGAATGTGACGGCTCGGTCTCGGTGATCCCCGGCATGCGCATCAGCGGTCAGGCTAGAAAGCCCTTCGGCTTCAGCTGGCAGACCCGCCTGGGCAACGACGAGCTCTTTGAGGAATACGGCTATGTGATCCACGTGATCTACGGCGCGACCGTCAGCCCCTCCGAAAAGAACTATCAGACCATCAACGACAGCCCCGAGACCATGAACCTGAGCTGGGAGATCGACACGATTCCCGTGCCAGTCACTGGTCACAGGGCCACGGCGCATCTGTCCTTCGACTCCACCGAGCTGAAGCCCGCGCAGCTGACAGCTCTGGAGGCGGCGCTTTACGGCACCGACGGCACCTACATCGAGACCGAGGACACCGAACCGCAGGCAGGCAAGACCTATTACACCAAGAGCGGCGAGACCTATACGGAATTCACAGGCGAAGAGTTCGCCACCGGCACGACCTATTACGAGATGAGCGCCGGTACCGTCGCCCACCTGCCGATGCCGGATGAGATCATTTCTCTTCTGCAGGCCGCCGACCCCGACAACCCGAATCCCTGATTCGTGATATTTCCAGGCGATACCAATCCATAAGCAAAAGTGGGAGAAGGGCTTTCGGGCAATCCGTCCGGGTCCTTCTCCGCTTTTTATAACTTTTCTGGCCGTGATATTTGAAAGGAGAGCACAACATGATCGTTAAAACAGTGAAGTATAAAGGCTTTGACGGAGAAGACATTGAAGAGACCATCCGACTGCACCTGACGAAGGCAGAGTTTCTGAATCTGGACCTCAAGTACAGTGACTACGGCGGACTGATCAACTACCTCAGGAAGCTGCTGACCGATGTGAAGGACGGGGACAGCTACATGCGGCCGATGGTCACCATGCTCCAGACTCTGATCCTTGCCGCCTACGGCAAGAAGACAGACGACGGACGTTTTGTAAAGAAAGTAAACGGCACCCTGCTGGCGGATGAGTTTGAGACCTCGGAGGCGTACTCCCAGCTGCTTATCCATCTGTTGAGTGAGGAGGGCCTTGACGAAATAGAGCCTCTGATCATGGGCATTATCCCGAGCGACGGCGTGGACCCGAAGGAACTGCAGGCTAAGAAAGAGCAGATTAACGCCGCGCTGAACCTGGCGTAAGCTCATGCCGATGCAGATCCAGGTCCCCGCGACGGAAATCTATGACGAGGCAAAGGGCCGGTTCTTCTTCACCCCGAAGACGGTGCTGACGCTGGAGCACTCGCTGATCAGTGTGAGCAAATGGGAAGAGAAGTGGCACCGGCCCTATCTCTACCAGACGGTTCTAACCGAGGAAGCGAACCAGAAGACGAAGGAAGAGGAACTGGATTATATCCGCTGCATGACGATCGGAAACGGCGTGGACCCGAACGTGTACCGGGTACTGCGGGCGAGCGATATTCAGAAGATCAAGGATTACATCAATAATCCTATGACTGCGACGAAGATCCGTCAGCAGCAGAAGAAACCGAACCGGGAGATTGTCACGAATGAACTCATCTATTACTGGATGGTTGCGGCGGGTATCCCGTTCAAGCCCTGCGAGACCTGGCATCTGAACAAGCTGCTGACGCTGATCGGCGTGTACGCGGCCAAGAACCAGGAGCAGGAGAAGGCAAATCCCAGACAGCAGGCACAGCAGCGCCACTCGATCAACGCGGCGAGACGTGCGGCGCACGCCAGAAGACGATAAAAGGAGTGAACCACGCATGGTCACGTTTCAGGCCAAAGGAAGTTTTCGCAAGACCAAAAAGTTTCTGGAGCGGGCCGAGCAGATGGACTTCCGTGATATTCTGGACCGCTACGGCGTGAAGGGCGTGGCTGCCCTGGCGGCGGCAACCCCGAAGGACAGCGGCAACACGGCTGCCTGCTGGGGGTATGAGATCAAGTACGGTCCAGGAGTGGCAAGAATCTACTGGACCAACAGCAACATCAATGACGGTGTGCCAATCGCCGTGATCTTACAGTACGGGCACGGCACCGGAACAGGCGGCTGGGTGGAAGGGCGCGATTACATCAACCCCGCCATTCA
This sequence comes from Blautia sp., assembly GCA_017475035.1. GTDB lineage: Bacteria > Bacillota > Clostridia > Lachnospirales > Lachnospiraceae > Blautia_A. The sequence goes on from JAFVGK010000031.1 coordinate 34,786, forward strand.
GCCGATTTTTGACGAAATCGCCGAGAAGGCATGGAAGGAGGTTAACCGCTGATGGCTACAGAAGTTGAAGAACGGATTGTACAAATGAAGTTCGACAACGCCCAGTTTGAGAAAGGCGCGAAGCAGTCGCTTTTGACACTCGAAAAACTGGACGGGGTTCTGGACCGGCTCGGACAGGGCGGCCTGGACCATCTGGCAAACACACTGGACATGGTGGAACGGCGGTTTTCCTCTTTTGGCATTGCCGGTATGACGGCGATTCAGAAGATCACCAACTCGGCAATTGACCTCGGCGTGCGCCTGATGACGGCAATTCCGCAGCAGATTATCTCAGGCGGTACAAGGCGAGCCAACAACATTGAGCAGGCGAGATTCCAGCTGAAGGGTTTGGGTATTGAATGGGATCAGGTCAAGGACGCGATGGATTATGCCGTTAGCGGCACGGCTTACGGTCTGGATGAGGCAGCCAAGGCAGCCGCCCAGTTCGCGGCCTCCAAGAAAGACATGATCACCACGGCGGACATCAACGGCGTCACGGACATGGCAAAAGCACTGAGAGCCATCTCAGGCGTCGCAGCCATGACCAACAGCACCTATGACGAGATCGCGAATATCTTTACCGGCATTTCAGGCACCGGCCACGTGATGACACAGGACCTTCGAATGCTGGAAGGGCGAGGCCTGAACGCGGCAGCCAAACTGGCGGAAGTGTTGAGCGATGGCCCTGATAATATCAAGTACACCGAGGAACAGATCCGCGAGATGATCTCGAAGGGCGAAATCGACTTTTTGACCTTCGCGAAAGCTATGGACTATGCCTTCGGTGAGCACGCAACCGCAGCAAACGAGACCTATACTGGCTCACTCGCAAACATGAAGGCGGCTCTGAGCCGAATCGGCGCGGACTTTATTCAGCCCTGGCACAACGGAATGATCAAGATCCAGAATGCGCTGAGAAATACCTTCAATCTGGCGAGAAAGGTGACGCAGCCTTTCGCGGAAGGGCACTTCACCGACTGGGCGGAGAGACTCTCGGATATTGTGTCGAGACTTGCTGGAAACATTAAATTCGGCTGGCTGGAGAATCTGTTGAATCTGGCTGGAAACGCTGGAGATAAGATTCTTGATGTCCTTGAAGGAGTTGCCAGCGCTTTCCCACGCGGTCTCTTCGGCGAAGACAAGATTCTGGCCTTTACGAACCAGGATGCCATGAACCGCTACAGCAAGCTGCAGCATACGCTGGCAGGTATCCGCGTGATATTTGACAGCTTGAGGAAAGTCGGAAAGGGCGTCTTCGAGAACCTTTTCGGCGGAAAAAGCTTCGATGCCGTCGAACTGCTGGACAAGCTCCTGGACAAGGGAAAACAGTTCGGCGACTGGATCGTCAATCTGAAGGGCCGAAACCAGGGCTTTGCACCGCAGATTCAGAATGCGGTCACAAGGATCAGCAACGTTCTGCAGTCGGCGTCCAAGGTGTTTAAGTCGGCCGGCAATGTGATCGCGGCCATTATCGAACGGATCTTCGGATATCTCAGCAAAAATGGCAGCAAAATGGCCGGACGTTTCGGGACCATCTTTAACGGTCTCGCGGACGGACTCACCGGAGTGAACAACAAACTTTCGGAGTTTCTGGACAAGATCGCCGAGTTTATCAGGGAACATGGCATCCTCAGCGGAATTCTGGAGGCGGCCAGCGATGGATTCTGGAATCTCGGAAGCGGGATCTGGAACGCGATCCAGAAGGTCACGGACTTTGTGAAGGGTCTTCTTGGAATCGAGGACGGCGTGAATGCCTGGGAGAAGATCAGTAACGCATTCCAGACGGCAGGAGAAAAAATGCGCGGTGCATTTGATCTGATGCGAAACGGTTTGCAGGAAATCTTTGCTCCCGGCGGGATCGGCGAAGGCGCGATTACGGTCGCTTCGCTGCTATACACGGCGCTGTTTGGGTTCCGAAAGTACCAGACAACAAAATGGTCTTTCCAACGTCTCGGCAGAGGCATTGAACTGGTACGGCATTCCGGGCAGACGCTTTGGAAATGGATGAAGGCGATCAACCCACTGGAGTACATCGACAAGGTCGAAACCCTTCTTGGCCGAACCTCTGGTGCACTGAGAGCCTTTGCGGATAACCTGAATGCAAAGTCTCTGCTGACGATCGGCGGAGCGGTCTTTGTCCTTGCGACAGCCCTTGGGATCTTGTTCATGCTGGCAGGCGATGCACAGAGAATGACCGTGGCAATCACGGGCTTGGCGGCCGTTATGGGCATTCTTACTGCAGCGGCCTCCGCGATGTGGAAGATCTTTGGAAGCGATAAGCTGATCATGGGCACCGTCGACAAAAATCTGAAGGGCTTTAAGAAGCTGAAAGCGGTATTCGGAAATTTCGGATCATTTTTAATCGGATTTGCAGACAGATTTGCAAGAGGTTACAATTTCCAGCAAATCGCGAAGGGCCTGCTGTACTTCGCCGGTGCGGTGCTGGTGCTGGCGGTGGCTGTCGGTGTCTTTGCCTATACCTATAACAAATTCGGATGGAAGGCCATGGCAGCCGGTGTCATCGGCATGGCTGTTGCAATCGGGGTATTGGTGGCAGCCATTGCTTTGCTTGACAAATATGTCAAAAGCACTATGCCATTCAAAATGGCAGGAATTGCCGTGGCTCTTGTAGGCCTCGGCGTTGCGCTGCTGCTGGTTACGGCCGCGATGTGGGCCCTGAGCAGACTGAGCTGGTCAGAACTGGCGAAAGGAATGCTCGGAGTTGCCGTCGGAATTGGTATTATGGTCGCGGCTATCGCGTTCCTTGGATCGAGTATCGAAGGAAAAGGCGCAAGGATCAAGCTTCGGGCGGCACTGCTGGCACTGAGCCTAGTGGCGGTGGCCGCGGCAGTCCTGATCCTGGCGGTTGCTATTCGTGTGATTGCGAGCCTGCCCATGCAGCAGCTGGGCCTGGCGCTTGGAACTCTGGCAATCGGCCTGTTCGCCATGGTAGCGGCATTGGCTCTGCTCAGTAATATTAATCCGGGCAAGCTGCTTGCTGCGGGAGCCTCGATGATGATGGCTGGCGTTGCGATGATCTTACTTGCGGCGGCCATGACCATTATGACGGTGGCTCTGATGGCGTTATCGGTGGTTCCGTATGACGCGCTGATGAATTCACTGAAGGCGCTGGGGCTCACTCTGCTCGGCATTGTCGCGGCTCTGGTTATTCTCGGCGCAATGGGGCCGATTGTCCTGGCTGCCGGAGGCGCGATCCTGATGGTTGGTATCGCCTTCCTGGCACTTGGAGCTGGTCTGTCTCTGGCGGGTACGGGAATCATTAAGCTTGCCGTTGCGGCAAATATGCTTCAGGGGATCAACCTCCTGAAACTGGCAGGCGGTCTGCTGGCAATGAGCGTCGCTCTGGCGGCACTCGGCGTCGGGGGTATTCTGACCAACTTTGCAAGCGGTGGATTTGACGGGCTTGTGGTCCTGGCCACGGCAATGAAGATGATGCAGGGCCTGGATTATAAGACTCTGAACGATAAAGAAAACGGACTTCGCGGACTTGCCAAGAGCCTGAGAGCCTTTGGCGGTCTGAAGGGTATCTGGCTTTCTCTCGGCGCAGGCGGTCTGGTCACAGTCGGCCCGGCTCTTGTTTCGCTGGCAGCCGGCGTAAAAGCCATGGTTCCGGCGATGAAAGAACTGACTACCATTGAGAACCCTGAAAAGGCTCTCGGCATTTATGAGGGTATCGCCAACAGTGCCAGAAAACTCATGTCTATCGGTGCATTCAGCAAACGTGCAGATACGGAAGGCTTCGCCGATGCGATTGTTGCTATTGTTCCGGCAATCAAGCAGCTTGATGATATTAAGGACCCCTATCAGGCGATAACGGTTCTGGAAGCAATCGCAGAAGCCGGACGGATCATGGGGAGCGCCGGGTTCTTCCAGCACAATACCGACATGTCCGGTGTTGCGGATGCACTTGTAAAGATCGTGCCTGTCATGCATGAACTGAACGGCGTGGAAGACCCGGCCAAGGTCCGACAGGTGCTTGACGCAATCGCCTATGCCGGGAGCATCTTCGGAACAACAGAATTCTGGAATAAGTCCATAGATGTTACATCGGTCGGAACCGCCATGTCGACCATTCTGCCGTCGATTCGAGAACTGAACGATGTGACGATTGATCCGGTAAACGTCGCCGCGATCCTGAAGGCAATCGGCGAGGCCGGCAGAATACTCGGCGGAATGTCTGTATTCGAGCGCCAGTCCGATGTTATCGCAATCGGTGATGCACTGAAGGCCGTGATTCCGGTCATTCAGGACATGAACGGCATTACCACCGATCCCGCCTCCATCGACAGTATTCTCACCTCGGTTGCCGATGCCGGCAAGAAGCTCGGGACCATGAGCTTTGCCAGCAAGGGTACGGATGTGGAAGCTATCGCATCGGCTCTGCGAACGGTCATCCCTGTGATTCAGGAGCTGAACGCGGTTACCATTGATGCAGACAGTGTGGATCTGATCATGAGCGCGATCGGCTCAACAGCCGACCATATGAGCGAAATGCCGGTGTTCAAAAAACAGGCTGATGTGGCGGCAATTGCAGATGCCTTAAATATTATCATACCAGTGATCGCCAATCTCGGGACAATCACAGACCCGACAGGCGTCGCGCTCACTCTTGACACCTTAGGACCGTCTCTTCAGACATTTGGAACGCGGAGTTTCTGGTCGAAAGAGAGCAACATGGACGGAATCGCAGATGCAATCGTCAAGATTATACCGGCGATCGTACAGCTCGGAACAATCACAGACCCGACAGGCGTCGCACTCACGCTGGATACCTTGGGTCCATCGCTTCAGACGTTCGGAACGCGGAGTTTCTGGTCGAAAGAGAGCAATATTGACGGGATCGCGGATGCGATCACCAAAATTGTGCCGGCGGTCCTGCAGCTCGAGCAGATCTCGGATACCGAAGGTCTGTCTGCAAAGATGTCTATACTTGGCTCAGCAATAGAAGCCTTCGGGACCAGGGGAATCTTTAGCAAAGAACAAAATCTGGTCCCTGTGGCCGACGGACTTGTCGGTATCGCCTCAGCGCTCTCCAGCATCACGGACGATCAGGTTTCACGACTGGGCCAGCTGGCTACCATACTGATGACTGACTTCGGTGCGGGGATTACCGGGATGGCTCTTGAAATCGAGACCTCGTTCAGTACGATGCTCAGCAACCTGACTACGACGATCACAGCCTATGACGCAACCTGGGTGACTCTGGGCGGAAACATCACGGCAGGCATCGCCAACGGTATCATGAGCCGGACGGCGGAGGCGGCCAGCGCCATGGCAAGCATGGCATCTTCTCTTGCCACAAGCTTCACGGTTACCCTCGGCATCAATTCACCGTCCAGGGTCTTTGCGGGACTTGCCGGTTATATTCCGGAAGGCGTCGCGAAGGGCATTACGGACGGCAGTGGTCAGGTTACGGATGCGATGATCACGGCCATGAGCCCGGCGATGATGGTTCTGATGAGCCTGATGAGCTCGGATTATGACTTCAGCCCGACCATCACCCCGGTGGTGGATCTCAGCAACGTGACCAGCGCGGCAAACGCGGTGGACGGCATGTTCGGGTCGGCCGATTTCTCGGCGGGCTATAACGGTCATGTCAGCAGCATCGCGGACTACGTTGGAAACCTCGCATCCGAAATGGGCGAGGTGACCAACATCACTAACAATACCGGAGACTCGTACAACTTCAACATTTACGCGTCGGAAGGTATGGATGAAGAAGCAATCGCCGAAGCGGTGATGAACCGGATTCGGACGACAACAGTTAGAAGAGGGGCCGCCTTCGGGTAAACCCCTCTTCTTTATACACAGCAGGAAGGAGGCGTTTCCCGGATGATTATCTGGGCCGGAACCAGCAGCGACGAGGTCGGCATGATTGTCGAGCATCTTCCAAGCATTCTGGTTCCGAAGAAGAGTCAGGAAGTACAGGTCGTTCCGGGACGAAACGGGAATATTGTGCTGGAGGACGGATCATTTGAAGATTACGAGCAGCCATATTCCGTGTTTCTTGACGCGAAGGAGATTGGTGGTATTCAGCGCGTGATGCCGAGAGTCGTGGACTGGCTGCTCGGACACGAAGGATACCAGAGACTGGAGGATACCTATTTCCCGGATGTGTACCGCAAAGCCTATTACAGCGGCGGCTCGGAGTTTCTGAACATCTTCGGCGAGTACGGAGAGGGAACCCTGACCTTTGTATGCGCTCCGGCGAAATATTTCAAAATGGGAGAGAGACCCGTGCAGATAACAAGCGGCGGGAAGCTCTTTAACCCCTCGGCCTTTGCAGCCCACCCGACATTCGTCTTCGATATGATCAGTCCGGCGGGCACCGGCAGCATCACGGTGAATGATAGCACCGTAAACATTGTCAGCAATGGCCAAAGCTATGAAGAAGGAACGGTGACGGTCTACCTGGACACGGCAAAACACAAGGCGTACACATCCGGGAACCTGAACCTCAACAATAAAATCAGCGGAGACTATGAAGCGCTGAAGCTCGGAAAGACCTCAGTGATCAGCTATACGGGCGACGTGCAGAACCTGCGGGTGATCCCGAATTGGTGGACCGTCTGACGGAAGGGCGTGATATTCTTTGATACCAATTCTGTTTGAATATGACGCGACCGATTTTTCTACGCACGGAATCGGCGATCTGATCGAAGCAACGAACTGCAAAGCCAAGGTAACGGCAGAGGGTGAGTATGAACTGTCCTTCCAGTATCCGGCCAGTGGCGAGATGTTCCCAGAGCTGCAGATCAACCGTATCGTGCTGGCGAAGGTGAACGACTATCAGGACCTGCAGCAGTTTCGCATCTACGGCGTGGGCTCGGAGACTAAGAAAATGGTCACGGTCAATTGTCAGCACATCAGCTATGATCTGGCGAACTATCCAGTGAGGCTGTTCAAGGATCAGGTATCCCCGGCGGGCGCAATCGCCATGCTGCGGCGGAATATCGTGTCCATCGACCCTATAAATCCACAGGCGCATCCGTTCACGCTGTCCGGTTACGCCATCGAGGACTACACCCAGAGAGCCTACGCCCTTGGGGAATACGCGCTCTATGACGGCGGAGGAGACCTGGGCAAATGCACCTGGCAGTGCGTGGAGGCGATCCCGACTGGAGAGGTCTGGAACAGCGACCACTGGAATATCCTGAAGAAGTTTGAAGTCAACGAGCCGAGGAGCGCCCGCAGCATTCTGCTGGATGGGAGCGACAGCATTCTGGGCCACTGGGGCGGGGATCTGGTGATCGACAACCTCAGTTTCACGATCGAAAAGGACGCCGGCGCGGAGCGGAAGGCTCTGAACCATGTGATCGAGTATGGGGTAGATCTGATCGACCTGAAACAGGAAAAGAACATCTCGGAACGGGTGACCGGCATTCTGCCCTACTGGAAGGGAACCATCCGCGGCGCGACATCCTCGGATTACTATGTGAGCTCTGTATCCAGTGGCTTTGAGTCCGGCGTCACGTATTTCGAGCTCAACGCGAACTACAGCCAGACGGTGGACGCGAGTCGGCAGCTCAGCAAAACCTATTATATTTCCGTGAGCGGGGTATTCGTGCCGGCTACGGACGCGCAGATGGACTTTCTGAGCGGCATCACGTATTACGAGTATAAGGCGATTATTGATGAGGATACGGAACTTGCCAAGATGGAGTACGTCCAGACGGAGGACACACACTATAATTCGCTGACCTCGTATTACAGGAAAAACGGCCAGGTCTATGAGCCGATCGTGTCGGCAGATCTGGGCTTCGACAGCAGGAAGACCTATTTTGAGGAGACCTCACACTCCTTCACACCGACCGCGGATACCACGCCGCAGGCCGGGAAGACCTATTACCGCTATGAGACCAACGCGTACTCTGAGGAAGAGGAGATCATCTACGGTGATATTCAGTACTGCGAGGGGGCGAGACAGCTCTCTCAGGCAGCGCAGAAGATCGAGGCAGTGGATCTAAGCGAGTTCTTCGATGCGGAGACCAATGAGCAGCTGCCGAGCAAGGACGCGATCAACAAAAAGGCAAGGCACTACATGATCGTGAACAATGTAGGAGAGCCGACTGTCGACCTGACTGTCAGCTATGCCAACATGGGACAGGATATTCGCCTTCACGATACGGTCACAGTGCGTTTTGTAAAGCTTGGCGTCGACGCGAAGGCCAAGGTGACCAGCTTTACCTACGACGTGCTGAACGAACGCTGCACACAGATCGAGGTGGCAAATGAGAAGGCGGTCTCGGCCTGGTCAGCACTGGAGGACGCGTCCAGACTCCGGAAGGGGACGCTGAGCACGGACCGTATCGCGGATAAATCCCTGACCAGTGAGAAATACGGGACAGGCTCGGTCGGCAGCAAGGCGATCGGGACTACAGCCGTGCACGACTGGCACATCGGGAACGAGGATATTACGACCAGGACGATCGCCAAGGACGCCGTGGTCGAGGAGAAGATCAAGGATACGTCCGTCACAGTGAACAAGATCAAGGACGGAGCCGTGATCACTGAGAAGATTGCGCCAAATGCCGTAACCACCAGCAAGGTCCTGAATGAGGCGATTACCCTTGCGAAAATGTGGGGCGACTTTCAGGTGTTCTACGCGGATATTGTCGCGGCACTGGCGATCTTCTCTGATTACGTTAAAGTTACGAGGTCTCTGGAGTGCAGTGTATTGTATGTGCGCAGTAATCAGATCGTCATGGGGGCGGCCGGATCCAGTAATATTTATTCGCCGACAACCGCGACGCTGAATATGGCAACCGGTATCAGCGGAGGATCGTACAGCATCGACCACTCTCGTTACAGCGCTTGGGTTGATGAAGACGGCAAATACCGCTATTATCTGACCAGCTTATATGGAAGTGCACCAAGTCTGAGTAAGACGACGATTTATCTTTATTATCTTGGAAAATACACAGGAACCGGATAACGCGAACATTCTGCAATTGCGAAAGGAGAGCAGTATGAGCTATAAAATCATCTTGGCAAACGGAACCGTATATGATTCTTCTTCGATGACTTACAGTTTCAATAAACTCAACGGATTTCTGACCTTTCAGGTCCAGCCTACGAACCCGGTTGAGCTGTATAACCGATTTGGCAACCAGGAAGCCACGAAGATGATCAAAGTCGTCCACTTCATTGAGAAGAGCGTCATCATCACGGAAGCAGACGGAAGACGGCATATCGAGACCACGGTGGAGCAGGACCCGAAGGTCAAGATCTTCAAAACGTACACTTCAATCCATGCAATCGAGAAGGCCGATGACGGAGACGATGCCTGGGAACTGACGCTATCTTCCAATGAAACCCCGGAACCGGAGATCGTTCTGGAGATCTACGAAGAAGACGAGCCTACCACTGAACCTGGAGGCAATGCTGATGACGACAGTACGGCTGAATAACGGTACCGAGATCGAGGCGGCTGTGGCCCTCTACGCCGAGCAGTTCCGCCTGATTCACATCTACACGGACAAACTCAGCATGACTCAGGCCTGCGAGCTGTTCGACAACCCGGAGAACACGGCAGTTATCACGGTCAAACGGGATGACGAAACCCGGGAAGTCTATAAGGGCTATACGGAGCTCTACTCCGTGCAGAAGGGAAAAGCACTCGGCGGAGACGGCATGATCCTGATCTGGCTGCAGCCGCCGGACGTCACTCCGGACCAGACACAGCAGACAATGGGGAAGTTCCTCGGTCATCTGCAGTAGAAATTCAAAATGGAAATCACGAAAACTTCATAACGAAAGAGGTGACAGACCGTGACAAGAGACGATCTTGACGAGTTTGTCAATGAACTGTTGGAGGCAGGCAGAAAATGAGCTACTACCAGACGATTTACAACAGGCTCCGGCAGCATGGCATTTCGGAGGCCGGGGCGCTCGGATTCCTCGGCAACTGGGACTGCGAATCCAACTGTGAGCCATACCGGGTCCAAGGCGATTTCTCGTCCTATCGCTCGACCAGCAAGGCCTATGTGAATTCCCTGAACACCGGCGAGCTGACCAGAGACCGCTTCATGCACGATCAGAAGGGTTTTGGTCTGGCACAGTGGACCTATTTCAGCAGGAAGGCTGAACTCTATGACGAGTGGAAAAAGCTCGGCTGCCTGATCGACGATCCGGTTTTCCAGACAGACTTCGCGATGAAGGAACTGAAGCGGGACAATGGTGATCTATATCGGTATCTTCTCAGTACGAACAACGTTTACGACGCCTGCAGCAGGATCTGCGTAGAGTTTGAGAGACCCTATCATAACAATGTCGACGCGCGGTTCCAGTCAGCGACTCGGATCAAGTCCGAAATTGACCTGAATGCCTGGAGCGGAGAGGAAGCACTGAAACCGGCAGAGAGTTCCTCATCGTCTACTCAGCCGCAGGAGGCTGTTACCGTGAAACCGGAGCTGATCCCGGCGACGGATTACTGGCCGCCGAGAGATGTGGATCAGAATATGCATGGCTATGACGTAATGGTCCTGCAGGCGGTTCTGAAGGCTAGAGGCTATCCGGTGACGATCATCACAGGAGACTTCGATGCGGAGCTTGACAAGATTGTCCGGCAGTTTCAGGAGGCCTATCAGCTCGGAGCCGACGGGGTTGTCGGGCCAAAGACCTGGAAGAAACTCCTGGAGCTGAGCCGGATATGAAAGGACTGAGTGTAATGAACAGTCACAGCGAGAAAGATCCCATTCATAGTCCCGAGAATGTGGTTCCGCGGAAAAAGCTCCAGATCCGGATAATCAAAATGGATGATCAGGGACCGGACGTGAAGCTGGCTCAGGCGGCCCTGCAGTGCTGGGGCTACTCCACGATTGTGTCCGGCATTTTCGGCAGGGAGATGCATGACAAGATCCGGGACTTCCAGGAGAAGCACGGTCTCCCGGCAAACGGAGAGATCGGGTCTGAGACCTGGAGAGCGCTGTTGACGCTGCCGGATAAACTATAAGCAAGGCGTGATATTTGAAAGGAGCCTCTTCGGAGTGGTACCAACATGAGCTATCAGGATTTTTTGACGGCAATCGGGATGAAGTCCTTCACGTTCTGGGGGATTCTGGTGTTCCTGATGTCGCTGGGGATTGAGTTTACCCCTAAAATCAAGTGGAACCCGTGGACCGCGATCTTCAAGTGGATCGGATCGCGGTTCAACAGTGCAATCGATGCAAAGATGGACAGTGTCCGGGGAGAGCTTAAGGCATTGGACAAAAAAGTCGGCCATCTGCAGGATGAGCTGGAAAAGCATATTACAGAATCAAAAGCAAAGGAACTCCAGGATACCAGGCGTGATATTCTGGAGTTCTGCAATTCCTGCATGAACAAGCGAAGACATACCAGGGAACAGTTTCGGTTCGTTCTGAAGCAATGCGACGAATACGAAGCGTATATCGAGAAGAACCATTTGAAGAACGGTGAAATCACGGACGCCATCAACGAAATCCGGCGTCTGCATGCCAAGTGTATTCAGGAGAATGATTTCCTGAAGGAAGGAGAAGAGTCATGAGCAACAAAGTGTATGATATTCTGAAGTTTATTGCGCAGATCGTGCTGCCGGCTATCGGTACGCTGTACTTCGCGCTGGCCGGAATCTGGGGCTTTCCGTACGGCGAGGAGATCGTCGGCACAATCGCGGCGATCGACGCATTCCTGGGTGCGCTGCTGGGGATCAGCTCGGCGCAGTATTACAAGGCCGGGAAAGACATCGACGGAACGCTCAATATTGACACGGAAAATGAGGTCATTACCTATAATTTCGGTAAGGTCTCCGTGGACGATCTGCTGAAGAAGCAGGTTGCAAAGGTCGAAATTACATCCGAGACAGACCCAGACTACCAGGGACAGCACTGAACCGGTGAATCGTATCTGAGGAGGAACTGAGGCAATGGGCAGACCTATGTACAGTCCTGATACGGACTATGCGATCATCAAGAACAAGCCTCGTATCGGAGGGATTGAGCTTGACGGTGACATGAAGCTGTCCGACCTGGGGATGCGGTCCATTCACTACGGGACAAAAGAGGAATGGGACGCCGCTGGAGAGACCGTCAGCGAGAACGGCGCGATCTATATCTACAGCGACTTCGACAGCAGCGGATCAGTGGCGAGACCCGCCATCAAGATCGGCGACGGCACGACGAAGCTGAAGAATCTGCCCGTGATCGGGGGAGCTGATTCCGCGGATCAAGGCAAGAGACTGTTCAATGCCATGTCCGCGCTGGTCGACGGTCTGTACGGCATCTTCGGGCTGGTGACGACCTGAGCTAGCGAGAACAAGACGAAGAGACTCTGAGCGGGCGGCAAACGGCTTCCCCTCAGGGTCTCTTTTACGATACGGATTCCGCACGCCTTCTAAATTTTATTGAGAAATTGGAGGGCCGCAGAGTTCTGTCAACAATTCAAAATGGAAATTTTGGAATGAAAGGAGCCGTGAATCATGGCTTTAGACATTATCAGTACGATCAATCTTGATCTGAAACGTCCGAATACGGAGACCGTTTATGCGGTGCAGTACGACACGGCCGGACGTATCAAGGCTCAGTTGACCAACGACGGAGAGGCCTGGCATGTTCCGAGCAGCGCCGGCGGTATGGTGTCCTTCCGCAAGAGCGACAACATCGGCGGATTCTATGACACGACGGAACTTGGCGAAGTGGCGGTCAGTGTGGATGAGAACGACGATTCCATCATCTATATCGCGCTGGATGCGCAGACCACGATCACCGCAACACCGCTGGATCATCCGGTGCAGATGCAGATCAATTTCTACAACAGCCAAGGGAAGCGGCTCAGCACCTTCGCGTTTTATCTGAGGGTTCAGGCGAGCGTGCTGTTCGATGGCGACCAGGATGAAAGACCGGCGGCATCCGAGTGGACATTCCGCATTTTGACCGGGGCGCTCGGACAGACTATCAAGAACCAGGAAGATGCCATCAAGTGGATGGCGGACAACATCCGCACCCAGGCGGGCTACGTTGTTGATGACACGCTGAAGGTCCCGGGCGCGGCCGGCGACGCCAAGAAGATTGGTGAGCTATTCGAGGAGATCGTCAAGATTTCGGACTCAATGCCGGGGTATTTCCCAACGATGGATACCGAGCGGGTCGGCAGCACGAAGTACTACACCCGCAGCGGGACATCGCCCGACTATGTGTATACCGAGTTCACCGGGGCAACCTTCGCGACCGGTGTGACGTATTATGAATACTCCCCGTGGAACCGCATCTGGATCGACCCGGACGACAATGATGTCGTGATTCCGACGATGGATGATATCGATGAGTTAAATCGCCATTTAAGTGATGTGACAGAGGCGATTGAAGACATATCAAAGCGTATTAACCTTTTTGATAAAAGGACAGTCGTTTCAGGTGGGTATTTTTCATCTGCTGGTGGTATCTTGCCAAACGCTAACAGCGAATACTCGACACAGTATATCAAAGTTGACCCAAGCAAGACTTACTCTATGAGCAAAGCAAAGACTGGCGCAGAATTTCTTACCTACAATCAGAATAAGCAGTTTATTAGTGGCGGCAGAATTACTCCGTCTACAAATATAAACTTTTCTTTTGGTTCGGGTGTCTATTATGTCAGGCTTTCTTTCTACAATACAACATTTGGAAACGATTTCATGCTGGTCGAAGGAGCAACAGTCCCTAGCACATATGTAGGATATATTAACTACATTGAAGGATCATCTGTCCTCCCCGGTTCGCTTGATGTTAGTGCATTGCCAGCTTCTATATCTGACAGTATTAACGCGAACACTGGGGCATTTTCAAGAGAAATACGTGATAATGCAAATTGGACTTTCTACGGTAATTATTTCCCAAGCAGTGCTGGAACGCAAAACGCATCTGCCAATTACAATGAATATTATTTTGTTGCCCCGTCAGATTTTGAAATCTGGACAGACACAGATTTGTGGAGTGGCACGGACTGTGATGACTTCTGGCTGAAGTTATACACGGGCCTTCCTTTTGGCACGGAAACAAATGTTACTGGTGTATATAGACAGAGGAAAAATAGCAGTGGCGTAATTACATCGGACACAATGCCAAAGGAAAACAGCAAACTCAAGGTAACGGCTGGTCAGTATGTTGTTATATCATACTATAAAACTGTTTCTTATTTCAGGTTCATGGTAAGCGGTTTGGAAAGTGCTTACTATTATGGCAACGATAAAATCGTGCTTAGTGAAGACACCTGTAAACAAATCGCGGCATCAGATGCGTTTAAGACTTGTAAGTTTATATATAACGCATACACAGGGCCTTATCCCGGAGATTTTTACCATACTGAAAGAGTTTGCATTTACCTCCCGGCAAAGTATGGGTATGTCCGACACAGTCTGTATCATTGCGTCCTTGAGTCTGCATATGCTGATTCGTGGAGACTTGCACCGTCACTTGCGTGCGATGATAACTATATCAAACGGTTTGACTTAACAGTCGGAGGCGAATGGGAATTTGCAGTAAAACTAAATGGCCGGGATGATTTCAGCGGTGGAATTACACATGGTGATGAGATTTATACGAATATCACATTCTTCCTTGACGGTGAGGAAATCACAATCACCGACTACACAGCCTTAACATTATTCAACGAATTGAGAGTTGTCGAGACTACTGATGTTTACGACCCGGCTGACCACACTACTGTAATAGGCGTGCATACTAGAGAATACGTATTTAACAGCGACGGGTTAAGGCTACGGCAAACAATGAAGTGGGCTGGTGTTTTCCCCGTTCTCAATGCTTATATGCCAATGTATCTCCCGGCTAAAACAAGCAACGGTATAACGGTTACAAATGAGATCGTGCTTGATAGTAATTATACGCCGTTTTCTATTCCCGCATCAAGATTTAATTACACATTCCCGGACACTAAAAATTGCGTTATTTATTCTGCTGAAAGCGCAGCAATACAAGCTGTTGACTGTACTTGGCAGGTTGTAAACGTTGCACGCAGCGGCGAGTTTAACCTTACGGATAACGCAAATAATAATTACAACAAGATTTATTATCGCACAGTAGAAAACACTGTATACAACACATCAGAAAACGAACTTTGGAAAAGCGAACAGCACGTAAAAATAAGCATTTCAGATAATTCTTAAATAAATCTATGCGGATCGAGCTGGAGAACGTCACAAATAGCCAGACCTATCCGAAGAGATACGCTTGCCATTGTGCGCTCTCCGCTTTCCAATCGGGTGTACTGACGGAGATTGATTCCTGACTGGTTGGCTACATCTTGTTGAGTCAGCCCTAATTGGTTACGTCTTGCATAGAGGATGCCTTTGCCGGGCTGGAGTAGCTCAAAAGATTCGCCATTAATGATTTCGATAGGCGTCTGATAGTTGTCATTATAGCTGGTCATAACATTACCTCCGAAAAAAGATAATCCAACTATATGACCAATCGGACATAATGTCAATTGTATCTTAAATCTAAACTCAAGTCACTTAAAGGCCTATTTAACTCAACAAAATTCAAAATGGAAGTGATTAACATGAATCCTTCAATATTCGCCATTCCACATAAGGTTGAGATCCCAGCAGGAGCTTACGGTGTATGGCAGCTTCCGGAACTCGGTGTCTCGATTCCTGTCTACAGAGCGTTCGGGTACGCGGCTCAGAAGATTGTCGATACGGAAAACGCGGCGTCGCTTCAGAACTTCGGCGTCGGAAAGCTTATCGCGGACCACGCAGCGTCGTTAAGTAACGGCGGAAAGGGAAGCTGGGACCTCTGGAAATGCCATCCGGATGACTCAGCTTTCTTTATTCTGCCTAACGAGACGCAGCAGTATCGCTGTATCTCCGTTTCCAGGGTAAAAGTCCTTCGTGGCGGCTATCAGCTTGACGGAGCCGGGGTGTATCTGAGGCTTCCAACAGATATTGCCTGTGTAGGCTGTGTCGATCCGGAAGGGAAAGAGAACTACATGGCAATTTTCAAGCTGACAGGAAAACTGCCGTAAACAATGAGAGATCGGGAACTTTATGAGATTCATAGAGCACCCGATCTCTTTTGCTTTACGCGAATTATACACCGCTTCTTTTTTTTTTCGCCAGTAAGATGATTCTTTCAACCATGAGAGCTGTTTTGTATGGTTGAAAGGCTTGTTTTAGGGGTAAATAGGGCCTGAGACGGCTTACAACTACATACAGCCTCGCAATTTTTACATCTCCATTAATGACAGGAGAAGACTAATTGAAAGGAGGCGATCTGAGACAATGATGAACATTCTGGACAAAAAGGAGGACGATGTGAAGTGAAAAAGAGAAGTTTTACGTAAAGGAGTGAGGCTAGACAATGAGAAACGGAAGTCTTGTGAAAAGGAGTGACGCGTAGAACAGAGAGACGAAACGAGATAGTCGATTCTGACTGACACGAAAAGAAGTGGCTTTTACACGCCGCTTCTTTTTTTTTTCTTGTGGCCACAGTAATCTCGCAAGTTTTACATGGCTTATAATAGAAAGAACATATTATAAGGAGGTTTTTGAAATGAAAGAAATTAATGGTCACAAAGTGGTAGCATGCCCGTATCAGTGCGGAGCCTGCCCTTATTGGGTCAGCGACGGCGAAAGCGGGTTTCTCTACTGCTATGAGGATGAGAAACCAAACGTATGTGTGTTTGAGAAGGAAGGAGAAGGAATAAGAGAAGACGTAGAGGAGAACGAGAAACTAATAAACGAGGTAGACGAGCGTCTCGATGCGGTTGAGGAGACTCTGGGCAAACTGGTCAAAAATCAGGTGATCGATGAAGATGATTATCTGTATAAGATCCTGGAACTCATGAGGCATGAACTCAGCAGCACAAGAGAATGTATCTATCTTTGAGGAGGTCTAAGATCTCCTCTTCTTTTTATCGCGGGACCTCGCAAATTTTGCATACCTTTTAATGGAAGGACAATAAATACTTTAGAAGGAGGTTCTGACGATGAAAGAAAAGATTCGGAAAATGATGAAAAAGCTGGCCGATGGATTGGCGCAAGGAATGATCCAGGGCGAGCTGATCGTAGCAAACGGAGGAGGTGTGTATATTAGAACAGCTCCGTAAATGGAGTATGAGCCTACGCAAGAGAGTCGTTGAGTGATCAGCGGCTCTCAATTTTTTCATCGTCAGAGCTTTTTATCAGCGCAATTCAAAATGGAAATCTTATAAGCAAGGAGGCAGAAGATGGATGTTATCGCGAGTCGAAACAGTCAGATGTTCCATCGAACAAACTGCACATATGTAAAGCGAATCCATAAGGAGAACCGAATACATCTGGATGACAGTGATATTTTGCTGCAGGGCTACAGTCCGTGCAGTGTATGCAGTATCGCGAACCGGGTTGCGAAAAAGTATCACAAGCGAAACCCCAGGATCTTCTGGGACAGAAAACATGACGGCGTCTGCATCAGGACGGATGACAGCTTCTGGCGGGCCAAGTTCAACAGCGAGCAGCGAAACTGGGTGCTGTATCACCAGAACAGCAAGGGCACCAAGTGCTTTGACAAAGTCGCGCCCGACGAGATCCTGATGCAGGGCGCATTTCACAAGCAGTCTGATTTCGGCGCAGTACCGTCGGACCAGTTCGACAGGATCTTTGAATACATCGGGAAACATGATCATTATCGGCGGATCTGTGAGGACGACTACAGAAAGCTGCCGGCGAAAGATCGCAAGCGCGAGAAAAAGCGCCGTAAAAAGGCAGGACTCAGAAAAGTAAACAAGCTGTTTAAGCAGCTGGAAAAAGAGAAAGGAGCAAACAAACATGGATGAAAGCATCAGAATCTACAGCCCGGGAACGCAGATCACCAGGGCACGGATGATCGCGGACAACAGCATCTACGGACTGACTCAGGCGAGATTCGACCTGCCGGCGAGCGACAAGCGGAGGAAGCAGTCGCCGTGGAGAAGGAAGAGCAACATGGAGATCCTGAAGGATGTCTTTGACGAGCGGGAGGCTGAGATTCATGCCCTGTATCAGAAATATCCGTGGGCGGACATCCTGCGCAACTGGATCAATGCACTTCTGATCATAGCATTATTTGCGAGCTTCGTGATCTGGGGTCTGAACATTCGGACCGAGCGGATTGCGGCGGATATGGCAGCCGTTGAGGTCGCCAAGGTCAATGCCGAACATGAAGCGAAAGAGCTGGCCAGACAGCAGGAGTTGGAGGCCTTGGAGCGATCTCGGGAGGCCATTATGAAGAAGAATGCCAGGATCAAGGCGCAGGTGTTCTACGGGTCCAGGAACTTCGAGGAGAAATACGGCTATACAAAAGCGGACTTCCTGACGCTCGGGACCTGCATGGACAATCGCTGCGAGTTCTACGGCCTGGACCTGGAGACGGTGGCGAAGAAGGAGGGTTGGTGGGTCGGTTATTACGATTCGAATCCACCGATCGACAAATATTACCAGTGGGCGCTGGAGTCCGAGAAGGAACGCGTGGAGCAGGATGTCAAGGCGATCGGGACCGATTATATTTACACGAATTACACCGAGCGCGGTCTCTATCTGTCCAAGGAATTCAACAGCGACGCGCCATATACCTGGTGGCGGCACGAGTGATATTTTGCGGATGTGATACGGAGAGGAGGTGAGATGTTCGCATGACCGATATACCGCTGACAAGAGAGGAACAGGACAGGGCCTTGAGAAGGCTCAGAGCAATCAAGAGATTTGTAGACGCGTATCTGGCCGAGGAAGCGGAGAGCCAGACGGAGAGAGAAGTGACGGACGATGGATAACTATGTGAAGGCGAGAATGCTGTATCTTTTATACAGTATGCTCGCCATGGAGGCGGCTGGAGACAGGCGTGATATTTACCGGATTGTATTCGAGCCGCATGACGGGTTGCATCACAGCGGAACCTATGATGTGTATGCTAATCCGGAGGTCTGTGATATTCCGGACGAGGCGGAAGAACAAACAACAGATGAAACAATTGAAACTACGAATGAAACGGCCGATGAGCCGGAATTGAAAGGAGAACATGACAATGGAATTTCTTAAGAAGATTATCGCATGGTTTAAGGCACTGATTTGCGGGCTTGAGGCGCTGGAGGAGAGCCCGGAGAAGATTGCAGCGGATCAGGCGGTGCTAACCGGGGCGGTGTCCTATACGAAGCCGCAGGATCAGCAGCCGGTCGTGATCTATGAGGAGCGGGAGGAAGTGAAACCTGCGGAGGACGCGACGAATGGAATGGTTGAGGCTGAGGAGTTTGTTGAAATGACCGAGACTTTGAATCCCGAGCCGAGCTTTCAGTACTATAAGCTGAGCTATGTGATGGACCGTTACATCGAGTCCGTCGCGGGTGAGAAGGCGGTGAGTACCATCAAGGGTTACCTCAGTATTCGGCGGAACTACTTCCTGGAACTGCAGGAAATGGGCGTCAATGAGATCGACGCGGTGTATGTGCAGGCTGCCCTGGATGATGAGATGCGAAAAGGTCTGGCGCTGAAGACCGTCCAGAACGCCTATCGATTCCTGAAGAATGTGCTGGAGTATGCCTTCCAGGAGCATTGGATCCAGCGTCCGATCAACCTGGAGTATGTCAAGCCGACAATATTTGCCCAATTGAGGCCAGCGAAATGAGACTGCCGAAACCTGAGAAACTTCCATCCGGCAACTGGCGGGTCAGGCTGCAGGTCGGCAAGGAGCGAAAGTCTTTCACTGCGGCCACGAAGAAGGAAGCGCTAGAGAAGGCGAAAAAGTTTTATGCCGGGATCGAAATGGAGAAGAGGATTCCTCTGACGGTCGGAAAAGCGATCGACCGGTATATCGAGGAGAAGGGCAAGGTTCTGTCTCCGTCTACGATTCAGGGATACAAGACGATCCGTAAGAACTATCTGCAGTCTCTGATGAACATTAACATAATTGACCTGAAACAGAGTGATATTCAGGTTGCGGTCGGTGACGATGCTGTGGACGGCAAAAGCCCGAAGACGATTCGGAACGCGCACGGCTTGTTAGCGGCAGTACTTGACTTGTATCGGCCGGAATTTGTGCTGAAGACCAGATTGCCGCAGAAAAAGAAGTATACGGCTCGCATCCCCGGCGAAGAGGAGATGCAAAAGATATTGGCAGCTCTGAAGGGTGATCCTTATGAGCTGCCTATTCTTTTGGCGATCTGGCTCGGACTGCGTATGAGTGAGGTACGAGGTCTTCGCTACCGTGATATTTGCGACGGACGGGTTCACATCCACACGGCAATTGTGACTGGGCCGGACGGAGATGTCGAGAAGGGGACGAAGACCGTTGCAGGTGATCGGTGGATCAAGCTGCCGGAGGAGATTGAGCAGCTGATCGATAAGGACAAAGTCGAGGCCAAGTCAGATGAGTTTATTGTCAAGGCGGCTCACAATACGATCTATAAAAACTTCATCCGAATCTGTGAGGTTGCCGGTGTTAAGCCCTGTCGCTTCCATGACCTGAGGCATTTTGCGGCGAGTGAATCCTTGGCTTTGGGTGTCCCGGACAAGTATTCCATGAAGCGTATGGGGCACCAGACCGACAATATGTTGAAGACAGTGTACCAGCATACGCTGACAACCAAAGAGGACGAGTTTTCGGATCTTATTGACAAGAAAATGCGAGAATTGTATAATAGTGGACACGAAAGTGGTCACGAGTAGTGAAGAAGGTCAATGAATACTGGCCTATTGAGGGGTTCGTGACTCGGGTTCAACTCCCCTCATCTCCACCAAATAAGTGGTTCCACAAGGGGCCTGTAAAACTTGAAAAGCTCGTTAATCCTTAGTGATTGGCGGGCTTTTCTGTTTTTCAGGAGAGAAATCAAAATGGAAAAACTGCATGGAAAAGTGCACACATGAGATAAAAAAGTGGACATGAAAATGGACACGCGATTTCGAGAAGGAGGTGATATTTATGAGGGACAAAAAGAGGATGGATCCAAATGAGATTGAGTTTATGTCAGATGAAGAACTGGCGGCGATGGAGTTCATGCTTCACGACATTGAGGAACATCCAGACCTCTACCCGGAGATTGAGCTTGTGCATTTCTAAAAATTTTGCACATGAGTTAGATTAAACTAATTAAGGAGGATGATAACAACCACCAATTTAAAAGATTACAGAATCCCGGAGATTACGGTCCGGATGTACGTCAAAGAGATCGACGCGATGTATTCCAGAGAGCCTGTCACGAATACCTTTGAGATGGGCGAACTGCTTTGTCGGCAATTCCGAGACCTGGACCGTGAACAGATGATCGTGATGAACCTGGACGCACAGGGACGGCCGATCAGTTATTATGTGGCCGGCGTTGGCGGGACAAACGCGGTTCATTTCCCGATCACTAATGTATTCAAGACCGCGATTATTCAGAACGCGGTATCCATTGTGCTGTGCCACAATCATCCAGGCGGAAGGCTGGTTCCATCGAGCGAAGACCTTGACGCGACAAAAGAGTGCGTCCGGGTCGGTGAATTATTGGGTATCAGGCTGCTGGACCACTTCATCATCAGTCCGGATGATTACTACAGCATGCGTGAACGAAATCCAGAGCTATTTCATTACAATAATAAAGGAGGAATTATTTGAGTAATAACATCAGATTATCGAAAAAATACGGTGTGAATCCATCGCTCGGCATCTGCTTTTGGTGCGGAGAGAATAATGGAGAGATTATTCTGTTTGGCAAGATCGGCAAGGGTCAGGATGACCAGGAAGCTCCCAAGAGAGCTCTGACAGGTTATGATCCATGCTTCGAATGCCGGAAGAAGTGGGAGCTCGGGGTCGCAGTACTTGAGGCCAGCGAAGAACCGGTCTTTGAGAACCAGCCGGAAATTCAAAATGGAATTTATCCGACCGGCAGATGGAGTGTCGTCAAGGGAGAGGCAGCGGAACGGATCTTCCAGATTGACTCGGAAGAGAACAAAATCCTGCTGCTCGACAAAGAACTGTACGAAGAAATCGGATTCGGCGGTGCTGAATGCTGAGATTCTTCCAGCAGATGTGCGAGGACACCGGATATTCGCCGCAGACAAGCTTCTGGGAGGATTTCTCAATCGCTGAGTACTACGGTTCGGATGCTATTTACGATACTTTCTTCAAAGCCATGCGTGAATGGCGTAAGAATCATGTTTATCTCACGGAACTTGTCATGATTCTGAACTGGAAGATCTGGGCCTGGTATAAGCATGATCCTGAGCTGTCCAAAGTGTATCAGGCATTGTATGAGCAGGCCGACAAGTTCGCAATCGATAATCTTAAAGATGAAGAACTCGAATACTTTCTCAGGACGGTAGATTAAGAAAGGAGAGCGAGCATGAAACAAATCAAGCGCAACCTGGACGATGTAAACTCGGAATCCAGGTTCGACAAGGTCATACCGACAAGCGCTCAGGATGCCGGTGAACTTCAGATGCACAATACCGGATACAAGTATCTGGCGGTCGGATTCGATACAGCGAAAGGTCAGACACCGATGTTCGGGATGGATCCAGATATGGCGGTCGGCGTAGGCAGCTATCTGGTGAAACGCGGACTGCGGGCAGTGATCAACAACGGCTTTGTTCGCGGGGCCGGCAAACTGCACAAATAGATTTCAGGGCTGCAATAAAAATTCGGCATACACAGCTGAAAGGAATCTTGCAGATCTGAAAGAAAAGTTTCAAAGTTGAAACAAGTGGTAACAAAGTGGCTTGACGAGTGAAAACACCTCAATTATACTGATCGTGCTGGCCAGCAATCTATATTTGATAAGGAGATTGCTGATGATGAAAATCGGATTGACCGAACAGGAGAGGCTGTTGGAGCTGGTCCGGAGACGGATGGATCGCTTTGACGCAGTCGTGAACGAGCATCTAAGGGCTTACAACGAAACTACCAGATGCTTCGCGGAAAAGATCGGCTGTGATCCATCCAGTCTCTGGCGCTACCGGAACGATGTAAAGGCCTTCATGAGGATGCCCACATCGGTTCTGAGCGCGAGCCTGCGACTGATCAATGTTTCGAACGAGGACCTTCGTTATATTCTGGGGCTGCCAACGGGGAAGGCAGACGACTCCGGGAGGTCCGAGCATCGATGAAAACTGAATACACACTGAGTAAGCATCGCTTTTACGAGCTGAAGCACTTCTGCCTTCAATATCCGGATTGGAAGAAGTTATATTCTCTGAGCGACGGATGGCCGAAGGAGATCAGCAAAGGTGAAGGCGACACGACTTCAAGAGATGGGATCAAGCGCGGAGATCTGCGGCGTAACATTGAGCTTGTGGAGGAATGCGCTCGATTGGTCGGGAATGATATTCTTCGTTTCGTGACCGATGACAGCCTTGCCATGCCTTCTGACCGAATGTACGATTACAGACGATTCTTCTGGGAGTTGAGCAGGAGACGGTGATATTCTGCTCGCGGATTTTTCATCTCCTTTAATGGAACAATACTATTTGAGGAGGTTTATCCAATGAAGAAGAAAATCAGTTATGAAGCGTACCAGGAAATGTTTCCCGAGAGAGTGAAGATCGAAGATCAGGTCACACATCTGCTTGAAAAAGATCTCAGGAATCGATGGGATAGTATCTGGTGGCCAGGTACGACCAACGAAGAATTGAGAACCATTATCCGCATGGCGGAAGATCTGAGAGATTATATGGATTCAATTAGGGAGAAGTCGCAGGAGGCTTTTGACGAGGACGAAGAAGGAGACGCCATAGTAGTTATTGACGTAAAGGAATAAGCAAAGAGACCGTTGAGAAATCAGCGGTCTTTTTATTTTTGAAAGGAGAACTATGCAATGACAGAACCACAAAATAAGAAGCTGAGCAAACCGATTGAGGACGGCGAGCAGCTGTTCAACACCATGATGACGTACAATTCTTTTCTGTTCGGCCGCAACTTCAACTGGGCGGAAAAAGGACTCGCCAGTGGCGAGGCTCGGAGTCTGCTCATCTCTATTGCCGAGGGTACGTGGCTTGATGGGGATTCGATTCTTCATGATCTAACAGAAAAATACGGCTCCGGCAGCAGTAAATCGGACGCTGACAAAGAATCTTCGGATATCATGAAGGATCTTCTCAGCAAGATCGACACTCAGATTGATGGACTGCACGAGTATCTGTTTCAATTCAGATGGGAGCTTGAGACCGATCCAGATCTGCAGTGGAAACTCGGGATGAGCGAATATGACCTGGAGAAAATCCGGACAACAATAGAGCTCATCCGCTACAAGCATGAGAACACAAAAAAGCATTCAGTTTAAAAACGGCAACATCAATCTGCGGATCCCGCGGGAGGACCTGGAGGACTTCAAGAAAGACCAGGTCCTCTATCTTTCGGAGCTGCTGAGCTGGAACAATTGTGACTTTATCGGAGAGACCTACTGCCTGAATAACTTCGAGACGGGCCACACAATCTATAACTGGTATATGGACTGCACTTATATTTTCCCGTGGCGAGAACTGGAAACACTGGCAGCAGGGAAGATGGTGAAGCTGTATGCAAGACCGGTAGAAGACTGGGAACTAGAGATCATCGAACGTGATATTTGAAAGGAGCTAACATGGACTCGATCACAGGAAATGATTTGATTCGAATTATACAGGAAAATCATCTGGAAGAATATCCTGTATATACCGGTTATGATGAGATCCGGTTTGAAGCGTCCGCCAAAGAAAATGAAGATGGTACCTTCGAGTACACGGATTATGTGGTGGACATTTATACCGGCGAAGTAAAGAAACACGACTATTAAGAAAAGGAGAAAATATTATGTTCGCTATTATCATCGCTGTTTTTCTGTTGGTTGCCGGCTTCGTTGCAAGCGCGGCTATGATGGGTCACAATGCCAAGCAGAGGAGTGAGCACTCGCCCGACTTCCAGGAGCTGATCCCTGAAGGTCTGGTGAAGGCTCCGAGACTGGTTGGAATCCTGCTGGCTATTGTGATATTGGCAGCAAGCTGTATTTCAATTGTGCCAACTGGTTATACTGGCATTCTGACGACCTTCGGCAAGGTGGAGGACCGGACAATCGGCTCAGGTATTAACTTTGTCGCACCCTGGCAGCAGATTGTGAAGATGGACAACCGGACACAGAAGATTGAGATCCAGACCTCGGCCTTCAGTAGTGATATTCAGCAGGTGGACCTTGTGCTGTCCGTCAACTACTGCATCGATCAGACGACGGCACAGAAGCTGTATCGCACGGTCGGCCTGAATTACTATGACAATGTTATGCATCCGAGGATTCAGGAGAATGTAAAGGCAGTCATCGCACAATACACGGCGGAAAACCTGATCGGTAAGCGTGATATTCTGTCCGATCAGATTGCGGAGACCACCGCTACAGACATGAAGAGCTACGGCATTACGATTGTATCGATCGCGGTAGAAGATATTGACTTCACTGATGCTTTCACGAATGCGGTGGAAGCCAAGCAAGTCGCGGCTCAGAACAAGCTGACGGCGGAGACTCAGCAGGCCCAGAAGACCATGGAGGAGAAAGCGGCTGCCGAGCGTTCCGTGATTGTAGCGAACGCGGAAGCAGAAAAATCCATCATTGCAGCCAATGCTGATCTTGAGGTCGTAAAGGTACAGGCCGAAGCAGCACTTTACGCCGGCGAAAAGGAAGCCGAGATGAACAAGCGAATCTCTGAATCTCTGGCTGGTGATATTATTCAGTACTACTGGATCAAGCAGTGGAACGGGGAACTGCCGACGACCGTATTGGGCGGTGACACGAGTTATATGATCGATCTGACGAAGGAACCAGCAAGCGGCAAAATTCCAAATAATTCTGAAGATGAAAATGAAATGACAGAATAATAAAGAAGTACTCCGTTTAAGATATTGAATAAGATACTTTTCCAGTAACGGTATTATTCAACATTTTCGAAACATAAACTAAAGAGGCCACTGTATTTAACAGTCAGCCTCTTTATGTTTTTTTTTAAAGGAGGCTATTCTGAAATGGGACAGCATAAGTATAATCCGACAGCTATTGCTGCTAAAAATGGTGAGATCCCAGAAAAGCCAAAAAGGCCATCCAAACGAGAAAGAGAACTTGCCGAATATATGGCTTTTCAAGAAGCCATGCATCGTAAAGGCTTGCTTACTCCATTTGACATTAACGCTTTATTGGGTAATGACATATTTTATAAGTATTGAAGGGAGAGCCAAAAATGTGCAATAACTATGTGCTTGCTGAGTCAGAATTCGCCGAATGGGATAAGGACTATCTAGTTATTGATGAAAACGGTCATAGTCCATACAGTTTGACTCGCAAAGGACTTCTGATTGCAGGTTTTGATACACGAGAAGAAGCCGAGGCTCTTGTTGAAGAACTGGATAGTCCGGGTCATGTCATTCTTGGACCGAGGTGAAGTAAGGCTATGGAGGAAAAGAATTATGAATAAAATTTATATCGAGAAAAATACAAATGGGGATTCGAGAGTGGCTGATCATGAGCCTACCATTGAAGAATTTATGCAAGCAAACACTTCTCATATTGTGGATGTTGCGAATCTTATGCAGATCTGTGCCCACGAGCTTATAGATCGCTCCTGCCGACATGACTGGACAAAGCTTGAAGAACCATACCGTACCATGTTCTATAAGGATCTCTGTGCAACGATCCGTGGTGAAATGAACTTCACGGACGGAGAGTGGTCAAAGCTGCACTATACCGAACTGGAACGGCACCACCTGTCCAGACATGTTCCAGACGATGTCGATCTCTTCGATGTCATAGAGATGCTCTGTGACTGTGTCTGCGCCGGAAAAGCCCGCAATGAAGAAGAGTTGTATTTGCCGAAGATCGATCCGGAAGTCCTCAACAGAGCATTCCAAAACACTTTTCAGAAGCTGGCAGAATGCGTTGAGGTGAAGGACGTTGAGACACCGGCCGAGTAATCCGAACGGTGAAAGAGGCTTCTGAGTTTTTCAGGAGCCTCTTATATTTACAAAAAGGATGATTAAGATGATCTGCAACAATGATTGTAATAATTGTATTTATGCTGTTCCACACATTACGATCCGATGCAAAAAAGACGGAATCGTTTGTAATAAAGATTGCTCGAACTGTCCATTTCGAAGCAGACTGAAAACAACTTATATTTGCAGAAAGGGAATGAAACTAAGATGATCCTGACAGGACAACAGATTAAATGGGCTCAGGAGCAGGGATATTTGAGCATTTCCGATTTCGACGAGAAGCGGCTCAATCCGAATTCTTATAACCTGAGGCTGGCGGATGAGCTGATGGTGTACGGAGCTGCTGATGTTTCATTCAGGCCTTTGGGGATGAGAGACGGCATTATCTACCCACATGAACTGGACATGAAGAAGCAACTGCCAACAGTCACTTTTCGCGTTCCAGAAGAAGGCTATACTCTTGAGCCCGGTATTTTATATTTGGGACGGACCATGGAGTACACAGAGACTCATAAGTTCGTACCTATGTTGGAAGGGAGATCTTCAGTGGGACGGCTGGGGATCTCTATTCATTCAACGGCCGGGTTCGGAGATATCGGGTTCTGTGGATACTGGACACTGGAGATCAGCTGTGTTGAGCCGGTGGTAATCTATCCGGGTGTGGAGATCTGCCAGATCTATTATCACACGATCGGACCTGACTGTGATATTTGGATTCCAGATGGCGATAACAAAAACATCATGAAGTATGAAGAAAGCGGTAAGTACCAAAAGAACACCGGTATTCAGCCGAGCATGCTGTGGAAGGAGTTTGAATCATGAGCTTCAGTCTGGCGCAGTTTGTCACGATACTTGTTGTGTACGTGATATTTGTCGGAAGTTACATCCTTACATTGAACTCTAACAATAGCAATGAGCTTTATATATGGCTGATGATCATGATCACTGTTATTCTGCCGATATGGAGTACCTTCCTAACGATACGGTTTTTCCTGGAGAAAGGATGGATGTGATGACACGATGCAAATTCTACACTCCACATCTGGAGACGATTCAGCGATATATCGAGTGCCTGTACTCCATCGAGGGCTGCAGCAGTGGAGGACTGCTGCACGTTCTGACGGACGACGGCAATATTCAGGACCATGATATTGACTGGTGCCTGGAATACATCGAGCAGGAAGAAAACCGCGGGCGGGAGGAGTATGAGATCTCGAAGCTGATCTGTCAGGAGATGAAGAAGCTGTCACTGCCGCAGAGAAAGCTCGTATATGGCTACGGACCGTATTCCTTCATCTGCAATGAACCGCATAGATGCTGCGAGTGCGAGGTCTGCGAGGAAACGACGAACTACTCAGATACCAACACTATTGAGGTATTTGGTGAAATGAAGCCAGGAACAGTCATTCGCCTGCCAGACGGAAGCTATGGCGTAATCAAGACTACGGATGGAAAAGAAATTTACTCCTATCAGCCTTTGGCGAACTGTCATGTGGAGGAGTTGTCATGAGCAACGCGGAGCATCTGGTTGAAAACCTCATCATGGGGATGAAGGACGGAAAATCTGCTGATGAGATCATCCTGTATCAGGAGAATCAGGACATGCTGAATGATATTCATACCGGGATCACGGGCGATGAGGCTGTCAGGATCGCCTGTCATGTGGTCTGGTCGCTGTATGACGGCCGGTTTCCGGAAGATTGAGTGATATTTGAAGGAGAATGCAATGAGTAAAGCTATCATTATTTCGGGCTTTCCGGGGGTTGGGAAGTCCTATCTTGCCAAACAATCGGCAGTCGATTCGCAGCTTCCGCCCTGCTATGACTGTGAGTCGTCCGATTACCAGTGGAAGAGGGATCCGCTTGGGATCGCCGGACCGACCAGAGTGGAAAACTGGGTCGAAAAGTACGTGGATGATATTATCCATCTGAAAGACTATGGGACGAACGGCCGGTTCGACGCCAAGATCTACGATTATATTCTCATTTCGGCGCATGAGGAGGTCCGCAAAGAACTTCAGAAACGAAAAGTTGACTATCTTGTGGTATATCCGGCAGGCGGCTTGAGAAATCGGTACATGGCCAGATATCTCAAGAGGGGTTCGTCTCTTGAATTCATGAAGAACATGTATAGCACCTGGATGTATAAGATCAGCTCTATGGCGGAAGACCCGATGCCGCAGATCATCCTCGCAGATGGACAGTATCTGATTGATCTGTTCACGGGAGAACGCTTTGACCGAGTGAAGATATGCCACGGGACCCATTGATGGATCAGCCGATTCTGACGCTGCTGATTCAGGATCGGAGTAGAAAATTCATACCGACCATTCGAAAAATCGAGTCATGGAAGTATTATGAGATCATCGATGAGCTGCGGAGTCTCGGTGTGGAACGTCAGGCGGCCTATGATGCAGCAAAGTGGGCAAGTCGATGCAGAGAGTCCGGTGTGCAGTATACCGGGCTCTCTGATTATATTCTAAGGATTGAATGAGGTGAAGTGCTTGGGCATAGCAGAAACTGGTAAAAGACCTCGGGGAAGGCCGAAGATTCAGAACTCGCGGTACCGGAGCTTTCGTATCCGGCTGACTGAGTTCGAGTATCAGCAGCTGGATGTGATCGCGAAGGGTACGGGCATGAGCAAGAGCGAGATCTTCCGCAGTGTGCTGGGGGATTCGAAAGGACGAGAATCAGTATGATCTGAAGAACTATGCGGAAGAGGAAGGAGAAAGAATATGAATACGAATGAAGTACTACGGGAAAACTGGCAGGAAATCAGACAGAAGCTTGGAAACCTGATCAGTTGGATTGACGGTCAGATTGACAGTCTGGACGCGAAAGAGAAGCGGCTTGAGAAGCTGGAGAATGAGAGCTATATTCGCGGGCTTAACGATATGAAAGAAGCTTGCCTTATCTTTACTGCAATTGACGGCGGAATGAGTAGTTCTGATATCCGAGAATATTTTGAAATAGAAAAAGGAACTCCTATCGATGTTGATAAGATCATTGAAAAATCAGAAGCCGCGGATTTTGTTGAGTGTATTAACAAGTGGAAAAAAGACCAAGAAGCTGAGAAGATGAAGGCTGATGATATTCAGGTCGGAGATGAGATTACTTATGACTATTTCAATGGCGTCAAGCAGGTATCCGGCAAAGGGATTGTAACCTCGATTGAAAGCGAACGTATCGGGACCCCAGTGTACGTGATTAATAAAGGCGTAAATTCTGATACATTTCATAATTTTTGGATCAACAAAAATGAAGATGACGTCAAGAAAACCGGCCGGCATTTCGACAGCATTCCGTTTGATTACGACGGAAGATTTGACGAATGAAAAACTGGCAAGAAGTGACCAAAGATGAACTGGCCGAGTTCATCAACTCCTATCCATGCGAACTTGTGAGCGATTATTACATGGACCATTTGTCGTGGAATGATTTTCGAGACGGAAGAGTTTTTCCGGAGAGCATGGTCGCATGGATAGACCTTGTGGATGAGGGCTGTCGGATCTGTAAGGATTATATTTGAAGGAGGAGAAATTAAATGACAATTCACAAATGTGACA
This sequence comes from Blautia sp., assembly GCA_017475035.1. Lineage (GTDB taxonomy): Bacteria > Bacillota > Clostridia > Lachnospirales > Lachnospiraceae > Blautia_A. The sequence continues at coordinate 65,299 of JAFVGK010000031.1, forward strand.
TTTGCGGAAAGGAAATGGATGTTTGGTTCAAGTTGGTATTAACTGTTGAAGCTTCGCGCCCTGAAACCAATGTCGCGGATATTATTCATCTGCAAGGGTCGACTGAGATTTGTAAAGATTGTTATCTATCGCGAAGTCCGAAATGAAAAGCTGACATCTAGGCAAGCTAGAAGGAGGGACTAAAATGAGCAACGAAGAAATCCTTGACCGTATTGGGCGAGATGTGACAGATATTTATGGCGATATGTTCAGCAAAAGAGACATTACGATCTGGATGACGAAAGGATTGTTTACTCGACTATTTCCTAAACAGTTTATCCTCCAAAAGGACACCGCAATGATTACGCTGTTTGGGTGCAGCCTTAAAGTTGTGATTTTCCCGTATGCAGGAGATCGATGGATCGTAGGTTATGAGGGGACGGCAAATGATTAGAATTGAAAATACACAGGTGTTCGGCTGGGAAGCAGCCATCAGAGGCGCAAGAAACCCGATGAATAGCTGGGAGAAGTCGGATAGTAATTTTCTTGACCATATTTCGCTAAAAGGCGGAATTTTAAAGAAAGTATTTCGGAACATTCTTAAAAAGATATTTCATAAAGATGATATTCAAATTGCGATTGGATTCGCTGGCGATGATAAAGAGTGTGGAATAAACGTGCTTGACTCTTTTGTAATCGGTCCAAACGATCACAAACTTCTCATGAACCTCAGCAAGGGTGGAACTGAGGAAGCAAAATGGAGGCGCATGGTTCATGTCCAGTGTGATATTACAGCGCCTCTTTATTGGTGGAAGGAGTTTGAGACTTACCGCATAGGAACTGTCAGCAACTCCTGCAGCACCATGCATAAAATTCACGCGAAAGAATTTACTCTGGATGATTTTTCGTGTGAGCATCTTTTGGATTGTGACGATCCACTTGAAAGTGCGTTTGATATCCCACTGATAGGAGTTGAATTTACAGATCTATACGATGATCCAGGAAGACTTATTCAAACTCCAATGGATATCTTGAAGCATACGATTGAAATGCTCAATAGAGCCAGAGAACTTTTTCTGAAAGATAAAGACAAGTCCGACTGGTGGCAGATGATCCAGCTCCTTCCGACAAGTTATAATCAGAAGAGGACGATTGACCTGAATTATGAAGTCCTGGCCGCACAGTATCGGCAAAGGAAAGATCACAAGCTCGATGAATGGCATCAGTATTGTGACTGGATTAAGGCTCTGCCATATTCGGAGTTCATTACGACGGAGGAATGATTATGGAAAATGATATCTCTAGAGAAGAATTATTAGCCAAAATCGAAGAACTTGAGCGAGAAAATGCGATGTTAAAAAAGTTAAATGAAAAAGTTGATGGACGATACGCACTTCCGGATCGATTACGTCAAAAATATAATGCAAAAAAGTATCTGCGCTCTGCTGCCAGAGTGGATCTTCCTTTTATGTATCATAGCGATATTCAGTTTCTTTCTCAAATGATCCGGCGCATTTGTTTTCCAGAAAAGCTTATCAAAAATAAGTTGCATCCAAATGGCATCTTTTCAGTTATATCATTAAAAGACATGACCGACGAAGAATATACTCGATACACGGATATTTTAGATAAAGTGTTAGAACCTTTTATGAAAAATGCAGCGAAGGAAACTGGTGGCGTTGAAAAAATGATGAGATCAGAGGAAACATGACAGTAGAAGAAATCGGAAGTACTATTCACAAAGAACGAATTCGTAAGGGACTTTCGTGCAGAGAGCTTGCCGAACTATCGAATACTTCAGCGGCTACCGTGTGCCGTCTTGAGACCGGAAAGCGCAAAGGATCCACAAAAGCAGCGCTGAAAATACTCAAAGCTCTTGGCATCGAGTTGGAAATTACTGGAGAAAAGACTGTCGAATCAATTGTCGACCCGAACAGTTTATATTCAAGAATCGAGTTCGCAATCAAAGCATCAACTGGAACAGACGCGTATATGGTTGGTTTTCGTAATGGTCTTCGATATGCATTATATTTGCTTGATGGCAAGGCTCCACAATATGAGTTTATTACAATGGCGGAAACTCAAAAGACGGAAGAACAGGTCGAGCCTACAGCTATAAGCAGACAGAAAAAGCCAAAGGACGATGATATTTCAACATATCAAGAATATTCTTATATGAGACATCCTGATCGCGTTGAAATGGGAACGTACTAATTTTAGCGGAGGAATAAAATGCTAACAGAAAACATTTGTTGTAATTGCCGTTGGTATAACGGTGTAAATGCGGTCCCCGGAATGGCGCCATGCTCAAAACAAAATAAACAGGTTCTTTGGAATGAAGACTGTGACGAGATTTGGTTAATACCGGAAAGATTGAAAGTTGAAAAAAAGGAGTAAACAAATATCCGGCCTCGCGAAAAATTCATCTCTCTTAATAGGAACCATAAAATTTTAAGGAGGTTTTGATGAGATGAATCAGGACAAGTTAATTAAGGAGATTGAACGTCTGCAGGATATTCTGGCGACATTGACGCCCGGAACGGAGCAGTACAAAAACGTGTCAGAGGACATCAGGGCGCTACTGAAAATGTACCTTGAGGAAAGCAAGGAAGGGCAGGATCAGGTCCGCAGTCAGCATGAATACGAGCTCAAATCAAGAGAGCTTGATATTCAGGAACGGAAAGTGACTTTGGAAGAAAAGAAACTGGATCAGCAGGATAAGGTCGAGGCAAGGCGTCTCGAGCTCGAGGAAAAGAAGATCGCGAATGAAAGCGAGCGGAATCTTCTTGAGGATCGGAAACTCGATCAGCAGGAAGAGGACGCAAAAGAGAGAACCGAGCTCGAACGCGAGAAGCTGCGAATCCAGGAGAAGGAAGTCGAGAACCGGATCGAAGTCGAGAAGGAAAAGATTCGTATTCAGGAAGCGGAACTGAAACAGCCGAGATTCAGCAAGGGACAGGCGATTGTAGAACTTGTGAAGATCCCACTGATCGTCGGAGGACAGATGCTGCTGATCGGGTTCACCGGCAGAATTCAGGAGACATCAATCCTGGACAAGAACCTGTTTGGGTTTGCAACAAGGTGGCCTAAGACTTAAGGTTCCGGGAGAGAGGAAGCGTTATATTTGGCGTTTCCTCTTTCTCTTTTTGGTTTTCTTTTCGGCGAGGAGATCGCGGATATTTCATCTTCTTTAATAGAGGAGGTGAGGAATGCGATGGACAGACAAGAAGTCCGGGAGGCAATTGTGGATGCCGTAGAGTCTCTGATTCTACTGATTGTCTTCCTGCCGATTGTCAGTATCCTTGAGAAAATGGATTTCTGAGCCGAATCGGAGGAAGGGATCGTTGAGCAATCAGCGGTCTCTTCTTATATTTTTAAAGTCCAAGGAGGAATGGAAGTGGACGAAATAGTAGTCAGTTCAAGATTGTTTCGGTCATTTATTGCGTCATATATTGAGAAGACGGTGAGAAATAAGCTGGGCTTTGATCCGTCGCTCAAGTTCAATGACCCCATCAAGGTGACCTATGACGAGACCAAGGGCGCGTATCTGCACCTGAATGTCGATGTGATGCTGCCGAAGGAGCAGTTCGAGAGCCTGGTGGAGAAGGGCGTGGACAGCGTTTTCAACTGAACGGTGAAGGGAGGCTCGTGATTTTTACGAGCCTTCTTTTTTTTCTCGCAGGAATTACACGCCTTATAATGAAAGGGGAGTGTATAAAATGTTTAATTTTGATAAATTCAGACCGACACTTACTGAGAGAGCTATGCTGGTATGCCTGGCTATTCAGAATGACGCAGAGATGGCGAGAACCATCCGATGGGCAGAGAAGAACAGAACGTTCACATATGGGAACATTCGAATCAATAACTATCGGACAGCAATCGACTCGGCGATTGATGAAATGAGCGAAAGGCTTGGAATCAGACTCAGTACAATGGAGAAACTGGATATTGCGACAAATTTTATATGTGACTTTGGCAACAAGAATCAAGGCCGTTGAATAATCAGCGGTCTTATATTTTTTGTTTACACATAATTCGCAAGTTTTACACACCTTATAATGAAAGGAATAATTTTTATGGAGGTTTGTAAAATGAACTATAACGAAGAAAAAATGAAGAATGCACGTAAGTGGATGTATTTATTCTTGGCGCAGGCAAGTATAAATACACTGGGGGCAGCCTTAATGTGGGCATGCGTTATCTTGATGTTAATCGCAGCCACACAGAACCCGGTTGCACTGGTGTATGTTGTGTACTATGGAGTCCTCGCCATCATGAATACCGCTTGGGCAAAGTGGGGTTTTGAGCATTATGTCGAATACAAAAAAGACTATAAAGATTATAAGAGCTATGTGAAAGGAGAATGGGTCGTGATTTAATCGCGGCCTTTTCTTTTTCTCGCAAGTTTTACATGCCTTATAATGGAGATGAGGGCAGTGGAATTCCTGGGTTATACCGGGGCGGTTGAGATACCGTAACCACACAAATCGTATTAATTGTAGGACACCGGAGCAATCCGGAGACTTAACCGTTAGAAGCGGGGAAACCTCATCTCTTATTTTTTTTTCACTACGAACTTACAAGGTAAGCGAGTAATGCCTCGCAGCTTTTACATACCTTATAATGGAAAGAACCCTAAACTATATTTGAAAAGGAGAGCAAGGCAATGATTAAGGAATGTGTAAAATGCTGGGCGAGCTGGGGGCTTTACGGATATATTATCGGACCGGGGATCGATCAACTGATCCCGGAGGATTCGGATGGATTCCTGAAAGCCGCCAAGGAAGTAAACGAAGCAGCGACACATCTGTGCAAAGGAATGTTTCTGTTCCCGATTGCGGTAGTGGAAGGCGGAGTTTCCTATGTTGTGAACAAAACAAAGAAGGAAGAGGTTAAGAGCTGAAACGGCTCTTAACTTTTTTTCTCGCAAATTTTACATATGTTTTAATGGAGAGATCCAAATATTATTTTTCAAAAGGAGAGCAAGGCAATGAATGAAATGAACATGGCGATGTATACCCCAACGAAAGGTCAGGCGATGGTCAACGACCTGAAGGGATGGGTCAGCATCATTTCACTGGGACTCACCCTGCTGGGAATGGTACTGGATATTCTCGCGGCAAAGAAAGCGAGACGGAGCGGCTGATACAGTCGCTCTATCTTTTCACAAAGGAGACAGCAAGATGAAATACCACTACGAGCCACCGGATATTGTGGTGCCGGTGTATGGCAAAGTCGTGAGGCTGGACTGGCATCCGATCTATAAATATGGGACCTTATATTTGCAGGACGGCAAGGGACTGATCGTGACACAGCAAAACTTCATGTCCGCTTCTCCGAATGATAAGTTCTGCTACTGGGGCTCGGTCGATCCGGCACTGGCGAATGATATTTACCTGAATCCGCGCTTTCCGGAATTCTTCCGGGAGCATGCGACAGAAGGGCCGGATTACCCGATCTTCCAGGTGAGGAAACTCATGTGGACCCTGCGGATGAAGCCGCTGAAGAAAGAAGACTGGGAAGAGTACTTCTAAGGCCTCGCAAAAATTTCATACCCTTTAATGGAGAGACAGAGGATGTCCGGGCAGCAATGCTCGGCTCCTCTTTTTCTTTTCAATGTCTATTCAAAATTTTATGAAAAGGAGAGCATTTCAAATGAACGCAGAAGCAGTGACCACATTCAATCAGGGAGTATCGGGATTCAGAAAGCAGAGCCCGAAGATGTCGAGGCACAGGGCTCACGGAACGGCTGTCGCGAAACTCGGCAATAAGCGGCTGACCAACAAGGAGATCGCGGAGAGATGCGGGCCATGCATTAACTATGATCCGAAAGGATTCCCGCGGTATAAGCAGTTCCTGCAGTATTCGCCGGACCTTCAGACGGACTATCTGAACCGGCTGCAGGACAAGTATGATATCGGCCTTGGTCAGATCAACAAGTATCTGTTCGAGAACGAGAAGCCGAATGAGCTGAAGGATCACTGCAAGGAGCTCAAGATCCTGCAGGATCTGAACCCCGGCAAGAAGCGCAGAAAGACCAGCCTGGAGCAGTTCAAGACGGATATTCAGGTGTATCGGGATAAGGAGCGCTTCGCGGAGGTCGTCGACTTCCAGCAGATGATCACGCCGATGGAGCATCCGGAGATTCCGAAGTTCATGACATATGAGGAATTCAAGAAGCTCTCGAACGACGACAAGGTGATATTCCTCAATCGTCTGATTGACGAGTATCATGTCGGAGCCAGCCGCATTGGTATCGAACTGTTCGGACTCGGAATACATACTCTGCACAACAGCCTGACCAAATCAGGGATTAGCAAAAGTGTCCGTGACGGCAGAATGTACAACAATTCGCCTGAGAAGATTCAGAAGTTCCATGATGACGTGGAGCGTTGGAAGGCATCCGGTGTGAGCAATGATATTCCGAGCAAGCCGGTGATGGAAGACGCAAAGCTGAATCAGGTATTTCTGGATCCGGTTACCGGGAAGTTCTTCCAGTCGAGTGAGGAAGCGCTAAGCGAGCGTATTAAGCAGTTCAACAATATGCTCTCGCCGGAGGTTTCGTTCGTCAGCGCGAATGATTTTCTCGACTGCATCGGTGTAGAGGAAATCACAGACGAACGGAAAGAAGTTGAGACCCCGATGATCTGCTACAGCGAGGAGGAACTGGAACAGGCCTTCCAGGATCTGGACATGCTCTCTGAACAGGAGAAATATGAAGCAGAGACCGATCATTCTGAAAAGGAGGAAACAATCATGAACTGTGAAACCAAAGCCGAAGTCGTGAAGCCGGATATTCTGAACTCCATCTTCTCCACCAGCTACGAAGGGACCGGTGTGGACGCGATCCTGGAGCAGCTGAAGATCATGCTGCCGATGTTCGCTGGCAAGAAGGTCAAGGCCAGGATCGAGATCGAGACCATATGAGCATGACGGAGCTGGAAGAGCTTGTTCAGAACTACCTGGATAAGCTCGAATGGCAGCATCCGCCGCAGAGGTCCGACCGGTTCATCGCCAACAGCATGGGTAAGTGGGCGTGTAAAGAGCTTCTCCGAGATATTCATATGAGTATCTCGGGGGAGCTTCCTTTTCATCTCACGCCGGTGGAGCTGCTGGAGAACTTCATCGACCGCATGAACCGCTATGCCTGCGAGATCGGCAACAAGAACGCACGGTACCGGTTTTCAACGGCGGCGGATACCGGCGAGTACTTTATGGAAGAATACTGGCAGAGAGCAGCCAAATAAAAGAAAGGAAATTGGTTTTATGTCCAAGAAAGCACCATATGTGTTCCAAGCACACCGCAGCTACAACGATAAGGGCGCGGTGAAGAAAGCTGAATACGACGCAATGTATATTCAGACAATCCAGAAGTACCTGCTAGAACAACAGACTGCGTACGGTTTCGTGACCTGGCTGGAGGTTTGCAGACTAATGGAGACAGAGTATCCGCACATGGATGACGAAGATATTCTGAAGCACCTGACCTGGGGCTGGGGTCCGGAGGACGAGATCGACTTCCATCTGGTGCAGAAGAGGCTGAGCATCGAGTGGAGCCTGCAGCCTTATATTCTGTATGATCCCGACAAGGACCGGAAAGAACGTATCTATCAGGAGTACATGGACCTCGTGGAGAAAGGAGTATAAACATGTTCAGCAAGATATTTAAAAAGACATTTAAGAAGACCGAACAGAAGCCGCGTCCTAACTGCTTCGTCCTGGAGGGCGGAGACGCGCTGCACGAGGAGATCGCCTTTGTGACCGGGCCTTCCGAGAAGACGATCCCGTTTCTGAAGAAGCACGGAATCCAGTACATGGACGATGTCGAGAGCCTCAGCAACAAGAAATCGCCAAGAGTGCATGTCGTGCTCTGCAAGATCAGCAAGGAAGATACGGAGAACTGGCGAGCGGCCCTTGACGAGATCTGGGAGAATCCGCCGACCGAGGATTATCGGGATATTTGCGGGCAGCTCGATCAGATATTCACTGAAGAGGCTAGGAAGAAGCATGAATGAGCCGAAGGTCGCTTATATCTGTGACGGGAAAGTGCCGGAGTGCAGCGGCAAGGTAGGCTGCTACAAGTACACCGGCGCCGCCTTCGATGAAAACGCCATCTGCAGTCACACAACCGATCCTGAGCATGCGTTCTATGGGGCTTCCGACCATCCAGAGTTGGAGGTCCCGGAGCGCTTCAAGAAGATCGACGGCGGCGTCAACTTTCAGTATTTCGAGGAGACAAGGTTCTTCGAGGAACAATATTATAATCAAACAAAAGGAGAGAGCAAAGATGTGTAATTTCTGTATGTCGTTCAAGGGCCAGGGAGCCAAGTATGTTAACGATCACGGCGAAGAGGTCACCGTGAAGAACTTCCGGAGACTCGCCAAGGATAAGGCGGAGGACAACTCCAGAGGTTTTGTGATGGCGATGCTGCGTGATAGCGGCCACAACAGGATCGAGCGCGGTAAGCTGGTTGCGCTGCCTGAGGGCGAGACGGGCGATCCCTTTGTCTTCATCAAGGCCTGGGAGTGGGATAACAACCTGAAGGAGAAGGGGCAGCATCTGGCATTCCGGATCAACTACTGCCCGGTCTGCGGCGAGCGCTTCTGAGGTGCGGCGATGGTGGACGTGAGCAAGCTGCCATGCCGCTTCAAGATGTACAGTCCAGTTCAGAAGGAGTTCGTACTCACCAAGCCCAGTGTTGGATGCAGCGAGGACTGTGAGCGCTGCGGTTGGAATCCAAAAATTCAGGAAGCCCGACTGAATCGACTGTACCGGGAAAAAGGCTGGCGGCGGTGATATTTGAATCAACAGAAAGGAGAATGTGAGCAATGACGGAGCCTATGATGATATTTGCGATGCTGGTGCTGACAGTTGTGACAGTGTTTCTCAACCGGCAGATCAGTGGACTGAGGACCCTGGTGGATCAGCAGAACGTAATCATGCAGAGCATCCTGCTAAAGCAGAAGAAAATTGAGACCTCTTGCCAGGAGATTGCGATGGTGGATGCTGCCATTCGAAGTCAATACCAGAACATCTGCGAGGCATATGACAAGATCAGCGCAGAACACAAGAAGCTGCTGGGGGCATGGAAAGATATTTATGAGGAATACTCAGACAGCAAGACCTGCTACGAGAGCCTGGTGACCAATCTGGACGGAGTCGGCGGGACCGTGGAAGATATTTCGGAGAAGCTCCTGGGACTGGGGCATCAGTTCACGGAGCTCAATGAGACACTGAAACAGGCGGATATTTCATTTGGCTTTGATGGTGACACGAGCCACGGCGGCGATCAGAAAGCTGCTGAGGACATTCATTATATTGTAACCGGAGTGGATACGAGCCCACCGCGTTTCTGTCCGGATTTTAAGAGAACTCAAGATGCAGATATTATCACGGCACCAGGGGATCCGGACCCGTCAGCGGATCGCTTTGTTGATCTGGGTTACATGCCGATAAAAGCATATTTGGAGGACGACGATGGATGATAGAACTGTTATTATGGATGCTCAGGGCGTTGAGATCATTGAAAGAACGCCCGAGAATCCGATGGAGCAGCTGAATGACGAGCAGCATGAGCAGGTAAAGCTCGTGGCGGACCGGATTATCCGGGCAAAGAAGGCCAGGCGAATGGGATCGGCAGTCTTCTGTGTCTCCTGCGGGGCAAGGCAGAGGACACTCTACAAATGGCACAACAGTTATATTTGCCGGGACTGCCGGAAGATCCTGCTGGATGTCGGAGAGGAACAGTTCCTGAAAGCCCTGAGGGGTGAGGATGAATGAAGAAGCTGATCCGGCGCTGGAGGCTCTGGAAGGACTGGAGACAGTATACCCACTACGGGCTGCTGTCTCAGGTCCTTATCTTTTTGAAACTTAAGAAATGCACCTGGTTTGAAGAATACTGGATCAACGGAGGGAAGGAATAAAAATGGACAGTATATTTGCATGCAGGTATCAGGATACGCTGTACCTTGACGCACAGGACGATACGGATATTGTAACAGGCTGCCATCATGAGAACGGCCCGGAGGAGTGCATCGGCTGCATGAACTGCAGTCTGTACAGCCCGATGACGACCGACGATGATATTCTGGACTGGATGAGAGAGGCGGATAAAAGAGACACCGTAGTTCTGGCGCCGTTGGAGACAGACAATACCAGCAAAGACACTCACGACGCGGTGAATCACCCAGATCACTACTGCCAGGGCGGGATCGAGTGCATTGACGCCATCCGGGCAAGCATGACGCCGGAGGGTTTCCAGGACTACTGCAAGGGCAACGTCATGAAGTACGTCTGGCGCTGGCGGGACAAGGCGGGCGTCCAGGATCTGAAAAAGGCGGCGGTCTATCTTAACTGGGCGATTGAGTCGGCAGAGAAGCAGGAAGACTATGAGATGATGGACGAGCTTGACCGGGATCGGGAGGACAAAAAGACATGATTGACATAGCCGAGCCTTTCTATCAGCGGGCGGAGTTCCCCATCGTGCGGCATGTTGTGGAGAGCGGCCATGAGTATGTCAAGACCCTGCAGCGTTATGACAAGGTTCCCTGCTGGCAGTGCGGACAAATCATCAAGCTGGACTATCCGACGGTTTACCTGGACGAGCAGGGACTTGAGGTCGTGCGCTGCCGGAACTGCGGAAGACGGGTGGATGCCTTCCACTATCTGGACAAGGTACTGAGCGACAAAGATATTCGGGAGATCCGGAAAAAGACAAGAAAAAGGAGGACATACGTCTGATGCTTGGTGATCTGGTGAGAGAGCTGGCCGAGGCGAAGGTGGCTCTGAAGGTGAAGCGGTCCGACGAAAACGAGAAGCGGCTGAATCTGGCCTACGCGGCACTGCGGAAGGTGGGCGTGGACTATCAGACGGCGCGGTTCGTGGCAGAGGATTATATTCGCGAGCACAAGGATGAGTTCGTCGCCATGATGCAGGAGATGAAGAATGCTGAAAATGATTATTGCGGTAAGCATACTGCTGTTCTGGCTGGCTGAGACCGTCATTCTGGCCTGGGACGATGAATGCAGTACGATCACGAATCTGCTCTGCGGACTCGCAAGCTATCTTCTGGTCGGACTGTTCTACATCGTCCCATTCTGGATGATATTTGTCAAATGAAAAGGAGACTGTAAAAACATGGGTGACAGCGAACTGAAGGAGGTCCGCTTTGATCTGTACTGCGCGACCTGCAAGCACAAAGATATTGACACAGAGCATGTGGACGTGACGAAAACCACGGAGCCCTGTAACAGCTGCCTGGAGACGGGCATGCGGGAGGGAACGGAGAAGCCGGAGCACTGGGAGGCAGCCCTGGAGAAACGATGAATTATTGTAAATTTTATCCGGAGATCACGAATTGTGTCGATTGCAATTATTTAGACGTCATAGAAACGGACACTGATTTTAAAGTTGTTTGTTTAAAGTACGAGGAGGAATCTAATGAACAACCAAAAGACGTTCGCTGAGTGGCTGCGGTTTATATTTCAGGAGAGGGCTGATACCTACGTGCCTAGTTATTATTGGGAGGAAAAAGCCAAATGATCTATATACTTACACTTAGTAAGATCTGCCCGGGAGAGCCATCTGGTTATATTTCAGACCTTTGGGAAGACTGCTGGACAGATCGCGTTGCAGCTGAAAGAGCTTTTAATAAAATGCCGCTTGGAAACGTATATTTTCGCAAGGAACTTTGGCTGAAGGAGCCCGGCGGAAGAAGGACGCTTCTGATGGAGGAACGGTATAATGGGACCTGATGACTCTCTACTTAGAAATGGTATGATAATGTATTATTCAGAAAATGGTGTACATTTTGAACCATTTCCAAAACCCTCTATAGATTATACTATTCCGGAACTTGATTCGAATTATTTTGATGAATTCTGTACGATAGGTTTTGACCTGGCAAAAGAATCAGATATGACTATATGTGGTTATATCATGCTTCCAAATAAGAAAATGTCCCGTAAGACATTCAAGAAATGGCTGATGTCCAGAGGTTTTAACAGAGATCTTGCTGAATGGTTTTGTAAAGCCGTTAAATCATTTCACGGAAAGAAAAGCTATCTATCGCTGTATCTCCATGGGCAATTCGCATCGACCCCACAAACTTTATTTAATGATTTGTTTGACGCCCTATTTCCGATTCCGGATTCACCGTATACAAAATATAAGGAGAATAAAGAATAATCATGGACAAAATAAAAGCTGTTACTGCAAATGATATTTCGGTTGAGGAATTCATGAAGCCGAGATGCAAGGTCAAACCCGGCGACCGCATTTATCGTAAGCATAAGGCTATGACAATTCCGGATCGGATGGAGGTTGTTGATGTAACTCCTGTCGAGACCGGATATTTTATTAAGTGTAAGTATATGTATCACGGAATCGGGCAACAGGAGCGTACCTTCAGCGATGTGATATTCCGTGATGATTCTTGGGTGATTGAGAAGAAAGGAATTGACTTTCAATGACTCCATCTCAGATTCTTATTTCGAATGCTCAATACTTCTGTAAAAAGCAAGGAATCAGGATCCAAGATTTTGAAGAAGAGTTGGGTTTTCGTCGTGGATATTTGGCAACCATGTTTCGAAGAGAAACTCCGATTGATCTGGACAGGGCGGTTAAGATCTCTGAAAAGTTCAATATCGCTTTAACTGAAATGATCAGCTGTGATATCCAGAGGCAGGAGCGGATCGTTGCGCTTGAAAAGGAACTTAATCAACTTAAGAAAGAAGAAGGTTTGGCATGAACTATAAACAAGACTATGATATTTGCGGAAATGACCGTTATCGCGAAGGGCTTAAAGATTTGTATAAGGCTCTTTGCATTATCGCATCAGAAAGCTCGACTGGAGGAATGTCCGTTTCCGAATTAAATAATACATTTGGCTGCTGTTCTGTATGTAACATCATACTTGGAAATACACCTGAAGAAATTATCGATAAAGTAAATCGGTGGAAAGCTGAAAAAGATAAGAAAGATCAAGAATTTCACGTTGGCGATGAAGTTGCTGTAGATAATAAGCTGATCGGAATCATTATAGATGCTGACGATGACAATGGCACTGGCATAATATGGGTAGCCTATAGAATAACACCGGCGGCACGTGGTCTCGATTTTTGTTGGGTCAATAGGGCTGAGTGTAAGAAAACCGGGCGACACTTTGACAGTATTCCATTTGATTATAATCCGGAGAAAGGCGAAGATTAAATTATGGTCATTTCGGAAGACGCTTTTAATTGCCCAAACTGCGGGGCGCCAATCAACGGCGATTTGTGTCCTTACTGCGGTACTGCATTCATAGATTGGAGTGCCATCGATGTTCATAAGCCAAATTGGATTAAAATAAAGCTTGATAATAAAACCGTTCTTGTAAAAGCTATTTTAGAAGAAGCAAGCACGCATTATGGTTGTCCTGAACCTTTAGCAATTTATAGTAATGAACGTATCTTATATCCTAAAATGAATTCTAATATTATTATAGAATCAACATTTAGCTGCATTCCGTTTAAAATGCCAGGCAGCACTAATGAAGTTCTTTCTATAGAAATCAATAAAAATACCGCAGATATTCAAAAAGCCGGAGAAATATTACATGAAATAATTTCGAAAGGTAGTTAATCATGGATATTTCAGAAGAATACATTACAAAAGACCAGGCGATGAAAGCTTACTGCGAACATTTCTGTCATCCAGGACCTCGCTGCCCGGATGGATATTGCAAGGAAGTTCGGGATGCTTTCGGACCACTGGAAAGTGTCGCATTTATTATTGACAAAGATGAGATCGAGGATTGTCGCGAACTGTACGAAGAAGGCTATAACGAAGGCCTAAGGGCCGTAGAATGCATGCTTCATGTATTCTTTAAAAATTGTCCTTTACGTCCTGGTTTCGGTATGGAAAAACAAGACATAATTGAAGTTTTCGGAACTGATAATTATGGTGATATTTTTGCAAATAATTCTATATCTATAAAAGACTTTTTAGAAAAAACGGATGAGTGGGCTTGTAAAAAAGATCTCGCGAAAGAGGAAAATAAAAGAGAAGGAGCTAAGTATGAGCATCAGTTACGATAATTACATCTACGAGCACTGCGAGAACGTGCTGCGCGGACTACAGTGGATGAGAGATCACATTCCGGAGGTCGGGGACGCTGATATCTGGGTTAAGGCGATGGACGCGGCGAACCTGCACGACGACTCGAAATGGGACGTGCGGGAATACGACGCCTATGACAGATATTTCTACGGCAGCAGATCTTCTGAGGTGGTGCGGAAGTTCGACTATGCCTGGCTGCATCATATTCACAACAACCCGCACCACTGGCAATACTGGCTGCTGTTCCAGGACGATCCGAAGGGCAAGGAATTCGTGAACCCGGAGACCGGCGACAGGATCAAGACTCCTTTCAAAGCCTTGGAGATACCGAGGTATGAGATCCTGCACATGATCGCAGACTGGTGGAGCTTCAGCTGGAAAATCGGTCGTTACGAAGAGATATTCGAGTGGTATGACTGCCACAGGAAGAAGATGATCCTGAATCCCATGACGCGGCATCTTGTGGAAGATATTCTGCTGAACCATCTGAGACCGGCGCTGATCAAGGAAGGCATGATTCCGGATACCATCATCGCTGATAGTCCTGGCGCAGAGGCACCGAAGCCTGATCTGCCAGCCTGGGAACATCAGGACCGCGAGGTAATCGGCAAAGTCATTGACAAGCGTATTACGGATGACGGACTTGAGGTGGTCGTGGCCCCGGTGCAGCACTCGGATATTTCAAACAAAGATGATAAGGCGAAAAAGTACGGTGTGCCCGAGCAGGAGAAATTCCCCATGCCGGACGCGGATCATGTGCGTTCAGCGATTCGCTTCTTCAATTATGTCGACAAGCAGTATGAGAAGGAACTGGCCGAGGCAATCCTGAAGCGCATGAAGGAATACGGGATGAGCTTCGAGGACTTCAGCGTCGGCGAGGAGAATCGCTTCCGGAATTATATTCCGAAGAAGGACCTATGAAACTCAGGCGTGTTTTCATCTATCCGAATATGAGCGCCCTGGACGCGCAAAACAAAGTGAACGCCATGCTGGAGGAGTATTCCAATTCCTCCGACATGGCGATTAATTTTGATCTGAAGATCGAAAACTCCGTGGTGGTCGGGGAGTATCACGAAACGCGGTATACCCTGATCATCTATGTATTTGATACCAGCATTGAATGATTTTTTGGAGGTGATGCAATTTGAAACAGACAGTTAAGACATTCACGCACCGGTATCACGGAGAGGGCGGACCGGTGGACGAGCAGATGAACCGATATCTGGAGGAGCACCCAAACGAGAAGGTGTCTCAGCTCGGCTATGTGCTAGGCGGCAACTTCGAGAAGGTGGTCGTCGTGTTTGATATTCGGGAGGACTCTGACGGCGACAAGCGTGAGAAAAACCGGGACAAGGGCAAGACAAAGGATCACCACAATACGGTCGGGCATGATGAGAGCAGCAACAAACAGAACCTCGGGGAGCCTCGCGTCGGCCCGTATCTGTCGTGAGGACGGCGCTATGCGGACCAATCGGAACAAATACTTCTCGATCCCGAAGACGAGGAGAGGTGACCTGCTGACCTATTGGGAGGGCGGTGAGTCGGGTCACTGGGTCATCTGCAGCATGCAGGGCGTGGTTCTGGAGTACGCGGACGACTCGGAGCTGCAGAGTGTGCTGGATATTCTGGCGGATGAAATGGAGGATGTATCATGAGCCCTGGACTGGGATTCGCAGTACTAGTCGGCCTGATTCTTTATATTCTGAGCAGGATCGACTGAGGTGGGGAGGCCTCGCAAAAATTTCATGTCCTTTAATGGAGAGTGTAGACTGCTTACCTTGAATGGTAGATCAAAGCCGTGGTGTTTTTGCCCGGTCGGTAACGCACTCTCCATTATATTTTTAATTCAACTGAAAGGAGAGCAATGGCATGATTAAAATCGTTGGACTGTTCGTGGAGGATTACATCGAGGAATTCGAGAACCTGGACTATGAGACTGATCACCAGGAGAACGTCAAGTACCACCTGTATGCGGTGGATGATCCTGGCTACAAGTGGAAGATCAGCCTGTGGGATGAGATCGGACCCTGTGGATCAGGCTACTGTATGTCGAGCTGGGGGCACATGGAGATTGAGCCGGTCAAGCAGTTCGGGCCGATGAATTATATCCCCAAGAACGGCTATCCGGTTCTGAACGCGTGCATCACCTGGAAGGACGGCGCGTACATCTGGAAAGAGAACGAGGAGAGCGAAAAGCGCTCGTGGGACAACGAGATCGACAATGATATCTTCTCCTATGACTGTGAAGGCGGAGACAGCTACTATCCATCCGGGTGTGGCTATGTGAAGATGGATCGATTTGAGCAACTGACGCGGAACATGGAAAAGAGGCCGGTCTGGATCTTCAGCGGTGCATCCGGACTCGGCAAGTCGACGCTGGGTGAGATGCTCGGCGGAAGGAAAGATATTTTCGAGACGGACTCGGTCAACGAGCTGCCGGATGAGATCTACGCGGATGTCGTGATCCTTGGGAATCGCTCGAAGTTCACGGTGGAAGATATTCTCCCGCGGCTCTACGGCAGCGTGAAAGTCATCCTGGTCGGCTTTAGCGAGTATATCGAGGAGAAGCCCGTGAAGCAGGAGCCTACGGTGAATTACCAGGCATTCCTGGAGTATGTGAAGTCCCGGAAGGAACAGAGTTGGACGGATCACATGATCGCCATGTCTCTCGGGATGGACGGCACAGAATTCACACTGCACATGCTGAAAGCCCAGAATTACATAAGCACGGCAGACGCCTGATATCCCAAATTACAAGGCTGTGCTTAATAGCATGGCCTTATATTTTTGCTCTCTTAGCTCAAAGGTCAGAGCCGGCGACTTATAATCGTCAGATCAGGGTTCGAGTCCCTGGGAGAGCACCATCCAAAAAAATATATTGTAAAGGAGAGCAAAGCATGAACTGGAAACTTATCTGTGGCGTCGTGCTGGTCGGATCTCATGTGGCGGTAAGCGCTCTGGAGATCGCAGCGAATCGGAGACTAAGGAAAGTCGCACAGCAGCGGGCCGTGGAGATGCGGCCGGAGAGCGAGACGGAGGCACTGAAGCTCGCGAAGGACGAGCTCAAGGCCTATGACAAGCTCAAGCGGGAAGAGGAGCGCGTGATGAATGTGCGCGTGGACACCTGGAAGCGTGAGGCGCGGTATGACGACCGCAAGCGGGATATTTACCGCAACCTTGAGGACGGGGTCAACCGCTTCAAGGAATCCATCGACTATGACGCGCAGAAACAGGCGGCAACAGATCTCTGCGAAAACGAACTGAAGGCCTTCAAGGAGTCCATCGACTACGACACCAAGATCGGTGATCTGGAGCGGACGATCTCGGAGGCGAGAAGCAAGTACGATGCGGATATTCGTCTGTGCGAATCCTACAGCGGGAGCAGCAACTCGGATGTGGCAGCAACACTGAAGCTGGACGCCGAGAAAGCCAAGAACAAGGCCGTCAACGAGGCGGAGGCGGAGATCAAGAAGATCAAAGCTGAAGTGGAGGCCAAGCAGAAGGTCCTGGAGAAGACCAAGCAGAACGAGATTCAGAAGCTTGAGTCTCAGGTTCTCAATGAGCGGACCAGGCTCAAGAAGGGCTCTGACGCCGAGCTGGATGCGCTGGAGAAGGAACTCAAAGCCGCCAAGGATGATATCTCGCGAGACATCGCCGCAAGCCGGACAGATGCCGACCGGGAAGCCATCAGGCGACACAGCACCAACAAGGAGACTGTCAAGGACCAGGAGTTCACGGATGCCAAGCGAGCCGCGGATATTCGTGAGGAGACCCCTAGGCACGAGAAGCTGGCAGACTGGCTTAAGAGCAAGGAAGTCCCCAAGTGGCTAGTGGTGGGTCTGGCAGCAGTGCCCCTGATTGCCATCGGGTATCTCTGCGGACAATACGTCATCCTTGTAGCGAACGTCGTGAAGGCGATGTAAAGCCTCGCAAATTTTACATATCCTTTAATGGTAGGAAGAGAAATTGAGAATGCCTGGTGGTGTGAAAAGGAAAGCACGGCCAAACCCATGGAGATGAGGGTTCGAATCCCTCCCAGCGCATTCTCTTTTTCTCTTATATTTTTATGTCGCTCGAACGAGCAGAAAGGAGAGCAGTATTCATGAGAGCAATGTGGACGATGATGGCAGGGAGCTTGCTGACGCTGGTAACGTTCGGAGCAGGCTTTCTCTGCGGCGGGCTTCTGGCGTATGATGCAGGAGTGGATTACGCATCTAGGAAAAAGGCGAAGACAGCTGAGGAGGGCAAGGTATGAGCAACCGGGAAGTCCTTGAGTTGTTTGTGGCCTGCGGACTGCTGGGACTCAGATTCTGCGCCTGGGCTATGGCCGGGGCGGCGATCGGAAACGCGGTGGTCCCGGTGGTTATGGAGGAAATCGGAAAGGAGGAAGTATAAGTATGTGGCAGTATATTCTTAAAGGCACATTCGGACTCGGCTACACCTGCGGTAAGGCGTATCTGGTCGGATTCAAAGCGGCCAGGGCGATCGTGAAGGCGGTGGTAAAGGTATGAGCACCGTCAAGTACGTCGCCTATGTGGGAGGCATCGTCGGCATTATATTCATCACGGCGATCTGCGTCTCATCCAATTTCGCAACCGTGGTCATGACGAATCATAACCGCACCATGACCGCAGCCGAGAAGATCTTCGGCAGAAAGGAACACTGATCATGGGATTCAGCACAATCCTGAAGGCAGGCGGCACAGGCGTACGGGTCTGCAGTAAATTCGTAGTGAAGCACCTGCCTACCATCTTAACGGCAGTCGGGACCGTCGGCGTGATTGTCGGCACGGTCCTGGCAGCCAAGAAGGCTCCTGAGGCGCAGGAAGAGTTTGCCAAGGAGAAGGAAAAGTGGGAGAAGATGACTCCCGAGGAGAAAGAGGAGCATGGAAAGGCCGAGTACGTCTTCCGCATTGCCAAGGTAGGAGCCAGATATTATGGGCTCGTATGCCTGGTGATCGGAGGATCGATCGTCTGCTTCTGGGTGGCGAACCATATCAGTTTGAAGCGGACAGCGGCAGCCGTGGCAGGCCTGAAGGTCGTGAGTGATCAGCTGACCGATGAGGAAGGCAAGTTCAAGGAGAAGTTCGGCAAGAAGGAAGTCGACAAGGCCAAGGATGAGCTCAATGCGGAGAAGAACAAAGATATTAAGGTCGATCCCGAGATGGCCGCTAAGCTGAACCGCACGATCGGCGAGTGCGTCTGCTGGGATCCGATCATGAAGCATCCATTCACGTCATCCGCTGAGGCGATCCGGAGAGCCATCCGAATGGTCAAGGACGAGCTCCGGCAGCAGATCATCGACGGAGACAAGTATGCGTTTGTGCCTTATTCAGACTTCCTGTGCTGGGCCGGATGCGAGGTAAGAGGTCCGTCTTATGACACAGATGCCGGACAGTATCTGGGATTCGGTGTCAATGTTACCGAGCGGTCGGTCGGCAATCTGGACGAGCTGATCGACGACGCTGTGGACGTGAGCTGGACAAGTGACATGTTGGAGGGAGAGATTCCGGTGCTGGCTCTCAAGTACGGAAACCCTCCGAAGTACGCGTATTTCAAGAGCTGAATCACTATCCATATATGGACTGGGCTGCCTGGTAAGTGGGACGGGCGGCCCTTTCTTTTTGAATGTTAAATGGTAAATGTTAAATGTTCAATTATGAACGGTTGAAAGGAGAATTATATTCATGGCCATGAATGAAAACGAAAGCAAGACTACTGTATCGGCGGGAACCCCGAAGAACAGCGGACGCTATCCCTGGGTCGAGGATGATGGGCTGAAGGCTCTGAGCGAGATGGATACGACTCTGATCGACCTGGATGACCAGCTCCGCGGTGTACTGGAAGATATTCAGTACTACTTCGGCCATTATGGCAGCGGAGAAGATAAAGGTATCATAGGCGATCTTGACCATGCGATCGAGCTCCTCATACCGCGGCTCGGCTACCAGAAGGCTCTGATACGCTCACAGTACAATAAGAAGGCAACACAGCTGAACGAGCTGGCAATCGCCTATGCACAGATCTGTGATAAGAACGCCAAGCTCGAGGAAGACTGCAAGAGACATGTCGACGACTGCAGCAACACGGCTCAGCACTGCGTAAAACTGCAGACAGAGCTCAAGAACGAGCAGAACCGTGCCGAGAGAGATCGTGCGTATCTCAAGAATCAGATTATAGCGCTCCATCAGTATAACTGTCAGATCCATGACGAATGCACTGACCTGCAGCAGAAGCTGAACACCACCAAGGGTGAACTCGAGGACACGCGTGATAATCTTGTAGTCGCTCGCAACATGTACCTGCGGGAGTGCGACAAGACCAAGAAACTCGCTGAGCAGGTGGATGCACGCGACAACATTATTGCAGATCTTACGGCCGATCTTGAAGACTGGAAAGAGCGAACTGCGGAGCTGGAAGAGGAACTCGAATACGAGCAGGACGACACGAGGTATGACCGCGGATATCGTCACGGTTCGGAAGAACTGTATGATGCACTCAAGGTCATGATCGACATGATCCGCCGTGATGATGACTTCTACAAGGTGTTCGATATCGATGAAAACGCGAACGACGATGATATTGTCAAACTGTTCGATCAGATGAGCGCCGAAGAGTTCCTGAATGCCTGCCGGAATTACAGGAACCAGATCGTCAGAGAGATCAAGGTCGGTGACGAGATTGTTGACCTGGCCCACGGAGATCATATGATCGTGATTGACGTCAATGATGACAGCTATAAGTGTGTGGTCAGACTCGCCCAGCCGCCGGTCCACCGCCCGAAGAAGATCTGCTCGAAGACCGGAAGGCACTACCTGCACGTACCGTTCGACTATGACGGACGCGAGCGAGGCTGAGAATCCGGGCTTCGCGGTTTGTTAGAGGCTGTGTGACTGATATTCGTCCGCAGCCTCGCAATTTTTACATCCCTTATAATGGAAGGAATTCCAAATATTATATCTAAAAAAAAAGGAGAGCTGAAAATGGAAAACAAGAAAGTTCAGGAAGGTCAGTTTACGGAGATTCATGAGGTTAAGAACCCTGAAGCAGAATCCCAGCAGCAGACGAACACCGCCCCGGAAGAGGGCAAGACGGATGCGCCCAAGGCCGAAAGCAAGATGAAGAGCATTGCGAAGAAAGTCGGGAAGGCACTACTGAAAGAGGCCGCATATGTCGGTGTCGGTATCGTAGTGACTCTCGGTATCTTCGGCATTCTCGGTGCTGCGGCCGGCGGCAAGAAGTCGGACGATGAGGACGGTGACAGCGAGGATTCGGATCAGGAGACCGATGACTCCGGTGACGTTACCGAGAGCAGTGACAGCGGAAGCTCGGAGGAATGATATTGGAGAGGATAACCAATATGGGGCCTGTGCAGAAATGCATGGGTCCCAGCTTTTTCGATGAGCATCCGACGGTCTATGTGAAGGAAGCGCGGGAGGGAGCCAGAGTGGAGCGGACGGATATTCTGGCGTCAAGGCCTCGCGAAAATTCCATCTCTCTTAATGAGAGCTAATCTCATTAAGATATTTGAAAGGAGAGCAGAACAATGAAAGTGGTTATTCCGGTGAAAGAACTGGCAAAGAAAGGAATTAAGTTCGTCGCGAATATGGGAGTTGATGCCGCAGCCTGTGGATGTATTGCGGCCGCGGTGCCTGTCGCACTCATGAATCCTGTGGTTGCAGGACTCGTGGTGCTGGGAGGCGCAACGAGTGCAATGGCATTCAATGACAAGGTGGTCAACGGATTCATCGACGAATCGGTGGACAATGTCTGTGATTACTGGAAGGAGACCGTACAGACGGCGAAGGATGCTGTATATTCCATCAAATACGCCAACGAGATGGAGCGCAGACAGAAAGAAGAAGCTGCAAAGCAGAAAGAAAACGAAAAAGAAAACAAAGAGTCTGACAATAAGAAAGACTGATAAGAAAAGATCGTGGGGCAAACGCCTCACTTTCTTTTTGCTTTTCGAGTCTCTGAAAGAGACGAGGAATGATCGAGCGAAGCGAGATAGCAGCGAACTCATGAAATGAGTGAGCAACACGGTACTGATATTCTTCGCAGATCAAACGTCTCACAAAATTTTTCGCCCGGGGACGACTCAAACCGGGATTTGGAATACAAATCACAACTATTATATTCAAAAGAAAGGGGTAATCGACATTGGCTGAAAGAAAATTGGAACTGAACGACCTGCCGTCCAACTCGAAGACCAAAAACACGGTGGGAGAGAAAGAATCAAATGACAAAGATATTCAGGAAAAACACGTCGAACGGGCAGCTACCGGCAAGACCCACACAAGGCGGGAGAGCTTCGGCCGCAAGTTCATGAAGACCTTCTTCGAGGGTAACTTCCAGGACACCAAAAAATATTTGGTGGAGGATGTGGTGAAGCCCGCGATCAAGGAGAACCTGGCAGATGCAATCAACGCAGCAGTCGGAATGATGCTCTTCAACGAGGTCCGACGGGGTGCCGGATCACGTCGCGGCGGCAATGGAAACAGCTCGAGGGTGAGCTACGGCGGATATTTCAACGGCGGATCCGGCGGCAACGGACGGCGTGAGAAGATGCCTTCGTATCAGAACTCGAGTGATTCTCCGAGCCGGGTCGCGGAGCTCATGAAGGAGACGCGAGGAGAGGCGGAGGATGTACTGGATATTCTGCAGGAGGTCCTCGAGAACTATGATCAGGTGACGGTCGCGGACTATTATGACGCATTCGGCTACACCAGCGACGACTTCCAGGACAACAAGTTTGGATGGAAGAATCTGGATGGCGTGATGGTCAAGCGGGTACGCGGCGGTATTTACGATGATGAGAGCAGGCGGTGGGTCGACGGATTCATGCTGACCATGCCGCGCGAGATCGCTCTGACGCGATAAGAAAAGAGGAGGAATACTATTATGGGTAAGATGCAAGCGGTAGGCGCTGTATCGGGCGTCATTGCAAAAGCAGGCGGAAAGGCCCTTCTGAAGTGCAAGAAGGCCTCGCCTGAGCTGCTGCTGGCCGGTGGAATCTTGTGCGGGGTTGCGGCGCTGGTGGCCGCGGTATGCTGCACAAAGAAGGCCATGCAGGATGAGGAACTCGGGGAACTGAGTCAGGAGCTGGATGATATTCAGGTACGGGAAGACGAAGCACTCAAGGCCGCGGAGGCTGACGGTGTGCTGAAGGAAGCCAGGAAAGATATTCTGGTGGAGTCCAGGAAGGCCAGTCTGAAGACCTACGGAAAGGTCTGTGTGAGGTGCGCCAAGATCTTCGCGCCGGTGATCATCTTCACGGTGGCGAGCGTGGGGCTGACTCTGGCCTCGCACGGTGTATTGAAGGCTCGTTATGCGGGTGCTGTGGCGGCTTATACGGCACTGGACGAGAGCTTCAAGGACTACCGGAAACGGAATGCCGCGATCATCGGGGAAGAGGCCGAACGCAAGTTCTATAACGGCGTACAGGATGTGACGGTGGAGCGTGTGGACGAGGAAACCGGCAAAAAGAAGAAAGAAACCGTTGCCAAGAAGGTCACGGAGACCAAGAAATCACCTTATGAGTTCGAGTTTGACAAGAGCACCGCACCTCTGACCTGGAGCCCCAATCAGGACCGCAACTTCACCTTCCTGAGGCAGGTACAGAGCTATCTGAATGATAAATTCCATGCACAGGGACATCTGTTTATGAATGAGGCCCTGGATGAGCTTGGCATGGAGAGAACTCAGGCCGGAGCACTTGTTGGATGGGTTGTCGGCGGTGACGGAGATGGCTTCGTTGACCTCGGATTCACGGAGTACTACACAGATGAGTACTGTGATATTCACGGAGTGAAGTCCATTCACCTGAACATGAACGTCGACGGCGTCATCTACGACAAGATCTGATATTTTTGTGGCTACGGTTATGGACAAATGGCAGAAATTTCCTGAAACTTTTCTGAAAGAATCGTGTTTTAGGGGTACTGAGAGTATGATAAAGTCATGGTATAGGCCGCTTTCGACGTTTATAAGGCCTTAAAAGCCTGATATTTCGGCTGTTTTGGCCAAATCGGAGGAAATTCCGGTCAAAAGTGAATAGAAAATCGCGAGAAATCGTGGTTGTTGCGTATTTTGGAGAGCCCGGTGGACAGTTTTATGGACAAAAATTTCGAGGAAATGTCGAAAAGTGCCATCTGTCCATCGGTGTTTTGAACTTGATTCGTTGGAAAGGAGCGTGCTGATGAAGGCGGCATTATATTTCCTGGCGGGTGTGGCAATCGGCTCGGCAGCCACATTTCTCGTCGTTAAAGGATATTTGGAGAAGAAAGCTGAGCAAAGAATCGAGGAAGAAGTGGCGTCGGTGAAAGAGACTTACCTGAAGCGAGCAGCAGCGAAGGATCTGGCCGACAAGAATACCAGGGCGAAGAAGGAGCTTCAGGACGGAGGTTCCGGTAAGAATGATTCGGGCAACGGCGAGACTGATATTTCGAAGGACAGCTCGGAGCCTGATGATTCAGAACTGAGTCCGGATCCGGACGACCCGGAGGAAAAGGAACTCATCAAAGATATTCGGAAGATCAGACGGAGCTATAACCGGAATGTATTCGAGGATTACGGCGACTTGGATTCCGGTTCGGGCGCTTCCGGGAAATCGAAGCGGAAGAACATCTGGGAAAGCCTCGGCAACAACATGGATCGTCAGGATCGGATCGACGAGGAATTCGACGACGGACTGGCCGAGGGAGGACCCAGGGAAGGTCTAAACGAGAAGCCGTATCCGATCACGGCGGAAGAATTTGCGAATGAGAATCGGCACTTTGACAAGACTACCATCTTTTACTATGGGGACGGCACCGCGGTGGACCAGTCGGACTACAGAGAACGTCTGATCGATGACCTGGACCAGCTGATCGGCAAAGACAATCTGCGTCAGTTGGGTGTTCTGGCGGATGACGAGGGTGTCGTCCTGATTCGAAATGAAATGAGGAGCACGGACTATGAGATCATCCTTCAGGAAGGGAATTATATTCCTGACA
>JAFVGK010000172.1 GCA_017475035.1 Blautia sp.
ATCTGGCATGCCAAAGTCGCAAAAGCAGCAAAAGTATCAATCACCCTTAGATTTTTGATTCTATTGAATTTTCAAAGAGCACTGTCTGTAGACTACCACAGCCAGTGCTCTTTTTATAGACGCTGATTATTTGCCGCTTACCTTGTTTCCTGACAAAAGTGCGTAAGCCCCCGCGAACAGGATGTGAACAGATTCACATCCCTTTCGCGGGGGCTGTTTTTGCACCGGAGTCACATCTGAAAGGTGACGCAACAGAGATACTTACAGATTATCTCTTACCGCCAGGATGAAATCCCTGGTATTCAGTACCTGGACATCCTTTAATGATGTGATCAGGGCAAGATCCTTTGTCATTTTTCCGCTTTCGATGGTCCGGAGAGTCGCTTCTTCCAGCTTTGAGGCAAACAGACACAGTGCCTGGTTCCCATCCAGCTCTCCGCGTTTTCTCAGCGCGCCAGTCCAGGCGAAGATCGTCGCCACAGAGTTCGTGGAGGTTTCTTCTCCGGCCAGATGGCGGTAATAATGTCTCTGGACAGTGCCGTGGGCAGCTTCATACTCAAAGTAGCCATGCGGGGATACTAAGACAGAGGTCATCATGGCCAATGATCCGAAAGCGGAGGAGATCATATCGCTCATGACATCTCCGTCGTAGTTTTTGCAGGCCCAGATCATGCCGCCCTTAGACTTCATCACGCGTGCGACGACATCGTCGATGAGACTGTAAAAATATGTGATGCCGGCAGTCTCAAACTTTTCTTTATAATCCTTTTCAAAAATACCGTCAAAGATTTCGCGGAATCGTCCGTCGTAGGTCTTGGAAATCGTATCCTTCGCGCCGAACCAGAGATCCTGCTTTGTGTCCAGCGCATATGTAAAGCAGCTGTGGGCAAAGCTCTCGATCGAGGCATCCAGATTGTGAATGCCCTGGAGAATTCCCTCTTTATTAAAATGCTGGATGAGAAGCTTCTGCTCTTTGCCGTCCGCGCCTTCAAACACCAGGTAGGCGTCTCCTGCCCCGGAAACCTTCAGCTCGACATTTTTATAAACATCGCCGTAGGCATGACGGGCAATAGTGATGGGCTTTGTCCAGGAAGGAACAACCGGAGAAATTCCATTTACCAGGATCGGGGCGCGAAAAACGGTGCCGTCCAGAATCGAGCGGATCGTTCCGTTCGGGCTTTTGTACATCTGCTTCAGATCATATTCCTTGACACGGGCAGCGTTCGGGGTAATTGTTGCGCACTTGACAGCCACTTTATATTTTTTATTGGCTTCTGCCGCGTCAATCGTCACCTGGTCATTGGTTTCATCCCTGTGCTTTATACCCAGATCATAATACTCGGTATTCAGCTCGATAAAAGGAGAAAGAAGCTCATCCTTTACCATCTGCCAGATAATGCGGGCCATCTCGTCCCCATCCATTTCAACGAGGGGAGTATTCATTCTGATCTTTTCCATAATTATTCTCCTCTTACAATGCTAATTGTAAACCGACATACCGTCCGGAAGACTATTTTGCTGCCTATCGCGCTTCGCGCTCCAGGACAAAATATGTCTCCCTTTATCCTTACCATTTGCTTGCATCGACAAAAGACTGATTCCGCAAATCACTTCGCAGCGGAGCCGTTCTCACGATTCTGCAGCCGCCCGAAATCTGCTCGCTTTTGCGGGATCTTTTGTCTTCTGAATCTTTATTATTCTTATAAACGAATGCCTAATTCCGCGCATACCTCATGAATCTTTGCTTCCAGCTCGAAATCGGTCATAACGGTGACACGACCTTCGTCATACTGCTGATCGACCCAATCCTTTACTTTTGTGATCAGATCATGGTTCTTATCAAACTGCTTTGGACCGGTGAGCCGGTAATGGGTATTGATCCAGTGAGCGATGCCGGCGGCGCCTGACGTATTGGAAACGGCAACGACAGCCGGGCGATCCAGAAACTTTTCTGTATCAAAGATATTATAGATCTCCTCATTCTTCAGGAGGCCATCCGCATGGATGCCTGCCCGGGTGACATTGAAGTTCTTTCCGACGAACGGAGTGCGGGGCGGGATCTGATAACCGATCTCTTTCTCATAGTATTCCGCCAGCTCAGTAATGACATGGGTATCCATGCCGCCGAGGTTTCCGCGGAGCTGGGCGTATTCAAAGACCATAGCCTCCAACGGGGTATTGCCCGTGCGTTCTCCAATGCCGAACAGGGAGGTATTGACTCCGCAGGCACCGTAGAGCCAGGCTGTCGTCGAATTGGAAACAGCCTTATAAAAATCGTTGTGGCCATGCCATTCTATCATCTCCGAAGGTACTCCCGCATGGGTCATAATACCGTAGATGATCCCGGGAACGGAACGCGGGATCACGGCGCCGGGATAGTTGACCCCATAGCCCATGGTATCGCAGCAGCGCACCTTGACCGGAATTCCGTACTGCTG
The DNA here is from genome assembly GCA_017475035.1 of Blautia sp. Lineage (GTDB taxonomy): Bacteria > Bacillota > Clostridia > Lachnospirales > Lachnospiraceae > Blautia_A. Next base: position 2,439 of record JAFVGK010000172.1, read on the forward strand.
ACGGAGCTTCATCAGCTCCAGGCAGAATGGGATGACATAACCGTAGATGTCCGCGCGGGTGATATCCTCAAGATGGCAGCGTACCGCGACGCCGATATCCAGGCATTCCTTGACGATATTCAGATAATGGTTCATGGCCTGCGAACGGGTCATCTTCATCTTATAGAAAATGTGATAATCAGAGCAGCTGACAAGAATGCCGGTCTCAGACATGCCCATATCACGGACCAGCTCAAAATCCTTCTTGGTTGCGCGGATCCAGCTGGTGACCTCTGGGAAGCGATACCCTCTCTCCATACATTTTTCGACAGCGTCTCTGTCTTTTTTACTGTATAAGAAAAACTCCGAGGCACGGATCTTCCCCTCAGGTCCCCCAAGCCGATGCAGGTAATCAAAGATGGTTACGATCTGGTCTGTGGTGTAAGGCGCTCTGGACTGCTGGCCGTCCCGGAAGGTAGTATCTGTGATCCAGATTTCATCCGGCATGTGGTGCGGCACAATACGGTCGTTGAAGGCTATTTTCGGGACCTCACTATAAGGGAATAGGTTGCGAAAGACATTTGGAGTCTGCACGTCAACCAGAGGATACATATGCTCCTCCAACTGCAGCAGATTAGTCTGTCGGTTCATCTGCACTCGTCTGTTTTCCATGTAAGTTAATCCTCCTTAATCCATCCTTTTCTCCTGGAATCCGACTATCCAAGGATCGGATTCCGGATGGTTTTTTCTCTGGACGCTTGCCATATTTTACTCAATTAAAGTGGATTCGTCAAGATAGGTTATAATATGCGCACGAATTTACTGTAGAGAGATTCCGCTTACGCAGCGTTAATCCGGCGTCGTAAACGAGCCAAAATGCAGGCATTTTGTTCATTTACGATAAAATTATTGTAAAACAAGAGAGAATTACAGAACAAAATGGTAGATAAGCTATAGTACGGCTGCTTTTTCCAATAAAATTAAAGAAAGGTTAGGTACCAGTCAATGTATGTTTTTCTGGCAATTTCCAGCGCGCTTTTTGCGGGCCTGATGCTTACCAGAGTATTTCGCCTCTTAAAGCTCAATTTTCCTGATGTCACTGCTTTTCTGATCGCGGGTCTGCTGATCGGACCGTATGGGCTGGGGAGGATCGGCGTGCAGGGGATTGGCTTTATTTCCCTTTCCCATGTAGAGGCCGTCGGAATCGTAAATACGACAGCCCTTGGTTTCATAGCCTTCGCCATCGGGAGCGAGTTTCGGTTGACGGAGCTGAAGCATACCGGTAAAGCCGCTACGGTAATCGGTATCGTTCAGGCTGTCATGGCATCTTTGCTTGTAGATATCGCTTTGGCCTGTGTACATTTTGCCTTAGGCGAGGAAGTTTTTCCGCTTTCCGCAGCGATCGTTCTGGGCGCCATTGCTTCTGCGACAGCCCCTGCCGCAACCTTGATGGTTGTCCGGCAGTATAAGGCGGACGGCCCCCTTACCAGACTCCTTTTGCCGATCGTAGCATTGGATGACGCAGTCGGACTTGTGGTCTTTTCCGTTTCCTTCGGTATCGCAAGAGCGATGCAGGGCGGCAATCTCGACGCTGTTTCCATTATCGTAAATCCCTGCCTGGAGATCATTTTCTCCCTGTTGCTGGGAAGCCTGCTCGGTGTATTGCTTTCCGAACTGGAAAAACTGTTCCACTCAAACTCAAACCGCCTTTCTTTGACGATTTCCTTTGTGCTTCTGACCATAGCTCTGTCCTATCTGGAGATCCCGGTCGGTCCGGCAGCCATTTCCTTCTCGTCTCTGCTGGTCTGCATGATGCTGGGCACTGTGTTCTGCAATTTAAGCGAATTCTCCCCGGACATTATGAACAGGGCGGAGAAGTGGACGGCTCCCTTAAACGCAACCTTCTTTGTCTTAAGCGGCGCGGAACTGGAATTAAGCGTGTTTTCCAACATGCAGTATGTGTTGATCGGCGTGATTTATATTCTGGTGCGTTCCGCAGGGAAATATCTGGGCGCCAGGGCTAGCTCTTCCGCGATGGGATGCGATGAGAAGGTTCGAAAATACCTCGGAATTACGCTGCTTCCTCAGGCCGGCGTTGCCCTCGGCATGTGCAATCAGGCCATGGCTCTCGGAGATTTTGAAGGCACGATTATCCGGAACGTAACTTTATTCGGCGTTTTCGTCTATGAACTGATCGGTCCGCTGCTGACAAGGAATGCCTTAATGAAGGCCGGAGAAATCGCGCCGATTCCGGAACAGAAGAAGAACAGAGAAAGATTCCGTCAATAAACAGAGCCTCAATCTTATGCAAAAATGTGCGGGTTCCTTTTTGCGTGATATTTTGTCGTCTGAATTAATCTATAGTTCTGCGAAAAAAAGGAGAAGAACCTTATTGGGTTCTTCTCCTTTTTTTTCGCAGGGGCGGCGCAATGTCATATTTCGCCTGCCGGCAACCATTGCCCCGCCGAAGGGCAGAGGCTGTACAGACCTCCCTCTGCCCTGTTCCGATGCCTTATCTGCAGAGTCGGTCGGAAAAAGCTGCCGTCCGGTGGGCACCGCTTAGAAATGACCGAACCAGGGGCGGGACCCACAAGCAGCTCCGCTTCGAAGTGATCAGTAGAATCAGGCTTTTGTCGATGCAAACATATTCTGTGTTGTTGTCTGTTGCAAATGAAGAGCCTTTCAAAGAAATATTCTGTTTATTTACGCCAGATCCACAAAATGAAACGCTTTTTTCCCGGAGGCATAATCCCCGACGATCTGGCCGTTACCCTTAAGCCGATATTTATAGGTTACCAGCCCATCCAGGCCAACCGGGCCACGCGGCGGGAGTTTGCCGGTGCTGATGCCGACCTCGGCCCCAAAACCATAGCGGAATCCATCCGCAAAGCGCGTGGACGCGTTCCAATATACACCGGCGCTGTCCACTAAAGTCTGAAACCGCTCTGCCGCAGCCTCATCTTCTGTAATGATACAATCGGTGTGATGAGAACCATAGCGGTTGATGTGGGCGATGGCTTCATCTTCGTCATTCACAATCTTCGTGGTCATTTTATAATCCAGATATTCCCGGAAGTCCTCCTCGGACTGCGCCGGGATATAATCCACATGCTGCCCGGAAGCATGCTTCAGACGCTCCAGCACGACATCGGCGATATCCTTATGAAGCAGCAGGGTTTCAGCCGCGTTGCATGCGGAGACATACTGAGTCTTGGCATCAATGATTAAAGGAATTGCCATATCAGGATCCGCATTTTTATCTACATAGATATGGCAGAGGCCGGAAGCATGACCCATGACCGGGATATCCGAATGTTCCATGATGTGTCTTACAAAAGCGTTGGAGCCTCTCGGAATCAGAAGATCAACGGAATCCGAACAGCCAAGCAGCTCCTCGATGGCAGCCCTGTCCTCAATCAGAGAAGCAAAATGCTCCGGGAGACCCGCCCGGACCCCCGCCTCATAGATGACGGAAAACAAAGTACGGTTTGTCTCCTTTGCCTCGCTGCCGCCCTTTAAAATTGCTCCATTACCGCTCTTGACGCAAAGCGAAGAAATCTGCACCAACGCATCGGGACGGGATTCAAAAATCACGCCGATCACTCCGATCGGGCAGCTGACCTTGGTCAGAATCAGCCCCTCATCCAGCTCTCTCTTAAAAAGAATCTTCCCTGCAGGATCCGGCAAAGAAATCAGGCCGGAGATACCCTCTGTCACATCGCGCAGCTTGTGATCATCAAAGGAAAGCCGTCCAAGGATGGGAGCGGGAAGCATTGCTCCGGCAGAAAGATCTCTGGCATTTGCCGCAAAAATATCTTCTTTATGATCCTTCAGCGCATCCGCAATAGCCTTCAGCGCACGGTTACGTAATTCCAACGGTGTCGCTCCAAGCGCAAAGCTTGCTTCCTTCACCTGCCTGGCCATTTCTTGAACATTCATAACGTGATCCTTTCTGTGGTAGGATAATACAGGTACATTTCATTTTTCATTTTGTTTGCATTTTTTTCTATACAAAATACCAACTTTCGACAAACAGCTCGGCACATAAACTCCCTGAAAGGCGGACAGATTGATGTCACAATGAGCGATGCATTTGAAAAATAATTGTCGAGACTGAAACCGATGGGAGACTTGAGGTCTGAGGTGGCTCCGGCTCTTCCGGAGACACCTCAGAACTTTAGTCTCCCACGGGAGATGGCTCGGCTGTTATTTTTCGTCTGAGCGAATGTGACATCAATCCGGGAGCCTGTGCAAGCCCTGAAGCCGAGCGTCAAGTCATCACACGTAAATCTGACAGTTAACTTAGGTTACCACAAATTACTCCTTTTCTCAACGAAAAGTTGAATTGTAAGCTTCTTTCCTGTATACTGGGAACAAATTCTCTTTTTCTACCCCCTCAGATTCCCGGGCAATGGTCTTATAAAAGTATTTTAACCATACTTGGTTCAGCAGATGCAAATATTTATGCGAACATTTATATATATAATAGAAGGAGGAACCAAAGCATGTACGAGAAAAGAGGAAAAGACGGCCTGACCCGTCTTTTATTATTTTTGTTGGGACTGCTGGCAGGTCTGGCAGTCTGCGCCTGGGCCGTTACCACAATCTCTTCCCTGCAGATGAAAAAGATGGGATATGTGCCCCTCACCCCCGTGATGAAAGCCGCCGGCTACGAAAAAGGAGATTCTCAAGGCGATGCCTTCTGCTACTTACGGGATAATCCCCGGATAGAATTGCGCTTAAGCCCGGATTACAGCAGCCTTACAAAAAATGGCTATTCCTATGACGCAAGAGGCAGATTTTCCAGCAGCCTTCACACACTGTATGCAGAAAAAGCATATATAGAGGATGTTCTGGACGTACAGCTGGAAAAAACTTCCGTTATTAAAACAGGAAAAACAGAACTGCCCTGGTTCATCGGAAAATATACTGCCGTTCCCACGATGACAAAGCTGGAAGAGTGGGGATGGGAAGGAGCCCCCTTGATTGCCCATGCCGGTGGAGGAATTGTATACCGGAATGAGTCCGGTCAAAGGGAAATCCTGACGTACACAAACTCCCTGGAAGCAATACAGTCCAACTATGAAAAAGGCTTCCGGGTATTCGAAATCGATTTCAATCTGACAACGGACGGATATCTGGTTGCCGCACACAACTGGAATAACCAGTATGGAGAACAGAAATCCCTGGCGGATTTCACAAAAAACGGGATCCGGGAAGACCTTACATCCATGACCCTGGATGATGTGATGGAACAGCTGCATGTCAATCAGGATATGATCCTTGTGCTTGATATTAAAAGCTATCAGTGGAGTGAAGAAGAAATCCTTGACCGCTATCAGACCATACATGACACGGCTCTCATTCACGGAGGCCAGTCCACCCTTGACCGCATAGTCCCCCAGATTTATCAGAGAAGCGAATACGATCTGATCAAACAGGTTTATTCCTGGAAAAATATCATCTATACCTTATACAGGGACAAGGATATTCCGGAGGAGGATGTCCTTGCTTTTGCCCGGGACAAGGAAGATCTTCCCATCATCACCCTTCCGAAATCAAGAGTGAATGCCGCTTTCTCACAAGCCCTGCATGCCATAGGAAAAAAAGTCTGCGTCTACACGATCAATGACCTGGATCACCTGCCTGAATGGCTGAACCAGGGTGTAGACTGGTTCTGCACGGATACCATGACACCCGATGGCTGGCGAAGTCTGTATGCCTGATCATTTATGGTTGATTTTACCTCTTTACTATAGTAAAATATGAACAACTTATGAAGGAAAAGACTGTTTTTGTCTTTGGCAGTCTGATTGCCGAAGCAGCAAAAACGTCATCCGAAGACATTGAATCAACCTACAAAACTGTGTTTTGGGAGGAGGAAAGGACATGGATCTTTTTGTCTATACGCTGAAGCGTATTGCTGTCTCCATTCTGACACTGCTTCTGGTCTCAGCCATCACTTTTTTCTTGATGAACGCGATTCCAGGCAGCCCGTTTATGACGGAGAAATCTACACCCGAGCAGATTGCTTTGGCGAATGCGAAATATGGGCTGGATAAGCCTCTGCCCATACAATACCTGAATTATATCAAAAACTATCTCAAAGGCGATATGGGTGTCTCGCTGAAGATGCAGGAAGGTACGGCTGTTACCAAGATTCTCTTTGGCCAGGGAAAATTTGCTCTTTCCATCAAGCTGGGATTATGGGCTTTATTTTTTTCCGTCCTGATCGGCATTCCTTTGGGGGTCATTTCCGCATACTACAGGGGAAAATGGATTGACAGTCTCCTGCGTGTCATCACGACCATGGGTATCGCGATGCCAAGCTTTGTCGTGGCGACTCTGATGCTCTTTGAATTTGCCGTAGAGCTGCATATTCTTCCCGTTCAATCGGATTCTTTGACAAATCCTGCAGCATACATCATGCCCGTCATCACTCTGGCGCTTGGTCCGGCTTCCCGCATCGTCAAGCTGACCAGAACCAGTATGCTCGATTCGATCAGTCAGGATTATATCCGTACAGCCAGGGCAAAAGGCGTCAAGACAAAGGTTGTCCTTTTTAAGCATGCGCTGCGTAATTCACTGATTCCTGTGATTACCTACTTAGGACCTTTGACGGCAGGTATCATTACCGGAGCCCTTGTGGTAGAGCAGATCTTCCATATACCCGGCCTCGGAAATTATTTTGTCACCAGTATCCTCAATCGCGATTATCCTGTCATCATGGGCACGACAGTACTGCTTGCCCTTTTGATCATCGTGATGAACCTGATCGTGGACATCGCCTACAAGCTGGTTGATCCAAGGATCAATATCACGAAGAAGGGGGCGTAAGACGAATGAATCAGAAAAAATCCTTCCAGGTCTTTCATCCGGATACGGATTCGGTCCTGGATCTGTCTCAATTTTCCGAAGCGGATTTTGCGCCGGCCAGCGCGGATGAAAAACAGTCCATGGTGCATATGCACAAAAGCGTTTCCTACTGGCAGGATGCCCTCCGCCGCTTCCGCAGAAACCATGTTTCCATGGGGGCGCTGTTTGTTTTTATCCTGATTCTGTTATTCTCCTTTGCGGGACCGTATTTTATTCCCTACAGCTATGAGCAGCAGTACCGGAGCGCACAAAAACTGGGACCTATGGAATATTCGGCTGTGGAGCAGATGGCCCTGGAGCTCATGGAAAGCGGCGTGGATGGTATCTATGCCACCTCAACAAAATCAGGATCTCTTACCGCGATCAAAAAAGGAAACTGGTTTATCTCCCAGAATGGAAAGATCTATGCCTTCACCCTGGAAAAGGCGATCGAAAAAGCTACATTGGTGTTGGACACGGATGCGGAGTCTCCATTATATTCCGGCAAGGATTCCAACTATGAAGACGGCACATTTTCCGAGGTTACGGTTATCGAAACAACGGATACCCCTGCAGATGATGCTCAGGAGCTGGTTCTTGACAAGAGAATCTTTCCCCATGTCTTCGGTACCGATTCTCAGGGCAGAGACCTGATGGCAAGATGCATGTACGGCTCCAGAGTTTCGATAATCATCGGCGTTGTCGCTGCGCTCATCGTCCTTGTCATCGGTGCCTTATATGGATCGATTTCCGGTTTTGCCGGCGGAAGAGTAGATTTTGTCATGATGCGTATCGTGGATCTGATCTATTCGGTCCCGGATGTACTGATCGTTCTTCTGCTGCAGGTTGTACTGAAAGAGCCTCTGCAGCATTGGTTTGACACTGCGAAATCTCCCATTGTCACAGCGCTGGGTTCCCTGGGCGTCGGAATCGTCAGCATCTTCATTACCTTTGCCCTCCTGTACTGGGTAGGCATGTCACGTATTATCCGCGGCCAGGTTCTGCAGCTGAAGGAGCAGGAGTATGTCACGGCGGCGACCGTTCTTGGCGCGTCTTCCTCCCGGATTATCAGGAAGCATCTTTTGCCCAACTGTGTCGGTCAGCTGATTATCCAGACCTGCCTGCAGATACCCTCGGCGATTTTCCTGGAATCCTTCCTGTCCTATCTGGGACTTGGCGTTTCCGCCCCGATGGCTTCTCTTGGTTCGCTTTGTTCGGATGCAAAAGAGACATTTCTGCTGTTCCCCTATCGACTGCTGTTTCCCGCGATTTTGCTCAGCCTGATTGTCCTGACGCTGAACCTCGTCGGCGACGGGCTGAGAGACGCGCTGGATCCGCGCCTGAAAAATTAAGGAGGGTATCAATGAGTGAAAATCTTTTGGAAGTAAAGGATTTGAGAGTCACCTTTTTTACCCCGGCCGGTGAAGTCAAGGCGGTAGACGGGATCAGCTATACGCTGAAAGAGCATGAGGTGATGGGCATTGTCGGAGAATCAGGCTCCGGCAAATCGGTGGAGGCTTATTCCATCATGGGTCTGCTGGCAAATCCCGGCAGGATTGTAGGCGGCAGCGTAACCTTTGAGGGAGAGGATCTCCTTGCATATACGGCTGAACAGAAGCGTGAGTTTCGCGGAAGCAAGGCAAGCATGATTTTCCAGAATCCGATGACTTGTCTGAATCCTGTCTATACGATCGGAGACCAGCTCACGGAAGCTTTGACCTGCCATGACAAATCCATCAGTAAAGCGGAAGCAAAAAAACGGGCAATTGAGATGCTGGAATTGGTAGGCATCAATAATGCGCCTAAACGGTTTGATCAATATCCCCATGAGTTTTCCGGCGGGATGCGCCAGAGAGCCATGATTGCCATGGCTTTGATCTGTCATCCCAAGCTTCTGATCGCCGATGAACCCACGACAGCCCTGGATGTCACGATTCAGGCCCAGATACTGGAGCTGATGAAATCTCTTCAGGCAAAGACCGGGATGGCGATTATCTTTATTACGCATAACCTCGGAGTTGTGGCTGAGATCTGTGACCATGTCTCTGTCATGTACGCAGGGCATATCATGGAGCAGGGCAAGGTAGACGATATCTTTTATTCCCCGTCTCATCCTTATACGCAGGGCCTTTTGCGTTCCATGCCCAATCTGGATGATGAGAAGGGCAAAAAGCTGATTCCCATCGAGGGCACTCCGGTCGATCTGCTGGATCCGCCAAAGGGCTGCGCGTTCGGACCTCGCTGCGAGCATTGCATGAAGATCTGCCTGAGCAAACAGCCGCCGATTGTCGAGGTAGGGGAGGAACATTATTCCGCCTGCTGGCTTCGTGTCCGAGAGAAGGGAGGTGCCGCAAAATGAGCGAGGAGAAAAAGAGACTCGTTGAGGTGGAACGCCTCCGCAAATACTTCCCGGTTAAGGGCGGTTTTTTAAAGACTAATTATGTACAGGCTGTACAGGATGTTTCGCTGTATATTGATGAGGGAGAAACACTGGGTCTGGTAGGAGAGTCCGGCTGTGGGAAAACCACCTTCGGACGTACGCTGCTGCAGCTTTATCACCCTACCTCCGGCCGGATCGTTTATGATGGCAAGGTGATCTATGACAGCGAGAAAAAAGTGCAGGAAAACATGCTTCCCTATCGGAGACGGATGCAGCTGATTTTTCAGGATCCATCCGCTTCCCTGGATCCGCGTATGACGGTCGGCGAGATTGTCGGGGAAGCCTTGGATATCCATAAATTGTACACAGGGAAACAGGACCGGAGAGATCGAATCAATGAGCTTCTGACACTGGTCGGTCTGAATACGGAGCATGCCAACCGCTTCCCTCATGAGTTTTCCGGCGGGCAGCAGCAGCGTATCGGCATCGCGAGAGCACTGGCGGTAGAGCCGGAGTTTATCGTATGTGACGAGCCGATTTCCGCACTCGATGTTTCGATTCAGTCTCAGGTCGTCAATATGCTGGAAGAACTCCAGGAGCAGATCGGCCTGACCTATCTGTTTATTGCGCATGATCTATCCGTGGTAAGGCATATTTCCAACCGCATCGGCGTGATGTATTTAGGCTGTCTCGTAGAGCTGGCAGAGAGCTATGAGCTCTGCGCGAATCCGATTCATCCTTACGCCAAGACCCTGCTTTCCGCGGTGCCGCTCACAGACCCGGAGAAAAACCGCCATCGCAAGCGTATTTTGCTGGAAGGCGATATTCCGAGTCCCTTAAACCCGCCCTCCGGCTGCCGCTTCCACACAAGATGCCCCTACGCCACAGATCGATGCAAGGAAACCATGCCCGAACTGAAAGAATACTCCCCCGGGCACTTTGCGGCATGTCATGCGCTGGACAAATGATTCTGATAAACAGAGTATCACCACTTGACATTTTTAAAAAGGTGGAGTAAGGTCAATATAGCCATTTTGCAGTCAGGGAATGTTCTCACTGACTGCTTCTGGTCAGCCCCGGGAAGGAAACGATGCGGCTTTCCCCGGACCTGATATTTCTATCCGCATCAGTAGAAAAGGAGGAAAAGTAACATGAAAAAGGCACTTGCACTCGTGCTTGCCTTCGGTATGGCGGTCAGCGCTCTTTGCGTACCTGTCATGGCTGAAGAGGGTGGTGAATCCGTCATTCGCGGATGTATTGCTTCCGAGCCCGAAACCCTGGATCCGAACCTTGAGTCCTCTGTAGATGGTGCGACCTATGCGATGCACCTTTTTGAAGGCCTGATGAAGTATGTCTCCACAGGCGAGCCGGCTGCGATCGACGGTTCCGACAATGTAGATTTCCTTGTCCCGGATTTCGGTCAGGCAGAGTCCTACGATGTCTCCGAGGACGGACTGGTTTATACCTTCCATCTGCGTGACGGACTTTTCTGGAGCGACGGCGAGCCTGTCACGGCTGAGAACTTTGTCTATTCCTGGAAGCGTATTGTCGATCCGGCAAATGCTGCAGACTATGGCTATATCCTGAACGGTATCGTAGCGAACGCTACCGCGATCCAGGAAGGCGAGGCAGAGCCGGATACCCTTGGTATCGAGGCAGCAGACGACAAGACTCTCGTCATTACCCTGGAAGCTGAGTGCCCGTATTTCATCGGCCTTTGCGCGTTTGCAGCTCTGATGCCGCTTCGCCAGGATGTCATTGAGGAAAAGGGCCAGGAGTGGACCAATCCGGGCAATATGATTTCCAACGGCGCTTATGTACTTTCTGACTGGGTACATGACAGCTACATCGAGATGACCAAAAATGACAAGTATTACGCCGAGACCGCCGGTCCCGACAAGATCGTATGGTATCTCAACAACTCCGAGACCTCTCAGCTTGCGGCATTCCAGGCTGGCGAATATGATTTCTTTGATTCCGTTCCTGTAGATCAGATTGAATCCCTGCGCGCAGAAGGCATCGCTCATGCAGCTCCGCAGGTCGGCACCTACTATCTGTATCTGAATGCTGACAATATCCCGGACTGGAGAGTACGTGCAGCAATCTCCCTCGCGATCGACCGTGAGAACATCGTAGAGAACGTTACCCAGGGAGGCCAGACACCTGCGACAGGCATCACCGCTGCAGGCATCACCAACAGCGCCGGCGAAGAGTGGACAGCCGCTTATGGCGATTTCACCACAAAGGCACTTCAGGAAATGTATCCTGACTATGATCTCGAGACCTATTCCGGACGCTGCGACCTTGCTGTAGCCCTTCTGGAAGAAGCAGTTGCCGACGGATATGACGCCTCCGCAACGATCAACTATGAATACAACACCAACGAAGCTCACAAAGCAATCGGTGAAGCTGTACAATCTGATGTCAAGGGCGTACTCGGCCTTGATATCTCCCTGAACAACTCCGAGTGGCAGACCTATACCAACAACCTTGGCGAAGGCAAATTCGGCATGGCCCGTCTTGGCTGGATTGCAGACTATGACGACGCAATCACCTACATCGAGCTGTTCACAAACGGCAATTCCTACAACTACGGCAACTGGGTCAGCGATGAATACACCGACCTTGTAAATCAGGCCAAGACCCTTCCGGGCGGCGAAGAGCGTGACGCTCTCCTTACACAGGCAGAGGAACTCATGTTTGGTGAAGGCGGCTTCCCGGTCGCTCCGATTTACTTCTACGTACAGCAGTACTGCATGAAAGACTACATCAAGAATGCAGGCTGGACCCCGCTCGGCTACTTCCTGTTCACGGAAGCCACCATCGAGAAATAATCTGAACGGAAGAACAGGCGGATTCCCCCCAGACGGGGTAAACCGTACCGCCCGTCTCCGCTGGGATGATATCTGTCTGTCGTCCCGACGGAGATAACAATTTAGGATCCATGCATTAATGTATATACGGATAATGCATGTACGGTTGGGTCCGAAGAAATTCGTCAAAAAGCACGTCGATGAGATTTATGCTTCATCAGACGTGCTTTTTGTATGGATAAAATTAGCTGATAGAGCTTGGAGAATTACAGTATGCGAACATATTTACAGCGGAAAGATGCCGTTTACTCGGTGCGAATTCGGCGCTGTAAACGAATCAAAATGCAAGCATTCTGTCCGTTTACTATACATATTACAAATCCTCTATTATCTATCACTATCCAGCTCGGCTCAGAACATGGAGGCGTACGGATCGATGTCACAATGAGCGATGCATTAGAAAAATAATTGACGAGACTGAAACCGATGGGAGACTTAAGGCGTGAGGTGGCTCCGGCTTGTCCGGAGACATTTCACACCTTTAGTCTCCCACGGGAGATGGCTCGGCTGTTATTTTTCTGCAGAGCGAATGTGACACCGATCCGGGAGCCGGCGCAAACCATGAAGCCGAGCGTCATACTATCGCAGAAACGCTGAACACTCCTATGAGCAAAACGTATCCCGGGTGGCATAAGGAAAAATGTTGCAAAACCCCCTTATTCATGCTATGATCACTTGATAAACAAAGGAAGGGGCGATGAAAAACAATATGAGCGAAGCGTTAGAGCAGGTTCCCGGGCGTCTTGCAGCCCTGCGCAAAAGGATGGCAGCGGAGGGAATTGATGCATATCTCGTTCCGACAGATGATTTTCATTCTTCGGAGTATGTCGGCTCGTACTTCATGTGCCGGCGTTATCTGACAGGTTTTACCGGTTCTGCCGGTACAGCTGTCGTGACACAGGACTTTGCCGGACTCTGGACCGACGGACGCTACTTTTTGCAGGCTGAGAGACAACTGACAGGGACCGGCTTTACCCTGATGAAAATAGATGAGGAAGGCGTGCCCGATATTCATCAATTCTTAAAGGACACACTAAAAAAAGGCCAATGCCTTGGCTTCGACGGAAGAACCGTAAGCGAAGAAGAAGCTGCCCGATTTGAAAAGGAACTAGTACCCGGCGGCGTCCATCTTCGACTGGATACAGATCTGGCAGGCGAGATCTGGACCGATCGTCCGGCCAGGTCACAAGAACCCGTTTTTTCCCTGGACGAGACATACTGCGGGGAATCCAGAACAGACAAGATCCTCCGTGTCCGCCGCGCAATGCAGGAAAAGAAAGCAGATCATTTTGTATTATCCTGCCTTGATGACATCGCATGGCTGCTCAATCTGCGCGGCAATGATGTCTCCTGCAACCCTGTTTTTCTGGCATATCTCATCATGGGCCTTCACAAAACTCTTATCTATGCTTCCGAAGAAGCTTTTTCCGAAGAGCTGAAAAAGCTTCTATTAAAAGATGAGATCGAAATTCGTCCATATGACTCATTTTATAACGACCTGACCTCTTTGCAGGCGAAACGGATCTGGGTCTGCAAAGCAAAGGTAAACAGCCTGCTTTCCCGCAGCCTGCCTGCAAATGCGGAGATTGTGGATGAAGAAAACCCGACCATGCTGATGAAAGCGGTTAAAAATGAAACGGAAATTCAAAACATGCGTCTGGCTCATATTCGTGACGGAGCAGCCGTTACCAGATTCATATACTGGCTGAAAAAGCATGTTGCTGAAGGCGGAATCACAGAATTATCCGCGGCAGAAAAGCTTTATGAACTGCGCAGCGCGGGAGAACATTTTTGCGGAAACAGCTTCGATCCCATTATTGCTTATGGCAGGCATGGAGCAATCATTCACTACTCTGCTACGGAAGAGACGGATATTGAGCTGCAGCCGAGGGGTTTTGTACTGGCAGACACCGGCGGACAATATCTGGAAGGAACGACGGATATCACCAGAACGATTGCCCTGGGAGAACTGACGGAGGAAGAAAAGGTATATTTTACGGCAGTGCTCAGAGGTCACATCGCCTTGGCTGACGCAATATTTAAAGAAGGAACAGCAGGCTATGATCTGGATGTCCTTGCGAGGCTTCCTCTATGGGAAATCGGCGCGGATTATAATCATGGAACCGGTCACGGCGTCGGTTATTATCTGAATGTGCATGAAGGACCACAGCGGATCCATTATAAGCTGCCAAAAGGAAAACCCGCTTCGGCACCCTTTGCTCCCGGCATGATCACATCCGATGAGCCGGGCTATTACGCGCCGGGAAAATTCGGGATCCGTCACGAAAATCTGGTTCTGTGCGTAAAAGGGGAGAAGACGGAATACGGACAATTTTTGCGCTTTGAGCCTTTGACACTGGTTCCCTTCGACCTGGATGGAATTCTGACCGAAAAAATGACCTCCGGTGAAAAAGCCTGGCTGAACAACTACCATCAAAAAGTACGGGAAACCATCTCACCATATCTTGAACCGGATGAAGCCAGATGGCTGGCTGAAGCCACGAGGAGAATATGAACAGAAAATTAGTCTTTTTTGATATCGACAGGACAATCTGGGATCGCAAAAATTATATTCCTCCCGGCACGGTGGAAGCAATCCGCATGCTGAGAAAAAACGGGCATCTTGTATTTATAAACAGCGGACGGGCCCGAGGCTATATTTTTCATCCCGATCTGTTGGAAATAGGTTTTGACGGGATTATATCCGGATGCGGCACGATGGTTGAATATCAGGGAAAAACTGTTTACTGCCATATGATGGACAATGATTTTGCGGCTGATACGATCAAGATGGTTCGAGAATATGGATTTCGACCGATATTAGAAGGCGTCCGTTATCTCTATTTTGATGAAGAAGAATTCGGCGGCGACCCTTATGGGGAAAAATTGCGGTCTGATCTGGGAGACCGTCTTCGAACGATAAAGAATCACTGGGCAAACTGGGATATCGTAAAGTTTTCCTGTGCCACGGATCATGCCGACAGAACCGGCTGCTTCCGTGAATTGGAGCAGGACTTTGACTTTATGATCCATAACGAAACCGTAGCCGAGATTGTTCCGAAAGGCTACCACAAGGGAGTTGGGATCAGTAAGGTATGTGAACTACTTGGGGAGGATCGGAAAGATACGATTGCCTTTGGCGACAGTGCGAATGATCTGGGGATGTTTTCAACTGCAGGCTTCAGTGTCTGTATGGGAAACGGAACAGAAGAAGCAAGGGCCGCGGCTGATTATGTGACCTCCGGCCTGTATGAGGACGGAATCTGGAATGCATGCCGGTATCTCAACCTGATTTAATTATGCATGCCGGGGATTTCAGGCGCAGCAGCCGGAGGACAGAATAGAAAGCAGCTTCTCAGGATTGAGAGCACAGAGTCAGATCAGATGTAACATTATCAGGAAATACAGATATGGGAATGGATGGAAAAAAAGAACAAGACGGGTTCGTGTCTTTAGCTGATGGCTATGAAGAGATAGGCTTTGCAAAGCTGGATACAGACCGAAGAGCCAGGACAGGCTTTGCGGAGGTTGTGTTCTGCCAGAATAAGGCGCCGGAACATCTGAGGGAGATTTATCACCGGCTTTATGAACTGGAAGGAGAAGTATTCGGCACCAGGGCAAAGCCGGAACAGTATGAGCTTCTTCGGCAGGACTTCCCGGAGATTTTCTATGATCCTGTCTCACGGATCCTGAAGCTGGAAGCGGAAGGAAAGAAACATGAGGGCTGCGTGGCTGTCTGTACGGCGGGCACGGCGGATATAGCCGTTGCAGAAGAAGCGGCGATGACGGCGGAATTTTTTGGTACAAAAGTACACCGGATTTATGATGTAGGCGTGAGCGGGATTCATCGGCTGTTGTCCCGGATTGATGTGATCCGGGAAGCCAACTGTGTGGTGGCTGTTGCCGGGATGGAAGGAGCTTTGCCCAGTGTAATAGGCGGGATGGTGAGTCGTCCCGTGATCGCGGTTCCGACATCCGTCGGGTACGGGGCTAATTTCGGAGGAGTGTCCGCGCTGCTCACAATGATCAATTCCTGCGCAAACGGGATTGCCGTGGTGAATATTGACAACGGGTTTGGCGCGGGATATCTGGCGACACAGATGAACCGGCTTGCATTGGGCAAGTGAGAGCAAAGGGGTAAATGATAATGAAGCAATCACAAGGACAGGCACTCTATCTGGAGTGTTATTCAGGCATCAGTGGCGATATGACAGTGGCTGCACTCTTAGACCTCGGTGCTGACGAAAAAAAACTCCGTGAAGTGCTGCAGTCTCTGCCGCTGGACGGATACGAAATAGAAGTCACCCGCGTAAACAAATCCGGGATTGACGCCTGCGACTTTAATGTGGTTTTGGATACAGACAACCATGATCATGATATGGAATATCTGCATGGCCATGCTCATGAGCATGAGCATGATCACGACCATGACCACAATCATGATCACGACCATGAGCATGACCATGACCACAATCATGATCACGACCATGAGCATGACCATGACCATAATCATGAGCATGACCACGACCATGTGTATGCTCACAATCACGGTCATGGCCATGAGCACAGTCATGAGGCTGACCACGACAACCAGGATCATACGCATTCCCATGTCCATCGCGGGATGGCAGAGATCAGAGACATCATTAACGCCGGTGCTTTGACAGAAGGTGCCAGGGCGCTGTCTCTTCATATATTTGAGATTCTTGCCGCTGCCGAAGCAAAAGCTCATGGGGTGGATATCGAACAGGTACATTTTCATGAGGTAGGAGCGGTAGATTCTATTATAGATATCGTGGCTGCCGCAGTGTGCATGGATCAGCTTGGCATCACGGAGGTGATTGTACCAAAGCTCTGTGAAGGAAGAGGAACGGTGCGGTGTCAGCATGGCATTCTGCCGATTCCGGTTCCCGCAGTACAGAATATCTGCATACAGCAGGGACTTCTTTTAAGCCTGACAGATGTGGAAGGCGAACTGGTAACACCCACAGGAGCCGCCATTGCGGCAGCTTTAAAGACA
Organism: Blautia sp.; assembly: GCA_017475035.1. Lineage (GTDB taxonomy): Bacteria > Bacillota > Clostridia > Lachnospirales > Lachnospiraceae > Blautia_A. The sequence goes on from JAFVGK010000172.1 coordinate 19,546, forward strand.
GGCGAAAAACTTCCGGACAGCTTCCGGATTCTGCGGACAGGAATCGGCGCGGGGAAACGGACTTATCATTGCCCCGGGATACTCCGGATCCATCTGATTGAGGATGGTTCCTGCCTAAAAAAAAACGAACGGATGATGGGATTCTGAAGCTGGAAACCAATATAGATGATTCTACAGGAGAAGCTCTGGGGTACGTGATGGAGCTTCTTTTGGAAGCGGGTGCAAAAGACGTTTTTTATGAACCGATTTATATGAAAAAAAACCGTCCCGCCTGGCTTCTGAGTGTGATCTGCGAGGAAGCGACGGCAGAGCAGATGGAGAGGATCATTTTTCAGAATACGACAACGATAGGAATCCGCCATCTGAAGATGCAGCGCACGGTTATGGAACGGCGGATGGACATGGTAAGTACCACCCTGGGCAAGGTTCGCGTAAAAGAATGCCATTATGAAAACATCACGAAACGCTATCCGGAATATGACGACATCAGGCAGATTTGCCGGCAAAGGGACATCGGCTTCAGCGATGCCTATGCAAGAATCAGGTCGGAAATTCAGATAGAGGAAGAATAATCGGCAGCCTGCAAGGCAGCCAGACGGAGGAAAAAATGCAGCGTTTTATTCGGGATTTTAAAAAATTTTACCCATACACAAAAGTATCCGCCCGGTCGGATCTGAAAAATGAGGTAGCCAGCTCTTATCTGAACTGGCTCTGGTGGATTCTGGATCCGCTTCTTTTCATGATGGTTTATACCTTTATCGCCATCACGGTCTTTCAGAAAGGCGGAAAATATTTCCCGCTTTTTGTCTTCATCGGTCTTACGCTCTGGACGTTTTATAAAAATACGGTTCTGCAGTCGGTAAAAGTCATTCGGAACAATTCGTCTGTCGTATCGAAGGTTTATCTTCCTAAATATATGCTGATTGTAAACCGCGTGATGGTAAACGGATTCAAAATGCTTGTTTCGTTTGTCCTGATTGTGATTCTGATGCTGATCTATCGGGTCCCTGTGACCTGGAATGTTCTGTATATCATCCCGATCATCATTCTTCTTGTGTTGTTTACTTTTGGCTTAAGCTGTTTTATGCTGCACTATGGCGTTTTTGTGGATGACCTTTATAACGTGATGAATGTCGTCCTGAAGCTGTCCTTTTATCTGACCGGTATCTTTTATTCGATTTCAGAGCGCGTACCGGAGCCCTGGAACTCTGTGCTTCTGTGGATCAATCCGGTATCTGTCCTGATTCAATCGGCGAGACGTTGTCTGATTTACGAGAGCGAGCCGCTGTTTGTCATGATTGCCTTCGGTGCGGTGATTTCCGTCCTGATGTGTATTTTTGGCGTGCGTCTGATCTATAAACACGAAAACAATTATGTCAAGAGAATGTAACAGAGAGGCGGTTTAGATTATGGAAAGAGAATTGGCTATAGAGGTTAAGGATCTGCACATCTCGTATCAGGTACTGAAATCTTATTCTGTGAAACAAAACCTTTTAAAATTGAAAAAAGCAGAAGTCCAGGTTGTAGACGCTGTCCGGGGAATCAGCTTTGATGTGGAAAAAGGTGAGATTTTCGGGATTGTCGGACAGAACGGCTGCGGAAAGTCCACAACCCTGAATGCGATCGCGGGCATTTTTTCTCCGGATCAGGGCACGATTGACCTGCACGGAAATTCCGTTTCTCTCCTCTCCATTGGCGTCGGGTTCCAAAAAAAGCTGACAGGCAGAGAGAATATCCTGCTTTCTGGAATGCTTCTTGGGTTTACCGAGGAACAGGTCATGGACAAGATGGATGAGATTATCGAATTTTCCGAGCTGGGAAGTTTTATAGATTTGCCCGTAAAAACTTATTCATCCGGTATGTATTCCAAACTGGCATTTTCCATAACGGCTATCCTGGAGACAGATATCATGCTGGTGGATGAAGTCTTGAGCGTCGGTGACAAGAGATTCCGGAAAAAGAGCCGCAGAAAGATGAAAAATCTGATTCAGAACAGCGGGCGTACCGTGGTTCTGGTGTCCCATAATAACGATCTGATACTGGAAATGTGCAACAGATGCCTGTGGATGGATCAGGGGCAGGTTCGCATGATGGGAGATACCAAAGAAGTTCTGGAAGCATATGATGAGTTTATGGCATAATGGAAGAATGGATTCAGGCAACACGTGTGCAAAAGCAAAAAGGCGGATTTCTGGTGACTTTGTCTCTGCCTGAAGAAGTTTCGGAAATTCCTCGTTTTGCTGTCATTTCCTGTTCGGATCAATCCGGAACAGGTATTCCGGCTTTCGTGAAAGAAAGCTTCGTCCTGTCAGGAACGGGAAAAGTAATGATGTCCGCCAGGGCAGGGGATCCCGGGAACGCGAAAGGCAAGTCCCATAACGGCGGGATCCGCGTAGGGATTACGTGGGAAGCCGGAGAAATGAATCTGCCGGACGGAGACTATGGCCTCTTTGCGGTTTTTTCAACGAAACAGGTTCCCGTAAATTTATCCGGAAAGGCGCGTCTTCGGCTTCTACTGGAGGATATCTGGACTCCCTTTGGGGAAGACAGGATTATTTTTCCGATGGGAGGGAACAAAACAAGCCTTGTTTTTCGCTGCCGGCAGAAACAGACCTACGATGGTAAGGGAATGCGCCTGAAAGAATTCGTTTCCTTTGGTCTGGCAAGACTGTATCGCCTGAGAAGACGCTATTCCGATCACTGGCTGGTCTATGAGAAATTCTGCGCCCAGGCGCAGGACAATGGCTATGCTTTTTTTTCTTTTTGTATGGAGCAATTGCCGGAAAAAGAAAGAAAAAGGGTTTACTTTATCCTGGATAAAAAATCCCCATTCTGGCCTGAGGTCCGTGCGCGATATGGCCGTCAGGTGATTCCGTTTCTGAGTGTCAGGCATTTTTTTGAGATGATGACTGCACGTCTTTATGTTGCGTCGGAAAGCCGGTATCACGGTTATGCGTGGAAAGCAAAGCCAAACCTGGTGTTTCGGGAAATACGGACGGGAGGGCATGATATTCATTTTCTTCAGCACGGCGTGACCGCATTTAAAAAGGATGACGAAATCTTCGGCGCCCATGGAGCGGAACCGATGACTTCCGTTTCCGTAACCGGCAAGAAAGAACAGGAGATATTTGCGCGTCATTTCGGATATGAAAAAGAAAAGCTCCCCATTCTCGGCTTTGCCAGATATGACAGACTCCTGCCCGGAAAAAACGATGATTCTTCCCGGATCTTAGTGCTTCCGACCTGGAGAAGCTACCTGGAAAATGTTAATGAAGAGGAGTTTCGTCTGACCCGGTATTATCAGGAATATGCGGGATTTTTATCGGATCCGCGGCTTTGGGAGCTCCTGAAGGAATATCAGACCCGACTGGACTTTTACCTGCATCCCAGATTTGCAAAGCTGATTTCCACGTTTGGTGAAATGGATTGTGAATGGATTTCTCTGATTCCTTATGGAAAAAAGCCGTTGGACGGCTTATTAAATCAAAGCAGTGCTCTGGTAACGGATTATTCCAGTATTGCCTGGGATGTTTTCTATCAGAAAAAACCGGTGATCTTTTTTCAGTTTGATGTACAGGAATATATGGAAAAAACCGGAAGCTATCTTGATTTTTCGAGGGATTTGTTTGGAAAACAAGCCGTTTCAAAGGAGGAACTCCTGAAAGAGCTCCGTCATCTGACGGAAGGAGGCTTTTCCGAGGAGAAAAGCTGTGAAGACTATCGGAACAGCTGGTTTGCCTATCGGGATCAGCAAAATTCCGCCAGGACGTATGCCTGGCTCAAAGAAAGAGGATATTGAAAGATGCCGTCTACGTTAAAAAAAATCCTGCGTAAGCTGAAAAGCGGCTCATATTATCCGTTTTATTATACAATGTATCATCGCCTCGGTATCAGAAAGAGGCAGATTCTTCTGGAATCCCGCCGCGGACTGGGCGTGGAAGGGAATATTTATGCTTTGCTGTGTACCTTGCTGACAGATCAGAGATATCGTGGACATCATATCATTGTTGCCTTACAGCGGGGGAAGGAAAAGCAGGCTAAATTGAAATTGCAGCGAAAGGGGCTTCCCTTGCCGAGGTTTGTCACGGTGGGAAGCCTCTCCTATTATGCTGCCTTGAGTTCTTCCGGATATTTATTCAATGATACTACATTTCCCGGACGTTTTGCCAAAAAAGAAGGGCAGATTTATGTGAATGTCTGGCATGGCACTCCTTTAAAAAAGATGGGAAAAGATAATCCCGCGGAACGGGGCATGATGGGAAATGTCATGAGAAACCTCCTGATGGCTGATTATCTCCTGTTTCCCAATCGTTTTATGCAGGAGAAAATGAGTGAAGCATATGACCTGGCTCAACTGTATCGTGGGACACTTTTACATGCAGGCTATCCACGCAACGATGTTTTTTTTCAATCCGAAAAGGAACGGGAAACAAAACGCCGGGAACTGGGTTTTTCATCATATCGGCAGGTGATTGCCTATCTTCCTACATACAGAGGCCTTTCGGATCATGTGGAGCGGGAAGAAACCTTTCGGAAGAGGTCAGTCATTTTGCATGCGCTGGATCAGGGACTGCGTACCGATCAGAGAATGCTTGTGCGCCTGCATCCGTTCGAGGGGGAAGCGCTCACAGGGGAAACCTATTCCCATATCCTGCCGTTCCCGGAAGGAACAGAAACCTATGAGGTGCTTTCTGCCTGTGATGTTCTTATCACGGATTATTCCAGCGTATGCTTTGATTTTGCTGTTTCCGGGCGGCCTGCGGCCTGCCTGGCGTACGATTGGGAGGAATATGAAACAGAACGCGGACTGTATCTGAAAAAGGAAGAAGTGCCTTTCCCGGTTTTTAAAACAGTCGAAGAAGTACTTTCGTGGCTTGAAAAACAGACGGTCTCTGTCTGTGATCCCACATATTACAAATCCCGATACGCCACATGGGAAAACGGCAGCGGGGCACGGGATGTTCTGTCTGCCGTGATAAAAGGAAGCGATGTCAATGGAGAAGAGGGTCATTGTGAGAAAGAAACCTTCTGCCCTCAAAAGCAGAATATTCTCTGGTTTCCCGGAAACCTGGAACGGAACGGGATCACATCCTCTTTTCTGGAATTATTTCCACTTCTGGATCATGACCGATTCCATCACATTGTCTCCTTCCGCTATGAGTCGGTAAAGAATGATCTGTCAAGACTGGATCCTTTTCCGGAAGGAGTTTCTTTCTTTCCGATCGCAAGTGAGGCAAATCTGGATCCGGTCAGCGCCGCCGCGCAGGCGGTTTTCCTGAAGACCGGTTTTACGGGACTTGGCGTCGGCAGGCGGCTGGAGCGGCTTTACCGGGAAGAGTGGCAGAAACAGTTCGGAAAAGCATCTTTTGCGCATCTTATGCAGTATAACGGATATGAAAATTATACCACTGCCCTTTTCAGGTATGCTTCGTTTCCCTATACGATCTGGGCGCATAATGATATGGAACGCGAGATCAGAGAAAAAAGGAATCCCAGCCCATATGTGCTGCGGGCTGCTTACACACATGCCGCTCATGTGGTGGGAGTAGGATCGAATGCATGCGTTTCCGCAAGGAACATTTCCGGCAGGGAAATCAGTCTGTGCAAGATTCATAATTGTCTGAATCGTGAAAGAATCCTGGCCAGGGCGGCAGAAAACCTTCAGTTTCAGGAGGATACGAAATGCACGGTTTCTTTCGGTACCCTCACCAGGCTTCTGGCACAATTTGATCCAGGTCAGATTAAAGAAGACCGTCCCCTTTTATTTGTGAATATCGGGAGATATTCCAATGAAAAAGGACAGGACCTGTTGATAGAAGCTTTTACGCTCTTCTGGCTGCGGCATCCTTCCAGCTGTCTGATCATGATGGGAGGGGCAGGCAAGGACTATGAAAAACTATGTTCCCTGGCTGCGGACAGTGAAGCAAAGGATCACATCATTTTTATATATTCGCTCAGAAATCCCATGCCGATTTTATCGAAAGCGGATCTGTTTATTCTGTCCTCCCGGTATGAGGGATATCCCGTGTCTTCTCTGGAGGCTGCGGTATTACGAATCCCCTGTCTGGGAACGGAGGTACCCGGAACAAAAGAACAGTTTGAGACCTATGGAGGATATTTGGTTCCCTGCACAACGGAAGGCTTGCTGGAAGGAATGGAAGCCTTTCTTCGCGGAGAAGTCGGTTTACTTGCTTATGACAGTGAGGAAGAGAAAAATAAGACAGTTGCTGCCATAGAGCAGCTTATGACGTGACGGAAGGAAAGGCAAGGGTAGAAGAAAATGAAATGTCCATACTGTGGCGGAGAACTGAATCGAGTGACGGATTCCAGACCGATTGAAGAGACAAACGCGATTCGCAGGAGAAGAATCTGCGAGAGCTGCGGGCGGAGATTTACCACCTATGAAACCGTAGAGACAATACCGCTGACTGTCATCAAAAAAGATCAGAACAGGGAACCATATAACCGGGGCAAGCTGCAGAATGGGATTCTCCGGGCTTGTTACAAGCGGCCGGTTGCGTTGGAAAAGGTAGTAGAGCTCGTTGACGCGATCGAGGCAGAGCTCTATCGATTTGACTGCAAGGAGGTATCCAGCCAGAAAATCGGGGATCTGGTCATGCAAAAGCTGAAAGACCTGGACGGGGTCGCCTATGTACGCTTTGCTTCTGTATACCGGGAATTTCAGGATGTGGGAACTTTTATGGACGAACTGAAGAAATTTATGGGTTAACCGAAGGATATGACGGTTTGGAACTGCGTTCTAAGAGGTGAAAATGTATGAAGATACGAAAAAAGGCTCCCTGTCCTTACGTGAAAGAACAACTGCAGGCAAAGGTCTGCCTTCTGCCGGGAGATGATCTTGAAATTATGCTTGCGGATCCGTCTGTCAAGGAAGACTGTGTCAGAAACCTGATTTTCCTGGATTCTCGTAATCAGGCCTGGGCTGTGATTCCTCTGGGTGCTCCCAAAGAAAGAAAATATCGTGTTTCTTTGAAAGAGTTTCTTACGAAAGCTGCCCCGAAAACACAACGGCGTTCCCGCTTTTACCTGATCCTTGAAGCTGAGGAAAACACAGAGAAGAAACGTTTTTTGCTTACGGATCCCGCCGCGGTGGAAGCGGATCCTGATCTGAGACAGGAAAAAAAACAGGGAACCTGTCTTTCGTTTGGAACGGAAATATATCCCAGGGAATATGACGATGAGTGGGCAGATCTCATGGCGGCAGCTTATGTCAATATTGAGGGAGAATGGAGGCTGGTACTGGCGCAGAAAGGGGATGACGCAGCCTGTGGGATCGTCTGCAGCCTGAGGCGTCTTTCCATGCATGGAAAGACGCTTCGCATGACAGTTGAGGTTTCGGATGGAAAGTACCGTCTTTTGGAAATTGTCCTCCGCTTTCGCAGCAAGCTGGCGGAAGAGAGGATTGCCTTTCCGTTTCAGGTTATAAAGGAAAGGAAAAGAAACGGAAACCGTATTCTGACTCTTTCCCTGGATCTGTCAGGCGTACCGCTAAAAAGCCTGGCCTGGGGTGTGATAGCCTTTTTCTCGGATGAAAGTGACCCGGCATGTGTCTGTGAAACGACATTGTTGATTCCCTATGCTTACCGATTGTATCTCTCTTTCCTGTTTCATGGAAAATATAAAGGGGAAGACGGATTTTTTCTCTATCCTTACAATAATGCCAGGGGAATGCTGTCCTTCCAGTACCGGCAGAAAAATCCCGCGGACAGCTTTTCCTTTCACGCGAAAGAGATCCTTGCTTTTCTGGTCTACCACATAGGTAAACCGTATTACCGGAGAAAACATATCCGGCTGGTGTTTGAAAAATTCTGTATGATGGCTCAGGATAACGGGTTTTATTTTTTCCGTTATTGTATGGAGCATCGGGAAAAAACAGAAAAGAAAGCACATTATTATTATGTGCTGAACCGGGATTCTTTGGACCGGGAAAATCTTCTGCCCTACAAGGACCGGGTTCTGGACTTTCTGAGCATCCGGCATATGATTTATCTGCAGGCAGCGGAAATCCTGATCAGTACCGACGGGAGGAATCATCTGTATGCTTCGAATCCAAAGGCAAGCATTCTGAAACGGCCTTTACGGAAAAAACCTCTTGTGTTTTTACAGCATGGCGTTACGGCGTTTAAACGGGTGGACTTTTTTTATGGGAAAGGAACGGCCAACAGCTGCGATCTTTTTGTAGTAACCTCCGATTTTGAAAAAGAAATCGTGCGGAATCATTTTGGCTACCGGGAGGATGAGATCGCGAACGCCGGCTTCGCCCGCTGGGATGTACTGACAGATAAATCCGAAGGCAGCAGGGAAATCCTGATCATGCCGACCTGGAGAGCCTGGCTGGAAAACACGACGGAGGGAGAATTCCTGCAAAGCGATTATTACCGGAATTATATGCAGCTTCTCAATACGCCAAGATTTTACGAACTGCTCAGAGAGCATGATCTGACAGCCTGTTTCTATCTTCATTCCAAGCTTCGCGGCTTTCTGACGGATTTTACGGTACATTCTGACCGGATCAGGCTGGTTGAATTTGGTACATATCCGGCTAATGAGCTGCTGATGAAATGTCGTCTTCTGATTACGGATTACTCTTCTGTGAGCTGGGATGTATTGTATCAGGGAAAACCGGTCATCTTTTTCCAGTTTGACCGGCCGGCGTATATGGAGGCCCACGGAAGCTACGTCAACTTTGATACGGATCTCTTCGGAGACTGCACAAAAAATGTAGGTGAGCTTCTGGAAGCGATGGAACTGTGTATCCTCGATGGCATGCGTCTGCGTCCGGAGTATGCCAGAATGAGAGAGCGTTACTTCCCGATGGTGGATGACCAGAACAGCGCCAGAATCTGCGAAGCAATTGACAGAAAATGGGGCTGAATGCGGGGGGAAAGGACTGTCATGCCAGCAAAAAACAAATTACGGCTTCTGACCCGGGGGTGGTTTGCAGATGCCGTGTCAGGAAATGAGATCGATCCCTGCCTCTGGATTTTTTCGGCAAAAGAAAATACAAGCTTTAACGATAATGCGAGACATCTGTTCCGCTATGTCCTGAAGCATTGTCCGGAAATCAGCCCCCGGTTTGTGATCAATGATGACAAAAAGCGGCAGGAGCTTTCAGGGATCTATGGGGAAGAGTTTTTTATTGAGACTCTTACCGTGAAGGGAATGAAGGAAGCGCTTCGCGGAGGGGTCTGGTTTACCTCAGCCGGACTTCCTGTGTACGGGCCTTTTGTGGGAAAGGGCAGGTATATCGTAAACCTGTGGCACGGCCTTCCGCTGAAAAAGATTGCTCTTCAGGATCCGAACCTTGGCAGGGCCAGCAGATTATATTTCAAAACCATTTTTTCGGGAAATTACTCGTATGTTCTGACAAGCGCATCGGAACTGATTCCGGTGATGGCCCGGAGCCTGGGCGTGGCTGAGGAACAGGTGCGGGTCTGGGGACAGCCTCGCTGTGATGTCCTGATCCCTGACAGGGAGGGATTGTCCGAAAACAGACTTCAGAAAATAATCCTGTATGCGCCAACCTTCCGGGATCATGTTCCGACAAGATTTTTCCCCTTCGATGATTTTGATCTGACAGAATGGAATCATTTCCTGGAGAAAGAGAAGATACTCCTCCTCCTTAGCCTGCATCCGCAGGAGATGTCTCTGGCGGAGCCTTATCTGGGAGAACGGATGCTGACGGCAGAGCAGGCGCTGGAGAAGGGGATTCTTACCTCGGCTGTGGAGCCTTTCAGGCTACACAGCTGGGACGCGGCGGAATATCTGCCATGCATGGATCTTTTGATTACGGACTATTCCAGCATTTATCTGGATTATCTCCTTTTGAATCGTCCGATGATTTTTTTGCCGTATGATCAAAAGGAATATGAAGAAAAAAGAGGCATGAATTTTCCTTACGAGGATGTCACGCCGGGTCCCAAACCCCGGACAATGGCAGAGCTGATGGAATGTATCAGAATGGCGCTTTCAGGGGAAGACGGTTTTGAAGAGCAGAGAGTCAGGGTAAGGAATCGATTTCATGAAGTGAAAGGCTCCAGCTCAGAAATCATTGTAAGGGAAATGCTGGAGCGGATCAGAGGAAAAGATAGAAATTGATGAAAAAAGCCCAAAGGCAGTTTAAAATGCCTTCGGGCTTTTTTATCCCGGAACCGCCCAAAAGAAGATGTCACCTGTCGGTGACGGGCGGCTCCACGAAAAGTATAAATCAGCAGATTCCCTGTGCGAGCATCGCGTTGACAACCTTTTCAAAGCCGGCGATGTTTGCGCCGACAACATAGTTGTCTTCCATGTCATAGCGCTTCGCCGCTTCATCTACCTTCTTGAAGATGTTGACCATGATCTCATGCAGACGCTGGTCTACTTCCTCTGCGGACCAGGACAGACGCATGGAGTTCTGGGACATTTCGAGAGCGGAGGTGGCTACGCCGCCGGCATTGGCTGCCTTGCCCGGCATAAAGATGACGCCGTTTTCCATCACATACTGGGTCGCTTCCAGCGTGGTAGGCATGTTCGCGCCTTCGATGATATATTTGCAGCCATTTGCCACGAGAGCCTTCGCTCCGTCAAGATCCAGCTCATTCTGGGTAGCGCAGGGAAGATAAATATCACACTTGATGGTCCAGGTTCCCTTGCCTTCGGTGTAAACGCTGCCCGGCACGCGCTCTGCGTATTCTTTTACACGGCCGCGCTTGACTTCCTTGATATCCTTGAGGACTTCAAGGTTAATGCCGTTCGGATCATAGATATAGCCGTTGGAATCATTGACGGATACGACCTTTGCGCCAAGCTGCTCGGCCTTTTCGACAGCATAAATCGCGACATTTCCGGAACCGGTGACGCAGACGGTCTTTCCCGCGATCGAATCATTGTGAGCCTTGAGAATTTCGTCCAGGATATAAACAACACCATAGCCGGTAGCCTGTGTACGAATCAGGGATCCGCCATAGGTGAGGCCTTTGCCGGTCAGTACGCCTTCATACAGATCACGGACACGCTTATATTGTCCGAAAAGATAGCCGATCTCACGTCCGCCTACGCCGATATCGCCTGCGGGGACGTCTGTGTCAGCGCCGATATATTTGGAAAGCTCTGTCATAAAGCTTTGGCAGAAGGCCATTACTTCACGGTCGGATTTTCCCTTGGGATCAAAGTTAGAGCCGCCCTTGCCGCCGCCGATCGGCAGTCCGGTCAGGGAGTTTTTGAAAATCTGCTCGAAGCCGAGGAATTTCAGGATGCTCTGATTGACAGAGGGATGGAAACGAAGACCTCCCTTGTACGGGCCGATCGCGCTGTTGAACTGGATACGATAGCCTTTGTTGACCTGGACGACACCTTTGTCATCCACCCACGGTACGCGGAAGGAGATGATGCGCTCAGGCTCTACGAGACGCTCAAGGACAGACTGGCTGCGGTACAGCTCTTCATTACGGTCGATGACGACCTTTAAAGAGTCGAGAACCTCTTTGACAGCCTGATGAAACTCTGGCTCTCCCGGATTCTGAGCAACGACGCGGGCATAGACTTCTTCGGTGTAGGACATAGTTTTTTCCTCCTCCTATAACGCATGTTATACACTGTGACTTACTGTCCGGATGACTATTTTGTACCCTATCGCGCTTTGCGCTCCAGGACAAAATATGTCTCCTTAATCAGTGAAAAATCCGAAAGTTTACTCTCATTGTCTCTTGCTGTAAAAAAACAGGACGAAGATAATTCTTATTATCTTTCTCCGTAATCCTCGTGCAGCTGTGCGTGAGGTGAAAAACAAGGATCAGATAAGGGCAAAGCTTTCATGATCGTCTGTAAAGCCTGCTTTAAAGCCTGTATAAAAGACAGGGGATGATCTGATCTGTCTCTATGCTGCCGCAAAGGCACGTGTTGGGTGCCTGACAGGGCAATCATTTATCGGGGCTTCACGACTTCGGACGCTATTATACACTAATGCGTTACAAAAGAAAAGAGTAAAATTATATTTCTCTTGCGTTAATTTTAAGAATGTGAGACAATAGGACAACGACATGGTCAAAACAGGCCAGATATTTGTTTCCGGGTGGCTGCAGGATCGCGGGAGCAGCTTTACTGCGAGCGATCCGTAGAATCAGGCTTATGTCGATGCAATCATATTTTTATGGTAAACGGACAGAATGCTTTATTCTGATTCGTTTACTGCGCCGGATTTACGCGGCGTAAGCCGTATATTTCCGCAGTAAGGAGCTGTGTAAAAATAACCGGTACAGATGGGGAAGGATAAATTCGTCCGGGCAGGGCGGCGGAAGGAACCACAGGAGTCTGCGGAGACTGACAACAGCTCAGCCCGGGCGGATTCAGACGAGCCGGATGTAAGGGTATTTATGCACGGATCCTGAATTCGTGCGCATACTATAATATAGAATAGAAATGAGGGATCTGTTTTGAGAACATTTGAAAAATCTTCGAAGCTGGACAACGTTCTTTATGATGTGAGGGGACCCGTCGTGGACGAGGCCGGCAGGATGGAAGAAGAAGGCAAAGATATCCTGAAATTGAATATCGGAAATCCGGCGCCATTCGGTTTTTCCGCTCCGCAGGAAGTGATTCTGGATATGCTGAGCAATATCCGTTCCTCCCAGGGCTATTCTGATTCAAAAGGGATCTTTTCCGCGAGAAAAGCCATTATGCAGTATTCTCAGCTCAAGCATATTCCCGGCGTGACGATGAACGATATCTATACAGGAAATGGCGTCAGCGAACTGATCAATCTGTCCATGCAGGCTTTACTGAACAACGGAGACGAGATCCTGATCCCCTCTCCCGACTATCCGCTCTGGACGGCTACAGCCACCCTGGCAGGAGGCAATGTCGTGCATTACATCTGTGACGAACAGTCTGAGTGGTATCCTGACCTGGATGATATCCGCAGCAAGATTACAGATCGGACGAAAGCGATTGTTATCATTAATCCGAATAATCCAACCGGAGCGGTATATCCGAAAGCCGTGCTGGAGGAGATTGCGCAGATAGCCAGAGAGCATGAGCTGATTATTTTCTCGGATGAAATTTATGACCGCCTGGTGATGGATGGATATGAGCATACCTCTATAGCCGCCCTCGCACCGGATGTTTTTTGCGTGACCTTTTCGGGTTTGAGCAAATCTCATATGATCGCGGGATTCCGGATTGGCTGGATGATTCTGAGCGGTGCGAAAAAGAAGGCCAAGGGCTATATCGAGGGACTGAATATGCTCTCGTCGATGCGTCTTTGCTCGAATGTTCCGGCCCAGTCCATCGTACAGACAGCCCTGGGCGGCTATCAGAGCGTCAATGAATACATCCAGCCGGGCGGCAGAATATATGAGCAGAGAGATTTTATTTATAAGGCTCTGATGGACATTCCGGGCGTCAGTGCCGTAAAGCCGAAGGCCGCTTTTTACATTTTCCCGAAGCTGGATAATGAGAGATTCCATATTTACGATGATGAAAAGTTTGCCCTGGATTTTCTGCATGAAAAGCAGGTGCTGATCGTTCCGGGCAAGGGCTTTAACTGGGGTCAGCCGGATCATTTCAGGATTGTATATCTGCCGAATATCCGCACCCTGGGAAATGCGATGACAAAGCTGAAAGACTTTTTGTCGACGTATATGCAATAATCAGGAGTTCTTTTTGTTAAGAGGACCGGAAGGAAGGTAGCGTATGAATCATATTGTCATCATCGGATTTATGGGATCTGGGAAGACAAAGGTCGGCAAGAGGCTGGCTAAGGATTATAATCTGCCCTTTATCGACCTGGACAAGGTCGTTGCGAAGAAAATGAAGATGCCGATCAGTGAGATTTTCAAAAAGATGGGAGAACCATTTTACCGGGCAATGGAGACCTATATTGTGAAAGCCCTGATCGAGGATAAGGAACGAAAGGTCGTCTGTCTCGGGGCAGGATGTCCGATGCAGGAGCAGAATGCGGAATTAATTCCGCAGCTTGGTACAGTGATTTACCTGAAAGGGACCCCTCAGGTTCTGATTGAAAAAATAAAGGAAAAACAGGGCAATCCCATCGAGCGGGAGGAAACGACGGTGGAACGGCTGACTGCCAAGATTGAAAGCCGTGATCCGCAGTATGGCAAGCTGGCGGATATCAAGGTTTCCATCAGCACCCATTCTTTTGACGCGATGATCGAAACAATAGAAAAAAAGCTGAGTGATCTGGAAAAAAAGTCCGAAAAAAAATGAAAAAACAGTTGAAATTGAAGTGTTGATGAGTTATACTAGCAAAGTCAGTTGACCGTGTTAAGGAGGAAGTATTTATGATTTCAGCAGGTGAATTCAGAAATGGCATGACCGTAGAGATCGAAGGAAATGTATGCCAGATCGTTGAGTTCCAGCATGTCAAGCCGGGTAAAGGCGCTGCATTTGTCAGGACGAAATATAAGAACATTATTACCGGTTCCGTAGTTGAGAAGTCTTTCCGTCCGACGGAGAAATTCCCGACCGCTCGTATCGACCGTGTTGATATGCAGTATCTGTATAAGGATGGCGGGCTGTGCTATTTCATGAATACAGAAGATTATGAGCAGATCGGCCTGACAGAGGAGCAGGTCGGTGATGCGCTTAAATTCGTAAAAGAGAATGAGATGGTAAAGATTTGCTCACATAATGGCAATGTCTTTGCAATTGAGCCTCCTCTTTTTGTTGAACTTGAGGTTACGGATACGGAGCCTGGTTTTGCCGGAAACACCGCACAGGGCGCGACAAAGCCGGCGACGGTAGAGACCGGTGCTCAGGTTCAGGTTCCTCTTTTTGTCAATACAGGTGACAGACTGAAGATTGATACCCGTACGGGCGAATATCTTTCCAGAGTCTGATGCTGTATTTTCGGATTGTCAGAATTTGATAAGAAGGCAGGATTGTCTGTCCGGATTGTCATTTCTATAACTGCGATGGTGCTTGGATCTGGCATCATCGCAGGGAATATCCTTTCAGGAGTTCCCGATTGCCAGGGCTTGTACTGGTTTCGACGGGGGTTTTGAAGTTGGGGCAGCCATCCGCAGTTTCCCATTCTGCGCTAAAAAGGGAATTTTTAAATATAAACGCTAACGATTATTCTTTAGCAATGGCGGCTTAACAGCCACCCGTCAGTCGATTGCACCCATACTTTCGGTTACTGGCGTCATGGATGTGGGAAACGTTGTCGGGTAAGCTTTGCCCCGGCAGACGTAAAATGAAGCTACTGAAGTGGTAAGCCTGTCATTGGGCGTGCCATGGAGGGAATGTCAAAACGATGACTGTGATGGGAGAAACCACAAGGGATGGGCTTTCGGACGCGGGTTCGATTCCCGCCAGGTCCACTTGGAAGCATAGCTCAGCTGGGATGAGCGTTCGCCTCACACGCGAGAGGTCATGGGTTCGAGCCCCATTGCTTCCATTAAAAACACAGGGATTGTTCCCTGTGTTTTTTTTATCCCGGAACCGTCCAAAGGAAAATGCCGCCGGAATCATTTTATTGATTTTTAACGCAAGATAAGGCATAATACAAAAGAGAACAAGCGGGTTTTTAAGTTTTAAAAAGAGGATGAACGGTCGTGCGGGAATATATAAATAAATTCAGATCCATGTTTCACAGCCCGGGGATTCAGGCGGTTCTGCTGTGGTCGAAATGTGTCCATATCAGGGTAATCGGCATATGCCTGCTTTCTGCCTTTGCGACAGTTCTTTCTCTTGCCTTTACCCTGGCGACAAAGGGATTGGTTGACGGCGCTGTTTCCTCCGATATGGCTGGCTTGCGCAGATCCGGTATTTTGCTTGGAGGACTTTTGCTGTTCCGGCATCTGATTTATGTATTGCAGGCAAGGATACGTATTACCGCGTCTGCGGAATTGCAGATGTCCCTGCAGGGGATGCTGGTAAAAGAGATTTTGGGAAAGGATTATGCGCGCCTGAAGGGATTTCACAGTGGAGAACTGGTGAACAGGGTCTTTTCTGACATGGCGGTAGTCAAAGGCGGCATGCTGAATATCCTTCCGAACCTGATAGGGATGCTGTTCAGCTTTGCGGGAGCTGCAGCGATCCTTATTTCCATGGACTGGCATTTTGTGATTCTGATGATGATCGGCGGCGTTCTGGGGCTGGGACTGGTTCTTTTATTTCGCAGACCGATGAAGGAACGTCATAAGAGGATGCAGGAGGCGGAAGGCGCTCTTCATGCAAATGTCCAGGAATCCCTGGAGAATATCCGTCTGATTAAATCCAGCTCCTCAGAAAAAAGGGTGCTGCATAAGATTGGCATTGATCAGGAACATTTAAGTAAAGAACAGATTCGCCAGGGCCTTTTCAGCTTTCGGATGAATGAGAGCATGGGACTGGTTTTTGATTTTTCCTGGCTCTTCTGTATGATATGGGGGTGCCTGAATATTTTTCAGGGCAGACTTACCTATGGATCTTTGGCAGCCGTGATCCAGCTGATTGGCCGTATACAGGGACCGATTGCCAATGCGGTCAGTATTGCCGGTCAGACTTACGGAGTGATTTCCTCAGCTGAGAGGCTTTTGGAGGTTACAGACCTGCCGGAGGAAGACCAGGGTGAAGTTCTGACAGACTTTGATCAGATTCAGCTTGATAATATTACGTTTGTATATGACGACGGCATAGAAGAAGTTCTGCAAAGCATCAGCTGGACGATACACAAGGGTGATTTCATGGCCCTTACCGGTATGTCAGGAGGCGGAAAGACTTCTCTGTTCCAGCTGCTGCTTGGTATTTACAAGCCTACTTCGGGAAAGCTGACATTTTCCTTAGGAGAAAAGAAGGTTGCCGCCTCACGTGGCACCCGAGGGCTGTTTGCTTATGTTCCGCAGGGGAATACTCTTTTTTCCGGGACTTTGCGGGATAATCTGACTCTGTTTACCGATGACGCCACGGAAGAAGAGATCATGAAGGCGGTAAAGGCGGCCTGCCTTGACTATGTCGTTTCAGATATCGGCCTGGATGCCGTACTTGGTGAGAGGGGGATCGGCCTGTCAGAAGGACAGGCTCAGCGAGTGGCGGTCGCCAGGGCTCTGTTGTCCAAAGCGCCTGTTTTATTGTTGGATGAAGCAACCAGTGCTTTGGATGAAAAGACGGAAGCGAAGCTGTTGGATAACATTTCCAGGATGCGGGATAAGACCTGTATTATTGTAACCCATCGCAGAGCGGCTTTGGATATCTGCGACTATACGCTTCATATCGCGGATGGGAAGATGACTAAGGAATAAAATTACAACGGGAAATTCGTAATAAGGCGATAAAAAGATGAGAAATTTTATTATCGGTGACATACACGGCTGCAGCGGCGCTTTTGTTATGCTGTTGGAGAAGCTTGATCCGGATCCGGGCAGTGATATCCTGGTTCTTCTGGGGGATCTTTTTGATCGTGGTCCGGATTCCTGGCAGGTGTTTCAGACTGTAAAGGAGCTGAAAGCTGTTTATGGTGAACGGTTGATCCTCCTTTTGGGCAATCATGAGGATTATTTATTGCAGCCTCACCTGTCATGGGCTCAGCGGCGGATCTGGGAGAGGGTAGGCAGGCAGGCTACCGTCAGATCGTTTCAGCAGCATGGTGAACAGATGGAGGATGCGGCTCCATGGATCAGGGAACATGCTGTCATGTATTATAAAACGGAGGGATTTCAGTGCGTTCACGCGGGAATCGTGATTGAGCCGCCGGAAATGAATGATGTCTATACGCTGCTGCATGACCATGAGATTGTGCTGGAAAACAGATATACAGGGACTCTGACTGTAACCGGCCATATCGCCTTGCCTGTACCGGCCTGGTTTGCCGGAGACGGCAAGACAGTAAAGGAGCTTGCCGTCGAGGTATGGGAACCGCTTCCGGATCACGGAGTGATCTGTATCGATACCGGCTGCGGAAAAGGAGGGGCGCTTACGGCGATGGTCGTCGAGGGTGGAAGATACTGTCTGACCGGCGTTCCGGGCATCATGTAATCACACACAGACAATTCGGAAAAAGTCAGGCAAAATTGGATACATTTATGGTATGCGCACGAATAAAAGCAGAAAAATGACGATTACGCGGCGTAAATTCGGCACAATAAACGAATCAAAATGCAGGCATTTTGTTTGTTGCTTTAATCATTGAATAGTTTTAGGAAAGCGAGGAAAGACAATGGCGGAAGAGAAGAAAAAAGTCAGTCCATTCCGGGAAAAAAGCATCGAGAGGATCGAAAATCCGGAACAGCTTAATGACTACCTGAAAGTCACTTCACCTGGCGTCTGGCTGGTATTGGCAACGGTTATCGTGCTTTTGATCGGCGTATGTATCTGGGGCGTTTTCGGAAGAATCCAGGCGACGGTTCCTGCGGCGGTGATTTCACAGAATGGTGAGAGTGTGTGCCTGGTACCGGTAACCGCACTGGAGGGTGTGATTCATCACAGGTCTGTTTCTGTGGACGGGAAAGAGATTGTGATGTCACCCTCCTCCCTTCGGGCAGAAGTCATTTCGGAAGATACAGATGTCTATGTCATGCTTGCAGGCAAGCTGTCTGTCGGAGATATCGTCTATCCTGTGGCTCTGGCAGAGACTCTGGATGACGGAGTCTATTCCGGCACACTGGTGACGGAAACTTTGTCTCCGGCGTCACTGTTTTTCTAAGGATTGAGTCAGAACGGGATTTTATGGCTATGTGAGTTGATTTCCGCATGAATTCATACGGGTCTTTGTATAAAGGAAAGGATGCATAACCATGCAAAGTCGGAATACAGTTCCAAAACCGATCAACAGCGGTGTGGCGAAGGTGCCTGTCGTGATGCAGCTTGAGATGCTCGAGTGCGGTGCCGCGTCGCTTACTATGGTGATGAATTATTACCAGATGTGGATTCCTCTGGAGCAGGCGAGAGTAGACTGCGGTGTTTCCAGAGACGGAGCCAGCGCGAAGAATATAATGCTGGCAGCCAGGAGTTATGGGATGGAAGCCAAAGCGTGGAGGGTTGAGCCGGAGGATCTGATGGAGGAAGGCCCCTTTCCGTGCATCATTCACTGGGGCTTCAACCATTTCGTTGTGCTATGTGGCTTTCGCAGAGGAAAAGCTGTCCTGAATGATCCTGCAAGAGGGCGGGTAGAGGTTTCCCTGAAGGAATTTGACGAACAGTTTACCGGTGTCGTGATAACAATAGAACCGGGAGAGAAATTTAAGCCCTCCGGTAAGAAAAGAAGCGTTTTTTCTTACGCAAAGGATCGACTGGCAGGAAGCAGCACCGCCGTAATTTTCGTTGTTTTGACCACGACGATTTCTTCGCTGCTGGGGGTTATCAGCCCTATCTTCGGAAGAGTTTTTCTTGACCGGCTCCTGACCGGCAAAAATCCGAACTGGCTGCTGCCGTTTATCATAGCCATGAGCTTTTTCGCGGTCATCAACATCGTTGTTCTTTGGATTGCGGCAGTCTACAGCCTGCGGATCCAGGGAAAAATGGAGTCTGTGGGCAGCGCCACTTACCTCTGGAAGGTTCTGCATCTGCCCATGCCTTTCTTCAGCCAGAGGCTTTCGGCGGATATCGCGGACCGGCAGTCGACAAATGCTGAAATTGCCGGGACATTGGTAAATACCTTTGCGCCTCTTGCTCTGAACGCGGTCATGATGATTTTTTATCTTGTGGTCATGCTGCGCTATAGTGTGCTTCTGACAGCTATCGGGGTCGGCGCGATCGTCATCAATCTTGGTGTTTCTACCATTGTAACAAATAAGCGCATCAATATCACCCGTGTACAGATGCGCGATTCCGCAAAACTCTCTTCCGCTACAGCTTCCGGAATCCGTATGATTGAGACCATCAAGTCCTGCGGGGCAGAACGGGGATTTTTCGGACGATGGGCAGGCTTCCAGGCAAGTGTCAATACACAGGATTATCGTTTTATCAAGCTGAATTCTTTCTTAAGCATGATACCTTCCGTTGTTACTTCGATTTCCAATCTGGCTGTAATGGGCGTCGGCGTATTTTTAGTATTGCATGGCTCCTTTACGGTAGGTATGGTAATGGCTTTTCAGGGATTTCTGGGCTCTTTTATGTCGCCTGCGAACAGCCTGATTCAGGCCGGGCAGTCGATACAGGAGATGATTACGCAGATGGAAAGGGTGGACGACGTCATGAGTTATCCTTCCGATACCTATCTGGCAGAGAAAGAAAAGACGGAAGATTATGAAAAACTCAGCGGAAATATCGAACTGAAGGATATCACTTTTGGTTATGCCCGACTGTCGCCTCCCCTGATTACAAATTTTAACCTTTCTGTAAAACAGGGACAGAAGATCGCTCTGGTCGGCCGGTCCGGCTGCGGAAAGTCAACGATGGCGAAGCTTCTTTCGGGTCTGAATCAGCCATGGAGCGGTTCTATTACCTTTGACGGAATTCCGATCGACCAGATTGACCGGAATGTGTTTACCGGTTCCGTGGCGGTCATCGACCAGAGTGTGACCCTTTTTGAAGATACCGTGGCGCAGAATATCAAGATGTGGGATGAATCCATAGAAGATTTCGAGATGATCATGGCTGCCAGAGATGCTGGTATTCATGATGATATCGTGGTGCGTTCCGGCGGTTACCTGCACAAGATGTCAGAGGATGGCAAGGATTTCTCCGGAGGACAGCGTCAGCGTATTGAGATCGCCAGGGCCCTGGCACAGGATCCGACCATCTGTATTCTGGACGAAGCGACTTCGGCACTTGACGCGAAGACGGAATTTGAGGTGGTAAATTCGATCAGTGAGCGCGGTATTACCTGCATCGTGATTGCCCACAGGCTTTCTACGATCCGGGACTGCGACGAGATCATCGTGATGGATCAGGGAAAGATCGTGGAGCGAGGCACCCATGAGGAACTGTTGGCGAAAAACGGCGCTTATGCGCAGCTGGTGATCAGTGAATAACCTGGGAAAGGAGGATGCGTAAATGGGTTGGTTTGACGAACAAATCGAAGATCGAAAAAAACATGAGCGCAGGATGCTGTCGGACTCCTTTGAAAAGCTTTCCTATACCGTAACGGGACGAAAGAGCGGCGGGGTTATTCAGGAGGGCAGCGACATCAGTGAGGCGCTGGAGATTCTGCTGAAATATTTTGGAATCCGGGAGCGCGAAATTCCGCCCAGGCTGAAAACCGTGGAATCTCAGCTGGATTATCTTCTGGCGGCTTCTGATATCATGTACCGAAAAGTCACGCTGGATCCCGGCTGGCATAATGACGCCATGGGCGCCCTGATCACTTCCCTTAAGGATACGGGTACAGTGATCACAGTGCTTCGGGATGCCAATGGCCGATACCATTACACAGATCCGGTGACGGGAAAGAAGGTAAGGGTCACAACCGCGCAGGAAAAGAAAATCGGTGATGAAGCCTATTGTTTTTACCGCCCGCTGCCTCTTCGGAAAATTACGCTGCGGGATCTTTTCCGATATATGCTGGATACTCTTGATTTATGGGATATCGCTTCGTTTGGCCTGGCTGCTTTGATGATCACCATGGTAGGAATGATCATGCCGAAGCTGAATCATGTGCTGATGGGAGAAGTGATTGCTTACGGGAGCTATCAGCTTCTGGGCGCGGTCATAAGCTTTATGTTCTTTGCCACGATCGGTAATTTTCTGTTGGCGATCATACGCCAGCTTTTGCTCTCCCGCATTCGCGTGAAGCTGAATGTGAATGTACAGGCGGCTTCTATGATGCGCGTGCTCTCGCTGCCGCCGACGTTTTTCCGGGAATACAGTTCCGGTGAATTAAGCCAGTATCTATCTTATATGAACTCTTTATGCAGTACCATAGTGGATTCTATTTTTTCTACCGTGGTGACCAGCGTATTTTCCCTGGTCTATATTACACAGATTTTTGCCTATGCAAAAAGCCTGGTAGTGCCGTCTTTGATCGTGACGATTCTGACTCTGGCACTCAGTCTGGCGTCAAATGCCCTGCAGGCGGATCTGAATAAGCAGATGATGGGCCTTTCCGCGAAGGAAAGAGGTATGACCTATTCTTTGATCGGCGGCATTGAAAAAATACGTTTGTCCGGGGCGGAAACCAGAGTTTTTACGAAATGGATGGATCTGTATACGCAGGAAGCGGCATTAAAGTTCAATCTTCCGACACTGATCAAAATGAACAGGGTATTTCAGACTGCAATCACTCTGACCGGAACCATAGCGATGTATTATATCGCAGTGAAGTCACAGGTTTCCGTGGCTGATTACTATGCTTTTAACTCAGCGTATGCTTATATATCCGGAGCATTTTCCGCGATCTCTGCAGTGGCTCTGGCAGCGGCTACAGTGAAACCGAGTCTGGAGATCATCAAGCCTTTGATGGACGCCGAACCGGAGAAACATACCGGACGGGATGCAGTTACATCCATCACCGGAGCGATCGAGCTTTCCCATGTGACCTTCCGCTATGAGAAAGAAGGAAGGAAGATCCTGGATGATTTAAGCCTGAATATTCCCGCAAGGCAGTATGTTGCCATCGTAGGAAAGACCGGCTGCGGCAAATCCACGCTGATACGTCTGCTGCTGGGGTTTGAGGAACCGGAAACAGGAGCGATCTTATACGACAGGAAGGATCTAAGAACGCTGGATTTGGGGTCACTGCGCAAATGTATTGGTACGGTTATGCAGGACGGCTTCCTTTTTGGAGGCAGCATGTTCGAAAATATTACGATTTCT
The DNA here is from genome assembly GCA_017475035.1 of Blautia sp. Taxonomy (GTDB): domain Bacteria; phylum Bacillota; class Clostridia; order Lachnospirales; family Lachnospiraceae; genus Blautia_A. The sequence goes on from JAFVGK010000172.1 coordinate 42,238, forward strand.
GCTCCTGAGCTGAGCCTGAAGGAGGCATGGGAAGCGGCAGAAATTGCCGGGATTGCCGATGATATCCGCGCGATGCCCATGGGGATGAGCACGATGCTGCAGGATGGCGGAAGCGGTATTTCCGGCGGCCAGCGCCAGAGGATTATGATAGCCAGGGCTGTAGCGCCGAAGCCGAAGCTGCTGCTTTTGGACGAAGCTACTTCCGCTTTGGATAATATCACCCAGAAACAGGTTTCTGAAGCCCTTGACAAAATGCGCTGCACGAGGATCGTGATTGCCCATCGCTTGTCTACGATCAAGCACTGTGACAGGATTCTGGTATTGGACGGCGGAAAAATCGTGGAAGACGGGACATATGATGAACTGATTGCTCTGGGAGGTATTTTCGCTGATCTGGTATCACGGCAGAGAATTGAAGGGACGGATTGAAGGCTTTCCACAGCGGATGAAACAATGAAGCATATAGAAAAGACGGTATCCTTTCTATAAATCAAAGGGTTTCTCCGGCCCGCCTTAAGAAGCGTATCGTTTATCCGGGGATGAGCAATGAGAGACACAGAGAGGATGAAAACAAGAACGGAGGAAAAAATGGAGTATCGGTCGGACAAATATGGGGAGCAGCTCTCCATTTTAGGATTCGGTTGTATGCGTTTCACCCGCAAGGGAAACGGGATAGATATTGACAAAGCAGAGAAGGAAATTCTTCGGGCAATGGAAAACGGTGTCAATTATTATGATACAGCTTATATCTATCCCGGCAGCGAGGCTGCGTTGGGAGAGATTCTGGAGAGAAATCATTGCAGGGAAAAGATTCATATTGCTACGAAGCTTCCGCAATATCTGATCAAAAACCAGGCGGCTATAGAAAAATATTTTCAGGAAGAGCTTTCCAGGCTGAAAACAGATTATGTGGATTATTACCTGATGCACATGCTGACAGATCTGGAAGCCTGGAATAAACTGAAAAAGCTGGGGATTGAGGACTGGATCAAAGAAAAAAAGCAAAGCGGCGCCATTAAAAACATAGGCTTTTCTTTTCATGGCAATACAGAGATGTTTCTGAACATCCTGCATGCTTATGACTGGGACTTTTGTCAGATCCAGTATAACTATATGGATGAATTCTCCCAGGCCGGACGACCCGGACTGGAAGAAGCAGGCAGGCTGGGTATCCCTGTGATTATCATGGAACCGCTGCGGGGCGGCAAGCTGGTATCTCTTTTGCCGCAAAAGGCCAAAGACCTTATCGCAGAAGACGGAGGCGGTAAAACTCCTGCAGAGCTGGCGTTTTCCTGGCTTTGGGATCAGCCTCAGGTAACCGTTGTTCTTTCAGGGATGAATTCCCTGGAAATGGTGGAGGAGAATTGTCGTGTGGCATCCAAAGCCCATCCCGGCATGCTCACCGAACAGGACCATGCATTGATCAGCCAGGTGAAGACGCTTATCAACGAAAAACTGAAGGTCGGCTGTACCGGCTGCGGCTACTGCATGCCCTGTCCTCATGGAGTGGATATCCCCGGAGCATTCCGCTGCTATAATGAGATGTTCATGGAGAAAAAGAGCACCGGCAGATCCGAGTATTTTCAGGTTGTCTCTCTGCGCAAGGAAAAAGCCTTCCCTACCCAGTGTGTTGCCTGTGGACGTTGTGAAAAACATTGCCCGCAGCACATCCACATCATTGAAGAACTCAAAAATGCCGACCGTGCGCTCCGCCCGCTGCATTACCGAGCGGCTGCGCAGGTAGCAAGATGGTTTTTGAGATATTAATCGGACAAAATCGTCATCCATCCAAGCGGTTGTCGAAACTCTGAGAAAAAATAAAAAGACGGTTCTTTAATCTTTTTATAAAAAGAGAACAAAGAACCGTCTTTTACGTTAAGGAGCTGTGCAAAAATAACCTATACAGGTGGCGCAGGATAAATCCGTTCAGGCAAGGCGGCGGAAGAAGCTTATCAATCTTGCCTTTTTTCAATTTAAGTGCTATGATGACACAGGTTATAAAAAAGCAAATGGAGGCAAAAGATGAGAAAGAGTAAAAACAAACGGCATATTCATATCTGGCTGGTTATGTTGAGCTTCGTTGTATTACTGACGCAGCAGGCCGCATCCGTTTTGCCCATGGCATCGGCAGAAGAAGCATTTGAGACATTTGAGACCTTCGAAGCTGTTGAAGATGAAAACGATAATGTGCAGTCTTATGAAGGCTTCAATGAGGAAAACGATGGGGAATCTTACGTGGAAGATGACAGTGCTTCCTATGACGGATTCGAGGAAGTCCCATCGGCAGAGGATGAGTATTCGGAAGATGTTCCGCCCACGGCAGAATCCTATGAGGAGATTCCTGCAGATGAAACGCCGGTTCAGGAAGACAGCTTCGAAGAAACCGGATTTGTTCCATCCGGAAATGATGACTTTGAATTGGTCCAGACCGGGGAGCAGAACACCGCGCAGGAAGATCTTCCTTCTGTGCAGGAGACAGAAATCGTGCAGACGGATACTGCCGTACCTGTTGCTGTGATCCATGAAGAGACAGATATTTGGCAGGATCCGGCTGTTGAGTCAGCACAGACAGAGACACAGCCTGTTTCCGCAGAGGAACATACGGTTTCTTTTGGCGGAGATACAGTTGTCGATACCCTTGTTAAGATCTGTGTCATCCATAAAGGTGTGGGGACGCCCCTGTCAGGTGCCAGGATGCAGCTTTTAGATGGTGAGAAAAACCCTGTAAAAGAGTGGGTCAGTTCGGAAGCTGCCTTTGAGGTCACCGGTCTTATGACGGAGAAGAAATACATCATTCATGAGATTTCCGCTCCGGAAGGCTACTTCCCGTCACAGGATGTCGAGCTTTGGCTGGATGAGGACGGCAAGGTTGATTCGACTCTTACAACCGCAAAGGGCGTAAAGGGTGAAGATGCCACGATCCTGATTGAAAACAGGGCTAAGGACGAAGCCGCTTCTCTGACCGTTAATAAATTCCTGAAATTGGCAGATGAGGAAACCGGGGAAGAAATAGACTATGTTTCTGAGGAGGACCTTACTTTTTATGTTGCCCTTTTTGGCAGCATCGATGAGGATGGCTGTCCCACGGATATGCTGGAAGGCAGCCGGAAAGCGATTACATTTTCCGGCACCTCTTTGGAGAGCGTCACCTATGATAATCTGGATCCGGGTTCTGTAGTTTATCTTGCGGAAGTAAAAGAAGACGGCTCATATTATGATCTCAGACCGAACGAGCAGGATTATTTTGTCCCTTCTTATATGTTATATGATGCCCTTTGCGAGGAAATCGAAATTGAAGAAGGTGAAAATGAATTTGACCTGACGAACTATTACGGTATGCCAATCCCGGGGGATGATCTTACCTGCACCTTGTCGCTTACCAAAAAAGTCCTTTCTCAGGACGGCGAAGAGATCGCGTGTGACGATGTCTTTTACGCAGGTATCTTTGAGGATGCAGAGCATACAATACTTGCTTCAGATACTCTGGTTGAGAAAAACATTGTTGAATTCGCCATGGACGGTGAGTCCAGTGTGACGACAGAGATCGAGGTTTATCTTTCCGAAGAAAACAGCACGGCCGAGCTATATGTGACAGAGACAGATGAAGCCGGTACGCCGTTTGTTCCGGATATGTATGTGCTGGATGCGGATGCGGGTTCTGTTGTTTTCGACCAGGAAGAGGGAGAAACCCGGAAGGAAATGACTCTCAGCAATACTCTTTTGTCAGATGAAGCGAATGAAGAGATCAAAGGCTCCCTGATTGTCCGGAAAAACCTGGTGATGTTGGATGATGACGGCGAGCTGGAGATGAATGTTCCGATCGCTGCCCGGGATGTTTCATTTTATGTGGCTTTGTTTACGGATGCAGAGCTGACAGAACCGGTAGAAAACAGCATACACGAGATCTCATATGATAACCAGGATTCCTCTTCAACTCAATATGATAATCTGCCCGAAGGGACATATTATCTGGCTGAGGTGAATGAGGATGGGCAGCCGATCTCAGGAGATAATCTGGAAGGATTGTTGTATTTCCCCTCTTATGAATTGGAAGGGGAATCCATCGAGGTTAACATCGCAGCCGGAGAGACGGAAGAAGCAGAGTTTGAAAACATATTTTTTGATTTGCCGGACGGCTTTGTCATCTCTGTTGAACTGGACGTCACGCTGGGACTGTATGACAGCGCAGAGAAGCCGCAGGCTTCCAACGACACATTTTATGCCGGGATTTTCCGGATTGACGAGGATGGGGAACTGGTTTTGGCGAATGAAGGAGTTGCTGAGGAAGACATAAGGGTTCCTGATGATATCCTGGCCTTCGATTTAGGCGGAAATTCCGAAACAACGGTTTCAACGCTCATCGCGATGACTCAGGCAGAGCTTGAAGAAGGCGTGACTTATTATATTCTGGAGACGGATGAAACGGGAACTCTTGTAGGAGATGATTTCGCTTATCAGGTAGATATTTCCGAAGAAGGAGAGGTTTTCTTTAATACGGAAAATGTAAATCAGTCTGTGACAATTAAGAATATTGCCCTTCCCGTCCCCACAACGACGCCGGTTCCGGTAACCGCAACCCCGACTCCGACTCCTGTTATCACGTTCTGGCCGGTCTTTACGCCGACCCCTGGTTCCGGAACAGTGGTTACTGCGGTCACCGTAGCGCCAAACACAGCCCAGACACAAAACGTGACAACAAATACAACAGGCACCACAAATACGACTGTACCGGTCCGTACCGCAGATGATTCCAGGACTGGCCTCTATGTCCTTATACTCTGTGCAGCGGCAGGGACCATCCTGATTCTGGGAAGGATCAGACGAACCAGATAGGATCGGTAACTTACTCTGATCTGTGCATAATTGACAAGGCATTTCTCATCGTATATAATAAAAACATCTGAAATGCCGATTCAAGACAGAAAAGGCAGATCAGCAGGCAGAAATATAACACCAGGAAAGGAGCCCAGCAATGAAAAAACGGAAAATGATCGCTTTTCTTCTCACTTTCGCGATGATTGTCACGTCCCTGACGGCATGGAGTACGGCATATGCGGAAGAAGCTGTCGACGAGACAGCTGCAGAAGCTGTTGATGAGACTGTCGATGAGACAGCTGCGGAAACAGTTGATGAGATTGTCGATGAAGCGGCTGAAGAGGCAGCAGGAGAAACAGACGAGCTGTCTGATGCTCTGGATGCGCCGATCGAAGATTTATTGGGAGAAGCTCAGGAAGGTCTGGAGGAATTGCAGGAGGAGATTGCCCAGCAGGCTCAGGATGCTGCACAGCAGATCGAGGATGCTGTGGGAGAGGCAGAAGGCGTTATCGATGAGACACTTGCGGAGATGGAAGCGGAAGCTCAGGAAGTGATGGACGGAGCTTCTGATCTGCTTGATCAGTTCACTGACGGTCTGGAAGACGCCCAGACGGAGCTTGAGGCTGAGATCAGCGAGACAGCGGATGAGGCAGCAGCGGCAGTTGATGAGGCGGTAGAAGCAGTGGAAGAGGCAGCTCCGGAGATGGACTTTGCGGCAATGATGGCGGCAGCTGCGGAAGCAGCGGCTGCACAGGCAGAAGAGGATGCCAGGGCAGCCGAAGGAGCAGATTTCCAGGCTGAGGCAGCAGCGATTTATGTATCCGGGTATGAATGGGGTCCGGGAGTCAACAAAGTGATCTTCACTTTGGCAGACGCTGTCGACACCGTCGATGCGGAAGGCGCGATCGTAAATACAAATTCGAATTCCCGTACGGTTACGGCGGCATATCTGTCTGATGAAAAGGGAGAGCCGGCGGAAGGTGAATCAACCTATGTCACACTGGAACTCGAGACCAATAACTCTGTGAATGGTTCCCCGTTTGTCTATGATTTCATGGTTACCTTCATGAACCATTGGGCAGACACTTATCCGGTTATTGCCTGCTTCAAAGCCGGCGGCCAGACCGTAGGATTTAACGGAGACTGTATCGACAGCAGGATTTGTCCCTCTGCCGAAGCGTTTGCGAACCGCGGAGAGCATACCGGTGATTATGTCAACCCGATGACCGGGGAAACAGAAAGCATTACTCTTCGTTATGCCGCTTATGAACCGGAAGCGCTTGTCAATGACGGCGCCAAAAATCCGCTGATCATCTGGCTCCATGGCCAGGGCGAGGGCGGTACGGATCCTGATATCGTACTTCTCGGCAATGAGGTGACTGCACTTTCCGAAGAGCCGATCCAGGGCTACTTTACGACCGAGGGCGGAGCAAATGGAGCATACGTACTTGTCGTTCAGGCTGAGACCTACTGGATGGACGGCGGCGACGGAACGAACGGCGCCGGAGACAACGATTCCCGTTACACGGAAGCTCTTATGGATGCGATCCAGAAGTATGTGGACAGCAATGAAGACCTTGATACCAATCGGATTTATCTTGGCGGCTGCTCCAACGGCGGTTATATGACCGTAAATATGCTTGTCAGCTATCCGGACTATTGGGCGGCAGCCTATCCGAACTGCGAGGCCTATGCTTTCTATCAGTTCGCTTCAGCCGAAGGCGACGGTTCCGCAATGGGCGGCGAGAATAGCTTTGGCGCATCCCAGGAGCGCTGGATGACGGAAGAAAAGATCGAAGCGATCAAGGATATTCCGATCTGGTTTGCGCAGTCTGCAGACGACACGATAGTCATTCCTGCCGCGTTTGGACTTCCGACCTATCAGGCGCTTCTGAAAGCGGGAGCTGCTAACGTCTGGTTCTCTCTGTTTGAGACGATCCAGGGCGTAGACGATCCGACAGCCCAGTACATGGGACATTGGGTATGGTGCTATCTGTTCAACGACTGCATTACCAAGGTTCAGGATCCGGCTGCGATTGTTGAGGCTGAGGATGAAAGCTATGGCTTCGTTCCCTCAAATGACGGCGGCGGAAGCATCAGCGCAGTTGTGGATGGTGTCACCTATGACAATATCTTTGCATGGATGAACGCACAGTCTAAATAACCGTTTCTTAAAAACTGTCTTGATTAAAAACGTTTTCCATATCCTTGGGCAGGGGAGATGTAAAGCTTAGCGGTTCACCTGTGATCGGGTGGCGGAAGCTGAGCCGGTGAGCGTGCAGTGCCTGGCGGGAGATCTTTTCCATGTCAGGATTGTAAAGATAATCCCCGATCAGTGGAAAACCAAGGTATTTCATATGGATGCGGATTTGATGGGTACGGCCTGTCTCCAGGACTAAGGAGACAAGGCTGTACCCGTTTTTTTCATATAACAGCTGATAGTGCGTTACCGCGCGTTCTCCGTTCACATTATCCACTGTTCTCTCAATGATGCTCCCTTCCTTACGCCCCAGAGGAACATCCACCGTGCCTGAAGGAGGCGTGAGTCTTCCCTTTACAATGGCAAGATATTCCCGGTGGATTTCCCGTTTTGATCCCATCACAGAAAGAATATTTGCGGAAACCATATGCTTAGCCACGACCGTAAGCCCGGAGGTATCCCGATCCAGCCTGTTTGAACATCTGAAGACAAAGTTTTCTCCCTTTTCCCGGAAATAGCAGGTCAAAGCATTTGCCAGGGTATTGTCATAATTTAAGATCGAAGGGTGAATCGGCATTCCTGCAGCCTTATCCACTACCATAAGATCTTCATCCTCATATATGATCGAAAGAGGAAGATTTGTTGCAGGGATCTCTGACCGCTGCATATCCTGAATATGGACAGACAGCAGATCCCCCTCCCGCAGAACCTGATTCATGCGTTGAAAACGTCCGCCAACCTGTACGCTCATCGGGATTTTTTTCAATTCTACCAGATTCTGCCTGGAAAATCCTTTCCTGCGCAAGTACTGCTCCGTACGTAAACCGGCATCTTCCTTTTGAATTTCATATTGCAGCCATCTTTCCAAAGTCCTGACATCTCCTTCTTATGATTTCGGAATCCTGAAAGATCCCTCTGTGTTCTACCATTACAAAATCTTAGTGTCAAGGTATCTTGATGATAAAATGTTTCTGTGCTATCATAAGACCATATGATTCAGGCGTCAAAAGGTCATGCAAAAAGGAATGGATACCTGGACTCAATCTATTCACATAGCAGGAGACTGATTATGAACTACGGTTATTTTGACACACAGAACCGGGAATATGTGATTACCCGTCCCGACACTCCCTCCCCCTGGGCGAACTATCTGGGGTCGCCGGACTATGGCGCATTGATTTCCAACAATGCGGGGGGCTACAGCTTTGTTAAATCCGGAGCAAACGGAAGAATTCTGCGATACGTTTTTGACGGCAGCGACCGTCCCGGAAGGTATATCTATCTTCGGGACAACGACACAAAAGACTACTGGTCCGCATCCTGGCAGCCGGTAGGAAAGGATCTGGCCCTTTACAGATCCGAATGTCGGCATGGTCTGGGTTATACGAAGCTCAAAGCTGACTATGACGGTATTCGGTCCGAGGCGGCCTATTATGTTCCGATGGGCAAAGACCATGAAGTCTGGGAGCTTGCTGTCACAAATCATTCAGATAAGAAAAGAAGTCTGACTGTCACCGGTTACGCAGAATTTACCAATCAAAGCAACTATGAGCAGGATCAGGTTAACCTTCAATATTCCAGGTATATTACCCGGACCCGGTTCTGCGAAAACAGGATACTTCAGTTGATCCATGGCAATATGGAGGATGTGGACGAAGAGAAAAAGAACGGACATGAAGTGGAGGTACGCTTCTTTGGCCTGGCAGGTGCAGGCGTGGCCAGCTATTGCGGGGATAAAGCCCTGTTTCTCGGAAACTATCATTCTTATCATAACCCTGTCGGCGTAGAGTCCGGAGATCTCGGCAACATACTTAACTACAATGAATATGGCTGTGGGGCTCTCTCTTCGGTTATCGAGCTTCTTCCCGGTCAGACAACCAGGCTTATTTTTGTGCTGGGAATGAAATCAGATCAGGAAGCTGCCCGGATACTGTCCGGCTATGAAAAGAAGAATACATGTGCCGAAGAGCTTGCCGGGCTGCGGGAATATTGGAAAGAAAAGCTCTCCCATTTTCATGTACATACGCCCTGCCCGGAATTTGATGAGATGATCAATACCTGGAATGCTTATAATTGCTTCATGACCTTTATCTGGTCAAGAGCAGCTTCCTTCACTTACTGTGGCCTGCGCAACGGCTATGGTTATCGGGACACCGTGCAGGATATCCAGGGCATTCTTCACCTGGATCCCGAGATGGCAGCAGGTAAAATCCGGTTCATGCTGTCTGCCCAGGCAGATAATGGCGGAGGACTTCCGCTGGTGAAATTTACTCACAATCCCGGCCAGGAAGATACGCCTGACGATGATTCCTATGTAAGGGAAACCGGTCATCCGGCATATCGCGCGGACGATGCCCTATGGCTGTTTCCGACCGTTTATAAATATATCGCCGAGACAGGCAATCTTGGTTTCCTCGATGAAGTGATTCCTTACGCGAATCGCTCGGAGGATACCGTTTATGACCATCTGAAACGCGCACTCCGTTTTTCCGCGGAACGACTGGGACCTCATGGCATGCCGGCAGGACTTTACGCGGACTGGAATGATTGCCTGCGGCTTGGAAAAAACGGGGAATCCACCTTCGTCGCCTTTCAGTATTTCTTAGCGATGACCCGGATGAAAGAGTTTGCGGCAGTGCGCGGGGACGAGGAATACATTTCTTTTCTGGAACGGGAACTGGAAAAACTCGGAAATCTCCTGCACAAAGAGTGCTGGAATGAGGACAGATTTATACGCGGTTTTACGGAGGACGGGGCTGTCATAGGAAAGAGGGATGACGCCGAAGCAAATCTCTGGCTGAATCCCCAGACCTGGGCAGTCATAAGCGGGCTCGCAGGCAAAGAGGAAGCGCAGCTGGCAATGCAAAATGTTTATGACAGGCTCAATACCGCCTATGGAGCGATCCTCATGGATCCGCCGTACCATCTGGACGCTTTTCCGGGAGCCCTTGCTGTGATCTATAATGCCGGAACAAAAGAAAACGCAGGTATTTTTTCTCAGTCCCAGGGCTGGCTGGTTCTCGCGGAGGCACTTTTGGGAAACGGGGACAGAGCCTTTGCATACTGGAAAGAGAATGCGCCGTCTATGCAGAATGACCAGGCGGAAATACGAAAGCTGGAGCCCTATTGTTACGGTCAGTTTACCGAAGGCAAGGCAAGTCCGCATTTTGGCAGATCTCATGTTCACTGGCTGACGGGTACGGCTTCTACGATGATGGTGGGAAGCGTGGAAGGTATTCTGGGAATGCGGCCGGATCCTTATGGCATTCACATATCTCCGTCACTGCCCTCCGGTTGGGAACAGGCAGAAATCGACAGGATTTTCAGAGGACATCATCTGCATATCCTGATCCGGAATCCGGATCACAGGCAAAGCGGCTGCAGAAGCCTTACGGTAAATGGCCTTGAGATGAAGGATGATTATATCCCGGCGGAGCTTTTGGCGGACGAGAATGTAATAATACTGAAGCTGTAAATGTAAATCGGATGTTATTCAGACAACAAAAGGCCATGCAGGCTGTCATCGGAAAAATGACGGTGAAATATATGTTACAGAAGCAGAAATGTTATATGATATATTAAACAAAACTATGCCGTTTGAGGCATTCTTTGGGATTTTTCCTTTTTTTGCAACCATATTTCTATTCAAAGGGGGAGAGTTAGACATGAAGACAAAGAAAAGAGGGCTTACATTACTTGCTGTTGCTTTGGCTGTAGTCGGTCTTGGCCTCATGAGTCAGACTGCTTTTGCAGAGGACTATGAGTATGCGGCATTTCCCGCTCCGACCGTAAATGTAACCCAGATTGCTTATGAAGCGCCGTTGGATACGGATGCAGGCGTAAACGCGATCACCATTGTCCCTGGCGGCCGTGTTTTTGCACCGTTTACCGGTACGATCGCTTTTATTGATCCGAAAGCAGGATATGTCCTTTTCCAGAGTGACAGCAAGGTTCGTTACGCGGATGGTACGCTGGCTTTCATGACCATGGCGTTCATGAACGACAACAATGTTGCGGATTTGTACGTAGGTCAGAAAATTGCCCAGTATCAGAATTTTTATGATGCGGGAAATCTGGTAAACGGCAAGAAAGTAAAAGGCACGCCGCAGGTGAATATCAGTATTTTCCGTGGAAAAGTCAATGCGCCGTCTGTTTATGGCCAGGGAAAATATCTTGCATACAAGGCGCTGTATATTTCCGAGAAGACCAAGGGTGTCGTAAGCTATGGCGCAGTCAGTGCCGGGCATCAGATTACCAATGGCGGGGAGAGCGACTGGGCAGGACTTTGGACAGCAGCTCCTTCGGAAAAGGATGCTGATAAGGCATACGGATATCCGACGATCTCCAATGCAAATGCTCCGGCAAAAACCATCAAAAGAGGCAGCGTATTTATGATCCGCGGGACGATTTCCTCCCAAAGCCTGATCCAGAAGGTCCGCGTAGGCGTATTCCATGACAAGAAGGGAACGAATCCGGCTACGGCAAGGCAGGTGACAGTCGGCTCAAGAACATACAATATCGCATACCTGGATCCGTATATTGAATTCGATAGATTACCTGTAGGTTCATATTATTATATTGTTGCGGCAAAGAATGCGGTTGGATCAAAAATCCTGGTTCGCAAAGCTTTTAAGGTAACCGGCTCCAATTCCGGCACCGGTTCATACGCAAAGATCACCGGCGCAAATTATCCCAGCGGTACAATTCGCTATGGCGCCTTTTTCTCCATCAGAGGCACCGTGAGTTCTACTACAAAGCTGACGAAGGTAACCGCAGGAGTTTATACCAACAGCGATGCGACCGGAATGAGGACAGGTATGTCCATGAATCCGAATGCAAAAACTTTCAGCCTTACGAGATTGGATGATTATGTCTACTTTAATAAACTTCCGAGAGGAAGATATTATTACATTGTAACCGCCACGAACGGATATGGCACAAAAATGCTGCTTCGTAAAGCCTTTACAGTAGCCTGATCGAATTATCACGCAAATGGGGCAGAGGGAGGTGAAGCTTCCACTCTGCCTTCCCCCGCGCCGCCCGACACCGACTGGTGAATTCTTCTTTTGGGCAGATCGGGGATAATAAAAAGGAGACGGAAGATTTTCTTCCGTCTCCTTTTTATGGCAGGACAATTATCCTTCGATGGCGATAAATTTCTTCTCTTCAACCTCTTTCCTGGGTTCTTTAGGGAAGGTCAGCCTCAGTACACCGTTTTCATATTTCGCGTGAATGTCTTCATGCTTGATGCCCTTTCCGATAAAGAAGCTTCTGGAGCAGCTGCCGTTATAACGTTCCCTGCGGACATATTTTCCGGATTCATCAGCTGTTTCGGCAGCATCCGTGCGGGAAGCTTCTACAGTAAGGTATCCGTCCTTCAGATGAATTTTCATAGCTTCCTTATCAAAACCGGGAAGGTCGATACAAATCTCATAATCCTCACCGACTTCTCTGATATCTGTCTTCATCAGAATCTTGCTCCAATCCTCATAAGCAGGCTTGGAATAAGTTCGGTTCGTGGGATATCTCATAAAATCGTCAAACAAATCTTCTCCAAAAATATTCGGTACTAACATAGTAATTCCTCCTCTTATTATCATGAAATAAACGGCATTAAAACAAATTTATGTCGGAATCCTTTGTTCTGTGCCTTATTATATGACTTCTTGCTTTCTGAGTCATACTATATCACAGATTGTTAGCACTGTCAATAGGCGAGTGCTAGAAAAATTATTTTTTATAAGCCTTTTATCCGTGAGTCTTCGCAGCCTTTGAAACCATCCATAAAGGGATTGCTTGTCTTTTTTCTTAACTGCTGCTTTGTAAATGAATTAGTGAATAAAACAGAAATCTCTTTATTGACAGTAAGTATAGAAAAATGCTACAATTTCATTATCGGTAAGTGGCTGTAGTTTCATTCATTTTGTCCAAACGCCATTTCGAAAACAGACATCATGTGTGACAATTCAATTGGATCTGCCCTGTCATCTGTAACCGGAAACGAAAGCTTTCTATCGGAACGAACTGGCGTTATGAGGAAAGGAAGGAACAGGATGAAGACAAAGCAAGCATTCAATCCGTATATGCCCAGCTGGGAATATGTTCCGGACGCAGAACCCCATATTGTTGACGGAAGAGTATACGTCTATGGATCTCATGATCTTTTTGACGGGATTAACTTTTGCCTTGGGGATTATGTCTGCTGGTCTGCGCCGGTAGATGATCTCGGCAATTGGAGATATGAGGGTGAAATCTTTAAAAGAGAGCAGGATCCGGCTGCCCCGAAGGTACGTGTGACCAATGGACTGGCTGCCCCGGATATGGTTGTGGGTCCGGACGGCAGATATTACCTTTATTATTTCATGGGCGGCACAAAGATGATTTCCGTGGCTGTCTGCGATCAGCCGGCGGGGAAGTATGAGTTTTATGGATATGTCAGATACCGGGACGGCACTCCGATCGGTAAAAGAGGAGAACCGTTCCAGTTTGATCCGGGCTGCCTGATGGACAATGACGGCAGGCTGTATCTGTATACCGGTTTTGCATTTGGGGGAAATCCGATTCTTCTTGACGGGTCCAAGCCCACGGTTCATGGACCGATGTATTTTGAACTGGATCCATCTGACATGCTGACGGTCATTTCCGGAGATGAATTACGTTACCTCGGTGTATTGACCGGTGAGGAGGCCAAAGGCACGCCTTATGAGGAGCAGTCGTTTGGGGAGGCAAGCTCCATGAGGCGATTCGGAGACACCTATTATTTTATCTACAGCTCCCTGAACAGCCACAATCTTTGTTATGCCTATAGTGACAGACCCACCGAAGGTTTCCGATATGGCGGTGTCCTCATCAGCTGCGGGGATATCGGTTTACCGGGTGTCCCCGATGTAAAGCATGCCAGGATGTGTACCGGGAATACCCATGGCAGCCTGATTGAGATCAACGGCAGATATTATATTTTCTATCACAGGCACTCTAACCGCAAACAGTCTTCCCGCCAGGCGTGCGCGGAGGAGATCCGCTTTGAAGACGGTAAATTCTATCAGGCGGAGATGACCTCCTGCGGTCTGAATGGAGGTCCTCTGGAAGGCAAAGGCACTTACTCCACCGCAATCGCCTGTAATGTTTACGGCAGGAACGGAACCCGTTTCCTATCCATGATTAAGCACCGTAAAGGAATGGATCCCTTCCTTACCCAAAAAGGCAGGGACAGGATGGAGGATCCCGGCCAGTATATCTCAAATTTCTGCACGGACTGTACTGTTGGTTTCAAATACTTTGACCTCAGAGAAACGAAAAAGATTTCCGTTGCCTTGCAGGGTTATGGAGAATGTACCGTAGTGGTCCGCACGAAGGAAGACGGCGAAATCGTCTGCCGTATTCCTGTGGTGACCTGCAAGGAGGAAAGGACTTTCAAAGGGGAATTAAAGGGAAGCTTTGGGGAAAAGGAAGCATTGTATTTCAGTGTCGAAGGAAAGGGAACCTTTGATTTTAATTCTTTCACACTTTCCTGAATACGATTTCGCAGACGTATGATCACCATAAAAACAGATCTGACAGAATCTGTCTGCCATGCTCTTGTAAAACGTTGGAGGCTTATATATGGATAAATTCTTTGATAATCCTGCTTTAAAGTCTAAGATCAGATCCCAGAACGTCAAAATTGACGAGATGCTCATCGGGTATTTCCTGGCACCATTCGCGGCGATGATTGCAAACTCCATTTTCGGCGCGTATCTGACCCGTTATTATAATGACGTTCTCGGGTGGGGCGCGCTTGCCGGCGGCATCTTTTCTGCGGCGCTCCCGATTGTTTCGTGTATTTTTGTCGTTGCAGGAAACCTTCTCATCGGACAGCGCATTGACCAGACCAGAACCAGGGCAGGGAAATCGAGGCCATATCTTTTGCTGTCGATTCCGATTCTTGCTGTGGCGATCCTGCTGATGTTTATGGTTCCCAGAGGCAGCGGGGATGTTGTGCAGATGGTCTGCATCGCTCTGACCTACAATCTTTATTATGCAATAGGATATCCGTGCTATTATACGGCACACAGCTCCATGGTTTCCCTCTCTACCAGAAACGCAAACCAGAGAGGAATCCTGGCTACCTTAAGCAATGCTTCCATGGTGGCGGCCGCAGGTGTCGGCGCCAGTATCCTTGCGCCGATTCTCCTGCAGAGCTACATGTTCGTGACCAATGCCGAGACAGGTGTCCTGGATATTGATGCCAGCTATACACATTGGAAGATTCTTGCGGTTTGCTTCGCGGTTATTACAGCCCTCGGCGTGATATTGGAGTTTTTCTTTACCAGAGAACGTATCACGGAAGAAGCGGCTAATCTGGATGTCAAAGAAGAGAAGATTCCGATGAAACAGCATGTCGGCGCCTGCACAAAAGAAAAGCTGTGGTGGATGGTCATCCTTTACATCCTGATTTTCCAGATGGGTCAGCTGGTCAAAAATGCTTCCATGGCAACCTATGTCCGTTGGATGTTTGATTCCGTTATCAGTTCCCCTAATCCCGAATCGGCTTCCGGAAATCTGATGGGTGTGCTCGGCTTAATCGGCGGCCTTCCCTCTGCGGTAGGTATGGTCATTGCATGGCCGTTGGCAAGCAAACTGGGAAAGAAGCGCGCGATCATTATCGGATTGGCCTTCTCCCTGATCGGCGGTCTGGTTGCATTTATGAATGTCCATAACTTTACCACTGTGTGCACCGGCGTGATCCTGAAAGCCATCGGTATCATTCCCTCGCAGTATGTCATGGTTGCCGTCCTGTCCGACGTACTGGATCATCTGGAGGCCAAAAACGGTTTCCGCAGTGACGGGTTTACCATGTCAATCTATGGAGCGATCCAGGTCGGCCTTCTGGGGCTGTCCATCGGTATTGTTTCCGGCGTTCTTTCGGCAACAGGCTATAACGCCACTTTGGTGCGCCAGGCTCCCGCGACGGAAGGCGTGATGGTTTTTGTTTATCTGATGATGGATATGATCTCCTTTGCGGTGGCGATCCTTTGTCTGGCGAGAATGAATGTGGAAAAATTCCTGGATGAAGATCAGAAGCTGATCGTTCAGCACCAGAAGGAAGCTGTACTGGCAAACGGCGGCACCTGGATTGAGCCGGAAGAAAGACAGAGACTCGAGCAGGAAGAAGCGGAACGGATGGCAGAAGAAGCGCGGAAAGCAGAACTGAAAGCACTGTGCGAAAAGAAAGGACTGAATTTCGAAGAAGAAGAGAAAAAATATCAGGAGAAGCTGGCGTATAAAAAAGAACACCCGAGCCTGATTGACAAACTTCTGGGATAGACAAAGGTGATGATTCACCCGAAAAAATTGAAAAATAACTCCCGATGAAAAAAGTTTTTGCAAAGGCATCATATCATAAAGGCAGTATAAAAAACTTGAATCAGGTTTATGCTTAGGATCTGTGCATAAGAACCTTTACATCCCGCTCGTCTGAATACGCCCAGGCTGTGTTGTTGTCAGCCGCCTTGCCTGGACGTATTTATCCTGCAATATCTGTATAGGTTATTTTTGCACAGCTCCTTATGACAGCCGCGCAGATGTTTGCGCAGGCATGCTTAAAGGAAAGGACGGAAAAAATATGAAATCTAATGTATTCCGTGGCTTGTCCGCCATGATGGCTGCTCTTTTGGCTGCTTCTCTGGCAGCAACGACTGTGGTCAGTGACCATAGGACAGATATCGACAAATTTTTAGGAACTACCAGTTCCAGGCTTGTGACAGACGGTACGGCAGATGCCTCGGAAGTATACACCTATACCTCAGATTACGCTACAACGACAGAACTGGTGAAGGCGATTGCCGATGTCGGCGAGCGGATGAGTGAAGAAGGTTCTGTGCTTTTAAAGAATAACGGCGCACTGCCTCTTTCTGAAGAAGAAACGCAGAAGGTTTCTTTGCTCGGGTTTTCCAGCTATTATCCTGTCATGGGCGGCGACATGTGAGTACGTATAATAGTTATCGGAAATACGTCAATTATCACAAGTGTTAAAGGTATTTTTTGTGCAAATGGTAAAAAATGCAACTTTTATCGTAAATATAGCCTCCCTCTCTTGAAACATCCAACTATTATCGGTATTATTACAAGTGATACAACTGTTAGCAGAATTATCAGGAGAAGCTATAGCTATGGGTAAGAGAAACGCAAAGTGGTCATACAGGACATACCTTCGTTTCCTGAGAAACGGGAGAGGAAGGGGTGACCTTGGTAACTACAAGCCATGGA